>JAJDYJ010000034.1 GCA_022822865.1 Pseudomonadales bacterium | reverse complement strand
CGGCCGGACGAAGCGCTTCCGGAGGGCTTCGCGAGCCCCCGCGCGGCCATCGACGGGCTCCGCGGTCGCCCATGCGGGTTCATCGTCGGGCGGCTCCATGCGCCCGACCGCGAATCGTTCTACGGCGCAGACTCCTAGCGGCTGAAAAAGCCCCGCACTTCGGAAAACAGCGATTTCTTCCGCTCCGCCGCGACCACCGGCTCCACGGGAGGCGGCGCATCCTCAACGAGCTGGAAGCTCTTGTCCTGCACAGCGGCCGGCTCTTCCATGGCGTTGCCTTCGGTATAACTCAGGCGATTGTTGGCTTCCTGGAAGGCGAGCATTTCCATGCAGATTTCGTTGTATTCGTCTTGCGTGAGCAGTTCCGGGCGCTCCTTCATGTTCAGGGTGAACTGGCGGTCGTTTACCGCGGAGAGGTAATGCAGGTTCTTCTTGTGCTTGAGCAGCAGGCCTTCCTGCTCGGCGATCTTGTATAGCGGCGTGCCGCGCAGCGGGATATAGGGGAAGAAAAAGAAGAACTCCGGCGCAATGCGCTTGTTGAGTTCGAGCGTCTTGCGCATGCCCTCGGCGGTCTCCAGCGGGGCGCCGACGATGTTGAAAGTGAGGCGGAAGATACCCGCCTTCCGGCAATTGTCGGCGGCGTCGATGACCTGCTGATTTTTCATCTTGCGGCCGAGCATTTTCGAACGGTATTCCTCGTCGCCGCTTTCGATGCCGAACCAGATCGTGTGGCAACCGGCTTCCGCCGCCGTGCGGCAGAATTCCTCGTTCATCACTTCGACTCGCGAGTTGATCGAGAACGGCAGGCGGATGCGCTCCTTGTAGATCTCGAAAAAGGCGCGCACGAATTTCAGATTTGACAGGAACAACTCGTCCCAGAATTCGAAATAGCCGACGTTGTACTTGTCCCGCAGGCGTTCGAGTTCGTCCACCATGGCCTCGGGCTCGTACTTGCGCAGAAAGGTCTTCTTGCTCTTCCAGCTTTCCAGTAGCGGCGTATTGCAGCAATAGGTGCAGCGATAGGGGCAACCGCGGCCGGTCATGACCGGCAGCACGAGCTTGCCTTTTGGGCCGAAAATCGAGGAATTGACGCCTTCGAAGCTGCCGTCGCGGGAGAAGATTTCGTAATCCGGGAACGGCAGCGCGGCAAGGTCGCCGTTCTGGTGCGGTTCGCTGCGGAATATTTCGCCGTCGATCAGTTTTTCCCACATGCCGTCGGCGGGGCCGAGTTCGCCGCGCAGATGCCGCACCATGTTGCCGATGGCGTATTCGCCGTCGCCGACGCAGATGTAATCGATATTCGGATTGGCGATGGTCTCTTCCTGGGACAACATGGCCTGGTAGCCGCCGATCAGGATCGGCAGCGAAGGCATCAGCCGCTTGATTTCCGCGAAGTATGGCTCCATCGGATACCAGTGCGGGCTCATGACGGAAAAGGCGATCAGATCGACATCGAGAGACTCGACCCTGCGGGCGTAATTCGCCGGTGCATAGTGTTCGGCGTCGCGCAGGATCAGGATCGGTTCGAGCAGGACTTCGACATCGGGGAATTCGCGCTTGAGATAGGCCGACATGCTCGCGATGGGCATGGCGATTTCGTTACCGTCCGGGGAATAGAACGAGAACGCGAGCCGCAGCTTCTTGCGCGTGACCGTGCCGAAATAACGGGATTTTTCCTTGCGATATACCGGCGCGCCGCTGCTGACGGCAATCATTTGTGCCTGGGAATTCATTCTCTGTCCCAATTGCGCCCAATCACAAGATGGCGCCCAAGTATAGCATCTATGCACCCCGCAACCCATGCTCGATAGCTAATGGAACGTCAGTTTCCCGGTTTTCATGAATGCTTTATGCTTGCGGTGCAATGAATGCCCTCGAAGCGCTTTTGACTCGCAATTCGGCCCCCCGCCTGGAGGAGCCGGAACCCGCGCCGGAACAACTCGAGAATATCTGCCGCGCCGCCTTGCGGGCCGCCGATCATGCGATGTTGCGGCCCTGGCGGTTTCTGATCGTGCGCGGCGAATCGCGCGCAAGGCTCGGCGGCCTGTTTGTCGAGGCAGCGCTAGCCGCCGACCCGGAGATGGAGCCCGGGGAGCAGGACCGCTTGCGGGCCAAGACCTTGCGGGCGCCGATGATCATCGTCGTGATCGCAAGTCATGTGAAACATCCCAAGGTGCCGGCGATAGAGCAGGATTTGTCCGCGGGCGCCGCCGCGCAGAACATGTTGAACGCGGCGCATGCCCAGGGCGTCGGGGCAATGTGGCGAACGGGCTCCATGGCCTACGACCGGCATGTGATGGAAGGCCTGGGACTCGCCGGAAACGAGAAGATCATCGGGTTTCTTTATCTTGGCTCGGCCACCGGCAATCTCAAGACCTTGCGGCCGGAAGACCCGTCGGACTATTTCCGGGAGTGGTAGGCCTCTCTGGCCATAAACGGGGCCGCACATGGGAATGACGGTTTTTTCCACTCCGCTGATTACGCCGCTCCTGCGCTGGATTTCAATACTGGTGCTGGCGCTGACGGGCTGGAAAATCCGCGGCCGCGAACTCGATCACCAGCGTTGCGTGCTGATCGGCGCGCCGCATACGAGCAACTGGGACTTCCCGCTGATGATCATGGCTGTGCTGATTTTGAGATTGCGCGTCTACTGGATGGGCAAGCACACCTTGTTCCCCTTCCCTTTCGCCGGGCTGATGAAATGGCTGGGAGGGATTCCCATCGACCGCAGCCGGCCCCATAACGTGGTGCGGGAGACCGTGCGGCAATACGAACGGAACGACGAACTGATCGTGCTCGTGCCGCCGGAAGGCACACGCAGCAAGGTCGAACGCTGGAAAACCGGTTTCTATCACATCGCCAGCACCGCGGACGTGCCGATCCTGCTGGGATACGTCGATGCGGGGAAAAAGGAAGCGGGTTTCGCGGATTTCTATCAGCCCAGCGGAGATCTGGAGCATGACATGGATGAAATCCGCAAATTCTATGCGGACAAGCGCGGCCTGAAAGCCGCCAATGCCTGATCCGGCGAATCAATGCTGCCACGCGCATGGGCGAGGCATACCTCACCCTCGCGCCAGATTCGTACGTGGTTGAATTCCCTGCAGGGGCGACGCATGCGTCGCCCGCACGGGCCGTGCGCTACAGCAATGCCTGCACGGACGCCTTGGCTTCGTCGCTGGCGCCGTGATTCAGGTCCATTACGACCTGGGCCAGAGCCTTGGCGCGCGGGTCGGCATTATCGGCTTCCAGCACTCGCGCCATCGCGGCCTTGCCGTCTTCGCTGGCCGAATGCTCGATCCCCATTACCGCGTCCGCTACCGCCTTGAAGGCGGGTCCGACGCTGTCGTCATCGATCAGGCCCTGCAAGGCGGCCTTGTCATCGTCCGACGGAAAATGGTTCAGGTTCATCAGCACACCGGCTATGACCTCGGTCGCTTCGTCGTTGTCGGCATACACGAAAGGAGCGAATGCGCAAATCAGAATCGCTGCGATCAGTTTTTTCACCTGGGCTTCCTCAGAAAGAAAAAGGGAAGTCAGTCTAACATCCGGGGGCGGGGTGTAAAGATGTCCGGATACTATTTCGTGATTTCACATCCAGTAGGAAATCACGGCGGCAATTCCGGCGACGGCGCAAAGGCCCAATGAACCGTAACGCAACATTTGCGAGGTGATCAGGTGCACCGAGCGCATGGCCAGCCAGTAACCCAGCAAGCTGGCCGGCATGAAAGGCAGCGCCAGCAGAAGATGTCGTTCGGCGAAACGCCCGACGAAACCCAGCATGATCAGGCTCATGATGCAACTGACGATGAAGAAAGCCGCCATGTTGGCGCGGATGAAGTCGGCGGTCTGGTGCTGCAGCACGAGCGCCATGGGCGGCCCGCCGATGGACGAACTCGTGCCCATGAATCCGGACAGGAAACCGGCGGAAAACATGGCGCCGCGGGTGGGCCGGAACGCGACCTTGCCGAAACTGAGCCAGACAGCCACCAGCACCGATATTCCCAGCCACAATCCCAGGGTGCGCTGATCTATCCAGAATATGAGCAATCCGCCGGCCACCGTGCCTGGCACTCTTCCGAGAATCGCGAACTTCAGACCGGCAAAGGAAATCGAATGCCGAAAGCGCCAGGCGTTGGCCAGGGACAGCGTGAGCGCGGCTACCGTTATCGGCGCCGGAACGTAGTCCGGATCGATGAAGAACAGCAGCGGCGCGGCGATTACCGCGAGGCCGAATCCGATCGCCGTTTGCACGAAGGAACCGGCGACCACGATCAATACCGGGACTAGCACTTCCATTACCGGCGGCCTCTGCTTTCACGCTTGAGCGAGCCATGGCGCTTGTTTATCATTGCCGACCTTCCGCCGGCCGGGGCCTCCGGTCGACGGGTCCGGCAGTTTCCTGCAATTGCTGAAAGATTCATAGGGTTCAAGGCCGTGCAGATATTAGACGGAAAGTCCTGTTCCGAACAAATTCGCCGTGAAATCAGCGAACAGGTCAGCGGACTGCGCGCGGCCGGCCGCCGCGCGCCGCATCTGGCGGCGGTGCTCGTCGGCGACGACGGCGCCAGCGAGACCTATGTCGCCAACAAGGTCAGGGATTGCGACGAGATCGGTTTCGAATCGACCGTGGTGCGAATGCGGGCCGGCACAAGCGAGGAAGAATTGCTCGGCCGGGTCGCCGAATTGAACGCGGACGCGAACATCGACGGATTCATCGTGCAATTGCCGCTGCCGTCGCACATCGACGAACACAAGATCACGCTTGCGATCGATGCGGAAAAGGACGTCGACGGTTTCGGACCGCAAAGCGTCGGACTCATGTGCCTCGGGCTGCCCGCATTCGTATCGGCGACCCCCAATGGCGTCATGGAATTGCTCTCCAGAAACGGGATCGAGACCGAGGGAAAGAACTGCGTGGTGCTCGGCCGCAGCAATATCGTCGGCACGCCGATGTCGATCCTGCTGTCGCGCAACGCCACGCCCGGCAATTGCACCGTGACCATCGCCCACAGCCGAACCCGGGGGCTGCAGGAATTGTGCGCCCGCGCCGATATCCTGATCGCCGCCATCGGCAGACCCGGGTTCGTCAGCGCCGACATGGTCAAGTCGGGCGCCGTGGTGATCGATGTCGGCACCACCCGCGTACCCGATGCGAGCCGCAAGTCCGGCTTCCGGCTCGCCGGCGACGTGGATTTCGACCGGGTCGCCCCGAAATGTTCGTGGATCACGCCGGTGCCCGGCGGCGTCGGGCCGATGACCCGGGCCTCCCTGCTGCAGAACACGCTCAAGGCTTATCACAACAGAATGCGAGAATCCGATGTTTGACTCATTGCAAGCGCTTCCGCCCGACCCCATCCTGGCGCTGACGCCGGCTTACCGGGCCGACCCGAATCCGGACAAGATCGATCTCGGCGCCGGCGTCTACAAGGACGAAAACGGCAACACGCCGGTCATGCGCGCCGTGAAGCAGGCCGAGCAGACGCTGCTTGCCGAACAGGACAGCAAGGCCTATGTCGGTCCGGGCGGCGCCGCCGGCTTCAACGAGGCGATCGCCTCGTTGGCATTCGGCGAGACGCTGAAGCAAAGCCTCGGCGAGCGCAGGGTGACCTTGCAGACGCCCGGCGGCTGCGGCGGCTTGCGCCTGGCGGCGGAATTCATCGCCCAGGCCGCGCCGGACGCTACCGTGTGGGTGAGCGACCCCACCTGGCCGAATCATCGGCCCCTGCTCGGCGCGGCCGGGCTGAAGATCGCCTCTTATCCCTACTACGATTTCGCCACTCATTCGGTGCGCTTCGACGCCATGTTCGAAAGCCTTTCCGCGGCGGCCGCGGGTGATGTGGTGCTGCTGCATGGCTGCTGCCACAATCCCTGCGGCGGCGACCTCGGCCGCGAACAATGGCGGCAAATGCGCGATCTGGCCCTGGACAGGGGACTCGCGATCCTGATCGACATGGCCTATCAGGGTCTTGGCGACGGCCTCGAGGAAGACGTTTACGGCGTGCGCCTGCTGGCGGAATCATTGCCCGAACTGATGCTGGTCAGTTCCTGTTCGAAAAATTTCGGCCTCTATCGCGAACGCACTGGCGCCGTTTCGGTGATCTGCAGTTCCGGTCCGGTGGCGAAGGCGGCGATGAGCCGGCTCGCAGCCACCGCCAGGGCAAATTATTCGATGCCGCCGGACCACGGCGCCGCCATTGTGCAAACAATCATGGAAGACGCCGGATTGCGCGCGGACTGGGAGCTGGAGCTGGCGGAAGTGCGCGACCGCATCAATAGTCTGCGCGCAGCCTTCGTGCGCGAACTGGCCGCGGCAGGCGTCGAGCGGGATTTCAGTTTCATCGAGCGCGAGAAAGGCATGTTTTCCTTTCTCGGCGTCACTCCGGAGCAGGCGGAATCGCTGGTAACGGATTACAGCATCTACCTGGTGAAGTCGGGCCGTATCAATATTGCCGGCATCAACCAGGCGAATATCGGCTATCTCGTGCGCAGTCTTGCCGAATTGTTACGAGGCTGATTCCGAACCGGGATCTGACCCGGAGCCTGCGATGGGAACGGTGCGCGCCGGGGTCTGGCAGTTCCAGCAAACCGCGAAAGCCGCGTCGTTTCTTTCACGGCATTTCGAACAGCGCCAGTCGGGACGGTCATCGTCTTCGGCGTAGAGATATTCGTCGACGATATCGAGCGCGTGTTCGTAATCCGCCGGGTCTTTCACCCATACTTCAGGCCAGGTTTCCACGAAGGGAACTTCGCCGAAGGCCGACGACATATCGGCGTTCTTCACCACGGTATCGATGCCTTCCACTTCCAGCAGGTTCCTGATCTGCCAGACGTCGATCGTGTTTTCCGAACTGAAAACTCTCTTCATAAGTTCAATTGGTCATGAGTTCATGACGGACTCAGCGCAACAGGTGGCGCGGACGCAGGCCGCAAACATATAGCGAAAGCAGATAGGCCAGCAACCCGCCCAGCACGAGCAAGGCGAGTTGCCCGACCTTGGCGACGATCGTCCATTCCATCCATTCCTCCCATTGACCCGTCAGACTCAGCAGCACCAGGATCATGACCGCATTGGCCGCCAGCATCTGTAACAGCAGGCGCCCCCAACCCGCTTGAAACCGGAACACTCCGTCGCGCCGCAGTCCGAACAGTAACAGGCTCGCGTTGAGCACGGCCGCCAGGCTCGTCGCCAGCGCCAGCCCTACATGGGCGAAACCGGACAAATAGAAACTCACGTTCAATACCATGTTGACGGTCATGGCGATGACGCCGATCCGCACCGGCGTCCGCGTATTCTGCCGCGCGTAAAATCCCGGCGCGAAGATCTTCACCGCCATGAACGCGGTCAGGCCTACCGCGTAGGCTTTCAGGCTGGCGGCCGAGCGCTCCACGTCGAAAGCCGTAAAATTCTCGTTCTGGAACAAGGTGACGAGCAAGGGTTCGGCGATCAGGATCAACGCCAGCGTCGCGGGCAAGGCAATCAGGCAGACGAGCCGGAAAGCCCAGTCGAGCGTGGCCGAGAACTCGTCCATGGATTGGCTGGCGTGCTTGCGCGACAGACTCGGCAGCACCACGATCGCGATGGCGATGCCGAAAGTGCCCAGGGGCAGTTCCATCAGGCGGTCGGAATAATACAGCCAGGACACGCTGCCGGTGACGAGCAGCGAGGCGATTACCGTATCGAAAAGCAGATTGATCTGGCTTACCGACACGCCGAACAGCGCCGGCAACATCAGCCGCTTGATGCGTCTTACGCCTTCATGGCCTCGCCGCGGCCTGGGCACGGGCAGGAGGCGGATATGCACGAGAAAAGGCAACTGGAACAGCAATTGCGCGACTCCGGCGATCAATACGCCCCAGGCCAGGGCCAGTGCCGGCTCGGCCAGGTGGGGAGCGAGCAGGAAGGAACAGGCGATCAGCGACAGGTTGAGCATGGCCGGGGTGATCGCGGGCCCGGCGAAATAGCCGTAACTGTTCAGCACCGCCCCGCACATCGCAGTCATGGAAATCAGCAGCAGATAGGGAAAGGTGATACGGAACATCTGCACGAACGCATCGAACTTGTAGGGCTCGTCGATGAAGCCGTAAGCGACGACCATCGCCAGCAGGGGCGCGGCGGCCACGACCAGCACGGTTACGATCGCAAGCAGGCCTCCCAGCGAAGCGGCAACCGCGTTCACCAGGTCCTGCACCTCGGCATGACTGCGCTTCGTGCGATATTCCGAAAGCACCGGAACGAAAGCCTGGTTGAACGCGCCTTCGGCGAACAGGCGACGCATGAAGTTGGGAATCTTGTTGGCGAGGAAAAACGCGTCGACGCCTTCGACGGCGCCGAACAGGCGGGCGATGACGATATCCCGCACCAGGCCGAGCACGCGGGAAACCATGGTCATCGAACCGGTAACGCCGCTGGATTTCAGCAGACCTTCGTCGCTGGCGGGCGTTTCCCCGGCGCCGGCCGGGCTGGCGTCACTCTGGTTCACAAGTCGGCGGAATTGTTGACACAAGGAGGCTAAAGCGGCATAGTGTCGCACTTTTTTGAGGGCTGTTCGAATACAGTTCGAAGCGGAGGAAAACTCCTTGGCAAATTCCCCCCAGGCGCGCAAGCGCGCCCGACAAAACGAAAAGCGGCGCCGTCATAACGCGTCCTTTCGTTCCATGGTCCGCACCTGCATCAAGAAAGTGAGAGCGGCGATCGACCAGAAAGACAAAAAGGCCGCCGCCGAGGCCTATCAGGCCGCCGTTCCCGTCATCGACCGCATGGCGGAAAAAGGCATTATCCACAGGAACAAGGCCGCGAGGCACAAGAGCCGGCTGAATTCCGCCATCAAGGCGTTGTAAGGCCCCGCTACTCCGTCAATACCAGATTGTCGCGGTGGATGAGTTCTTCTTCACCTGCGTAGCCCAGCAGTTCGGCAATGCGGCCGCTGTCCTGACCGAGCAGGCGCGCGACTTCACCGCTATTGTAATTGACCATCCCCCTGGCGATTTCCCGGCCTGATTCGTCGAGGCAGGCGACGACCTCGCCGCGCTGATACTTGCCGCTTGTCGCGGTAACGCCTACCGCGAGCAGACTTCTGCCGTGCCTGCGCAAAACCGAAACCGCGCCCTGGTCGAGCGTTAAAGTGCCTTTCAAGGTCAATTGACTCGCCAGCCATTGTTTTTTCGCGGTGACGGGTTCGTGACCCGCACTCAGCCAGGTGCCCAGTTCTTCGCCGGCTTTCAATTTCGGCAACAGGTCCGGTTCGCGTCCATTGGCGATGATCGTATGCGTACCGGAACGCGCCGCCAGCCGCGCCGCCGACAATTTGGTGATCATGCCGCCGCGGCCAAGACTGCTGCCGGTTCCGGCGAGGCGCTCAAGATCGGTATCGCCGGCATTTCCTGCCGGCACCAGCACAGCCTGGGCGTTTTTGCGGGGATCGGCGCTGAACAGCCCGTCCTGGTCGGTCAGGATTACCATCACGTCGGCATTGATCAGATTGGAAACCAGCGCCGCCAGGTTGTCGTTGTCGCCGAGGCAAAGTTCGTCGGTCGCCACGCTGTCGTTCTCGTTGACGACGGGAACGGCGGCAAGGTCGAGCAGGGAAGTCAACGTTGAACGGGCGTTGAGGTAGCGGGTGCGGTCCGACAGGTCTTCGTGGCTGAGGAGAATCTGGGCGGCGTGGGCGCCATGCCCGGAAAAACAGCTCTCCCAGGCCTGGATCACTCCCATCTGGCCGACCGCCGCTGCCGCCGCCTGCAGCCGCACTTCCCGGGGCATGGATTTCAGTCCGAGCCGGGTGGCGCCTTCGGCAACCGCGCCCGAAGATACCACCACGAACCGCAGACCTTGCTCGCGCAGCGTCACGATCTGGGCCGCCCAGCCGGCAATGGCGCGGTGATCGAGCCCCATCCCTTCGTTGGTCAATAGCGAGCTGCCGATCTTGATCACCCAGGTCCGGCAGGCGGCGATGCCCTCACGCATGATTCGTATCCTTTGCCTTGCCGCGCCCGATTTCGAGCATCATTTCCCGTTCCAGCCCTTGCTGTTCGCGCGCGTAATCCGCATCCTCGCGCAGCCGCTCGCGATGCGTTTCGATGGCCTGCATCAGCGTTTCGCACAATTGCGGGCAACCAGCGCCGGTGAGGGCCGAAATATGGTGTATCTCGCCTCGCCAGTCCAGCGCATCCCGCAAGCGCGTTTCCAGATCGGCAAGCTCGTCGTCGGGCAGCAAATCCACCTTGGAAAGAACGAGCCAGCGTTCCCTTGTGGCGAGCGTTTCACTGAATTTTTGGAGTTCGGTAACGATGGACTGCGCGTTCGCCACCGGATCGCCGCCGTCCGTCGGCAAGACGTCGACGAGGTGCAGCAGCAGCCTAGTGCGCGAAAGATGCTTCAGGAATCGGAATCCGAGTCCGGCGCCGTCCGCCGCGCCTTCGATCAGGCCCGGCATGTCGGCCATGACGAAACTGCGTTCGGGGCCCAGCCGGACGACGCCGAGATTGGGAATCAGGGTCGTAAAGGGGTAATCGGCCACCTTGGGCCGCGCCGCGGACACGGTCCGGATCAGGGTGCTCTTACCCGCGTTCGGCAGTCCAAGCAATCCGACGTCGGCGACCAGACTCAATTGCAATTGCAGTCTGCGCGCCTCGCCCGGCTCGCCGTCGGTGGTCTTGCGCGGCGCGCGATTGGTGCTCGACTTGAAACGGGTATTGCCGAGGCCGGGCCGGCCGCCTTTCGCCACGATCACCGGATGCCCGGCCTCTCGCAAGTCGGCGATCAGTTCGCCGGTTTCCGTATCGATGACGCTGGTGCCGGGCGGCACGTCGATCGTCAGATCCTCGCCGCTTGACCCGGTGCGATTGCGGCCGGCGCCGGACCGGCCGGATTGCGCCCGATATTGCGGCTGGAACCGAAAGTCCACCAGGGTGTTGAGTGCGGGATCGGCGCGCATGTAGACGCTGCCGCCGGCGCCGCCGTCACCGCCGTCGGGTCCGCCGAACTCGATGTATTTTTCCCGGCGGAAACTCAGGCAGCCATTGCCGCCCTTGCCGGCTTCCACGCTGATTTCCGCCTCGTCTACAAATTTCACCGTGCTGACTCTGGTTCAAGACGCAGGAACGACGCATGCCTCGTCCGGTGCATGTCGCGTCTGTTGAGAATCGGGGTTGCGGCGCGCCGCGGAGAGTTCGTTTGTTCGGCAACTCAGGCCGGGTTCACCACGTTGACGTACTTGCGCTTTTGCGGGCCTTTCACGGTGAACTCGACGACGCCGTCGGCTTTCGCGTACAGCGTATAGTCCCTGCCGCAGCCGACCTGGTAGCCGGGATGGAATCTGGTGCCGCGCTGGCGCACGATGATGTTGCCGGCTTTCACGGCCTGGCCGCCGAAGAGCTTGACTCCCAGCCGCTTGGATATCGAATCGCGGCCGTTATTACTGCTGCCGCCTGCTTTCTTGTGCGCCATATCCGTACCTCAGGCCTTGATGCCGGTAATTTTCACCTCGGTGAACCACTGGCGATGCCCCATCTGCTTGCGATGATGCTTGCGCCGATTGAACTTGACGATGCGAATTTTCTTGCCACGGGCCTGGTTCAGCACTTCGGCTTCCACGGAACCGCCTTTGACGTAAGGCTGGCCGATCTTCACTTCGGCGCCCTCGCCTATCATCAGCACCTTGTCGAAGGTGACGGTGGCGCCGACTTCGAGTTCGAGCTTTTCGAGCCGCAGCACTTCGCCTTCACTGACCCGGTGCTGCTTGCCGCCGCTTTCAATTACCGCATACATGGTTTCAACCCCGCTCCAGTCGCGGGCCCACCCCGTCCAATCGAAGCCGCGAATTTTAAGGGATCACTAACTGCAAAACAAGTAGCGTTGTGGCTTCGAACCGCCGCTGTCGGGATAGGGGAGTACAGCGGACGCCGTAAATACGTCTGCGTTGGCTGCCTTCGATTGGATTGTGCATGCCATCCCTGGCGCAACATTGGTGGCTTCGCTAACCCCCAGCCTTGCCATCCATGGCAAGTCGTTCGGCCCTCAAGAAGCTGCGCTTCTTGTCGGCTGCGCCGACCGGGCCTCACCCATGCCTCACACGCCCGCTGTACTTCCCTTTCGCGACAGCGGCTCGCACTGTGGAAACGTTCTTGTCAACGGACTGGTCGAGGTGTAGTGTATTTCGAGATGACTCGCGGAGGCGCCAAAAAATGATTGACACGAATGCCTTGCACCGCCTTGTTCTACCAGTTTTCCTATTGCTCGCGGCCTCTGTTTCGCTGGCGCAGGAAAGCAACGAAATTCCACGCCTGGCGAACGGACTTCCTGACCTGCAGGGCACCTGGGACTTTCGCACGATCACGCCCCTGCAAAGGCCGCGGGAATTTGCTGATCAGGAAGTATTGACCACCGAACAGGCGGCCGAGTTCGAGATTGCCAGACAGGAGCAACTCGACCGAGATAATTTCACTGACACTACAACCACCGGCGACTATAACCAATTCTGGTACGACCGGGGCACCGAGATTCTCGGTTCCAATCGCACGTCGTTGATCACGTATCCACCCGACGGCCGCATTCCCGAGTTGACCGAGCAGGCCCAGGAGCGAAACGCGGCCCGGCGCGAAGCTGCGACCCTGAATTACGGAATCGAAGTCAGGCCTCTGTCCGAACGCTGCATCATGGGTTTCAATTCTGGTCCGCCGATGCTGCCGAGCGCCTATAACAACAATGTTCAATTAATCCAGACCGGAGACCACTTCCTCATCCATAACGAAATGGTGCACAACGCACGCATCGTCAAAATGAACACAAGCGAGTACCGCCAAGCGCCGCGCGACTGGGAAGGCGATTCCATCGGTTACTGGGATGGCGATACGCTGATAGTTGAAACACGTTATTTCGCGCGCGCCACGGCTTTCGGCAATTCCAGCGAAAACATGGAACTGACGGAGAAGTTCTGGCTGATCAACACCGACACCCTCGGCTACGAATTCACGATCAGCGATCCGACCACCTGGACCGATTCATGGACAGCCATGTTCCCCATGCGCAGGGCAGTCGAACCGATCTACGAGTACGCCTGCCACGAAGGAAACTACAGCATGTCAGCCATCATGGCCGGCTGGCGCACCCAGGAAGTAATAGCCGAATTCGACCCGGAAGAAGACTAGGCTCCTGCCCAACGCACGACGTCAGCCGCTGTCGCGAAAGGGAAGTACAGCGGGCGTGTGAGACATGGGTGAGGCCCGGTCGGCGCAGCCGACAAGAAGCGCAGCTTCTTGAGGGCCGAACGACTTGCCATGGATGGCAAGGCTGGGGGTTAGCGAAGCCACCAATGTCGCGCCAGGGATGGCATGCACAATCCAATCGAAGGCAGCCAACGCAGATGTATTTACGGCGTCCGCTGTACTCCCCTATCGTGACAGCGGCGGAACGAAGCCAAGACAGGCCGGACTCGACTGAAGTAATATTGATCTGTTGCGCGGAACAGGCAGGACGATCTCCGTATGAAACAAGTCGCGAGCTATATTCCTTTGCTGGCCTTCTTTGTTGTCTGGGCCATGGACGAACGGCCGGTGAGCATTGCCGGCTTCGAGCATAGCTTTGGCGGCATCTACAGTGGCGCGGAAGTACTGCTGGCGACTTCGGTGATCGTCTATGGTGCGCTGTTCCTGGCTTACAAGCGCCTCGACAAGTTCGAATGGATCACCTTGTGCGCCGTGGTCGTGTTCTGCATCCCCACCTTTCTCCTGCGCGACGTCAATTTCCTCAAATGGAAAGCGCCGCTGGTGAACTGGATTTTCGCGGCGATCTTCCTCGGCTCGCGCTATATCGGCAGCAAACCGGCGCTGCAGCACATGCTGGGCCATGCCGTGGAAATGCCAAGGGACGTGTGGCTGCGGCTGAACAATATCTGGATCGTGTATTTCCTTCTCCTTGGCGCCGTCAACCTTGCCGTGGCCTACTTCTTGAGCGAAGCCGCCTGGATCCAGTTCAAGGTATTCGGCAATCTCATCATCACCGTGGTGTTCGTATTCGGCCAGATGCCCTTTCTGGCGCGTTACATGGAAATGCCCGAACAGCCCGCCAAGGCCGGCGAGACCGATACCGCGGGCGCGGTCAGAAAACGCGCCTAGAATTCCGGCGCGGGACCGAGATCGGGGAATTCCCGGTCCAGGATTGCGTTCCATTCATCGAGTTGCGCGCGGCGGCGGCTGAAAACCGGCGCCGGATCGCCTTCGATGGTGATCGAATTGATCAGGTCCCGCCTTTCGATCTGCCGTACGATCTGCCCGCCTTCCACCACCCGCCCGAAAACAGAATGCAGGCCGTCGAGATGCGGCGTGGCCAGGTGCGTAAGGAAGAACTGGCTGCCGTCGGTGCCCGGACCCGAATTCGCCATCGAGATTATGCCGGGCTGGTTGTGCTTGAGGATCAACTCGCCGGCGAAGCGATAACCGGGGCCGCCCATGCCCGTTCCGAGCGGGTCGCCCCCCTGGGCCATGAAATTGCGCTCGACGCGATGAAAGGTCAGGCCGTCATAGAATCCGCGCATTGCCAGATTGGCGAAATTGGCCACCGTGGTCGGAGCGGCGCGGTAATTCAGTTCCACGCGCATCACCCCCTTGCTCGTGTCGATGACCGCAAACAGGCCCTGCGCCTGGGCCGGCAGGGCGAATCCGGCGAGAAGCAGAGTCAGGCCGGGAGCGAACAGTTTCACTTTCTTCCACATGGCGGCCTCCTTCAGTTGATCTGCAGATCGTAATCCAGCGTCAACGGCGCATGGTCCGAGAAATTCTCGCCCGGCTCATCGATGCCGTCGACGATTTCGGCCGATTTTACCGTTTCCGCCAGACCCGGCGTAATCACGTGCAGGTCCAGCCGCCAGCCGACGTTCTTCGCCCGGGCGGCGCCCCGCTGGGACCACCAGGTGTATTGTTCGGCTTCCCGGTTCACCAGGCGAAAGGCGTCCACGTAACCGACTTCGTCGTACAAGGTGTCGAGCCAGGCGCGCTCTTCGGGCAGAAAACCCGAGTTCTTCTGGTTCGAGCGCCAGTTCTTCAGATCGATCTGCTTGTGGCAGATGTTCCAGTCGCCGCAGATGACGTATTCGCGGTCATGGTCGCGCAGTTCGCGCATGTGCGCCATGAATGCGTCCATGAAGGCGAACTTGCGTTGCTGCCGCTCCTCCCCCGCCGAGCCCGAAGGCAGGTATAGCGAAATCACGCTAAGGCCGTCGAAATCGACTTGCAGATAACGGCCCTCGGTCTCGGCCATCTCGAAACCGAAGCCGCGTTGCACAACTTGAGGCTGCTTGCGGGAATACACCGCTGTGCCCGAATAGCCTTTCTTCACGGCGTCGAAGTAATAGCAATGGAAGCCTTCCGGGTGAAAAACGGGCTTGCCGGCCTTGCGTTCGAGATCGAGCAGTTGCTCTTCCTGGGCCTTGGTTTCCTGCAGGCAGACCAGGTCCACGTCCCGGCCTTCCAGCCAGGTAAAGAAACCCTTTCTTTCCGCGGCGCGCACGCCGTTGCAATTGAAAGTCATGATTCGCATCGGATTTCCCTGATTTTTTTCACGATTCACTATTGAAATTCAACAAAGTGTTACCAAATAGAGCAGCAAGTGTTACTTATTCGCAGTAATGTGTTACTATCCGCAACGTTTTATGTAACACGACACATTTTTCGGGGGATCGATAAAGGAGAAGTGAGATGCGCAACGTAATGATCAAGTATTTGCCGGTTTTGGAGGCTACCGTTGTCAGTTTGGCGCTAGTCGCGGCCGCCCTGGCCGTTCCAGCGCTGATCGTATTTGCGACGGTTTGATTCTCCTCTTGAAGGGCTTTCCCCAAGCCCTTCTTTTGTCCGTTTGCCGGGCCAATCGCGGCCCGGCTTTTTTTTGCCTAAATTCTTTCCGCGAAATTGCAGGGTTTGTGGCCGCTGTCGAGTTGTTCGCGGATGATGTGGTCCCATCCGGTGCGGCAGGCGCCGGTCGAACCGGGAAGACAGAAGATGGCGGTGCCGTTGGCTAGTCCGCCGAAGGCCCTCGACTGCACCGTGGAACTGCCGATTTCGGTAAACGAAATCTGCCTGAACAATTCGCCGAAGCCTTCGATTTCGACATCGAACAGCGGCGTGATCGCGTTGCGCGTATTGTCCCGGGCGGTAAATCCGGTGCCTCCCGTGGTCAGAATGCCCTGCACTTCGGGATCGGCGATCAGTTTCGAGACCAGCGCGCGCAATTGATAGACATCGTCCTTGACGATGTTCCGCGAATGCAGCCTGTGGCCTTCCGCCTGCAATTTCTCCGCGAGCAGCGCGCCGGAAGTATCGGTTTCCGCGGTACGGGTATCGGAAACGGTGACGACGGCAAGATTGAGAGAAGTTTCCGCAGCCATGCGGCCTATCCGCCGGTCATGTTCATCAGTCGAACCGGCTGGGCATGTTCCTTATCGTAGAAGTAATGCCGCTCCGGCTTGAGGTCCATGGCCGCGACGATGGCGGTCTTCAGATCGTCGAAATCCTTCTCGCGGTCGCGCAATATCGCGCGCAGATCCATCGAATGTTCGTTGCCGAGGCAAAGCAGCAGGCGTCCTTCCACGGTGATCCGGACCCGGTTGCAATCGGCGCAGAAGTTATGCGTAACCGGCGAGATGAAGCCGATCCGCGAATTGCTGCCGACCACCTGGACGTAACGCGAAGGCCCGGCGGTCTTGACCGCGCTGTCGAGCAGCGTATAGCGGCTCTCGATCCGTTCGCGGACCCAGTCGTTGCTGCAGGTCGTCTTTTCGCGATCGTGATCGGAAGCCTCGCCGAGCGGCATTTCCTCGATGAAGGCGATATCGAGGGCGCGGTCGAGGGCGTATTCCACCAGCGGCAGCACCTCGTCGTCGTTGTAGCCGCGCATGATGACCGAATTGATGCGCAGGCGGTCGAATCCCGCGGCGATGGCGGCGTCGATTCCGGCCAGGACGCGTTCGAGCTTGCCTGTTCTCGAGATGCGCCGGAATTTCTCCGCGTCCAGGCTGTCCAGGCTGATATTGATGCGATTCACGCCTGCGGACTTCAGCGGTTCTGAATACTTGTCGAGCTGATTGCCGTTGGTGGTGAGCAGCAGTTCATCGAGCCCGGGCAATTTGCCAAGGCGTTCGATCAGGTGCATGACGTTCGAGCGCACCATGGGCTCGCCGCCGGTGAGGCGGATGCGGCTGACGCCGAGTTCGGTAAAGGCGCGGGCGACGGTGTACAACTCTTCCAGCGTCAGCACCTGCCTGCGCGGCACGAACTGCATTTCCTCGGTCATGCAATAGACGCAGCGAAAATCACAGCGGTCCGTCACCGACAGGCGGATATAGTCCACTCGCCGGCCGAACTTGTCGATCAGGCCGTTGGTCTGTTGCTTAACCGCGGTCATGAGGCCTCTTTGCCTGTCCTTACTCTTCCGAGCCCGTGCCCAGCTCGGCCTCCACTTCCTGTATGCGGGCGCCGGCCAGGATGCCCGCCATCGAGTAATTGCCTTCGTGGCAGGCGTACTCGTACAGATTTCCCTCCATGGCGTGATAGCTCAATTCGGCGGTCCAGGGTTGGCTGTAGAGATTGTCGTCCTCGACAGTGAAGGTGTATACGATCTCGGTATCGGAATAGCGCGTGAAGCGCTCGACGATGCGGCCGTCGCTCGAGATCGGCACCGAGCTTTCGCTTATCTGCAAATCGTTGATGTTGACGGTCTCGATGACCAGGGCGTCGTCTTCGTACCAGCCGCGGGAATCGCCGAACCAGGGCTTGTGCGATGCCGGACGCAGATTGCTCCGCGCCTCTTCCGCCGAGTCGAAGATCGGCACGATGCGGGCGTCGTGCGCCATTTCCACCGAGATCACGACATAGTCGTCGGTCTGCACGAACTGGTAGCTGCTGTTGTACAAGGTGCCCATCATGCCGGGGCCCGCGGTATTGCCGAAGCCGATCAGGCAGCGCTCGGATATGGGAATCGCTTCCGGCCCGCTGGCGTCGCCGATGCCGGTCAGATAGCGGTAGCCGTAGTTGTTCTGGCCCAGATCGACGAGGGGAACTTCGAGCCGGGGTATGCGCCCGCTGGGGGGATCGACGACCAGCGAGGTGCGGAACTCGCCCTTGACATAGGCCAGGGTCGAGCCGGGATCCACCCAGAACAGGTTGTAGCCGCGCAGGCCGAAATCCTGGGCGCCCGCCGGCGGCGCTCCGGTTTCCGGATCGATAGCCGGGCCGGCCTCGACATTCTCCGCGGAAATCCCGGCGATAGCCATTTCGGCGACGATCCGGCTGGCTTCCTCGGCGGAGACGACAAGCCGGTCGATTCCCTGCGGCCGCGAAAGCGGAGTACGCGAGGCATTGGTCCAGACGCCTTCGAGATCGGGCCTGCCCGCGTCCTGGGCCAGCGCCGTGGCGGCGGCGAGCGAAAGTCCGATCAGGGCCGGAATAGCCGTAAGCTGTTTGATGTTGCTCATTTCAGATCCCCTGTAACGATTTTGCCATGCGATCCTGCCGGGAATCGCAAGCGAAAATTTTGTACAACCGGATTATTGTACAGGTGACTCCCGCGGGTGTCAGCAGGGATGGAGATGCAGCGGAAATCGCGGGGAAGTTCAGTTTTCGTTCAGACTGCCTGCTTTTCAATATCAGTCAAATTCATATCGCACCACGGTGCGTAACGGGGGAACGAAAATGCGAAATCTGTCCTTTGCAATCCTGATTGCGTTCACGGCCGCGGCTTGCGGCTCGGTCGAGGAATTCATCGGCGCCGAGCCTGTGGTGGACATGCAGGGCGTCAATTACGCCATGTATCACGCCGACCTGATGCAATGCCGCGATTACGCCAACCAGGTCAATGTCGGCCGGCAAGTTGCGATTGCCGCCACTACGGGAGCGGCCGCCGCCGCCGTTGCGGGCGCATCGGTAGGCAATTCCGATACGGCCAAACGCGTGGCGGGGCTCGGCGCGGTGGCCGGTTCGGTCAAGGGAGTCGGACGAGCATTGGATGAGCGCCAGCGAGTGATCGGCAACTGTCTGTCCGGCCGCGGCTATCGGGTACTCAACTGATTCAGGCGGTAACGGCGATCTGGGCGGCGAGAAACAGCAGCACGGCGCCCATGCCGGCCTCGAACCACTTGCCCGAGCGCAGCAGCAGGCCGCGCACCCGCTGTTGGCCCAGCAGCCGTGACAACATGGCGAACCAGGCAAAGGTGGCCAGCGCCAGATAAACGCCATAGAGCGCCTGGATTCCCACCGGCGTCTCCGGGCTGATGACCACGGTCCATAGCGCGAGAAAGAACAGGGTCGCCTTGGGATTGAGGCCGTTGGTGAGAAAGCCGGTGGAAATCGCCCGGACGGGAGCGAGTTCCGCTCCGGCGCCCGCGTGCGCGACGTCGGCGGAGCGCCAGGCATGCCAGAGCGCCTGCACGCCGAGCCAGGCGAGATAGGCCGCCGCGATCAGCTTCACAAGGGTAAACAGCCAGTCCACCCGGGACAGCAACAAGGCGACTCCGAGTACGCAATACGTCACATGCAGGAAAATCCCCGCGCCGACTCCGGCGCTGGTCCACAAGCCGGTCCGCACCCCGCCGTTCACGCTTTGCTTGAGTACGATGGCGAAATCCGGCCCCGGCGATGCGACCGCGAGCAAATGGGCTATGGCTATGGTGATGAATTCCTGCATTGCCGATGGAAAATCCTTGTCTCAGGGGACGATTTCGGAAATTACCAGTTCCAGCGGCTGGGGCGGGTTTTCGAGAGGGAAGGCTTCGGTTTCGGCGAAATAGTCGCCGGAGGCGCGATTGGCGGTGCCGGCTTGCGACACCAGGGCGCTGACGTATACCGATTCCGCCGAGGAGAGGTTGAACGGACCCACGGCCAGGCTGTCGTCGAGGCGGATACGGGCCGGCAGCTCGGCCACGGTGAGGTCGGCGACAGCCAGCGGCGGCATGCCGTCGACCTGGGCGTTGCGGGCGGAGACGAAAACGCGCAATTGCGGGTCGAGCGGCAGGTCTTCGGCAACGGCCACTGCGACTTCGACCGCCGGACCGTCGCTGGCGTCTCCCGCACGCAGGCGCTGTAACTCGGCGATGTTCTCCCGCGCCGTCTGCGAGTCGGGATTCAACTGGGAAAGCCGCCGCCAGTAGCCGATGGCGGCGTCGTAGTCCTCGCGTTCCCGGGCGTCGGAAGCCAGCAATTGCAGTACATTGGGCTCGTCGGGGTTGAGTTCGAGGGTGTTGTCGATCAGATCCTGTATCTCCGGCGTGATCCGGAGTTGTTCCATGATGTAGGCGGTGAGTACGGCCCGGCCGAGCGCCAGCGCCTTTTCTTCGTCCTCGCGCATCCGTTCGGCAGCCTGCCGGTAGGCGGAATTGGCCACGTCGAACATGCCGAGAGTGGAGAAATTCTCGCCGAGAAAATACCAGGCCCAGGGGCGCTCGGGATTTTCCTGCACGACCTGTCCGAGGCTCAACACAAGTTCGCGCGCGGTTTCGACATCGTTCTCGTTCTGCACCGTGCGCTGGAATTGATCCATCAACTCGACATCTTCAAGTTGGCCCCATTGCTGGTACATAATCCAGGCGGCCGCGGGCAGCACGAGCACCAGCGCCAGTGGCGCGAGCGATGCCGGCGAGCGCCAGGAAAACGGCTCGCGACCGCTGGAATCGAGACCCGCAGCTTGCTCCGACGGTTCCGCGGATTCGACATCTGTCAACAGACTCTTCTGTAACTCGATCAGCAAGGCGTCGAGTTCTTCCCGGTCGATCTCGCCGGCGGCAAAATTCGCTTCGAGTTCCTGTTTGCGCTCGCGAAACAGCGCGATATTCGCCTCGGCGCGGCCGGTCTCGCCGGTGTCCGCCGCGCCGCGCCATGCGCGCCAGAGCGGTACGGCGACAAAGGCCGCGGCAAGCAGAACCAGCGCGCCGCTCAAGAGCCAGAACAGGCCGGTGAACTCATTCATCGTTCAGCAGCCGCCGCAATCGTTCCTGTTCCGCCGGGTCGAGTTCCAAGCCCGACACAGCCTCCTGATTGCCCTTCGCCTGCCGAAAAATGCGCCAGCCGATGTAAGCGCCGAGCAGCAGGAACAGCAACGGCCCGAACCAGAGCAGCACGGTGTCCGCCCGCAGGCGCGGAAGATAGAAGATGAAATCCCCATAGCGCTCGTACATGAACTGTTCGATTTCGGCGTCCGTATTGCCGGCCAGGATCATGCGATGAATCTCCCGGCGCAGGTCTTCGGCGACGCCGCCGGTGGAGCCGGTCAGATTGGCGTTCTGGCACATGGGGCAGCGGAATTCGTTCGACAGGCGCCGGAATCGCTGCTGTTGCTCGTCGTTCTCGAACGCAAAGGTGTCGACCTGGGCCGATACGGGAGCCGCGGCCAGCAAAAAGGCAAGACACAGCAAGTAGCGCAGCAGGGACATGAAAGACGGCCGATGGGAAGCGTTGCGGCGGCTAACGCGAGGGCGCCGGCGCGCCGCGCAACTCGGCGATGGCGGGCAGGAAGACCTCGCGCCAGACGTTCTCTTCCAGCACGCCCACATGGCGGTAGCGGATCACGCCCTCGCCATCCACCAGAAAGGTCTCCGGAGCGCCGTAAACGCCGAGATCGATGCCGAATCGGCCTTCTTCATCGAGGATGCTGTATTCGAAGGGGTCGCCGTTTACGTCAAGCCAGTCGAGAGCCAGCGGCTGGCGGTCGCGGTAGTTGACGCCGACCACGGGAAACTCCCCTTCTTCCGACAGCCGCATCAGGGTCGGATGCTCGACCAGGCAGGGCAGGCAATAACTGCCCCAGACGTTGAGCAGGAAAATCCGGCCGGGCAAATCGGAATTGTCTACCGGTTCCCCTTCCACCGTAGTCATTGCAAACGCCGGCATTGGTTTGTCGATCAGCACGGAAGGCAACTCGGTCGGATCGAGATAGAGTCCCCGCCAGAGCACGAAGGCCAGGGCCAGGAAGGCCGCGATGGGCGCATAGAAGATGAATTTATTCATGTGCCGCCTCCGGAAGCGGGATGCATTTCGCCATGTCCGAATGCGCCGCCGGCTGGTGTCCTGGTCTGTTTGCGCACTCGCGCCAACTTGCGATAACGGCGGTCGGCGGCGGCGATGGCCGCGCTCAGGGCCATGATGATGGCGCCCAGCCAGATCCAGCGGACGAAGGGCTTGACGTATACCGTCATGGTCCAGGCGCCGTTGTCGCGAATTTCGCCGGGCGTGACGAACAGGTCGCGCCACAGGCTCGGGTCGATGGCCATTTCGGTCGACGGCGTGCCGCTGGCGAGATAGACGCGCAATTCAGGATACAGATCCGCCACGGCCTCACCGTCGCGGGTCACCAGTATCTCGGCCCGGTTGGCCTGGTAATTCGGCCCGGCAATGCGTTCGCTGCCGGTGAACAGAAAATCGTAGCCGCCGAGGTCCACGGTTTCGCCGGGCTGCAGCAATACGCTTTTCTCGGTGCTGAAATAACTGGTAAGGGCCACGCCGACGAGCATGACGGCAACGCCGAAATGCGCGCCCTGCATGCCGTAATAGCCGTAAGTGAGCGAGCGCAGGCCCTGCCAGAGACTGGGCTTGTTGGCCGTCTTTGTGGCCAGGTCCCGGCCGATGCCGAGCACGATCCAGACCGCCAGCGCCACGGCGATGGTGGCCGGGATGGAGACGTCCAGCAGTATGATCAGCGGCAGCGCCACGCCGAGCACCAGGCTGGCGGCCGCCACCTTGCCGAGTTGCTGTTGCAGATGGGCGCCCGAGGTCTTCTTCCAGCGGCTGACCGGTCCGATGCCGAGCAGGATGACCAGCACGATCATCAGCGGCACGAAAATGATGTTGAAATACGGCGGTCCGATCGAGATCAGATCCCCGGTCAGCGCCTGATAGACCATCGGGAAAAGCGTGCCGAGAAATACCGAGGCCGCGGCCACGACGAGAATGACGTTATTGGCGAGCAGAAACAGTTCCCGGGAAAGCGAGCCGAAACCGAACTCGCTCCTGATCAGGGGCGCGCGTATCGCATAGAGCAGCAAGGCGCCGCCGACGAAAACGCCGAGAATGGCGAGAATAAAGACCCCTCGGGAAGGATCGCTGGCAAAGGCGTGCACTGAGGTCAGCAGGCCCGATCGCGTGATGAAAGTGCCGAGCAGACTGCCGGCGAAAGCGAGGATTGCGAGTAATACCGTCCAGCTCTTGAACACGCGGCGCTTTTCGGTTACCGCCAGCGAATGGATCAGCGCCGCGCCGAACAGCCAGGTGATCAGCGGCGGATTTTCCACCGGATCCCAGGCCCACCAGCCGCCCCAGCCCAATTCGTAATAGGCCCACCAGCTTCCCAGCGCGATGCCGATGGTCAATATCGCCCAGGACACATTGGCCCAGGGACGCGACCAGCGCGCCCAGGCGGCGTCTAGGCGGCCGCTGAGCAAGGCGGAGATGGCGAAGGCGAACACCACGGAAAATCCGACGTAACCCATGTACAAGGTCGGCGGATGCAAGATGAAGCCGATGTCCTGCAAGGCGGTGTTCAGGTCCGCGCCGTCGGCCGGCGGCACCGGGACCATGCGGTCGAAGGGGTTGGAGGTGGCGAGCATGAACAGGATATAGCTCGCGCAAAGCAGGCCGAGCACGCCAAGCACCCGGGCGACGAATTCACCGGGCATGCTCTTGCTGAACATGCCGACCGCCAGAATCCAGCCGGAAAGCATGAAGGTCCACAACAGGAAACTGCCTTCGTGACCGCCCCAGAGCGCGGTCACCTTGTATTGCATGGGCAGCAGCGAATTCGATTGGGCGGCGACGATGCGGACCGAAAAGTCGTCGGTGACGAAGGCATGAGCCAGGATGACCAGGCAGATGCCGAGGAATACGAAGAGTCCGGCGCTGAGCGGCCGACCCATGTTCATCCAGAGGCGATTGCCCGTGGCGGCGCCCGCCAGCGGCATTACGCCCAGCAGAATACTGAGGCAGAACGCCAGAATCAGCGAAAACTGACCCAGTTCGGGGATCATTCAGTCCTCCGGGGTCGCCCCGAACTGGTGGTTGTCCGGGTTCACGCCGGCCTGCTCCAGGGCGGCCCGGACTTCCGGCGACATGTAATTCTCGTCGTGCTTGGCGAGTACCCGGCTGGCCTGGAACACGCCCAGCGTATCGAGCCTGCCTTCGGCGACGATGCCCTGCCCTTCGCGGAACAGATCCGGCAGGATGCCCTCGTATTCGATCGGCACGTCGTGAACGAAATCGGTGGTCACGAAACTCACCGCCAGGCTTTCCTGTTGCTGTTCGACCGAACCGTCCTTGACCATGCCGCCGATGCGGAACATGGTGCCGGTCTCGACCTCGCCGTTTGCCACTTCGGTGGGCGTGTAGAACATGTTGATGTTCTGGCTCAGGGCGAACAAGGTCAGCATCACGGCCACGCTCAATCCGAAAGCGACGAACAAAATCACTCCTAGCCTCTTGCGGCGATGCGGCTTCATCATTTCTCGTCTCCTGCCATGCTGACTTCCCAGCCGGCGCTGTCCGCCGGATCGCGGGCGCTGTCCTCCCGCGCATCGAGCGCGGCGAGCCTTCGCTTCTGGTCGCGCAGGATCAGCCTGCGCTTGCGCAATGGCAATGCCAGGTTGGCGACCAGGAATATGGCGAAAAGCGCATATACCGACCACACGTTGAAGGCATAGCCGCCCATCGCGAGAAACTCGCTTAAACTGTTGAATTGTATACCATCGATCATCCGTGTTTCACCTCTGCGGGCGCTGCTAGCGCGCCTGCGCCACCAGTTCCCGCACCCATTGCGCCTTGTCCTCGCGCTGGAGAATCTCATTGCGCGTCGTCAGTATCAGGCTCACCGCCAGGAACAGGTAGACCGCCACGATCATGACCGCGGTGGCGACCCAGAATTCGGGTCCGTTCGGGCTGCCGACTTCCATGGAGATCGGGCTCGAAGGCTGGTGCAAGGTATTCCACCAGTCGACCGAGTACTTGATGATGACGACATTGATGCAGCCGACGATAGACAGCAGCGCACAGGCCCGGGCGGCGGTTTCGGCATTCTCGATGGCGGTGCGCAACGAAATCACGCCAAGCAGCAGGAACAACTGGAACAGCATCGACACCAGCCGGCTGTCGGTCCATTCCCACCAGGTGCCCCAGCTCACGCTGCCCCAGATCGATCCGGTCGCCAGGGTCAGAAAGGTAAACCAGGCGCCGAGCGGCGCCGCGTTTTTCGCCACCATGTCGGCAAGCTTGATGCGCCAGACCAGGGTGACCGTGCCCGCCACGGCCATCAACGGAAAAAAGGACAGCGAAGTGCCCGCCACCGCGACATGCACGACGAGGATGCGCGAAGTATGGCCCTGCTGGTAGTCCGGCGGCAGAAACAGCAGCGCCCAGACAATCCCCACGGCAAGAAACAGCGCCATGGCCCCGACCAGCCAGGGCAGCCAGCGCGTGGTCTTCTCATAAAACCATTTCGGCGAACCGAGCCGGTGAAACCATTGCCATCTGCCAGACACTTTTTCTACCTCGTGAATCGAACGCGCGGCCGGGCGACCGCGCCCATCGGGCAAGTCGCCATTGTAACCGAAGCCGCCGCAAAGCTAAGGCCACGGCTACAATCTGTAACCGTTGCTCCCGGCTTGCCGATTCCGGTCCCCATCGTCCGGTCAGTTCAGGGAAATACGCAAGGCGGCCGCGGTCGCGACCGGCGCCAGGCTGACCGCCGCCGCCAGCATGGCGCCGAGCAGGGCCAGATAGCCGAGCGGCGAACCTCCGGCCAGGGAATTCTGCACCGCCAGCGTGCCGAAGATGAGCACGGGCACGCTCATCGGCACGGTGATCACCGCCAGGATCAGGCCGCGGCTGCCGAGCCCGACGGTCAGCGCCACCGCGATCGAGCCGAGCATGCCGACCACCGGCGTGCCGAGCAGCAGCGACAGCACCAGGGTGACGTACCCCTCGGCGGGCAGCGCCAGCATGTAGGCGAGCAAAGGCGATACCAGAATCACCGGCAATCCGCTCACCAGCCAGTGGGCGATGTTCTTCGCGAATACGAGCAGGTAGAGCGGCTGGGAACTGAGCAATAACTGTTCCAGCGAACCATCCTCGTAGTCCGAGCGATAGAGACTGTCCATCGACAACATCGAGGCCAGCAGCACGGCAATCCAGATCACCCCCGCGGCGATCTGCCGCAACATCGCGCTTTCCGGACTGATGCCGATGGGAAACAGCGACACGACGATGACGAAGAACATGAAGGGATTGAGGATGTCGTTGCGCCGCTTCACGCTGATCAGCAGATCGCGTTTCAGCGTCGCCCGGAACGCGGCGCCGGCGCCCGCGCGATTCATCGCGCCACCCCCAGCGTCAAAGTGCGCAAATGCGGCAGGACCAGCTTGTGGTGGGTCGTGATCAGCACGGCTCCACCCTCGCGGGCATGGCGCGCCACAAGATTTTCCAGCAAGGCGACGCCGTCCACGTCGAGCGTCGTGAACGGTTCGTCGAGAATCCACAATTCCGCGCTGCTGAGCGACAATCTGGCGAGCGATACCCGTTGCTGCTGCCCCGCGGAAAGCGAATAACAGGGCGAATCCTCATAACCCGCCAGGTCCATTTCCGCGAGCGCCGCGCGAATGCCGGCATCGTCCGCCGGATCGTGCAGGCGGCAACTCCAGCGCAGATTCTCCAGCGGCGTCAGTACGTGATTCACCGCCACCCGGTGGCCGATGTACAACAGGTTCGCGTGAAAGGCCTCCCAGCGCTCGCCGAGCGTTTCGCCACGCCAGTACAACTCGCCCTCGAAGCTGTCGTTGAGTCCACAGACGATGCGCATCAGGGTGGTCTTGCCCGAACCGTTGCCGCCCCTTACCTGGAGCACCTGGCCGGAATCGAGGGAAAATTCGAGATCGCGGAACAGCAGGCGTTCGCTCCGTTCGCAGGTCAGCGCGCGGACCTCGAGCAAGGGGCGTGCATCCTGGGAATTCTCGGTCACTGTCTGCCGTTCCGGTGGAAGGGTCCGGACGGGATTATAGCGGACCCGGTTCGGCCTGTTCCGGCGTCAACTCCATTCGGACATTCTCGAGCGCAGCCGCAAGGCCGCAAGACTGTGAATCTGACTGACCCGCGATTCGCTGACGCCGATGATCTCGCCGATTTCCTTCAGATTGAGTTCTTCGTCGTAATACAGCGACAGCACGAGTTTCTCGCGATCGGGCAATGCGTCGATCGCGCTCGTCAGATCCTGCTGGAAGCGGCTGTGCTGCAGGTTGTCCAGGGGGTCGGGCAAATCGCTGTCGAGCGTCTCGAGCGCCGGGTCGGCGCCTTCGCTGATTTCGTCGAAACTGAACAGCCGCGTGCCGGTAGCGTCCTGCAGGATGTGATAGTAGGAATCGAGATCGGTCTGCAGTTCCTCGGCGATTTCCTTGTCGGTGGCATGGCGGCCGGTGCGCGTTTCGATCTGCTGAATCGCCTTCGACACGGCGCGGGACTTGCGATGCACCGAACGCGGGGTCCAGTCGCCCTTGCGGACTTCGTCGAGCATGGCGCCCTGGATCCGGATGCCGGCATAGGTCTCGAAACTGGCGCCCTTGGTCTGGTCGTATTTTTTTGCTGCGTCAAGCAGTCCGATCATGCCGGATTGCACCAGGTCGTCGAGTTGTACATTGGCCGGCATTCTGGCCAGCAAATGGCGCGCGATGCGGTTTACCAGCGGCGCATGTTTCTCCACCGTCTCCCGAGCCCATTCCCTGCTCTCCACATTTTCCGCTGCGTTACTTCTTGCCGAACTCATGTTTCCCTGTCGTCCTTTTCCGCTTTTTTCATCGTTCCCGCTTCGCAACGCTAAACTTCTTCGGCCAACTGTCGATGTATGAATTAGCCGCCGGTTGTTGACTGCCGGATCGGTTGCCCTGCAACGGGAGCAAACCCGATAGATAGGTAGGAGCAAGAACCGTTCCAACTCGGCGCTTCATGCGTAAACGCACGAAAAAGACAATAAATTCAGCAGCTTAGGGAAGATGCGAGGCGCCGGATAGCGGCATTCGCAAAGTCGGTTTCTTGACGCTCCGGCCGGCAGCGTCAATTTATTGCCTGTTCGCCATTTGCATGACGCCACTCAGGCCTTGGGCAAGGTGACTCCCTTCTGGCCCATATACTTGCCGCCGCGCTCGCGATACGTCGTTTCGCAACGTTCGTCGCTTTCGAAAAACAGCATCTGGGCGGCGCCTTCGCCGGCGTAGATCTTGGCCGGCAACGGTGTGGTGTTCGAAAACTCGAGGGTGACGTGCCCCTCCCATTCCGGCTCGAGCGGCGTGACGTTGACGATGATGCCGCAGCGGGCATAGGTCGACTTGCCGAGACAGACCGTCAGCACATTGGCGGGAATGCGGAAATACTCCACGGTGCGGGCCAGCGCGAAGGAATTGGGCGGAATGATGCAGGAAGGCTCTTCGATGCTGACGAAACTGGTTTCGTCGAAATTCTTCGGATCGACCACGGCGGTCGTATGCACATTGGTGAAGATCTTGAACTCGTTCGCGCAACGCACGTCGTAGCCGTAGCTCGAAGTGCCATAGGAAATGATTCTGCGATCCGCGTTCATGCGCACCTGGCCCGGCTCGAACGGCTCGATCATCCGCCGCTCTTCGGCCATCGTCCTGATCCACCGGTCCGATTTGATTGTCATGCGATCTTCTCCAGGCCGCCGCCCCGGCGGCGCAAGCGCATGATAGAACCAATCCGGTTTCAGTTCATCCCGCCATCCGGGTGATTTTGCGGGTTCGTTAAAGTATGATGCCGCCGCGTCGCTGAACCTGTAAACAGCGGCTATCGGAGGCGGTCATGAAACAGTGGGAATGTCAGATTTGCGGATTCGTCTACGACGAGGAACTCGGACTGCCCGAGGAAGGCATTCCCGCCGGCACGCGGTGGGAAGATATTCCCGATGACTGGTGCTGCCCGGATTGCGGCGCAGCCAAGCACGATTTCGAGATGATTGAAATCTGAGGGACGTTCCTTTGAGGAATTCCAGGTGAGCCAGCGCAAGATTCTCGTTACCAACGCCCTGCCCTATGCGAACGGCGACATCCATCTCGGTCACATCATGGAAGCGATCCAGACCGATATCTGGGTGCGCCTGCAGAAAATGCGCGGCCACCAGTGCATTTATGTCTGTGCCGACGATGCTCATGGCACCGCCATCATGCTCAGCGCCGAAAGCCAGGGCATCACGCCCGAGGAACTGATCGACCGGGTCAACCGCGAGCATCGGCGCGATTACGACGGTTTCCTGATCGGCTTCGACAACTTTTACACCACGCATTCGGAAGAAAACCGGGAGTTGTCGGAATCGATCTATCTGGCGCTCGAAGGCAACGGCCATATCGCCCGGCGCAATATCCGCCAGTTGTTCGACCCGGAGAAGAACCTGTTCCTCGCCGACCGCTATATCACCGGCGCCTGCCCGCGCTGCGGGGCCGAGGGGCAATACGGCGACAATTGCGAGGTCTGCGGCTCGACCCATAGCCCCTCGGAACTGATCAATCCGAAATCCGCGCTCTCCGGCGCGACGCCGGTGGAAAAGGAGTCCGAGCATTTTTTCTTCACCGTGCCGGCCTTCACCGAAATGCTCAGGGAATGGATACATGGCGGCGCCGTACACGAAGCCGTCGCCAACAAGCTCGGCGAATGGTTGAAGGAAGGGCTGCAGGACTGGGACATCAGCCGCGACGCGCCCTATTTCGGTTTCGAAATTCCGGGACATCCCGGCAAGTACTTCTATGTCTGGCTCGACGCTCCCATCGGCTACATGGCGAGCTTTCTGAACTATTGCAAGCGCGAGGGACTCGATTTCGACGACTGGTGGCGGCCGGGCGGCGATTACGAGCTCTACCATTTCATCGGCAAGGACATCGTCAATTTCCATACCTTCTTCTGGCCGGCAATGCTGGAAAGCGCGGGCTACAAGACGCCCGACGCGGTCTTCGTCCATGGCTTCGTGACAGTGGACGGCACCAAGATGTCGAAGTCCCGCGGCACCTTCATCAACGCCGAAACCTATCTGAAGCACCTCAACCCGGAGTACCTGCGCTATTACCTGGCGGCAAAACTCGGCCCCGGCGTCGACGACCTGGACCTGAACCTGGACGACTTCGTACAGCGGGTAAACTCGGACCTGGTCGGCAAGCTGGTCAACATCGCCAGCCGTTGCGCCGGCTTCATCGGCAAGAACTTCGGCGGCATGCTCGCCGACGCTGTCGACAACGAGCCCCTGATCGAAGAAATCCGCAAGGCTTCCGCCGAAATCGCCGACCTGTTCGAACAGCGCGAATACGGCAAGGCCGTGCGTCAAGTCATGGCGCTGGCCGACAAGGCCAACCAGTACCTCAACGAACGCAAACCCTGGGAAATCGCAAAAGCCGACAGGAAGTCGCCGGAGCTGCAACAAATCTGCACTACCGGCATCAACGCCTTCCGCCTGCTCGCCGGCTACCTGAAACCCGTACTGCCGGCCATGGCCGCCGACGCCGAGGAATTTCTGGCGATCAAACCATTGTCCTGGAGCGATTTCGACTCCCTGCTGCTCGACCACCGCATCAACCGCTTCAAACCGCTGATGACCCGCGTAGAACCCACCGCCGTGCAAGCCATGGTCGAAGAATCGAGGGAAAGCTGGAATCAGCAACAAGACGGCGCGAAGCCGGAATCTGCGCAGGAAGCCATCGAGGATATCGCCGAAGAAATCGAAATCGGCGCCTTCGCCAAAGTCGACCTCCGCGTCGCCCGGGTAATCGAAGCCGGCCTGGTCGACGGCGCCGACAAGCTGCTGCGCCTGCGCCTGGACCTCGGCGTGGACACCCAAGGCAACCCCGTCGAACGCACCGTCTTCGCCGGCATCCGCAGCGCATACAAACCGGAAGAACTCGTAGAGAAGTTGCTCGTGGTCGTCGCCAACCTCAAACCCCGCAAAATGAGATTCGGCATCTCCGAAGGCATGATCCTCGCCGCCGGCCCCGGCGGCAAAGAAATCTGGGCACTCCACCCCGACACCGGCGCCAAACCAGGCATGCGCATCAGCTAACCCAAAATCACGCACAACGTGAGTCGCCGTCGGCTGGCAGGTTGTTCAACGGGCGTGCGAGACAGGGATGTCGAGCGCGAAGCCTACAGGGGTGAGGCCCGATCGGCGCAGCCGACAAAAAGCACAGCTTTTTGAGGGCCGAACGACTTGCCATGGATGGCAAGGCTGGGGGTTAGCGAAGCCACCAATGTCGCGCCAGGGATGGCATGCACAATCCAATCGAATGCAGCCAACGCAGACGTATTTACGGCGTCCGCTGAACACCCCGCCAGCCGATGGCGACGATTCGAAGCCAAATACTCCAGATTGACACAACGCAGCAGCAAGGCGGATACTCGACGTTTTACCTCGTTTCGGCGGTCCGGATGAACTCAAGGCGAATTCGATCAGGCAATACGCTTCTTGGCGCTGTTTTCGCCGCGCTGACCCTTGTCTGCGGCAGTGTCGCCGCGCAGGACGCCGACATCCGGGAAATCGAGAATTCGGTCATCAAGATCCATACGACCCAGGCCGCGCCCGACTATTTCGTCCCCTGGCGCTTGCTGAATCCCCGCCAGACGTCCGGTTCCGGCGTGCTGATCGACGCCAACCGCATCCTCACCAACGCCCATGTCATCGCCAACGCCAGCTACGTGCAGGCACAGCGCCATAACGACCCGCAACGATTCCAGGCGCGGGTGCTGTTCGTATCCCACGAGGCCGATCTCGCGCTGATCACCGTGGACGACGAGGCGTTCTACACCGGACTGAAACCCCTGACCATCGGAGATTTACCGAATCTGCGCGACGAAGTATCCGTATTCGGCTACCCCGTCGGCGGCCAGAGCCTGAGCATCACCCAGGGCGTGCTTTCGCGAGTGGAACACCAGATTTACGCCCACGCCTCCAGTTACCTGCTGGCCGGCCAACTCGACGCCGCCATCAATCCCGGCAACAGCGGCGGTCCGGTCATCGTCGATCAGCAGATCGTCGGCATCGTCATGCAGTCCAATACCGGCGGCCGGGCCGAAAATCTCGGCTATTTCATTCCCCCGAGCGTGATCCGCCATGTATTGCGAGACAGCGAAGACGGCGCCTGGGACGGTTTCCCCGATCTCGGCTTCCGCACCCAGACCCTGGAAAGTCCGTCCGCGAAAGCGGCCTGGGGCCTGAGCGAGGATCAGCGCGGCGTGATCGTGATCAAGGTTTTCGAGAACTCGCCCGCTGACGGCGTGCTGCAAGTCAACGACGTGATCACCGCGGTGGACGGCCATGAAATCGCCGACGACGGCAGCATCCAGCTCAACGATGAAATGCTGACGAACTACAAGTACGCCATGGACCAGTACCACGTCGGCGACACCATCCCGGTGACTTTCTCCCGCCAGGGCAAGAAGCGGACCGTGGAACTCACGGCCGGCGGCGTAGAGGAGATTTACAGCCTCGTCAACGGCGAAAAGTTCGATCAGATTCCGGAATATTATCTCTACGCCGGCGTGCTGTTCGTGCCGTTGAACATGAACCTGATCAAGCGCTGGGGCAACGACTGGAGCCGCTCGGCGCCGATCGCCCTGCTCGAAGCGCGCAATGAATGGGCCTCGCCCGATCGCCAGGAGCTCGTCGTCGCCTTGCAGGTAATGGCGGCGGACGTGAATCTCGGTTATCACGACTGGCGCAACTGGGTCGTGCATACCGTCAACGGCCGGCCGATCCGCGACTTCGACCATTTCGTTTCGATTCTGCGGGAAAACGGCGAGCCCTTTGTCGTCTTTCGCAACGAAAACGGTTACCAGATGGTGATCGATCACGAAGAGGCGCTGGCCTCGGAAGAACAGATCATGGCGCGCTACCGGATTCCCTCACCGTATTCCAACGGCCTCCTGGATGAGCAGCCTTTCTCCCGGCAGCCCTGAAGCGCCGGAATCCATAGCCTTCATCCGCGAAGCCGAATGCATCGGCTGCGCCAAGTGCCTGCCGGTCTGTCCGGTCGACGCCATTCTCGGCGCCCCCGGCATGATGCATACCGTCATCGGCGCCGAATGCACCGGCTGCGAACTGTGCCTCGAACCCTGCCCGACCGATTGCATTGACATGCGCCCAAGCCCGGAAATCGGAGCGGAGCTTGACGAGACCAAATTGCGGCATCGCCGCCGGCGCGAGGAATATCACGATTTCCGTCTGGCGAACCCGGATCCCCGGCTCTGGCCGAAAGCGAGCGGCGGCGGATTCTCGCGGGAGGCGGCGCGGCGCGAAATCGCCGCCGCCGTGGCAAGGGTGGCGGCGCGCAGAAAAGACCGATGAACGCAAGGAAACGGCGGCAGATTTTCGAACGCCTGCGGGCGGCCAATCCGGAACCGACCACGGAACTGAGCTTCAATTCTCATTTCGAATTGCTGATCTCGGTGATCCTGTCGGCCCAGGCCACCGACGTCAGCGTCAACCAGGCCACGGCGAAGCTGTACCCTGTGGCTAATACACCGGAAGCCATTATCGCCCTCGGCGAGGAAGGGCTGAAGCGCTATATCCGCACCATCGGGCTGTTCAACACCAAGGCGAAGAACGTGATCGCCGCTTGTCGCATGCTCGTGGAAAAGCATGACTCGCGAGTGCCGGACACGAGGGAGGAACTCGAAGCCCTGCCCGGCGTCGGCAGGAAAACCGCCAACGTGATTCTCAATACCGCCTTTCGCCAGGTGGCGATGGCGGTCGATACGCATATCTTCCGCGTGTCCAATCGCACCGGCATCGCGCCGGGGCGCAACGTGCTCGAAGTGGAAAAGGAATTGCTGCGTCTGGTGCCCGGGGAATTCCTGCTCGACGCGCACCACTGGCTCATCCTGCACGGCCGCTACGTGTGCGTGGCGCGCAAGCCCCGCTGCGGCGAGTGCCCCATCGCCGACCTGTGCGAATACCCGGAGAAGGTTCCGGCCTGAAGCGGCCTATTTCCTGCCCTTGCCCGCGGCGATGCGCAGGCGCAAGGCGTTGAGGCGGATGAAACCGCCGGCGTCGGCCTGGTCGTATGCGCCGGCGTCGTCCTCGAAGGTGGCTATATCCTCGTCGAACAGCGAATCGTCGGATTGTCTGCCGGCGACGATGACATTGCCTTTATAAAGTTTCAACTTTACCTTGCCGTTCACGTATTGCTGCGAATCGTCGATCAGGGCCTGCAAGGCCAGGCGTTCGGGCGAGAACCAGTAGCCGTTGTAGACCAGGCTGGCGTAGCGCGGCATCAATTCGTCTTTCAGGTGCGCCAGTTCCCGGTCGAGCGTGATCGATTCGATCGCGCGATGAGCCTTGAGCATGACCGTGCCGCCCGGGGTTTCGTAACAGCCGCGGGACTTCATGCCGACGTAGCGGTTCTCGACGATGTCGGCGCGGCCTACGCCATGGGCGCCGGCAACCTGGTTGAGCGTATCGAGCGCTTGCGCCGGACTCATGGCCTCGCCGTTCACCGCAACGATATCGCCGCGGCGATAGTCGAGTTCCACGAAGGCCGCCTCGTCCGGCGCCTGTTCGGGCGCCACGGTGCGCAGCCACATGGATTCGTCGGGGCCGGCCCAGGGATCTTCGAGTACGCCGCCTTCGTAGGAAACATGCAGCAGATTGGCGTCCATGGAGTAAGGCGACTTGCCGTCGAGCTTCATTTCCACGGGAATGCCGTGCCGTTCGCAATACGCGAGCAGTCGCTCCCGCGAATTGAGATCCCATTCGCGCCAGGGAGCGATGACCCTGATGCCGGGACTCAGGGCATAGGCGCCGAGTTCGAAACGGACCTGGTCGTTGCCCTTCCCCGTCGCGCCATGGGAAATCGCGTCGGCGCCGGTTTCGCGGGCGATTTCCACCAGTCGTTTGGCGATCAGGGGCCGTGCGATGGAAGTGCCGAGCAGGTATTCGCCCTCGTACAGGGCATTGGCGCGGAACATGGGGTTGACGTACTCGGCGACGAATTCCTCGCGCAGATCCTCGATGAAGATCTCCCGAATGCCCATGGCCTCGGCCTTGGCGCGGGCCGGCTCGACTTCCTCGCCCTGACCGATGTCGGCGGTAAAGGCGACGACCTCGCAATCATAGGTCTGCTGCAGCCATTTCGCGATAACCGAGGTGTCGAGCCCGCCCGAATAGGCCAGCACCACCTTGCTGATTTTCGACATGAAAATCTTCTCCGCAACCCAAAGCCCGCGCATTCTAGCAGAGCGGCGCATTCATTATCGAAATGGACATTTGCCGGCCGTCGTACGATCATTCCGGGCCGTCGCGTAAGACCGCCGCGGATCTCAGATTTAGGAAACAGCGGGGACAAGGGCCTGACTCCATGACCACCGGCACCCACGCCATACAGCCGGATGAACGAAACCGGCATATCCGGATCAACATCAACGGAAACCTGTTCCCGCGCGAGGAAGCCGTGGTATCGGTCTTCGATAGCGGGTTCGTACTCGGCGACGGCGTCTGGGAGGGCCTGCGGCTGCATCGGGGCGTCATTCCGTTTCTCGACCGCCACCTGAAGCGCCTCTGGGAGGGCGCCAGGGCCCTTGATTTCGATCCGGGAATTTCGCCCGCCGCGTTGAAGCAACGACTCTACGACACCGTGGACGCCAACGGCATGGAATCCGGCGTCCATATTCGCCTGATGCTCAGCCGCGGCGTCAAGTCGACGCCATACCAGGATCCCGCCATGACCGTGAGCGCACCCACGATCGTCATCATCCCGGAGTACAAGGAGCCGGATTCTGGCTTGTATGACCGCGGCATCCGGCTCTATACCGTGTATGTGCGCCGGGGTTACGCCGACGTCCAGGATCCGCGAATCAACAGCCATTCCAAACTCAACTGCATATTCGGCTGCATTCAGGCCGCCAGGGCGGGCTACGACGAAGCATTGATGCTCGACCCCCACGGACACGTGGCGACTTGCAATTCCACCCATTTCTTCATCGTGCGGGAGGACGAGGTCTGGACTTCGAGCGGTGACTATTGCCTCGATGGAATCACCCGGCGGAACGTCATCAACCTCTGCAAGGCCAACGGCCTGCCCGTGTACGAGCGGAATTTCTCGGTATCGCAGACTTATGGCGCGGAAGAAGCCTTTGTCACCGGCACGTTCGCCGGACTGGCCCCGGTCTCGGAAATCGACGGCCGCGTCATCGACGACGGCAAGCCTGGGCCGGTGACGGAGCGGTTGCGGAAGCTTTACCGGAAGTTGATCGAGGAAGAATGCGGCCGCGGCAGATAGTGACGATTCCCGCCGCCATGTTGCCGGATCGGATTTTCACGAGGACGCCCGGGCTCCTGTTTGTCTCCGCCGATGAATTTTCCTTGATTAGGCTACAATTCGATTATTGAGCCGAGTTCTGTTTCCTGACCGCGACTTCGTGAACCGAGACAAGTTCAGCATAACCCGTCCCGACGACTGGCACCTGCATCTGCGCGACCGTGCCGCGCTGGCGACTTCCGTTCCCCACAGCGCGCGCTGCTTTCGCCGCGCCATCGTCATGCCCAACCTGAAGCCGCCGGTCACGTCCGTGGCGGCGGCGGGCGAATATCGCGAGAGGATCGTTCAGGCGATTCCGCCGGGCGGCAGTTTCGAGCCGTTGATGACGCTATATCTGACGGACAATCTGCCCGTTTCCGAGATCGATCTGGCCGCGCGGGAACCCTGGCTTGCCGCGGTGAAGTATTATCCCGCCGGGGCGACCACCAATTCCGAATCGGGGGTGACCGCCATCGAGAAGGTATATCCGGTGCTGGCGCGCATGGAGGAAGCGGATTTGCCGCTGCTGCTGCACGGTGAAGTCAATGACGCCGAAATCGATATTTTCGACCGCGAAGCCGTATTCATCGACCGCATCCTGCAACCCTTGCGCGAACGCTTTCCGCGCCTGCGCATCGTGCTCGAACACATTACCACCAGGGAAGCCGCGCAATATGTGACCGAAGCACCCGCGCCCATCGGCGCGACCATTACCGCGCATCATCTTCTGTATCACCGCAGCGACATGCTTGCCGGCGGCATCCGGCCGCATCTGTACTGCCTGCCCATCCTCAAGCGCGACATTCATCGCGAGGCATTGCGGGCGGCCGCCACGAGCGGCAATCCGCGCTTCTTTCTCGGCACCGATTCCGCGCCCCACGCGGTAACGGATAAGGAAACCGCCTGCGGCTGCGCGGGTATCTATACGGCGCCATCGGCCCTCGAGCTCTATGCCGAAGTGTTCGAAGAGGAACAGGCGCTCGACCGGCTCGAAGCCTTCGCCGCCTTCCATGGCGCCGATTTTTACGGCATGGAGCGCAACAGTTCGCGCGTCGAACTCGTGCGCGAGGACTGGACCGCATCCGAACGGTTCGCATTCAGCGACGACGAAGTGGTTCCGATCCGGGCGGGCGAAAAAATCCGCTGGAAATTCGCCGGAACCGGCTCATGACGGAAGCGCCGAATGACTCGCTGAAACAACGGTTTCGTAAATTCCTGCCGGTGGTCGTCGACGTGGAAACCGGCGGCTTCAAGGCGGCGACCGACGCCATTCTGGAAATCGCCGCGGTTACCCTGGTCATGGACGGCAACGGCTTGCTGCGAGCCGACCAGACCGTTTTCCATCGCGTCATTCCTTTTGACGGCGCCAACATCGACCCGGCGGCGCTCGAATTCACCGGTATCGACCCCGAAGATCCCGACCGCGGCGCAATTTCCGAACGGGAATCGTTTCGCGACATTTTCAAGCTGGTCAGAAAATCGATGAAAGCGCATGGCTGCAATCGCGCGATACTCGTCGGCCACAACGCGCATTTCGATCACGGTTTCGTCAATGCCGCGAGCGATCGGCACAACATCAAGCGCAATCCCTTCCACCCGTTCAGCAGTTTCGACACGGCCTCCCTGGCCGGCCTCGCCTACGGCCAGACCGTGCTGTCGCGCGCCTGCGAGGAAGCCGGCATCGAATTCGACGACGGCGCCGCCCACAGCGCCCGCTACGACGCGGAAAAGACGGCGGAACTGTTCTGCCGCATCGTCAACCGCTGGCGCGAACTCGGGGGCTGGCGCTAAGCCGGATTCCGGGAAAGACTATTCCTCGGCGGCCTTGTCGAGCATCGGTTGCAACTCTCCGTTTTCGTGCATCTCGGTGACGATGTCGCAGCCGCCGACGAGTTCGCCTTCGATGAAGAGTTGCGGGAAGGTCGGCCAGTTGGAGACCTTGGGAAGGTTTGCCCGGATTTCCGGATTGCCGAGCACGTCGACATAGGCAAAGCGTTTGCCGCATTGCATCAGCACCTGGATGACCTGGGCCGAGAAGCCGCATTGCGGCATCTGCGGGCTGCCTTTCATGTACAGCAGGATGCTGTTGTCGCTGATCTGGTCCTTGATGGTCTGCTCGATGCTCATGAATGGATTCACTCCGGCCTGGGACAAAGGTCAAGTCTACATTTTGCGCCGTGTCTTGTCATCGGCGCCGTCAAAGCCGCCGCCGCCCGGAGTGGCCAGGCTCAGGAGGTCGCCGGGCGCGACGTTCACGGTACATTTTGCCGGCAGGGGCCGGCCGTTGAGGCGGTTTTCGCCGGTCTTGCCCGGTTCTCCGCCTTGCAGGCCCCAGGGTGGAATGCGCCGGCGTTCGCTGAGCAGGCTCAGGCTCGCCGGGGCCAGAAACTCGTATTCGCGCAACAGTCCCCTGCCCCCGGGATGCCGGCCGGCGCCGCCGCTGCCGGGACGCAGGGCGTAACGCAGCACGCGCAGGGGATAGTGCATTTCGACGCTTTCCACCGGCGTGTTCAGGGTATTCGTCATATGACTGTGGCGCGCGTCCGGTCCCGGGCCGCCGGGTCCCGCGCCCATGCCGCCGGCGAGCGTTTCGTAGTAATCCCAGCGTGTGCCCGCCGCCGCATCGACATTGCCCATGGCGACATTGTTCATCGTGCCCTGGCTCGCGGCCGGAATCCGCTCCGGCAACGCCTGGGCCAGCGCTCCGAAAATCAGATCCACCAGGCGCATCGAGGTTTCGACGTTGCCTGCCGCCACCGCCGCCGGCGAATTGGCGTTGAGCACCGAGCCCTTGCGCGTAATCAGCCGCACCGGCCGGAACAGGCCGTCGCAAACCGGCGCCTGTTCGGGAAAGAGACAGCGGAAACAATAAAACGCGGCGGCCGCGACGACGGGCTCGGGGCAATTCAGATTGCCTCGCACCTGGTCGGCGCTGGCGGAAAAATCGAGTCCCGCGCTGCCGTCGCGCAAGCGCATGACGACTTCCAGCGGAACCGGCTCGTCGTCGAATCCGTCGTCGTCGAGAAAATCCCGGAACCGGTATTCGCCTTCGGCGAGTTCGCCGAGCGCATTGCGGGCGATTCGTTCGGCATAATCATTCAGTTGGACGATGCCTGCGCGGTATTGCTCCATCCCCAGCCCCTGCAACAGTTCGCCGAGCCGGGCGATGCCGACCTTGTTTGCCCCGGCCTGAGCGGCGAAATCCCCGCTCAGGCCTTTTTCCGAGCCTGGAAGTCGAATATCGCCTTGCAACTCGCCGGCCCGATACAGCAGCGACGGCGGTATCACCTGCCCTTCTTCGGCTAGGGTTTCCGACAGCGGCATCGAGCCCGGCGTATCGCAGCCGATGTCGGCGTGGTGGGCGCGATTGGCGACGAAGCCCGCGAGCTCGCCGTCATGGAACGCCGGTGCGACCAGGGTGACGTCGGGCAGGTGAGTGCCGCCCAGATAAGGGTCGTTGAACACCAGCATGTCGCCCTCTTCCCAGTCGAATTTCCGCACCACGTCGCGCATGGCGTAGGCCATGCTGCCGAGATGCACGGGAATATGCGCCGCCTGGGCGAAGAGCCGACCGTCTGCATCGAACAAGGCGCAGGAGAAATCGAGCCGGTCCTTGATATTGGGCGAAAACGCCGCACGCCGCAGCACCACGCCCATCTCGTCGCAAATCGCCGCGACGCGGCTGGCGAACAAATTCAATTCAACTACGTTCATTACTTGTCGAAACGGAAGCAGCGAGTATTGCGGCACAAGTCTAACGCATTTGCGGGCGGCAAATTTAGCGGCTAGAATCCGCCGCTTTCCTTCCGCCGCCGCGACGGCGGAAGTTCCCGAAATTTCCAACCAGGCAGCGGCGTGCGCCATTTCCTTACGTTAAACGACTTGCCCTCGCATGACCTGCAGGCCATTGTGCAGCGGGCCATGGCGCTCAAGGCGCAGCCCGAACTTGCCATCAGTCAGCGCCGCAAGACGCTGGGGCTGATCTTCGAGAAGGCTTCCACCCGCACTCGCATCGCGTTCGAGACCGCCATGGCGCAGATGGACGGCGCCAGCCTGTTCATCGCCACCGGCGACAGCCAGCTCGGCCGCGGCGAGCCGATCGAGGATACCGCCCGGGTAGTCTCGCGCATGGTCGATTGCGTCGCCATCCGCACCTTCGATCACGAACGGCTGGAGCGATTCGCCGCGTGTTCCCGCGTGCCGGTGATCAACGCCCTCAGCAACGACTTTCATCCCTGCCAGTTGCTTGCGGACATCCAGACTTATCAGGAACATCGCGGCGCCATCGCCGGCAGCGCCGTAGCCTGGGTCGGCGACGGCAACAACGTCTGCCAGTCGTATATCAACGCGGCCGCGGCCTTCGATTTCGAATTGCGCATCTGTTGCCCGGAAGGGTTCGAGCCGCGATCCGATCTGCTGGCGGATAATGCCGGCCGGGTCTCGCTCGGGCGTGAGCCCGCCGCGGCCGTGCGCGGCGCGCAACTCGTGGTGACCGATGTCTGGGCCAGCATGGGCCAGGAACAGGAAAGCGCGGACCGCAACCGCGTCTTTGCCGGCTTCCAGGTCAATGGCGAACTGATGTCCCATGCCGCGCCGGACGCCCTGTTCATGCATTGCCTGCCGGCCCATCGCGGCGAGGAAGTCAGCGCGGAACTGCTCGATCGGGAAGACGCGGTGGTCTGGGACGAGGCCGAAAACCGCATGCATACCCAGAAGGCCTTGCTCGAACACCTCCTCGCCGGGTAAATCCGAATCACTCCCGAAGCTGAATCCACGGGCTTCGGGCGCGTTCAAAACCCGGCGCGCGTTTTACACAACATTTGCACAGCAAACTCTCACGTTAATGGTTTGCAATTACATCATGTTGTGGTTTACCCTGCCGAAACACCACTATATGGTGTGAATCAAACCGGGCGCCCGGATCGGCGGCCAGTAATGAGAATCCGGAACGGGCGCCAATCGGGTGGAGCCCGAAAACCAAGGCAGGAGCAAAGAATGCAGACTGATCAACCTCGTTTATCCGAAGCGGTGGGCATGGCCCCGGCCGAAAAAGTCACGGCCGCCGAAGAGGCGGCGGTAATCGGCGCCGCGCCCGGCCAGATGCGAGTCATCAAGCGCAATGGCGCCGTAGTGCCTTACGACCAGTCCAAGATTTCGATAGCCATCACGAAAGCTTATCTGGCGGTGGAAGGAGCACAGGCCGCGGGGTCGACGCGGATTCACGAGTCCGTGGCGAGAATGACCGACCGGATCAGCGCGATATTCCGGCGCCGCATGCCCTCGGGAGGAACGATTCATATCGAGGACATCCAGGACCAGGTCGAACTCGCGCTGATGCGCATGGGCGAGCACAAGGTCGCCCGCAGGTACGTGATCTACCGGGAAGAGCGCTCGAGGGCGCGGGAGGAAAAACGCAAGGAAGAGCAGCCGCGCTCCCAGGGCATCGCGGTAACGATGGACGACGGCCGGCAGGCGCCGCTCGACACCGCCCGCATGCGCACCATCATCGACGAGGCCTGCGAAGGCCTGGGCGACGTTTCCGCCGACGCCATCTACGAGGAAACCCTGCGCAATCTGTATCCGGGCGTGAAAATCGACGACCTGCGCACTTCCCTGGTCATGACCGCCCGCGCCATGGTGGAAAAGGATCCGAACTATTCCTATGTCACCGCGCGCCTGCTGCTCGACGCGGTGCGTTCCGAGGCGCTGAAATTTCTCGGCATCGCCGACAGCGCGACCCAGGCGGAGATGCATAACCGCTACCCCGCCGCCCTCGCCAGTTACGTCGAAAAGGGCGCGGAACTCGGCCTGCTGTCGCCTGAACTGCTTGAGTTCGATCTCGAACGCCTCGGCCGGGCGCTGAAGGCGGAACGCGATCTGCAATTCACCTATCTCGGACTGCAGACGCTATACGACCGCTATTTCATCCATAGCAAGGAAGTCCGCTTCGAGTTGCCCCAGGTGTTTTTCATGCGGGTGGCGATGGGACTGGCGATGCGGGAGGACGACCGGGAAGCGCGCGCGATCGAGTTCTACGACCTGATTTCGAGCTTCGATTACATGGTTTCCACGCCGCAACTGTTCAACTCGGGCACCTTGAAGCCGCAACTTTCCTCCTGCTTCCTGACCACGGTGTCGGACGATCTCGAAGGCATTTATTCGGCGATCAAGGACAACGCCATGTTGTCGAAATGGGCCGGCGGCCTCGGCAACGACTGGACCCGGGTGCGCGCCATGGGCGCCCACATCAAGGGCACCAACGGCAAGTCACAGGGCGTGGTGCCCTTCCTCAAGGTGGTCAACGACACCGCCGTGGCGGTGAACCAGGGCGGCAAGCGCAAGGGCGCGGTCTGTTCCTACCTGGAGACCTGGCATCTCGATATCGAGGAATTCCTGGAATTGCGCAAGAACACCGGCGACGACCGCCGCCGCGCCCACGACATGAACACCGCCAACTGGATTCCCGACCTGTTCATGAAGCGCGTGTTCAACGACGAAAAATGGACCCTGTTCTCGCCCAACAACGTGCCCGACCTGCACGAGAAATACGGCAGGGAATTCGAGGCGGCCTATCTCGAATACGAACGCAGGGCCGACGCCGGGGAAATGGAAATCCACAAGACCGTCAAGGCCACGGATCTCTGGCGCAAGATGCTGTCGATGCTGTTCGAAACCGGCCACCCGTGGATGACCTTCAAGGACAGTTGCAACATCCGCTCGCCGCAACAGCATTGCGGCACGGTGCATTCGTCCAATCTGTGCACCGAAATTACCCTGAACACCTCGGCGGACGAGATCGCGGTCTGCAACCTCGGTTCGGTGAACCTGGTCAATCATGTCGGCGAAAACGGCCTCGACGAAGAAAAGATCCGCCGCACCGTCACCACCGCCGTGCGCATGCTCGACAACGTGATCGACATCAATTACTACTCGGTGGGCCAGGCGCGCAATTCCAACATGTGTCACCGCCCGGTGGGCATGGGCATCATGGGATTCCAGGACGCGCTCTACAAGCAGCGCATCGCCTACGCCTCGGAAGCGGCGGTCGAATTCGCCGACGCCGCCATGGAGACGATCAGTTACCAGGCGATCCACGCGTCCACCCTGCTGGCGGAGGAACGCGGCCGCTACGAATCCTACGAGGGCTCGCTCTGGGACTGCGGCATTCTGCCGATCGACTCCCTGCGTCTGCTCGGGGAGGAACGCGGCGGGGAATATCTCGACGTCGATCTCGGCCAGCGGCTGGACTGGGACGCCTTGCGCGAACGCATCGGTCTGACCGGCATGCGCAATTCCAACGTGCTGGCGATCGCGCCGACCGCGACCATCGCCAATATCTGCGGGGTATCGCAATCGATCGAACCGACGTATCAGAACCTGTACGTCAAATCGAATCTCTCCGGCGAGTTCACCGTAGTCAATCCCTACCTGGTCAACGACCTGAAACGGCTCGGCCTGTGGGACGGAGTCATGGTGAACGACCTGAAGTATTACGAAGGCAGCGTGCAGAAGATCGACCGTGTTCCCGATGAGATCAAGCATATCTACGCCACCTCGTTCGAAATCGAACCGCGCTGGCTCGTGGACGCCGCCGGCCGCCGGCAGAAATGGATCGATCAGGCCCAGTCGCTGAACCTGTACATCGCCAACGCCAGCGGCAAGAAGCTCGATATCACCTATCGCATGGCCTGGCTGCGAGGCCTGAAAACGACTTATTACCTGAGAGCGCTGGCCGCGACCAGCACGGAAAAATCGACTGTTGCCGATAACAGTCTAAACAAGGTCGCAAGCGGCGGCGCCGAGGTTCCGGCGGCCTGTTCGCTGGACGATCCGGATTGCGAGGCCTGCCAATAGGGTCGCGTCGAACGAACGGAAACGGAGGCAAAATCATGTTGTCATGGGACGAATTCAATCGAGACGAAGCTGCCGCGGCAAAGCCGCCGCCGGTCGAACCACTGAAGCCGCTGGACACCGAACCGCCTGCGCCGGTGGAGCCGGCCGCGGCCGAAGCGCCGGCACGGGAACTCGACGCGGCGACGCGCAGCCGCAACGACGACGCCTTGCAGCAGGCGATCGACGATCTGAAAGATCTGGACGTGAGCGCCGGCCTTGAGGAACTCGAAGGCACCGCTTCCAGGGTGGCCGTCGACGACAAGCGCATGATCAATTGCCGGGCCGACCTGAACCAGCTCGTGCCCTTCAAGTACGACTGGGCCTGGCAAAAGTACCTGGACGGCTGCGCCAACCACTGGATGCCCCAGGAAATCAACATGAACGCGGACATCGCCTTGTGGAAGAATCCCGACGGGCTGACCGCGGACGAACGCCTGATCGTCAAGCGCAATCTCGGTTTCTTCTCCACCGCCGACTCGCTGGTGGCGAACAATCTGGTGCTGGCGATCTACCGGTTGATCACCAATCCCGAATGCCGCCAGTACATCCTGCGGCAGGCCTTCGAGGAAGCCATTCACACCCATGCCTACCAGTATTGCATCGAGTCGCTGGGCATGGACGAAGGCGAGATCTTCAACATGTATCACGAAGTGCCTTCGGTAGCGAAAAAGGCCTCCTGGGGCCTGATGTACACCCAGGCGCTGTCGAACCCGCAGTTCCGCACCGGCACGGTGGAAAGCGACCAGGAACTGCTGAAGAACCTGATCGCCTTCTATTGCTGCCTGGAAGGCATCTTCTTCTATTGCGGATTCACCCAGATCCTGTCCATGGGCCGGCGCAACAAGATGACCGGCACCTCGGAACAGTTCCAGTACATTCTGCGCGACGAATCGATGCACCTGAATTTCGGCATCGACATGATCAACCAGATCAAGCTCGAGAATCCGCACCTGTGGACCGAAGAAATGCGCGAAGAAGCGACCCAGATGATTCTTCAGGCCACGCAGCTCGAAATCGAATACGCGCGGGACACCATGCCGCGCGGCATTCTCGGCATGAACGCCGCGATGATGGAGGAATATCTTCAGTTCATCGCCAATCGGCGGCTGGTGCAGATCGGACTGAAGGAGCAGTTTCGCGGCGTCGGCAATCCCTTCCCGTGGATGTCGGAAATCATGGACCTGCGCAAGGAGAAGAACTTTTTCGAAACCCGGGTCATCGAATACCAGACCGGCGGCGCATTGAGCTGGGACTGACCGCCACGCCGCCCGGACGAGGAAAGCAACTCATGAGCAAGGGAAAACCAGCAGGACCCAGCGCCGAACAGGCCTTGCAGACGCTCGACCAGCTCAGCCAGACCATCGAGGTCATGTCCGAGGTGGTCGATCGCCTGAAAAGGCATTTGAGCAGGCAATTGCGCCGGCATGAACAGCGGATTGAAGCGGAATCCGGGGAGCAAACGCCTGCGGCCGAACGTAAATCCCGCATCGTCACGCCGCAAGCGGCGCGGGATTGGAACTCGGACGGCGTCGACCTCGAAATCGGCGCATATCGCCGCAAGTTATCGCGCAAGGCCAACCGGATCATTCATTAACGTGATTCCCGGCCGACGAATCGGCGCACTCGTACTCGCTGCCGGCTTCGCCCGGAGGTTCGGCAAGGACAAGCTCACCGCTCCCATGCCCGACGGCAACCCGCTGATCCGGCACACGCTCGAAAACATCTCTTCCGCTTTCGATGACATTCTGGTCGTCTCCCGCCCCGATTCCGGACTGGATCTCGAAAACTGGCCCGTGACGCTTTTCAAAGGCGCGGAACAAGGCATGGGCGCGAGCCTCGCCTGGGGAGTTTCACGGCTTCCGGCCTGGGACGGCTGCCTGGTATGTCTCGCCGACATGCCTTTCGTTCAAGCGCGGACCTATCGTTTGCTGGCAACGGAACTGACCCCCGGGAACATCGTCATCCCCGCTCACATGGGCCGCCGGGGTAATCCGGCAGGTTTTGGACGCCGTTTCTTCGCCGAACTCGCCGAATTGAACGACGAGCGCGGCGGCCGGAAAATCATCCGCCGGCATGAAGCCGACGTGCTGGAAATTCCCGTAGAGGATCCGGCCATTCTCATGGACATCGACACGCCTGACGATCTTGACCGTTATCAGGCTGGCGCCAGATCGCAGAACCCGGGCTGAATGTCGTTTACAACTTCAGCTTGATCGCCGCCTGCAACACCGACTCGTCGAACCCGTCCACACCGAACTTGTTGCGCCAGACCTGCCATTCGACGCCAGCGTAAATCCGGTCCGGACCACCGCCAAGCAATCTGCCCAGATCGAACATCAATTGCGGCTGCGTCAGCAGATTGGGATGGCTGTACGCGCCGGCTCCACGCGTACCCTCGGCGGCGGCCCAGTTCAGAAAGCCGCCGAATTCCCAATGCACTGCGCCGGTGGTGAAAGTCCTGTTCCAGGACATGCCCAATTGCCAGGTCGAGCCCGGCACGCCCGAGTCGTTCCTGCGGAAACCGTTCACGTTGAAGAAATTGAAGCCGGGCAAGTCGAGACTGACTCCCATGCCGGCGAGATAGCTGCGAAAACCGTCTCCGCTCTTGATATTGCCCGCCAGCAGCACGTCCCGCACGGGACCGGCGGAAATCTCCCTGCCGGAAAGACTCGACAGGCTCAGCCTGGGCAGCCATTCAGAGTAGGTGGCCGGTTCGCCACTGAACGGACGCGCCACGTCGACAAACGCGAAATTATCGCCATGGCGCCAGGCGTTGGCCCATTCTCCGGTAAACGTCGCGGCGCGATCTCTTCCCAGCTTAAAACCCGACCCGTACAGCAATTGCGCGTTGAACGCATTGAATCCCTGGGCGATCACCGGCGTAGCGGTTGCGCCGGCCATCGATACAATCACGCCGATCAAGCTTGTCTTTTTCAACAAGGGCATTCTGCAAACCTTGGTCCGAGCGTTATTCTTGCTCAGGGCCGGGGCAATTTCTACAATCCGGGAGAAACCGGCCGGGAGAAGCAGGCCGTGAATTACCCCATGCGTGTTCTTATCGTTTTTTCGTTGTTTTTATTGAGCCCCTCCATGGCCGGGGCCGACGCAGTCTCGGCCGCGGCGGCGATGGAGAATCCGGCCAATCCCCTGGTGCTCATCAATACCGAAACCGGCCCGATCTATATCGAACTGCTGCCCGGCGAGGCGCCGTTGAACGTGGCGAATTTCCTTGCGCTGGCGGAGCCGGCCGGAGCGGAAAACCCTGCCGCGATTCCCGGCCCGCGGGGGTATTACGACGGCATGCGGTTCCATCGCGTGATTCCGGGATTTCTGATCCAGGCCGGCAGCCCCGCGCTGCACAGGGGCGAGAGGGAATACGTCACCGTCCGCGATGAAATCAATGCCGACGCTCTCGGCCTCGACCTTGAACCCGTGCTTTACGCCAATGGCGAAATCAACCCGCTACTTGACGTACAAAATAAGGAAGAGCTCGAAGAAACGCTGCTGCAACCCCTGTACCGGCGCCTCGGCATCAGCGGCAACGCGCAGGTGGCGGCGCGCCAGGACGAGATCATGTCCGCGCTGACGAACATGAGCGTCAAGGACGCCTATGCGCAACTCGGTTATCGCTATCAGACCGAACGGCCTGGACGGGGCCTGGGCCGCGGCGTACTGGCGCTGGCAAATCGCGGGCCCGACGACAACGGTCCGGAGTTCTTCGTCGTGCTGAACGACGCATCACACCTGAACGGGAAATACACCGTGATCGGTAAGGTGGTGGAAGGCATGGAAGCCGCCGATCGAATCGGCGCCACGGCGGTGGACCCCCCGATATTGGAACCGGAGCAATTTACCTCTTCCGGCCGCTTGATCTATTCTATCCGGCAGGTCAATTGACCGCGTCCCGAGAGCGTCATCATGTCGAAAAAATCGAAGAAACAGGCAAAGCGGGGAACGTTCGCGCTATGCATTACCGCGGGCCTGGTGGTCGGCGTCGGTCTTGGCCCCTTCGTCGGCAACATGCTGCTTTCGGTCGTGATTTTCGGCCTGCTCGGCATCGGCGCCGGCTGGGTTTTCACCCACCGCACCCGGAGTTAGTAGCCAGGCGTCAGGCGTCGACCCGTTCCGGCAGGGAAATGTCTTCCCGCAACAATTCGCGCCGGAAAGGAGGCAGCGACTCCAGCAGCCCCCGGCCGTAGAACTTGCGCGCGATGCGTTCGTCGAAAAGGGTAATGCGGCCGCTGTCGGTCTCGTTGCGCAGCAGGCGGCCGCATGCCTGTTTCAGCCGGAATGCCGCCTGGGGCAGCGACAATTGCATGAACGAGTTTCCCTGTTCCTTGTCGAACCAGTCCGCCAGCGTCTGTTCCACCGGATCGCTGGGCACCGGAAAGGGAATCTTCGCGATCAGCACATGCGTGCAATATTTGCCCGGCAGATCGACGCCCTCGGCGAAACTTGCCAGGCCGAAGATCACGCTGCCCTCGCCCTTGTCGATTCGCGCGCAATGCTTGCGCAGGAGTTCGAATTTCTGATGGTCGTCCTGGCACAGCACGCGTTTGCGCCATTCATCGGGCAGCGCCGCCAGCACGTCATGCATCTGAACGCGGCTGGAAAACAGCATGAGACTGCCTGCCTTCGGATCCAGCAGGCGCGGCAGCGAGCGGATGATGCAATCGGTATGCCTTTGCGCGTCTCTCGGTTCGCAGCCCATTTTCGGCACTGCCAGGCTCGCCGCCTCGGCGAAGGGAAAAGGACTCGGAATGCTCAGACAGGCGGCATGTTCAGGCAACCCGGCGCGCATGTTCAGCATCGAAAACTCGCCCAGGGCCGACAATGTGGCAGAGGTCAGCACCGCTCCGGCGCAACGCCGCCAGAGGCTTTCCCGCAGGTTCTCCGCCGCCAGCACCGGGCTTGAGGAAATCGAGATATCGGCTTCCTCGTCTTCCTTGTCGAAACTGAGCCAGCGCGCCCAGGGCGCGGCGCCCGCCTCGTTGCCGGCGGCATAGCTGTCCCACAAGGCGCGGTTCGCCATGGCCCGTTCATACAGGTCGCCAACTATTGGGAACCACGTTTCCGCGGCCGCGGAATCGCCGTCCCCGGCCGATTCCCCGCCTTCGTCTCCCGATCGTTCGCCCAGATCTTCGCGCACACGATCCAGCCGGTCTGCCAGTTGTCCGAAAAGATTCGCCAGCGGATCGGCCAGTTCGCGCAATTCCGGCGGCGCCTCGCCGAGTTCAAAAGTCTGGGTCACGCGATCGCGATAGCTGTCCCCGTCCGGCTTCCTGATATCCTGGAGCAGCAGCCATGCCATCTGCAGCCGGCTTCTCAACTCCGGCGCCAGCGCATTGAGTTCTTTCACGGCGCCAGGCTCCAGCACCTGCTGCTCGGTCATCCGCCTGACGATGGTCTCGCATCGCTCCAGCCAGTCGGCTTCGGCCCGGACACGGATCGAATGGGCGAAATGACGGTTGCTTTTTTCCGGCAAATGGTGGGCTTCATCGAAGATGTAGATGCATTCTTCCGGCGCCGGCAGCACCGCGCCGCCGCCGAGCGCGAGGTCGGTCAGCACCAGGTCCTGGTTCGTGACGATGCAGTCGGCCTGGTCCAGGTCGCGGCGGGCGTTGTAAAAGCAGCACTTGCCGAACAGCCGGCAACGCGAACCCAGGCATTCGCCCCGCCGGACCGTCAGCGGCTGCCAGCGATCCTGCGCCAGTGGCTCCTTCCAGTCGTCCCGGTCCCCGTGCCAGCGGCCAGCTTCTAGTTCCTGCCGCATTTCATCCCAGAGTTGCGGATCCGCCCCGCCGTCCCCCGACGCCTCCTCGCCGAACAAATCCCGCAATGCCGCGTGGCTATCATCGCCGCGCAACAGATTCTCCAGTTTCAACCGGCACAGATAGCGGCCCCGCCCTTTCGCCAGCGCATAGTCGAATTGCAGTTCCGCGTCTTCCAGTATCTGGGGAATGTCCCTGTTGACGAGTTGTTCCTGCAAGGCGACGGTAACCGTGGCGACAACGAGCTTCAGCCCCCTTTCCATCGCCAGGGGCAAGCAGGCGAGCAAGTAAGCGAGCGTCTTCCCTGTTCCGGTCCCCGCTTCCACCACGCAAACAGGCCCCTTCCCTTCCTCCCCCTGCTCAGCAAGCGCATTGAAGATCTCGGCGATCATGCGCCGCTGGCCCTGCCGGGGCCGAAACCCGCGGGCATCGAGAATCCGCCGATAATCCGACTGAATCTGCTGTTTGAGGGAATCCAAGGGAATGAGCCCCGTCCAGGCTGAAAAATCCGCAAAAAGTATAGCACCGGGACTTGTAAATGGCGGCTTCTATCAAACTCGCACGATGTGAGTCGCCGCCGGGTGGCGGGTGGTGCGGCGGGCGTGCGAGGCAGGATGCCGAGCCCGGAGCCTACATGTATGGTCCGCCCCGCGTTTGCAAGTGTGAAGTTCGTGTGATGGGCAACACGGGAATCGGTTGCGAACATGTATCCGGCCTCTGTGTCGGAGCGCTTCGCTCCGGGGCCCTGAGGGGTTCCGCACATGCGCGCCTTATCAGGGACGCGGTCTCGAAGACCACTGTAG
>JAJDYJ010000098.1 GCA_022822865.1 Pseudomonadales bacterium | reverse complement strand
CTGTAGGCTCCGGGCTCGGCATCCTGCCTCGCACGCCCGCCGCACCACTCCCGCCGGACGGCGACTAACGCCGTGCGAGATCTGGGGGAGTTTCTTTGGACTATTCATGGCACGTAACGACTCCCACGACGCGAAAAGGCGCTCCCGCCCACGGACCCTTGCATTGTGCGGAGTCCATTGATTCGGGCTTCGAGTGTGGTCATTTTATGCAATCGGGGCGGGGTGGTATGCTCGGTGGCCATTGTTTAGTGATGAGGAAATTTGGTCTTGTTTCGGGTTGCGGGGATTGGAATTTTGTTTGCTGCGCTGTGTTTGCCATTGGTTTGGCAGGGGGCGGCTGCGCAGGGGGTTAATCCTTATACGGGCCAGCCGCGGGCGGTTCTTGCGGGTGGGGCGCTGTTCCGGGCGCAGTGTGCGACTTGTCATGGGGCCGACGGCAAGGGGATTTTGTCGATCGACGCGCCGGATCTGAGTTTGATGTGGGCGCGCGACGGGGTGACTGACGAGTATGTGTTCAATGTGGTTCGCGATGGGATACCCGGCAGCATCATGCCGCCTCACGGGCTGCGCGAGACGGAACTGTGGATGCTGGTCGCGTTCATGGCGACGCTGGCGGAAGGGGGCGGAGACGCGGAATTCAGCGGGGATGCGGGGAACGGACGCCGACTGTTTGCCGCCAATTGCTCGGAATGCCATCGGGCCGGCGAGGAAGCGGGGGGCGTGCTTGGTCCGGCGCTGACCGGCGTTACCCGCCGCCGGTCGCCGGAGGCGCTGATGCAATCGATCCGCGAGCCTTCCGGACGAATCGAGCGTGGCTTTCGTCCGGTCACCGTCGAAACCGGCGCAGGCGAAGCGGTCACGGGCGTGCTCAAGAACGAGGACGCGTTCTCGCTGCAACTGGTGACTGAAGACCAGGATCTGCGGGCTTTCGGGCGCGATGCCGTGCGACGGGTTGCCAGGCTGGGGGAATCGCTGATGCCGGTATTCGGCGAGGCCGACCTGGACGATGATGAACTCGCCGATCTGCTCGCCTTTCTTCACGGCAGTCAATGAATCGATACGGGAGATTTCTCATGCGCAATGCAGGCCGCCTGCTTTCCTGCCTGATACTGCCGCTCGCCATGCCGCTGTTCGCGCAGCAGGACGGACCGACTTACGAGGACATTCTCCGCGGTTTCGACGACCCTGAGCGCTGGCTGACGTATTCCGGCGACTACAGCGGCCGGCGCCATAGTCCGCTGATGCAGATCACTCCGGAAAACGTCGGCGCGTTGCGGCCGATCTGGACCTTCCAGACCGGCACCACGACTCGCGGCCGCGGCTTCGAGGCGACGCCGCTCGTGGACGACGGCGTACTTTACGTTACCGGCTCGAACAATTACGCCTGGGCCATCGACGCCCGCAGCGGCAGGGCGTTCTGGAGCTATCGCCGCGATTTGCCCGATGACCTGACCTATGGCGCGAGCGCGCCGGTCAACCGCGGTTTCGGGATGCTCGGCAACCAGTTGTTCATGGTCACGCTGGACGCGCACCTGCTCTCCATGGACCGCCGCACCGGCGACATCCTCTGGGACGTGCAACTGGCCGATTACCGCATCGGTTACGCGGCTACCCTGGCGCCGCTGGTCATCGACGACAAGGTGATCGTCGGCATCTCCGGCGGCGAGTACGCCACCAGGGGATTCATCGACGCCTATGCGCCGGTCACCGGTGAGCGGCTCTGGCGCTTCAACACGATTCCAGGCCCGGGCGAGCCGGGCAGCGAAACCTGGCCCGACGATCCGGAAGTATTGGCCCGCGGCGGCGGGGGCACCTGGATGAACGGCAGTTACGATCCAGAACTGAACCTGATCTACTGGGGCGTGGGCAATCCCAACCCGGACTATTTTGGCGATTCGCGTCCCGGCGACAACCTGTATTCGAACTCCATCGTCGCGCTCGACGCCGACCGCGGCGACCTGCGTTGGAATTACCAGTTCACGCCCCACGACATCAACGACTGGGATTCCAACCACATGCCCGTGCTGGTCGACGCCGAATGGCGGGGCGAACCGCGCAAGCTGGTGATGATGGCCAACCGCAACGGTTTCTTTTACGTGCTCGACCGCACCGACGGCGAGCTATTGCTCGGCGAGCCCTTTACCGGCACCACCTGGGCGCGGGAAATCGGCCCCGACGGCAGGCCGATCATCCTCAACGACGGCAGCCAGGGCTGTCTGCCCGACCCCTGGGGTTCGACCAATTTCATGCCGCCTTCCTACCATCCCGAACTGGAACTGTTCTACGTCACGGCGCGTGAAACCTGCGCCACTTACGTGCCGGAGGAACCGGCCTATACGCCCGGCCAGGCGACTTTCGGCGGTGTCGTGTTCATCGAACCCGATGGCGCCGGCGCCTTGCGCGCGCTCGACATCCACAGCGGCGAGCTGCGCTGGGAGTTCACTTATCCGTCACCGACCTTCGGCGGCGTCATGACCACGGCCTCGGGGCTCGTCTTCGCCGGCGATCACGAAGGCAATTTCATCGCCTTCGACGCCGCCACCGGCGAAAACCTCTGGCACTACCAGACCGGCTCGCGCATCTGGGGCGCCGCCGCGACCACCTTCATGCTCGACGGCCGCCAGCACGTCCTCATACCCTCCGGCACCACCCTGACCGCCTTCGCCTTGCCGGAATGACAGGATGTTACAAAGGCGGGCATGGACATTCGGCCGGTTTGATTCTATTCTCGCTGGATAAATTCCGGCGGGAACGAGACCTGCCGGGTCCACGGGAGAAGACAATGATGAGCAGACATCTGTTGGTAGCCATGCTGGGCTTCGGCATGGTCCTGATTTCCGGCGTTTTGCGGGCGCAGTCCCACGACGCCAGCGTCGCCAATCATCAATTGCACTACTACGACCTGGAAGACTTCGGCATGGAGGCTGGCAGCGCCACCTACGCCGACCATGTCGCACCGATTCTGCAGCGCAGTTGCCAGCAATGTCACCGTCCCGGCGGCGGCGGACCGATGGTGCTGATGTCATACGACCAGGTTCGGCCCTGGGCGCCGGTCATCATGTATCGCACGGCGATCCGCGACCGCATGGGCGCCATGCCGCCCTGGTTCGTGGAGAAGGATATCGGCATCAACGGCTTCAAGGGCGACTATTCGCTCTCGGATCTGGAGCTGGCGCTGATCCAGGATTGGGTGAACAACGGCGCGCCGCGCGGTAACCCCGACGATGAGCCGCCCGCATTGGTCTTTTCCGACAGCAATGAATGGACCCTGGGCGAGCCCGACCTGATCCTGCGTTCGCAGGACGTTAGCCGACCGGCGATCGGTCCCGACTGGTGGGGCGATATCGGCCTGGTGCCGACCGGATTGACCGAGGATCGTTACGTAAAGTCGGTCGAAGTGCGCGAAATCAACGATATTCCCGCCGATATCGGCACGAGCACGGTCGGCGGGCGCTACATCTTCCACCATATGACGTATCGCAGCGGCATACTCAACGATGAAGGCACCGGGATCTCTGGCGATATCACAAGCTGGCCGATCCACGAAGTGGGACGCAACGCCGATACCTTCCCCGAAAAGGCCGGACGGCTGTTGCCGGCCAATTCGGCCTTGCATCTCTATGCCGCGCATCTGCATTCCAACGGACGCGACACCACCGGTCACCTGGAGTTCGGCATCAGTTTTTTCCCGGTCGGCTATGCGCCCGAATACAGCAGGCGCGGTCCGCGCACCGGTAACGGCGTAGATATCGACATCCTGCCCAATCGCGCCAATCAGGAGGTGCACAATTACGTCGTGTTGCAGGAGCACACCAAGATCATCGCTTTCGAACCGCATCTGCACGCTCCCGGCGTACGCATGTGCCTGGAAGCGATCTGGGGTCATAACCAGTTCACGCTCAATTGCGTGGGTTACGACCACAACTGGGTGAAGCAGTATATCTACGAGGATGACAAGGCGCCGCTGCTGCCCAGGGGTACGATCCTGCATACCATCGGTTATCTCGACACTACGGCGGCAAACCCGAATCTCGCCGACGAGCGCAACTGGGCAGGCGGCGGCCGTCGTTCGGTGTCCAACATGTTCATCGATCTGGGCTATTCGGTTTCGCTGACTGAAGAGCAGTTCCAGGCCGAAATGGCGATTCGCCGTGCTGCGATGAAAGATCGCAACGAGTACGACGTGGGGTGCCCGATGTGCTGGGCGCCCGAACCGGTGGAAACCAGCATCGCCGGGAACGACTGACGTCAGAAAGGGGCGGCGTGCGCGTCGCCCCCGAGCGTCTTCCCCGGATCGTCAACAATTTAGATCAGTCTCCCGAAATCGAGTCAATTGCGGAGAAATCGCGCATGAGAACTGCTTTGCTTTTGATACTGGCGTTTGCCGTCGCCCAGACGGCATTCGCCCAACAACGATTCATGGTCAAGAGCGGCGAGATCGTCTCGCCCGCGTATGAAGGCTGGTGGCCCAACGAGGAGCAAGGCGGCTACACGCTCTTCTTCGGCTACATGAATTCGAACTGGGAGGAGCAACTCGATATCCCCGTCGGGCCCGACAACTATTTCAGCCACGTGGGCGCGGGCGAACTCGACGATCTCACCGTCGACGGCTTCGACATGGCCGAGGCCGACATGGGTCAGCCGACGCATTTCTATCCGCGGCGCAACCCTTTTCTGTTCACTGTCGACGTGCCCGAGAACTTCGATACCGACGAAATCGTCTGGACCTTGCGCACCCAGGGCCGGACCAATCGCGCCTTCGGCTCGCTCAAGCCCGATTACCGCATCGACCCGCAGGTGATCTCGACCGAAGTCGGCGGCGCTTTCGGCAGTCTGGACGACGCCCTGCGCACCAATATTCCGCCCGAACTCGAAGTCCAGGGCGACAATTTCCGCCGCGCCGTGGTGGGGGAGCCGATTTCGCTCTCTGCTTACGCCAACGATCCGGACAATCTGCCCGCCCGCGCCGACCGCCCGATTCCGAGCACGCCCGAGCAGATCTACCGTACGCCGTCTTCCATCGTGGTCGCATCCGGGCCGGGCCTGCGCTTTTCCTGGATCGTCTACCGCGGCGACGCCGAAAAAGTCACTTTCGACCCGATTCAGTTCAAGACCTACACCGACAGCCGGGTCTACGCCAATTCCCCCTGGTCGCCGCCGTACATCATTCCGCTGGTGCCCGAGAACAACCGCTGGGAAGCCTCCGTAACCTTCTCGGAACCGGGAGAATACGTCCTGCGCGGCGTGGCCAGCGACGGTTCGCTCTTCACCTACCGGAACCTGACGGTAACCGTGACCGAATGAGCTGATCCGCGTTTCCTTCGGATAAGGTGTTGCGAAGGTTGACCGCAAGAGTGGAGCAAACACATGGAATCCGAAGATCTACCCAAGCTTTCAAGTCGAATCGCAGAAGCGTTACAGCATACTGGGACATTACTCATCAAGAGGGGGACGGTTATGGGGCCCTTGGTGCCCGCGCTTTCTCTGGTTCCTGTATTGGGATTCTTAGCTTGGCTACTCGCTGATGTTTTCGTCGTTTCTGGAATTCCGATATACAGCACACTCTGTTTTGCCGGTATATTTGCAGTTGTGGGGATTTATTTGGCTCAGTATGCGCGATTCGCCAAACAAGACCCAGATCGTTTGCAATCCGAAGAGTACAGAGTCCAGATGCGGAAACTGCAAATGACAAGACTGAAGGACGAGCAAGAATACATCCCAGCCGATGAGCTTGCAGAGCCTTCTGCGATGTTGAACGTGTCGGATGAGACATCCGATAATCAGACGACAAAATCATCGATTGAAACTTCTGAATACGGGGATGAGTCGAAATGAAGCCTTATCTTTTTGCATATAGTCAGTTGTGTCCCGACATGATTGCCCAGCAGATTCTTAATGACTCAAACGCGGTTTCGTATTGGGTGCAGCCGTTTCCAAATGCCGCGATTGTCACCTCTAGTCTCAATGTAAAGGATTTGAGCGCGGTATTACGCAATCGTCTGGGAGCAACTTGGTTCATGGTCAGTGAGTTGAGCCCGGCCAGTGTAGATGGATGGCTGCCTGGGGATCTCTGGCAATTGGTTTCCGCGCCTACCATCTCGTCGTCGCGTGAATTGATTCCAACTCAAAGGTTGCGCACGAAAGCCCATGCGGATGGGCGAGGTCAGGCGGCTTGATACGAGCACCGTACAGGTTCGGGGTTTCAGGTTCCAGTAACACCGCGATCTTTTTCGCCATTCTGCCTTTCTCGGGGATCGTGATGGCATGAAATGGGACAAAGCGGAACTCTCCGAACGCGATATCTGCACTAAGTTCATAACGCCCGCGCTGCGTCAGGCGGGATGGGACGAGGTACATCAGATCAGGGAGGAAGTGAGCTTCACGAAGGGACGCATCATGGTTCGCGGCAAGCTTGTAGCGCGGGGTAAAGGCAAGCGCGCGGACTATGTGCTGTATTACAAGCCGAACCTGCCCATCGCTGTCATCGAAGCGAAAGACAACAAGCACAGCGTTGAAGACGGAATGCAGCAGGCGCTTGACTACGCTGAAGCGCTGAATGCCCCGTTTGCTGTCTCATCAAATGGCGATGCATTCGCTGTCCATGACCGCACGGGAAATTCCGATCCGAGAGAATCAAACCTTAGTCTTGAAGAATTCCCTTCGCCCACCGAACTCTGGGAGCGTTATCGCAATTGGAAAGGCTTCGCGCCGGAGACTGAAGAGGTCATTCTCCAGGACTACTTTGACGACGGCGGCGAAAAAGCGCCACGCTACTATCAAGTTAATGCCATAAACGCGGTTATGGAAGCCATCGCCACCGAACGGGACCGCATCCTTCTCGTAATGGCTACCGGTACGGGCAAGACCTACACCGCCTTCCAGATTATCTGGCAACTTTGGAAAGCAGGACGCAAGAAGCGCATCCTGTTCCTCGCTGATCGAAACGTTCTGGTAGACCAGACCATGGTCAACGACTTCAAGCCCTTCGCAGGTGCAATGGCCAAACTGTCCAAACAAGCAAAAACGATACAGCTCAATATGGGAAAGCATGTCATCGACAAGTCCTACGAAGTATATCTCGCGCTCTATCAATCGCTTACCGGACCGGAGGATTCAGACAAAGTTTTCTGCTCGTTCACACCCGAATTCTTCGATCTGATTGTGATCGATGAATGTCATCGAGGCAGCGCTGCGGAAGATTCTGCCTGGCGCGAGATTCTTGAGTATTTCTCGTCGGCGACTCAGATTGGCTTGACCGCTACTCCCAAGGAGACCGCATACGTTTCAAACATCGCCTACTTCGGTGAACCCGTCTACTCCTATTCTCTTAAGCAAGGCATTGAGGACGGTTTCCTGGCGCCATACAAGGTGATCAAGGTACACATCGACCGCGATATCGAAGGTTACCGCCCGGAGAAAGGCCAACTCGACCGTGACGGTGAAGAGGTTGAAGATCGGATCTACAACACGAAGGATTTCGACCGAACGCTAGTCATTGATGGCCGCACTCAGCTAGTTGCACAAAAAGTCACGGATTTTCTCAAGGAAAGCGGTGACCGGTTCCAGAAGGCCATTGTCTTCTGTGTGGACCAGGAACACGCCGCTCGGATGCGGCAGGCACTCGTGAATGCGAATGCCGACCTGCTCAACAAGAACCTGCGTTACGTCATGCGCATCACCGGCGGCGATAACGAAGGCCAGGCTGAACTCGGGAACTTTATCGATCCGGAATCGAAACAGCCCGTTCTCGTGACTACTTCCCGGCTATTGTCCACCGGCGTCGACGTACAAACTTGCAGACTGATCGTACTTGACAGGGCCGTGGGGTCAATGACCGAATTCAAGCAAATCGTCGGCCGCGGAACTCGGGTGCATGAGGATACAGACAAGTTCTACTTCACTCTGATTGATTTCCGGGGGGCGACAAACCATTTCGCCGACCCGGATTTCGATGGCGATCCCTTGCAGATTTACGAACCCGGCGATGGCGACCCCATGGACCCTCCTGTACCGCCCGATGTAGATGGTCCAGTTTCCGGAGATGACTCGCACAATGGCGATGGAATCAAAGATCCTCCCCCCGATACGCCCTCTGGCGGTTCGATCAAGAAAATCTATGTTGACGGCGTCAGCGCGGATATTGTGGCAGAACGAGTTAGTTCTTGTCCGTAAACTCCGTTTTCTGGTCTTTTTTCGTTTGCCGATTCCGTCCGATCGGTTGTAACCGGGTATCCGGGAGGCGGTTTTTCTTCGATCCAGTGGGGGTTTGCGTCGTTTCCGGCGCGATCCGGCC
>JAJDYJ010000058.1 GCA_022822865.1 Pseudomonadales bacterium | reverse complement strand
ACCGTCTCGGCCGCGGCGTCCGGCGGCGGCGTGGCGGCCCCGGCGAGCCGGACCCTGACCATTGCCGACGACGACGCCACGACGGTGACCCTGGCGCGGGCGGGTTCGGGCGGCATCGCCGAGGCCGGCGGGACCGCGGACATCACCATTACCCTGGGCCGCGAACTGGTCTCTGGGGAGAGCGTAACCGTCCCACTGGCCGTAACCGGCGCGACGGCGGCGACACACTATACGATCGGCCTCAAGGGCAACGGCGGCGCCGGCGTCACGATCAATACCGGCACCCCGCACGACGCCGGCAACCCGGCAGTGATCCTCTCAGGCGCGGGCGCGCAAGTCGCGACGCTGATCCTGACCGCGGTGGACACCAACGACACCGACCGCCGCACCGTCAACATCGGGTTCGGCGCGGGCAATCGCACGCCAAGCCACAGTGGACTTTCCGGCGGCATCAGAACAGCGGGCTCCGCGTCGGTGCCGATCAACGACGACGACGCTCTGGTTACCGTCGCCGGCGCGCAAGCCGCGGAGGGCAGCGCGGTGGTCTTTACCGTCTCCCTGCCGGAGAACGCGCCGAGCGGCGGCGTGACGGTCGGCTATTCGACTTCCAACGGCCGCGGTGAAAGCACCGACGCCGCTTACCAGATCGCCACCGGCGACGACTACACGGCGGCGGCGCAGAATGCGAGCCTCACCATCGCCGCAAACGCGAGAACCGGGACCATCAGCATCCCCACCACTCCGGACACCACCTACGAGGGCGATCACCACTTCACCCTGACCCTCACTGGCACAAGCCTCTTCAACATCGGCGCGACGGGCGGTTCGGCGGTCGGAACGATTACCGACGAGGACGACCGCCCAAGCTTCGAGTTCTCCGCAGCTTCCAGCACTGTGGCGGAGAACGCCGGCACTGTGACTCTAACGGTGGAGAAGACCGGCGCCACTCTGCTGCCTGCCACAGTGAGCTATCAGACCACTGACGGCACCGCGACCGGTGGCAGCGACTTCACCCCCATTGCCGCCACGGATCTGGTCTTTGCCGCCAACGAAACGAGCAAGAGCGTCAGCGTAAGCATCAGCGATGATTCTGCCCACGAGGAAAACGAGGCATTCAGCGTCGATCTGACCGCCAAGACCCGCGCCGTGCTCGGCGCCGATGCAAGCCACACCATCAACATTACCGACAACGACGATCCGCCACCCACCGGCGCCACCTTGAGCATTTCGCCGGCCACGGTGCGCGAATACGGCGGCCCCGCCGAGATTACCGTCACCGCCACGGTGGACGGTTTGCCGAGAGCCGAGGCCACCGCGCTTACGATTTCGGTGGACCCGGCCACGGCCCAGGAAGAAGACTTCCAGGCGGTGCCGGACTTCACGCTGACGATCCCCGCGGGCGCCGGCAAGGGCACGGCCCAGTTCACCTTCACCCCGGTGGATGACCGCATCGACGAGAATGAAGAGACGATCGAAGTGTCGGGCACTTCGACCATTGACGGCTACACCGTGACTTCGGCCACCCTGTTCCTGCAGAACTACGAGCCCCCCGCGACCGATCTGACCCTGGAGGTGCGACCAACCAGCGTCAACGAGGGCGGCGGCGCGAAGACCATCACGGTGACCGCCCGCTTCGACTCGGGCACCCGCCCCGGCGATACCGCGGTGAACGTGAGCGTGGCCGGCAACACCGCCACCGCGGGCGACGATTTCAATGCCGTGTCGGACTTCACCGTCAATATCCCGGCGCTCGCAACGCAGGCGAGCGGGACCTTCACCTTCACCCCGGTGGATGACGCGGTGAAGGAAAGCGATGAAACAGTCACCGTTTCAGGAACGACGGCCGCCAGCGACGTGACCGTTCAAAGCGGCACGCTGACGATCATCGACGACGATGTGCCCGCGGCGATCGTCCGTCTCGCCGTGTCGCCCACGTCGATCCGGGAAGGCGGCGGCGACAAGGGCAAGAGCACGGTGCTCGCCGTCCTCTACGAACCCATAGACCGGGACGTCACCCTCGAAATGAGCATAACGCCGGACGCGCCCGCCACCGGCGGCGACCTCAGCCCGAACGGAACCACCCTGACCATTCCCGCGGGCCGGGATTTCAGCAACGTCATCACCCTCTGGGCGATCGACAACGACGTGATCGAGCCGGACAAGACATTCACGATCGGCGCCACGGTAACCGACGGCGGCCTGGCGGACCCCGACCCGTGGACGATCACCGTCACCGAGGACGATGACGAGGCCGACGAAGACGAAAACGACCGCACGCCGGCTACCGCCGCCGTCCTGAGCGTATCGCCGGGTTCGGTGATGGAGAACTCCGGCGATGCCGAGATTACCGTAACGGCCACGATGGACGGCGACCCGAGGCCGCAAGCCACGGCGCTCGCGATCTCGGTGGCCCCGGGCACGGCGCAGGCGGAAGACTTCGACCCGGTGACGGACTTCCCGCTGACCATTCCCGCCGGGGAGACCAGTGGAACCGCCAGCTTCACCCTGTCGCCGGTGAACGACCTCACCCATGAACCCGAAGAAACCGTCCTGGTTTCCGGCGCCTCCAGCATCGACGGCTTTACCGTGAGTTCCGCGTCGGTGGCGATCCGGAACGACGACCCGGTCGCCAGCAGCCTGTCGCTCTCGCTTGCCCCGAACCGCGTCAGCGAAGACGGCGGCGCCCGGGACATCACGGTGACGGCCCGGTTCGACGCCGGCGCCCGCGGCGAAGATACCGACGTGGAAATCAGCGTTGGCGGGTCCGGGGACAGCGCAACCTCCGGCGACGACTACACCGCGGTAAGCGACTTCACCATCACCATTCCGGCGCACCAGGTCCAGGCCAGCGGAGACTTCCGCTTCACGCCGCTGGAAGATACGGCGCGGGAAAGCGATGAAACCGTAACTGTCTCGGCCGGCACATCGGTTGCCGGCCTCGGAACCCGCGATGCCACGCTCACCATAGAAAATGTCGATGTCGCCGAAGAAAGCGCCATGCTATCGGTGAACGTCGACCCCGCATCCATCATGGAGGGCGCCCCAGGTGAAACCCGCTATGTCGATGTGGAATTCGGACTGAGCGCCGCGCGTTCCGAAGCGACGTCCTTCCAGGCATGCCTTGGCGGCACGGCAACGAATGGAAGCGACGGCGACTACAAGCTGGTAGAGTCCGGAAGCGATGATTCGCCCGCGATGACCGGTGGGTGCGTGAGTCGCGCGATCGCCGACAATGCCATGACCGATTCCGTTCGCCTGATGGTCTACGGAGACGCCATGACCGAACCCGACGAATCCGTCACCGTCACGCTTTCCGGCATGCCTTCCGGCGTTGGAATGGCCACCGGGTCGGCCTCGCTGACGATCATGAACGACGACATGCCGGCGCTGGTGCTTTCGCCGACCGCGCTGGTCATCGCCGAGGGCGCCAGCGCCGACTACGCGGTTTCCCTGGCCACCGAACCCGCGGGACCGGTCACGGTCAACATTGACCGGCAAGGCAGCGCCGGATTGACCCTGGACCGAACGAGTCTGCAATTTACCGCGAGAAACTGGCGGCGACCGCAGACAGTGGAGGTCACGGCGAACCGCGACGCCGACGAAAACGACGGCCACGCAACGCTCAGGCACACCGCGTCCGGGGGCGGCTACGATGCGCAAACCGCGGACTTGCCGGTAACCGTGAGCGACGGCCTGCGCATCTCCATCGACGACGCCGAAGGAGTCGAAGGCGGCTTCATGGAGTTCCGGGTGCATCTGTCGCGACCCTCTCCCGGCGGCGTGCGGGCGGAGTGGTTCACCCACACCAGCTTTCCGCAGACCGCCGACCCGGGTGACGATTACGATCACTCCGGCGGCTGGGTGGAGTTCGACGCGGGGGAACAGGTGAAACACGTCAGGGTGTGGTTGCGCGAGGACGGCGTCAACGATCCCTGGGAGACATTTGAAATATGGTTGCTGGAACCTGCGGGCGCCATTCTTTCGAACCCGGTGGACGAGACCGCGCATCCCCCGGTGCGGGACCGGATGACCGCGCTGTGCTGCCAGGTGGAAATCGCCACCGGGCGTATCAAGCAGACCACGCCCGATCCCGCTCCCGTGGAAGTATCCCTCAGCGCCGCCCGCGCCAGCGTGGCCGAGGGCGGCCGGGCGCGGGTGACGGCAAGCCTGGCGGAGCCGCTCGAAGTCGATCACAGCCCCCTTATTCCACTGGTGTACCGCAACGGCACGGCGGAGTCCGGCGACTATGAGGGCCCCACCGAGATGTGGATTTTCTTCGAATCCGGCCACCTCACCGGGCATGCGTTCATCGACATCGCCGGAGACGCGGATGCCGACGACGAAACCTTCACCGTGTCCCTCGGCGATTTGCCGCCGTCACTGCGGCGGGGATCTCCCCACGAGGTGGAACTGACCGTCATCGACGGCGACGGCCCAAGCGGCGACCTTTCCGGCCTGACGGTCTCCATCGCGGACGCCGCAATCCACGAGGGCGGGGGGGACCTGGAGTTCGCGGTGACCCTCAACCGCCCCGCGCCCGAGCCGGTAAGGGTACTCGCCGATTTCGTCTCGGGCACCGCCACCAGGGGCGATGACTTCCTCGGCACGGGAAGCGCCGTGGAGTTCAACACGGGAGAGCGGCTCAAATGGATTACCGTGCCGGTCCTCGACGACGCGATCGACGAAGGCGTGGAAACCATGACGGTGGAATTGCTCAACCCGTATCCCGCCATTGCCATCGCCCGCGCCACGGCCACCGGCGCCATCCGGAACAGCGACCCCATGCCCAAAGCCTGGCTCGCCCGCTTCGGCCGCGCCGTGGCCGAACAGTCGCTGGAAGCCATCGCTTCCCGCATCGAAACCCTGCGGGATTCCGGACGCAGGCCCGGATTCCAGGGCACGATCGGCGGCCAGCGCATCGGCGGCGAACCTTCCGCCAACGAAAACTGCGAGTCGGGCAACGGGTTCGTAAACCATCTCGCCGGCGCCGCGTCCGGTCCCGACGCCGGGGCATCGGAGCGCGACTCGTCGGCAACGGAAACCGGACACAAGGAGGCCAGTCGCGATAAGCAAATCATGGGCGCCGACGCCAGCCCGCGATGCAAGCAGGAGTCGTTCGGCTCCGTGCTCGATCTCCGCCCGGGCGCATTGCTGGCCCTGAACGGAACCGGCGGCTTCGGCGGCGCGGGCGCCTTCGCCCAGCCCATGTCCGGCGCGGGATTCGGCATGACGTCCGTCTTTGGGCAGGGAATGCCGGGATTCCATAACGGCGCGGGCCAGATGACTGGCGGCATGGGTTCCGCCGCGGGCTTCGGCGCCAACCATAGCCATGGACCCGGCCAGGCCTACGGCTCCGGCATCGGCGCAAGCGCTGCCGGCATGGGCTCGAACATGAACTTGGGAACAGGCGCCGGCATGAACTCCGCCGGCGGTTACGGCGAAATGGATCAGGGCCGGCGCCTGCAACAGTTGCTCCTCGGCAGCAGCTTCGCCTACGCCCGGGAAGAAGACGACAACGGCGGCGTGCTCGGCTTCTGGGGTCGCGGCGCCCAGAACCGCTTCGGCGGCGCCGACGGCCGCCTGCAAATCGACGGCGAAGTATACAGCGCCATGCTGGGCGCCGATTATCTCCGGGGCGACTGGCTGTACGGCCTCGCCATCACCGAAACCTTCGCCGAGGGCGGCTATCGCGGTCTGGCGAACAGCGACGGCGGCGTCGAATCGAACCTGACCGCCGCGATCCCCTACGCCGCCTGGCAGGGCTCCGAACGATTGAGCCTCTGGGGCGCGGCGGGTTACGGCAAGGGCGAACTGCGTCTGAACTTCGGCAGCCGCGGCCCCGCGGCGGCAAATGGCCTGCCAACCGCGGTTAACGTCCGGAACGTCGCGGGGCATGAGAGTCCGGGAGCGGCGGCAACGGCAAGCGGCGCGCGAACCGCGGCCGACCCCGGTTCCGGAGCAATACGGGCCGACCTCGGCTGGGCCATGGCGGCGGCGGGACTGCGCGGCGAACTGTTCGGCGATTCCAGTGGCGGCGGCCCGGCCCTGGCGCTGACCTCCGACGCGCTCTGGGCGCATACCACATCGAGCCGCACCCTGGGCATGATGGGAGCGGACGCTTCCGTGAGCCGGCTGCGGCTGGGCGCCGAGGGAAGCTGGAGCTTCGCGCTGGGCGCGGGCAGCGTCACGCCCAAGCTCGAAGCCGGCCTGCGCCACGACGGCGGCGACGCGGAAACCGGATTCGGCGTGGAAGTCGGCGGCGGCCTGGCCTGGAACGCGCCGGAACTTGGCCTCACGCTCGATATCGAGGCCCGCGCCCTGCTTGCCCACGAGGCGGAAGGCCGCGGCGACCGGGGCCTGTCGGCGTCGCTGAGCTGGAGCCCGGCGCAAGAGGGCGGATTCGGCCCGAAATTCAGCCTGCGCCAGGAAATCGGCGGACAATCCTCGGGCGGCCTCGACGCCCTGTTCCGCTCGGACCCGATCGCCGATTATGCGTCCAGCCAGGGCTCTGGCGCCCGCTGGACCGCCGAGACAAGCTGGGGAATGCCCATGTTCCGCGAACGCTACCGCGGCGAACCCGTCCTGGGCTACAGCGTCACGGGCCACGGCAAGGACTACAGCCTCGGCTGGCAATTCGAGCCCCTCGACGAAGACGCCCCGGACCTGCGCCTCAACCTCAAGCTCAACCGCCGGGAAAGCCCAATGGCTCCACCGGACCACGGCATCGGCATCGAACTCAATCTGGCCTGGTAGGCAGCGTTTTCCAATGCCAAAGTGATGGTGAAACCGGGTCGTTGCGAGAATGGTGAAACAGGGTCGTTGCGAGAATCCGGTTTCTGGCCCCTCACCAAAACCGCGGTGCGGTTTTGACTCTCCCCAAAGGGGAGAGTATTTCCCACTCCCCCCTTGAGGGGGAGTCAAATCTGCGGAGCAGATTTGGTGGGGGGGCAGCAGTGGCGGGGACAGCAGCGACGCGCAGCACAATGGAAGCCGCAGCAACAGACTGAGATTGTGTACGCGGGCGGCTAGTTGTTATGATGCCTCGGCTTGCTGCATTTGGGGAGAGCGCCTGATGTCTTCGGTATTCATCGTTGTTTTCGGACTGGTCGGCTTCGCCTTCGGCTGGTTTGTGTATTCCCGTTTCATCGCCGAGAGGATTTATCGGCTGGACCCGGAATACGTCACGCCGGCCAATCGTTTCAACGACGCGGTCGATTATGTTCCCACCAACAAATATGTGTTGTGGGGCTCGCATTTCACCGCGGTGGCTGGCGCCGCGCCCATCGTCGGGCCGGCGATCGCGGTTTATTGGGGCTGGCTGCCGGCATTGATCTGGGTGACCCTGGGCTCGATCTTCTTCGCCGGCGTTCACGACATGGGGGCGCTGTGGGCGAGCAACCGGCACAACGCCCGCTCCATGGGCGCGCTGTCGGAAGATGTCGTCGGCGTCCGCACCCGGGCCTTGTTCATGGTGGTGATCTTCCTGCTGTTGCTGATGGTGAACGCGGTGTTCGGCACCATCATCGCCGGCGAAATGGTCGATATCGAAACTTCCGTGGTGCCGGCCTGGGCCGCGATTCCAGTCGCTGTCGCGGTGGGCGTGCTGATCCGCCGCAAGATCAACCTGTTCGCGATTTCCCTGATCGGCGTCAGCATTTTGTATTTCACGATTTATCTCGGCACGCTCTGGCCGGTGGAAACCGAGGAAAGCTGGAGCGGCGTTCTGCTCGGACCGCACGGCAACTGGATCGTCATTCTGTTCATTTACGCCGGCATCGCCTCGATGCTGCCGGTCTGGCTGCTGTTGCAGCCGCGGGATTACATCAACGGCGCGCAACTCGTGCTCGGCCTGCTCGTGCTCTACAGCGCGGTGTTCATTACCCTGCCCGACGTGTCCGCGCCGATGATCAACGAGAATCTCGCCGACGGCACGCCGCCGCTGTTCCCGATCCTGTTCGTGACCATTGCCTGCGGCGCCTTGTCGGGATTCCACGGCATCGTTTCCTCGGGCACGAGTTCAAAGCAGTTGAATAACGAAAGGGACGCGCGTTTCGTCGGCTATCTCGGCGCTCTTGGCGAAGGTTCGCTGGCGCTGATCACCATCACCGCGGTGACCGGCTCGCTGTATGCCGTGACCAGCGCCGAATGGAGCACTCTCTACTCCAACTTCGGCGACGGCGCGGCGAGCGCCTTCATCGCCGGCGGCGCGGCCCTGATCACCGAGGGCTGGGGGATTCCGTTCACCTTTTCCGAAACCATGCTGGCGGTCATGGTTGTGCTGTTCGCCGGCACCACCATGGACGCGGGGTTGCGATTGCAGCGCTATATCATCCAGGAATGGGCCAATATTTATTCGATCGGTTTTCTCAAGAGCAACTACATTTCCACCCTGGTGGCCGTGGGTTGCTGTCTGACCCTTGCTTTCGGCGCGACCAACGGCGAGTATCCCGGCGACGGCGGAATGTTGATCTGGCCGATCTTCGGCGCGTCCAACCAGATTCTCGCCAGCCTTACCTTGCTGGTGCTTTCCGTGTACCTGATGCGGCTGAAGCGACCGTCGATCTATACCCTGGCGCCGATGATTTTCATTGTGTTCGTGGCTTTCTGGGCCAGCCTCTGGTATCTGTTCGACTATTATCAATCGAATAACTGGCTGCTGCTCGCACTGAGCCTGGCGGTCATGGCGGCGAGCATCGTCGTCATGCTCGAGGCGGCTTCCGTGATCGGGAAGATTCGCCGCGGCGAAGAACTTCCCGCCGACGACGCCGTCGAGACGGCTGAATGAGTTAGCTTGCGTTCCGGCGGGGACCTTCTCCGCCGGGGCATTCCACGAAATGTCGGGAATCGATCTGCATTCGCTGGTGAAAGAACTGCCGCACGGCTTGCGGCAGGCCTTGGGCGAAGTTTTCGAGTTCGACCGGATCGACTCTACCAATGACGAAGCCCTGCGCGGGCTGCGGGGCGGCAAATCCGGTCACTGTCTGATCGTTGCGCGGGAACAGACCGCGGGACGCGGGCGGCGCGGCCATCAATGGCGAAGTCCCGGCGGCGCCGGACTGTATTTCTCCCTGGTGCGGGAGTTTCCGCTGCCGCTGGACCGGATTCTGGCTTTGGGTCCCGTTATCGCGCTGGCCTTGCGCGCCGGGCTCAGCGACCTGGAAGTCTTCGGCCTCAGCGTGAAATGGCCGAACGATCTGCTCAGCGGCAATCGCAAACTGGGCGGTGTCCTGATCGAGACTCACGGCGCCGATGAACAGTGGCACATAGTCGTGGGGGTCGGACTGAATCTGCGTTTTCCGCCCGAAGTGATGCAGCAGATCGACAAGCCCGCGGTCGATCTGGCAACGATCTGCGAAGACGATCTCGACTGGTCTCATTTGCTGCCGGCGATCCTCAATCGGCTGCTCGAGTACATCGGTATCTATCGGGACGAGGGATTCGCTTTCTTCCAGGACGAATGGAACAAGTTCGACCGCTATTTCCAGCAGGACGTCATTGTGCAGGTCGGCGATGAGAAAACCATCGGCCGTGTGTCCGGCGTCGATGAGACCGGCGCCTTGCTGGTGCGCAATGCCACCGGCATCCAGCGCATGGTTTCCGGGACGATTTTTCCTTCCCGGCACGGCGCCGGTCCGAAGCCGTGATCCTGGAAATCGATGCCGGCAATACCAGCTTGAAATGGCGGTGGCGCGGGTCGGCGGCGAACAGCGCGCGCGGTTTGAGGCAACTCGAAGCGGCCGTCGCGCATGCCGGCAGGCCCGACGAAGTGCTGGTCTGCAATGTCAGGGGCGAAGAATTCGAAGCCGAACTGGCAGAGTGGGTCGCCGGCAAATGGGAATTGCGGCCGCGATTCGCAACCGTCGCCCGTGCTTGCGCCGGCGTGACGATCCAGTACCCGGATCCTTCCCGGCTGGGCGCCGACCGCTGGCTCGCCATGCTGGCCGGATTCAAAAGCGCCCGCGGGAGTTGCGCGATAGTCGATAGCGGCACCGCCTTGACCATCGATCTGCTCGACGCGGGCGGATTGCATCTTGGCGGATATATCATGCCGGGACTGGAAGCATTGCGGACGGCCCTTACGCGAAATACGTCGATTCGGCTGGCTCCGGCGGACGCGGCCGAATCCGCCGCGCCCGGCAACGATACCGGCGCCGCCGTCCGCAACGGCACGCTGCACATGTTGCGCAGCGCGGTGCGCGCGGCCCTGGAGCGCTTCGAGCGGGAACATGAGCGCCCGCGGCCAAAACAGGACAGCCCCATGGTGATTCTGACCGGCGGCGACGCCGCCTTGCTGGACGCCTTCCTGAAAGAGGAACCCGGACGCGGCGACGTTCTGACTGTCCCGGACCTCGTGCTCGACGGTCTCGCGCTCGCCTGGCCGAACCCGGAGAACTGACAATTGCGCTACATCGTAATATTCCTGCTCTTGCTGAACGTCGCGTATTTCGGCTGGAGCCTGCTGCGTCCGCCGGAATTGCCCGCCGCGCCGGAGCCGCGGCCGTTACGCAACGAAGGCCTGCAACTCGTGAGTGAAGCGCGGGAGGCCGAACTGGCGCGGCTGCGCGAGGAAGCGGAACAGATCTGCCTCTTCGTTCACGGTTTCGCCGACATTTTCGAGGCCAGCGAATTTGCGGCCGCCGCCATCGGTGAAAACATGGAGGCAACGGTTTATATCGCGCAGCCGGGCGACATCGCCGAAGTGCGCTTGCAGCGCCATGTGGAAGACCTTGAAGACATCCCGCAATGGCCTGATTTTGCTGGCCAAAGTTCCGAATTGACGGGCACGGAAAATCCTTGCCAAACATTTGCACACACTGATCATTTCCACTAGAATGCCGCGTTCCTGTGAGAGCCGTCGGCTGAAGGCGCCCGGTTGGGGCTCTTTTGGGAGGGGTTCCCGAGTGGCCAAAGGGATCAGACTGTAAATCTGACGCGTAAGCTTCGGTGGTTCAAATCCACCCCCCTCCACCAACTGGAAACTCGTGCGGGACGGAGTTGTTTCCAGAAGGCGGGTATAGTTCAGAGGTAGAACCCCAGCCTTCCAAGCTGGTCGCGCGGGTTCGATTCCCGCTACCCGCTCCAGATTAGTATCCGGGTATCCGCGCAAGATCGGCTCGCATAGCTCAGGAGGTAGAGCACTTCATTGGTAATGAAGAGGTCTCCGGTTCGACTCCGGATGTGAGCACCACATAACCATATTCCCCGGGCCTCCGGAATTTCAGGCAACAGAACGCAATGCAAGGGCAGTTACATAAGGGCAGTCACTAATGGCGAAGGAAAAATTCGAGAGAACGAAGGTACACGTGAACGTAGGCACGATCGGTCACGTGGACCATGGCAAGACGACATTGACGGCGGCGCTGACGAAGATCTGCGCGGACCGTTACGGCGGATCGGTGAAGGCGTTCG
>JAJDYJ010000085.1 GCA_022822865.1 Pseudomonadales bacterium | reverse complement strand
GCCTACAGGGACGTATTTACGGCGTCCGCTGGACCCATTCCGGCACGGCGGCGGCGAGATGTCTAATAGTAGAAATGCCCGGTTGAAGAAGCATCTTTCAAACCTCATATACAGACTCGTTACGCAATTTCAAAGAGACTTCGCGACCCATGCGACCAGACAAATTGACCGGGAAACTCCAGGCGGCGCTCGCCGACGCGCAATCGCTCGCCCTGGCGAACCGCAACAACAGCATTGAACCGGCACATCTGCTGCTCACATTGATCGACCAACAAGGCAGTTCCGTACGCGCTCTGCTCGCCCAGACCGGATTCAATGTCGCCGAGTTGCGCGCGGGGCTCGACCGCATCGTGCAGGACCTGCCGCGGATGAAGGAGCATGACGGTCAGCTTGCCGTCTCGCCAGAACTTGCGAGACTGCTGAATCGGGCGGAATCCATCGCCGGCGAACACGGCGACAGCTTTGTCGCCAGCGAGACCATTCTGCTCGCGGCGATGAAAGATCCCGGACCGGCCGGAAAACTGCTCAAATCGAGCGGAGTCAGCCCCCAGGCGCTCGAAAACGCCATCGCCAATCTGCGCGGCGGCGAAGCCGTTTCCGATGCGGAAGCCGAAGAAAGCCGCCAGGCGCTGAGCCGCTATTGCATCGATCTTACCGAGCGCGCGCGGCTCGGGGAACTCGATCCCGTCATCGGCCGCGACAGCGAGATCCGGCGGGCTATCCAGGTATTGCAGCGCCGCACCAAGAACAATCCGGTCCTGATCGGCGAACCGGGGGTCGGCAAGACCGCCATAGTCGAAGGCCTGGCCCAGCGCATCGTCAATGGCGAAGTGCCCGAAGGGCTGAAAAGCAAGAGCATACTCGCCCTTGACATGGGCGCCCTGATCGCAGGCGCCAAATTCCGCGGCGAATTCGAGGAACGCCTGAAAGGCGTACTCAAGGAAATCGCCAAGCGCGAAGGCTCGGTCATCCTGTTCATCGACGAGTTGCATACCCTGGTCGGCGCCGGCAAGGCCGAAGGCGCCATGGACGTCGGCAACATGCTCAAGCCGGCGCTCGCGCGAGGCGAATTGCATTGCGTCGGCGCCACCACGCTCAACGAGTACATGCAATACATCGAAAAGGACGCAGCGCTCGAGCGCCGTTTCCAGAAAGTACTCGTGGACGAGCCGGACGAAGAGGACACCATCGCAATCCTGCGCGGCCTCAAGGAGCGCTACGAGGTGCATCACGGAGTGGAAATCTCGGACTCGGCCATCATCGCCGCGGCGCGGCTGTCCCAGCGTTACGTTTCGGACCGCCAGCTTCCCGACAAGGCGATCGACCTCGTGGACGAGGCCGCCAGCATGATCCGCATGGAGATCGATTCCAAGCCGGAAGAGATGGACATGCTCGACCGGCGCCTGATCCAGTTGAAGATCGAGCGGGAGGCGCTCAAGAAGGACAAGGACCCGGCAGCGAAAAAGCGCCGGGAGAAACTCGGCGAGGAAATCGGAGGCCTGGAACGGGAGTACGCCAATCTCGACGAGGTCTGGAAGGCCGAGAAAGCTTCCCTGCATGGCGCCCAGTCGATCAAGTCGAGCCTGGAAAAGGCCAGGATCGATCTCGAAGCCGCCCAGCGCGCCGGCGATCTCGCGCGCATGTCCGAAATCCAGTACGGCGTCATTCCGGCGCTGGAAAAGAAACTGGAAGAGGCCGCCACGGCCGCGGTTTCGGACAGGAAACTCATGCGCAACCGGGTAACCGAAGAGGAAATCGCCGATATTCTCTCCCGCGCCACCGGCATTCCGGTCAGCAAGATGCTGCAAGGCGACCGTGAGCGTCTGCTCGACATGGAAAGCGTCTTGCGGCAACGGGTAGTCGGGCAGGATGAGGCGATCTCCGCGGTCGCCAACGCCGTGCGCAGGTCGCGTTCGGGCCTGTCGGACCCGAATCGCCCGAACGGTTCCTTCCTGTTCCTTGGCCCCACCGGCGTCGGCAAGACCGAGCTGTGCAAGGCCCTGGCCGAATTTCTGTTCGATTCCGAGGCGGCCATGGTCCGCATCGACATGTCGGAATTCATGGAACAGCATTCCGTCGCGAGGCTGATCGGAGCGCCGCCCGGCTACGTCGGCTACGAGCAGGGCGGATATCTCACCGAGGCCGTGCGACGGCGGCCGTATTCGGTTCTGCTGCTCGACGAGGTCGAAAAGGCCCATCCGGAAGTCTTCAACGTGCTTTTGCAGGTACTCGACGACGGACGCCTGACCGACGGACATGGCCGCACCGTGGACTTCCGCAACACCGTCATCATCATGACTTCCAATCTGGGCTCCGACCGCATTCAGGAACTGATGCATGAGCCGGCGCCGGACAGCGATACGCACGAGAACATGAAACAGGCAGTGCTGAACTCCGTGGTCCGCCATTTTTCGCCGGAATTCGTCAATCGCATCGACGAAATCGTCGTCTTTCATCCCCTCGGCAAGGAAGAGATTCTCGATATCGCGCAGTTGCAGATAGACCTGCTCAACCGGCGGCTCGCCGACAACGAACTGAAGATTCGCGTATCGCCGGCCACGCTGCGTTTCATCGCGGAAGCGGGATTCGACCCCGTTTACGGCGCCAGGCCGCTCAAGCGCGCGATTCAGAACCGCATCGAGAATCCACTCGCCCAACACGTACTCGCGGGAGCATTCGGCCCCGGCTCACATATCGACATCGATCCAGGTGCCGAAGGCGAACTCAAATTCAGCGTCTCCGCGCGGATTGACGGCGACGGATCGAAGCCAGCAGCTTGACTTTCCCGCTGCAAGTGGGAGAATGCTTCCCGCTTTGCGGAACATAGCAATAAACCTCGCGCACAATCAGGCGCATCCGCGGGCCAGCCATCTCTGACGATACCTACCCACGTTCAGAAGGCCGGCCCAGATTCCGGCGGCCATACGGCAAGCCGCCGCCAATCCTGTCAATTTGTCCTGTATCGGGCAGGCAAGAAAACTGTTACGGTTTTCTGCTTGCCGACCGTTACAAGTTGAGCGGCAACACACCGGCAGGCGGCAACATCGCGATGCGGCCTGCCAAACAGCGGAGAAAGAAGCGGGGACATGACCGGCGAAACCACAGAACAGGCGGAACTGCTTTCCGGCGGCGAAATGCTGATCCGGGCGCTGCGGGACGAAGGTGTGGAAATCATCTTCGGCTATCCCGGCGGCGCCGTTTTGCATATTTACGACGCGATCTTCCACCAGGAAGATGTGGAACATATTCTCGTGCGCCACGAACAGGCCGCGACCCATGCCGCGGACGGCTACGCCCGCGCTACCGGCAAACCCGGCGTGGTGCTTGTCACTTCAGGGCCGGGCGCGACCAACGCCATCACCGGAATCGCTACCGCCTACATGGATTCGGTTCCCCTGATCGTGATTTCGGGGCAGGTGGAAAGCCGCATGGTCGGCACCGACAGTTTCCAGGAAACCGACATGGTCGGCATTTCCCGGCCGATCGTGAAACACAGTTTCATGGCCCGCAACGCCGAGGAAATCCCCACCCTGGTCAAGAAAGCCTTTCATATCGCGACTACCGGACGTCAGGGCCCCGTGGTGATCGATATCCCAAAGGATACGACCGACCCGCGCGTCAAGGCGCCTTATGTCTATCCGGACGAAATCCCGATGCGTTCCTACTCGGTGCCGGAGAAAGGCCATCCGGGCCAGATCCGCAAGGCCGTGGACACCTTGCTGCAAGCCAGGCGTCCCATGCTGTACAGCGGCGGCGGCGTCATCCAGGGCGAAGGCGCCGAGGCCTTGACGCGGCTCGCCAGACTGCTCGGCTTTCCGATCACCAATACTTTGATGGGTCTTGGCGCCTATCCCGCCTCCGACCCCCAGTTTCTCGGCATGCTTGGCATGCATGGCACCTACGAAGCCAACATGGCGATGCATTATTGCGACGTGCTGCTTTGCGCCGGCGCGCGTTTCGACGATCGCGTGACCAATTCGGATCCGAGCAAGTTCTGCCCCGACGCCACCATATTGCATATCGACATCGACCCGGCGTCGATATCGAAGATCGTGAATGCCGACATCCCCATCGTCGGGCCAGTGGCTTCGGTGCTCGAGGACATGATCGCGGAAATCGAGCGGAGAAAGGCCGGCCCCGACGCCGAAACGCTGAAGATCTGGTGGGACCAGATCGATCGCTGGCGCGAGAAGGATTCCCTGCGCATTCCGGAATCGGAAAACGGTCTGATCAAGCCCCAGCAGGTCGTCAAGCTGATGCATGAACTGACCGGCGGCGACGCCTTCGTTTCCTCCGACGTGGGCCAGCACCAGATGTTCGCCGCCCAGTATTACGGCTTCGACAAACCCCGGCGCTGGATCAACTCGGGCGGACTCGGCACCATGGGTTTCGGTTTTCCCGCCGCCGTGGGGGCGCAATTCGCCTTTCCGGATGCGGTTTCCGTCTGCATAACCGGGGAGGGCAGTTTCCTGATGAACATGCAGGAATTCGCCACCTGCATGCAATACCAGTTGCCGATCAAGATCATCTGCCTCAACAACCAGGCTCTGGGCATGGTGAAGCAATGGCAGGACATGCAATACGGCGGCCGCTACAGTCATAGCACCTATGCCGAATCGTTGCCCGATTTCGTCAAGCTGGCGGAGTCTTTCGGTCATGTCGGCATCCGCATCGAGCGGCCCGGGGAGTTGCGCGAGAAGTTGAGCGAATGCTTTTCCCTCAAGGACCGGCTGGTGTTCGTCGACGTCCTGGTCGATCCGGACGAGCATGTCTATCCGATGGCGATCAAGGGCGGCGCCATGAAGGACATGGTGTTGAGCAAGACGGAGAGAACCTGATGCGGCGTATCATTTCGATCCTGATGGAAAACGAGCCGGGCGCGCTGTCACGGGTCGTCGGCCTGTTTTCCCAGCGTAACTACAACATCGATTCGCTGACCGTCGCGCCGACCGAAGATCAGTCGCTCTCAAGGCTGACGTTGATCACCGACGGCGACGACGCCCGCATCGAGCAGGTAACCAAGCACCTGAACCGGATCGTCGATGTCGTGAAACTCATCGACCTGACCGGCGGCGCCCATATCGAGCGCGAACTGATGCTGATCAAGTTGAAGGCGACCGGCGCGCAACGCGCCGAAGTGCTGCGCGTGGTCGAGATTTTCCGCGGCCAGGTGATCGACCAGACGGGCACGAGCTATTCCATCCAGCTTGCCGGAACCAGCGAGAAACTCGATGGTTTCCTGGCCGCGGTCAGCGATTGCAAGGTACTCGAAGTCGCCCGCACCGGCGTAACCGGAATCTCCCGCGGAACCAAGGTGCTCGCGATCTGAGCAATCCACCTAATCGTCATTCAGCACGATCTGAACGATTCACCCAATTGTCATTCTGCGCGGAGCGAAGCGGAGTCGCAGAATCTCCCCAGTCTCGGGCGAGATCCCGCCACTCCGGATTCCTTCGCTCAATCAGATCAATCTTCCACTGCCTGCTGCGATTCTTGATTTTTTTCTCAAGACTGATCGCCGCGGAAATGCCCTGTCCCTGCTCGTACCAAACCAGGCGGGTAATATTGTATTTGCTGGTGAATCCCCCCAGCAGACCATGCTTGTGCTGGTACATGCGGCGCTCCAGGTCGCCAGTGACACCGACGTATAATGTGCCCCGCTTTCTGTTGGCCAGAATATAGACGTATGCCGCCTCGGTCATTGATTCATCGAATCTAAAGAAATTCCTGATAAAACCCCAAACCAATATCGAAGCTTAGTCGTCGGCTAGCTTCTGTTTTTGCCAGATTCTGCGACTACGCTTCGCTCCGCGCAGAATGACGGATCGCGCAACAGTCAGATGGCCTTTTTCATCGCGGTCATGTGGCCGCGCAACTTGCGGCCGACGACTTCGACCGGATGCGCGCGGATCATTTCGTCTACGGCGATCAGTTCCTGGTTGTCGACGCCGGTATCGGCGAGCTGCACCCCCCTGCCGATCACGTCGGTGTCGACCCGGGCCATGAAATCGGCCAGCAAGGGCACACATTCGTGGGAGAAGAGATAGCAGCCGTATTCAGCGGTATCGGAAATGACCTTGTTCATTTCGTACAACTTCTTGCGGCCGATCAGATTGGCGATCAGGGGCACCTCGTGCAAGGACTCGTAATAGGCCGATTCCTCGATGATGCCGCAATCCGTCATCGTTTCGAAGGCGAGTTCGACCCCGGCCTTGATCATGGCGGCCATGAGGATGCCCTTGTCGTAGTATTCCTGCTCGGAAATTTCCATTTCCCCGGCGGTTGACCGTTCGAACGCGGTTTGCGCGGTCTCTTCGCGCCAGGTGAGCAACTTGCGGTCGCCATCGCGCCAGTCGGCCATCATGCCTTCGGAGAACGCGCCGGTCATGATGTCGTCCATGTGCTTGCGGAACAACGGCGTCATGATCTCCTTCAATTCGTCGGCCAGTTCGTCGGCGAGCAATTTCGCCGGATTGGACAGCCGGTTCATCATGTTGGTGATGCCGCCGTGCTTGAGTCCTTCGGCGATCACCTCCCAGCCGTGCTGCACCAGCTTCGAGGCGTAAGCTTCGTCCACGCCGCCGGCGACCATCTTGTCGAAGCAGAGCAGGGAGCCGGTCTGCAACATGCCGCAAAGAATCGTCTGCTCGCCCATCAGGTCCGACTTCACTTCGGCCACGAAGGACGATTCGAGCACGCCGGCGCGATGGCCGCCGGTCGCCGCGGCATAAGCCTTGGCGATTTCAAGCCCTTCGCCGCGCGGATCGTTTTCCGGATGCACCGCGATCAGGGTCGGCACGCCGAAGCCGCGCCGGTATTCCTCGCGCACTTCGGTGCCGGGACATTTCGGCGCGACCATGATCACCGTGATGTCGGGCCGTATCTGCATGCCTTCCTCGACAATGTTGAAACCATGAGAGTAGGCGAGACAGGAGTTTTCCTTCATCAGCGGCATGATCTGTTCGATCACCGGAGTATGCTGCTTGTCGGGCGTAAGATTCAGCACCAGGTCGGCGCCGGGTATCAGTTCTTCGAACGCCCCGGTAACAAAGCCGTTGTCGGTTGCGTTTTTCCAGGAAGCGCGCTGTTCGGCGATGGCGTCCGGCCGCAAGGCGTAGGCGATATCCAGCCCGCTGTCGCGCATGTTCAGCCCCTGGTTCAGACCCTGGGCGCCACAGCCGACAATCACGACTTTCTTGCCCCGGAGCTTGCCCACGCCATCGCTGAACTCCGAACGGTCCATGAATCGGCACTTGCCAAGTTGTTCCAATTGAAGACGCAAGGGCAGGGAATTGAAGTAGTTCATGAAACTTTTCCAGATCCGGACGGCAAGGTTGATTCGGCAAACGAGGCGCGATGATATAGCATCCGCAAAAAAGCGTAAATTCAAATGCCGGTAAGGGGACTTGCACCCTGTGAGTCGCCGTCTGGCGTGCGATGTGCAGCGGGCGTGCGAGGCAGGATGCCGAGCCCGGAGCCTACAGGGATGTATTTACGGCGTCCGCTGC
>JAJDYJ010000102.1 GCA_022822865.1 Pseudomonadales bacterium | reverse complement strand
AATTTCCGTCGGAGTCGGTAGCGTCAATCAGTTCCGCACCATGTGAGTCGCCGCCGGGTGGCGGGGGGCGCGGCGGGCGTGTGAGGCATGGATGCCGAACGCGAAGCCTCCAGGGATGGATTCACGGCGTCCGCCGCGCCCCCCGCCACCCGGCGGCGACTCACATGGTGCGGAACTGATTGACGCTACCGACTCCGACGGAAATTTATTTCGGCTGGAAATTGGGGGTAATTCTCGACTTAGTGCTACACCTATGGGCAGGAAACATTTTGAGGATGTGGGAATGCTCACGGGATTGGTTGGAGAACTGCGAAAAATGCGGTTTGCGGGCGGCGGCGGGGGGCCGCTTGGGGTCGATATCGGGTCGCGCTCGGTGAAATTGCTGCGCTGGCCGGGAAAGCCCGGAGCGCGGGCCGACTATGCGATTGGGCGGCTGCCTTTGGGTGCGGTCGAGGGGCGGAACGTCCGCGATGCCGAAGCGGTGGGGCGCTGTATCGCCGAAGCGGCCGGAACGCTGCGGTCGCCGGGCAGATTCGCCGTAACGGCCGTGCCTTCTTCCCTGGTAATGCAGAAAACCCTGGCAATGGAGCCGGAAATGACCGATGCGGAGCTGGAGGCGCAGATCACGGTGGAGGCGGACCGCTACATACCCTGGCCCATCGACGAGGTGCGCATCGATTTTCGCCGTCTCGACGGTTCGGAACATGCCGCGGGATCGATCCTGTTGTCGGTTTGCAGGAAGGAACATGTCGACTCGCGGGAGCGGGCCATTGAGAGTGCGGGGCTGCGGGCTACCGCCGTAGACGCGGAACACCACGCTGTCGAACGCGTCTGGCCCCTGCTGGCGCCGGACCGGGACGAGCCGGGATTAACCGCCGTCGCTGACATCGGCGCCGGCGCCATCCGCCTGTATGTGCTGGCGGAAGGCCGCGCCATTTACAATGCGGAAAGGCCGTTCGGCGATTATGCGCAACACGGGCGCGAGCCGGCATCCTTTCCGGCCGATGCGGCAAGTCAGCTCGGACAGGCCCTGCAATTGTTTCATTCATCCTCTCGTCATGGCCGGGCGGCAATCCTGTACCTGTGCGGCGCCGCGGCCGCCGCAGAGGGACTTGCGGATCAGGCGCAACGCGTTCTTGCCATTCCGGTGGCGGCGGCAATTCCGTTTCCGGGCGCAAGCGCCGGTCCGGCCGCGAAAGATGCGCCGGCCTTGCTGCTCGCGGCGGGATTGGCTATCGCGGGTGGCCGGCATGATTGATCTGCTGCCCTGGAGGGAACGCGAGCGGCGCCGGAGCCGGCGGCGATTCCATGGAATTCTGGCGATTTCGATGTTGCTCGGCCTGGTGGTTCTGATCGCTCTCGAGCGAAGCCTCAACGGGAGCATCCTGGCCAGTTCCGCCGAGAACCGGCGGCTGCGGGCCGAGATCGGCCTGCTCGGCGCGCGCGGCGCCGAAGCCGAACGTCTGCGCCGGGAACAGGAAGACGCCGCATTGCACATGCAGGTGTTGAACAGCCTGCAGCGCAGCCGGCCCCTGCCGGCGCAAGTGCTTTCCGAACTTGCCGCGCATCTGCCCGCGGCCGCCTACTATAGCCGCTTGTCGCACCGCGGCGGCGAAGTGCGAATCGAAGGACTCGCGGAGTCCCATGCCGCGGTCGCCGAACTGATGCGGGAACTCTCCGCGTCGCCGCGATTCCTGGAGACGCAACTTGTCGGCGTTACCGAAGCCGCGCCGGGGCTGTTCGAATTCAGCCTGGTCTCGCGGCTTGACGAGGCGGGGGGTTGAAAACGATGTCCTTGCTCGCGGGAATCATTCGCGACCTGCGCGAATTCGACTGGCGCGAACTCGCCTCGCCGCAGGGCAGCGGCGGCTGGCCGGCCGCGGTCAGGATCAGCGTCATATTGCTGCTGACAGCGGCCCTGCTTGCCGGGGGTTATCTGTGGCGCTTGCGCGACCTGCAGGAACGCAACGCGCGTCTGGACCTGGAAGAGGCGGAACTGGCGGTGGACCTGGAAGTGTTGCGCACCAGCGTCGCGAGCCTGAACGACTACCGGCAGCGGGCGCGGGAGATCGAGGAGCCCTACATGCGGATGTTGCGACAGTTGCCGTACGAGAATGAGATACCGGCCCTGATCGACGAAATCACCGCGCTCGGCCTGAATTTCGGTCTGAATTTCGATTCGATCGAACTGGCCGCGGAACTCGATCGTCCGCATTATGTCGAGCAGCCCATCGATATTCGCGTCAGGGGCGGATATCACGGGATCGGCGCCTTTTTCAGCAACGTCGCAACGCTCGGCCGCATCGTCACCATACACGATTTCTCCCTGCGCGAATCGTCCGCGGAGGAACTGGAACTCGAATTGCTGGCGCGAACGTATCGCTATCGGCCCTTGCCCGAAGTGTCGGCCGGCGCGGAGACAGCGCAGGCCGGCCGGGAATCGTCATTCCGGCTCGATCATGGGCAGGCGGAGCAATTCAGCTATTCGGCCGGCGCCCGCCGGAATCCTTTCGCAGCGATCGCCCCGTCCGCGGTAACCGACCCCGAGGAGGAGCGGCCCGGATCGAACCCGCTCGAACAATACGCATTGGAAGAATTGCGCCTGGTAGGGCTGCTCAAGTACGAACAGGGCAATGTCGGCCTGCTGCAGGATCCTTCCGGCGCGGTGCATCGAGTCGAGCAAGGCGATTATCTCGGACCTGGCCAAGGCCGGGTGCAACGAATTACGGATCTTGGCGTGGAGTTGATCGAATGGAAAACGGACGAAACCGGCGCGAATGCGCAACAGGAAACGTTGCTGCCGTGGGACGAAGGCCAATGAGCGGCGCCGCGGGAAATTCCGGCCGACGGTTGTTGCGCTTTTGTCTGGCGTTATTGCTGGCATATTTACCTGCCGACGTCGCGCGGGCGCAGCAGAACGGCGCGCCGCCTGTGGAAGTCGCCAGTCTCTCGTTTCAGGACGTTCCCATCCGCTTCGCCTTGCAGATTCTTGCGGATGAGCAGGACTTCAATCTGGTGGCCGGCGAGACTGTTGCGGGCAATATCACCTTGCAGCTTGACGGCGTGCCCTGGGAACAGGCGCTCGAACTCGTGTTGCAGGCCGGCAATCTCGCGTACCGTCTGGAAGGCAATGTCCTGTTTGTGACTACCGCCGAAGAGATGGCCTTGCAGCGGGAGCAGGAACTCGAGGCCGAGCGGCAGGCATCGAATCTGACGCCGCTGGTCACGGAATTGCTGCAGGTCAATTACGCAGACGCGGCGGCCCTGCTCGATCTCGTGCTCGGCGCCGGCGCGGCCACCGCCGAACCCGGTGCGTCAACCACCGATTCCGACGCGTCCGCCGCCGGCCCCGGCGCCGGGATTATCCAGACCGGCAATCGGGGGCTGCTTTCTTCCCGCGGCTCGGCTGCGGTAGATGTTCGCACCAACACCATCATCGTTCAGGATATGGAGCAGAACCTGGCCGCGATCCGGGATTTGCTCGCAAGTCTCGATGTCCCGGTGCGGCAGGTGCTGATCGAAGCCCGAATCGTCAACGTTTCCACCGACTATTCCCGTGAATTCGGCGTTCGCTGGGGCGCCGCGGGCTCACCGGAGCAGGGAAGCCGATTCCGCTACGGCATTGCCCGGGGACTCGCGCCGGCGCAAGCGCAGGACGAACTGGCGCTCGATCTGGGCATTGGGTCCAGGACTGTTTTCAACATCGGCTATACCGGCAGCAGCGAGTTGATCGAACTTGAACTGGCCGCTATCGAAAGCAGCGGCAACGGCGAAATCATCGCCAGGCCGAAAGTGACTACCCAGGACAAGGTCACGGCCGAAATTCGTTCCGGCGTGAGAATCCCGTACCAGTCCCAGGCCGGGGGCGCGGCGGGCGGTTCGGTCACCCAGTTCGAGGACGCCGTCCTGCTATTGCGGGTAACGCCCAGAATCACACCGAACGGACAGATCAACATGCAACTCGAAATCCGGCAGGACTCGATTTCGCCCACAGCCTCCGGCGTGCCTTCGATCAATACCAATGAAGTCATAACCAGCGCGCTGGTCGATGACGGCGAAACCATCGTACTCGGCGGCGTCTTTCGCGAAGAGGCCACCACCACCGAATCGAAGACGCCCATTCTGGGCGATATTCCCGGGCTGGAGTGGCTCTTCAAGCGAACGGTCTCCGATACAAGGCGCACTGAATTGCTGATCTTCATCACGCCGGGAATCGTCCCCGCCGGTCTTTGAATTCGTCCGCGGCCGCATGTCCGCGCAATGCGCCAGCCGGGGAAATTGTTTACCATTGCGCGCTGATGAAAGAGACCGAGAACGTATTTCTCGTCGGCCCGATGGGCGCCGGCAAGACCACCGTGGGACGCTTGCTGGCGCGGGATCTGGGGCTGATGTTTCTCGATTCCGATCACGAGATCGAGAAAGCAGCGAACGCGAGCATTTCCTGGATCTTCGACATAGAGGGCGAAGCCGGCTTCCGGCGCCGCGAATCGCGCATGATCGCCGAACTGACGGAACGGCAGGAAGTATTGCTGGCGACCGGAGGCGGCGCCGTGCTCGACCCCGGAAACCGGAACCTGCTGCAAGATCGCGGCATCGTGGTTTACCTGTACGTTTCGCTCGAAGCGCAATTGAGCAGAAAGCTGAAGGACGAAAACAGGCCCTTGCTGCGCACGGGAAACCGCGAGCAGCGCATCCGCGAGTTGTACGAGACTCGCCACCCGATCTACAGCGAACTGGCGGACATCCGGGTCGAAGCCAAACGCAGATATCCGCATCTGGTCAGCAGGGCCGTAAAGCGGGAATTGAACCGGTATCGGACGGGAAGCGCCGCCGCGGATTGAGGCATCGACATGCAGACGTTGAACGTGGACCTGGGCGAGAGAAGTTATCCGATACATATCGGAGAAGGTCTGCTGACCGATGGCGACCTCTTGCGACAGGCCCTGGGCGGCGCCCCGGCCGCGTTGATCACCAACGATGTCGTCGCTCCGCTTTACCTGGACCTGGTGCTCGAAGCCCTGCAGGGCGTGCCGGTAACCACCATCGTTCTCCCGGATGGAGAGCAGCACAAGAATCTGGCGACGCTCGGCGAAATCTACGACAAGCTCATGGCGGCGAGACTCGACCGCAAGTCCACCCTGATCGCACTGGGCGGCGGCGTGATCGGCGACATCACGGGCTTTGCCGCCGCCACCTGGCTGCGAGGCCTGCGCTACATTCAGGTTCCGACGACGCTGCTCGCCCAGGTCGACTCGTCCGTGGGCGGCAAGACCGGCGTCAATCACCCGCTGGGCAAGAACATGATCGGCGCGTTTCATCAGCCCGCCTGCGTGCTGGCCGACATGACGGTGCTGAAGACACTGCCCGAGCGCGAGGTAAAGGCGGGTCTGGCGGAAGTGGTCAAATACGGGCTCATCAACGACAGCGATTTTTTCGATTGGCTGGCGCGGCACGCTGCCGGCATGCTGGCGCTGGAGCCGGACCTGCTCGCCGAGGCCGTGGCCCGCTGTTGCCGGGCGAAGGCCGATATCGTCGCCAGGGACGAGCGCGAAGCGGGCATGCGCGCCCTGCTCAATCTCGGCCATACCTTCGGCCACGCCATCGAAGCCGCCACCGGATACGGCGCCTGGCTGCACGGCGAGGCCGTTGCCGCCGGCATGGTAATGGCGGCTGATCTGTCACGCCGTCTGGGCTGGCTGGACCAGTCGGCGGCGCGGCGAATCCGTGCGGTTCTCGAGGACGAGTTCGGTATGCCCGTGATTCCACCTGCCGATATAAGCATAAGCAGATACATTGACTTGATGTCTTCCGACAAGAAGGCGGAGCAGGGCAGAATCCGCTTCGTACTGCTGCAGGGCATAGGGAGGGCGGTAATCGCGGACGAGGTGGAACAGTCGCTGCTTGCGCAGACATTGACGGCGCAAGCCGGACTCTGCCGTTGAATCATGAATCCATATGTCGACAAGTTGCGGCTGAAGCACGACCCGTTCGACGGCGAGTTTCAACGTAATGACTTTTTCGGCGGCGGCGGCCGTGAAAGCCTGTTGTTCAATATACTTGCCGGCGAAGACAGGCAGGTTTCGCTCAATGCCGTCATCGGACCGGAAGGAAGCGGCAAGACCCGGCTCGCCCATCGCTTATGCGAGCTTTCCCGGAACGAATTCCGGCCGGTGCTTGTTTCGGTCGATTTATTCACCACAGCGCAATTCCTGTTGCGCGAACTGTTGCTGAAACTGGAACTCGACCCGCCCGGCGACATCGGCCCCGGTGACCTCAACAAAAGCCTCGATTCGCTCAGCGAACGCGCCATTGAACTCGCGCGTTCGGGCAAGTCAATCCTGCTGGTCATCGACAATGCCCACGAGTTGGGATCGGACTGCATGAGACTGGTCGAAAGGCTGCTCGCCAACCGCTGGTCGGCGGTTCGCCTGGTCCTGCTCGGTGAGGAGCAGTTGCAGGAAATGCTGCAGATCCGGTTGCGCGAACGATATCGCGCCAAACTGGCGATACACGAACTGCCCGCGTTCAATCGGGTCGAAATTGCGGAATACATCCACCTGAAACTCTCCCGGGCCGGTTACGGCCGAAATCTGCCCCTGTCTTCCCAGGCCGGACTCGATCTTCTGCAACAGTCCGCGGGCCTGCCCGGAAAAATCAACGTCCTTACGGCCGCGATGCTGAATTCCGACGAAGTGCTCGCGGTCGGAGGCATGTTCGGCCGGCGCCGCGGCGGTGAATCGCGTGGCGAGAAAGGAGAACGACCCGAGCGACTCGAATTCCGCTATTTGTGGCATGCGTTCGCCTTGAGTCTTGCGCTGGTGGCAGTCGTTTACTGGCCCGTAGCCGAACCGGAGTTGTCCGCGTCCCCCGATGCCGTCGGCGTCGAGTCCCGGCAGATTTCACTACGTGTGCCTGTCCGGTCCGAACCGTCCGGGACCGCGCAGGAAGACGTCGGCGGCCCCGCGCGGGACGCCGCCGGTTCGGCTGCAGGCGCCGGAGAGGCGGTTTCGCCGTCGGAGACACGGCCGTCCGCAGATGAATCGCCGGGATTGAGCGAATTCGAACGGATGCTGCTTGACGCGCCCCCCGGCAGTTTCACCGTGCAGATCATCGCTTCGACTTCGGAGGAAGGCGTGCGCGGTTTCATCGCCGCCTCGCAACTGGGCGAGATTCACGGTTATTATGAGACGCGGCGCCAACGGGGGCCGTGGTTCGTCGTCGTTGACGGAATGTATCCGGACTGGGAGACCGCCATGGAAGCGCGGGCGCAATGGGCCGAAAAACTCGACGATCTGGAGCCGTGGATTCGGCGTATCAGCAACGTGCATTCGGAAATAAATCTAGCGGGAAAGCAGGGAGAGCCCTAGTCCTTGACTGCCGGAAACGATCGCTTCTTGCGGGCGCTGGAAAGAAAGCCCGTCGACGTCACGCCCGTGTGGATGATGCGGCAGGCGGGCCGTTACCTGCCCGAATATCGCGCTGTCCGCAAACGCGCCGGCGACTTCATGAGCCTGTGCCGGAATCCGCAGCTCGCCTGTGAAGTCGCCTTGCAGCCGCTGGAGCGCTACCCCTTCGACGCGGCGATACTATTCTCCGACATCCTGACCATACCCGACGCCATGGGGCTCGGACTTCATTTCACCGAGGGCGAAGGGCCCCGATTCCGCAAGCCGATCCGCAGCCCGGCGGACGTGGAAGCGCTGCCGGACATCGATGCGAGCGACGACCTCGGCTATGTGATGGACGCCGTGTCCCTGATCCGGCGCGAACTGAACGGCAGGGCGCCGCTGATCGGCTTTTCCGGCAGTCCGTGGACGCTCGCGACCTACATGATTGAAGGCAGCGGCAGCAAGGACTTCCGCCGCGCCAAGCAATTCATGTACGACCATCCCGAAGCGGGCCACCTGCTGCTCGGCAAACTCGCGGATGCGGTAATCGACTACCTCAACGCGCAGATTCGCGCCGGCGCCCAGGCGGTGCAGATTTTCGATACCTGGGGCGGCATACTTTCGACTCCGGCCTATCTTGAGTTTTCTCTCGCCTATATGCGGCGGATCGTCGACGGCCTGATCGGCGAACGGGAAGGACGGACCGTGCCCTGTATCCTGTTTACCAAGCAAGGCGGGCTCTGGCTGGAAGAAATCGCCGCCAGCGGCTGTCATTGCACAGGCCTGGACTGGACCGTGGATATCGGCGACGCGCGCTCGCGCATCGGCCACAAGACAGCCTTGCAGGGGAACATGGATCCCTCGGTGCTTTATGCCGCGCCCGACGTCATTCGCAGGGAAGTCGCGGCCATTTTGCGTTCCTACGGTTCCGGCCCCGGCCATGTCTTCAATCTCGGTCACGGAATTACGCCCGGGGTCGATCCGGAGCATGTGGCGGTTTTCGTGGACGCCGTGCATGAATTCTCAGCCGCCGGGCGCCGATAGCGGGGAATTCGCCGAAGCCGCGATCGTCGCGGTAGGTTCGAACCTGCCCGGCCGTTTCGGGCCGCCGCGGCGGATGGCGCAGCAAGCAATGGCGGAGTTACGCCGGCTCAGCGTGCGCCAACCCCTGTGTTCCTCCCTTTATCGCACGAGCCCCCGGGATTGCGCGCCGGGCACGCCGGATTTCGTCAATGCGGCGACGGCGCTGTGGCCGCCTCCGGAGTTGACGCCTGAGGCGCTGCTCGGGGAACTGCTGAAAATCGAAGCCGAATTCGGACGGCGGCGTAGCGAAGCGCGCAATGCGCCGCGGACGCTGGACCTCGACCTGATCGCCTGGGGCGCGAGGGTCGTGCGTAGCGCTGCCTTGCAATTGCCGCATCCGCGCCTGGCCGAGCGCGAATTCGTGCTGGCGCCCCTGGCCGAACTGGCGCCGGACTGGATTCCACCGGGCCAGTCACAATCCGTGGCCAGCTTGCTCCAAGCCCTGCCGGAAGCCGCTGAAGTGAAAATCATCGGGGACCGAAACGCCCCGGTATGAGTTTGCAAGAATCTCTTGCAAAAATTTCCGGTATATGGCCCTATATGTCAGTCGGTGTCCCGTGGGCGCCGGCGTTGTCATGGGTGAGATTTGAATAGAGTGATGTTTGCTGGGTCCGACAGGCTTCCGTTTCGCTGGCTCCGTGCGCTCGCGCTCGGTCTGCTCCTGCCTGCGCTCTCCGTTCTCGGACAGGAAAATGCCGCGGATGCGGAACGCGCGCTGATCAGTTTCAGCATTGCCCCCGCCAGCATGCCGGACGAAGCCGGCGGCCTGATCAGGGTGGTCAGGACGGCCGACACGCAGGATTTGCGCAACGGTCTCGTGGAAGACGCCCTCAATTACAGCCTCGGACTGCAAACCTCGCCGGTGGAAGGCCTCAAGCTCGACGCCAATGTGTGGCGCAGCCAGTTCGACGCGGCGCCGTTGCAGAACTCCCTGCCGCAACCCAACCTGCGCAGCAGCGGCTTCGACGTCGGTGCGGCCTATGCCTGGAACACGAACCGGTTCGGCCAGTTCACCTTGAGCACCAGGGCGAGCTACGTACAGGATTTCTACAACACCGAAGGCCTGCTGGAAGCGGTGAACAGCAATCTGCCGTCGGCGAAACTGACCACGCCGGACTTGCGCAGCAATCTGAAGCTGAGCTGGGAGTTCGGCAATCACACCGCGACCGCGATCACGCGCTATTTCGATTCTTCCAGGGACCTGTCCGAACTGGGCATGGAGGAGATCAACGATCTGGTCGACAACATCACTACGGTTGACTTGGAGTATGGCTATCGCATGGCGGCCGGGTCGAACGACCGCGCGGTGATTTCCTTCGGCATCCAGAACGTATTCGACCGCAAGACCATGCAGATTCTCAATTCCGCGACCCGCGTTCTCGATCAGAACGGCCGCGTTGCCTACGGCCGGCTGAAATATCAGTTCTAGATTCCGGTTCGGTCAAGGCGCGGCGCGAGCCAGGCAGCAAACCTCCACTTCTTCCACTCCCGCTTGCTTCAGCACGCGGGTGAGTTCCATCGCCGTACTCATGGTGGTCACCACGTCGTCGACGAGCGCGACGCGGCGCGCGCCGCGAATCGGCGAATCCGGCGCAAGCCCGAAAGAAGCGCGGATATTCGCGCCGCGTTCGCGGGCGCCTTGCATTTCGGTTTGCGGCGGCGAGGGCCGCAGCTTGCGCAGGCCGCGGGGGCAGAGCGGCGTTCCGCTCTCCGCCGCCAGGACCCTGGCGATTTCCAGCGCCTGATCGAAGCCTCGCCGGCGCAGCCTCGATGCGTGCAGGGGCACCGGCAGCAACAAGTCCGGAACCTTGCCCTCGCGCCAGCGCCGGGTCATGAACCTGGCCAGGATTCGGCTCAAGGCGTAACCGCTGGCAAAGTCCGCGTTGAACTTGTACGCGACGATCATCTTGTCCACCGGCGGGCGGTACGCGAACGGCGCATGGCAGGAGTCGAACCCGGGCGGATTCAGCCGGCAGCGGGAACACAAGTCGGCGCCGGCTTCGTTCAGTTCCTCGCCGCAGCGGCCGCAGACCTTCCCCAGCCATGGCAGTTCCGCTTCGCAATCCCGGCAGAGGCTGCCGGCTCCCCGCAATGTACAGCGGCAAACCAGACACATGGTTGGCAACAGGTTCCGGACCTTGCGCTCAGGATTCAAGCTCAAGCTTCCGGGAGAGCTGGGCCCTGGCCCTGAACAGCCGCGTCATGACGGTATTGCCGTTCAGTTTCAGCCTGGCGGCGATTTCCTTGCCCGTATAGCCGCCGAAGACCTGCATCATCAACGGTTCGCGATAACGCTCGCCAAGTTCGGCGATGGCTCTTTGCAACAGGTGGGATTCGGCGCGCCGGTCGGGTTCGGAGTCGCGCGCGGCCTTGGCGACGATGAAGTCGATATCCTGCAAGTCGACTCGATACTGCTCGAAACGACGACTGTTCTCGTTCCTGAGAATGGTGAACAGCCATGACCTGGCTGAATTGGCGTCGCGCAAGGTGTGGTGATAGCGCCAGGCGCGGAGCAAGGTCTCCTGCGCCAGGTCTTCCGCCTGCACCCTGGACCGGCACAGCTTCAGCGCGAGGAAAAAGACATCGTCATACAAGTGGGCGAGCAGGGCGTCCCAGTCCAGGTGGCGGTCGGTTTCCTGCGGCATTCCAGATGAACTCCTCGCCCTCTACAATTGAGTTAATACCCATGAAAAAAGATTTCCGGAACGCCGACCATGGCCGACTCCACGAAATCTGATTCATCTGGTGAGCGCGGAGTGTGCCTGTTTGTCCCGTCAATATCAACATATGAAGTTAACTATTTATTCTTTTCAAGGCTATAACTGCACAATATTAATACAACTCACCAAGTTCGGTTCATTTCTTCACGTATTCCACACGCATCGTTGTAGCGGCGGGGATTGAAGCGGGCGGGGAAGGGGGGTTAGCATATTGCCCCGATTCTTCCCGGAAATCGTTTGATCATGTTGAAGATCGCCATCGCGGGCGCCGCGGGCCGCATGGGCAAGACTCTCGTCAATGCCGTAATGGACGCGGGTCCGGATGTCCGCCTCAGCGCGGCGACAGTCGAAGCCGGCGACCCTGCGCTCGGCTTCGACGTGGGATTGCTCGCAGCGGGCCGGGAAGCCGGAGTGAAAGCCGCGGATTCACTCGCGCGCTGCGAAGCGGATTTCGACGTGCTGATCGATTTCACCAGCCCCGCCGCGCTCGCCGGCCACGCAGACTATTGCCGCGAACACCGCCGCTCACTCGTCGCGGGCGCCACCGGACTCGGTCCGGAGCATCACGCTCTGCTCGCCGCGGCGGCGGAACACGTCGCCGTGCTGCATTCGCCGAACATGAGCGTCGGCGTTAACCTCAGTCTCGATCTGCTGCGTCAGGCCGCCGCGACGCTCGGCGACAGCTTCGACGTCGAAATCGTCGAAGCCCATCACCGCCACAAGAAGGACGCGCCTTCCGGCACCGCCCTGGCAATGGGCCGCGCCGTCGCCGAATCCCTCGGCCGCGACCTCGACGCCTGCGCCGTATACGGCCACCAGGGAATCGGCGACGAGCGCAACCGCGAAACCATCGGATTCGCCACCCTCCGCGGCGGCGACATCGTCGGCGAACACAGCGTAATTTTCGCCGGCCCCGGCGAACGCCTGGAAATCACCCACAAGGCCACCAACCGAATGACCTTCGCCCAGGGCGCCGTACGAGCCGCCCGCTGGCTAGCCCACAAACCCCCCGCCCTCTACACCATGACCGACGTTTTGAAGTAGACAGCGGCGGCGAATCTTTCTAGAATGCCCTCTCAGTATGTGGAATGCTGAAACCTGTGCGGACAGCCTCTTCGGAGGCTGTTTCTGAATGCGGAACGGAGCAATCTCCATTCCGCTTTTTTGTGCCCGCATTCCGCGTTTCTGAATGGAGCGAAAGTTGGAAAAATCCGCGATTCTGGCCCTTGAAGACGGGAATCTGTTCGAGGGCGTCGCCATCGGCGCACGAGGATGCAGCAGCGGCGAAGTCGTTTTCAATACCGCGATGACCGGCTACCAGGAAATCCTGACCGATCCGTCCTACGCACGCCAGATCGTTACCCTGACCTATCCCCACATCGGCAATACCGGCGCCAACTCCGAGGATGAAGAGTCGGCCAGGGCCTGGGCCGCCGGACTCGTCATTCGCGATCTGCCGCTGCTCGCGAGCAATTTCCGTTGCGAGCAGACACTGCAGGATTTCCTCTGCGCCCAGGGCGTGGTCGCCATCGCCGAAATCGACACGCGACGGCTGACCCGCATCCTGCGCGAGAAGGGTTCGTTGAACGGCTGCCTGCTGTCCGGTCCCGAACTTGAGCAGGGAGGCGCCGAGCGGGCGCTCGCCGAAGCCCGCGCCTTTCCCGGCCTGAAGGGGATGGATCTGGCCCGGGAAGTCAGCGTTGCCGACAGCTACGAGTGGGAACACGGGATCTGGGCGCTCGGCGCCGGATACCAGCCCGCCGGAAAAAGCCGTCACCGAGTCGTCGCCTACGACTTCGGCGTCAAGCGGAACATCCTGCGTCTGCTAGTCTCGCGAGGCTGCGCGGTGACAGTGGTGCCGGCGACAACGCCCGCCGAAGAAGTACTCGCCATGCAGCCCGCCGGCGTCTTCCTTTCCAATGGGCCCGGCGACCCGGAACCTTGCGACTACGCAATCGCCGCCGTCAGGGAGTTCCTCGACGCCGGCGTTCCGCTGTTCGGCATCTGTCTCGGACACCAGTTGCTCGGACTCGCCGGCGGCGCGCGCACCGTGAAAATGCCCCACGGCCATCACGGCGCCAATCACCCCGTGCGCAATCTGGACGACGGCACGGTGCTGATCACCAGCCAGAATCACGGCTTCGCCGTCGATGAGGAAAGTCTGCCGGAACATTTGCGCTGCACCCATCGCTCGCTGTTCGACGGCAGCCTGCAAGGCATCGCCCATCGGGAGAAACCCGCGTTCGGTTTCCAGGGGCATCCCGAGGCCAGTCCCGGCCCCCACGACGCCTCGCCCCTGTTCGACCATTTCATCGAGTTGATGAGCGGCCATGCCCAAGCGCACTGACATCAAGAGCGTGCTGATCATCGGCGCCGGCCCCATAATCATCGGGCAGGCCTGCGAGTTCGACTATTCCGGCGTACAGGCCTGCCGCGCGCTCAAGGAAGAGGGCTATCGCGTCATTCTCGTGAATTCGAACCCGGCCACCATCATGACCGACCCGGCCATGGCGGACGCCACTTATATCGAACCGATCACCTGGTCCATCGTCGAGAAGATCATCGAGCGCGAACGCCCGGACGCGCTGTTGCCGACCATGGGCGGGCAAACCTCGCTCAATTGCGCCCTCGATCTCAACCGCATGGGCGTGCTGAAGAAATACGGCGTGGAACTGATCGGCGCCAGCCGCGAAGCCATCGACAAGGCGGAAGACCGGGAACTGTTCGACAAGGCGATGACGGCCATCGGCCTGGAGACGCCGCGCCACGGCATGGCTCACGACATGAAGCAGGCGTTCGAGGCATTAAAGCAGATCGGCTTTCCCTGCATCATCCGGCCCTCCTTCACCCTCGGCGGAACCGGCGGCGGCATCGCCTACAACCGCGAGGAATTCGAGGAAATCTGCTCGCGCGGCCTGGAACTGTCTCCCACCAACGAATTATTGATCGACGAGTCGCTGATCGGCTGGAAGGAATTCGAACTCGAAGTCGTCCGCGACCGCAACGACAATTGTATCATCGTCTGCCCCATCGAGAATCTCGACGCCATGGGCGTCCATACCGGGGACTCGATCACCGTCGCGCCCGCCCAGACCCTGACCGACAAGGAATACCAGATCATGCGCAATGCGGCGATCGCCGTGCTGCGCGAGATCGGGGTGGAAACCGGCGGCTCGAACGTGCAATTCGCCGTGAATCCCGAAGACGGCCGGCTGGTCGTCATCGAAATGAATCCGCGCGTGTCGCGCTCCTCGGCGCTCGCCTCCAAGGCGACCGGATTTCCCATCGCCCGGGTGGCGGCGAAACTGGCGATCGGCTACACCCTCGACGAATTGCGCAACGAGATCACCGGGGGCGTGACGCCGGCCTCCTTCGAACCGAGCATCGACTACGTGGTGACCAAGATCCCGCGTTTCACTTTTGAGAAATTCCCCGAGGCCAACGACCGCATCACGACCCAGATGAAGTCGGTGGGCGAAGTCATGGCGATCGGCCGCACTTTCAAGGAATCCCTGCAAAAGGCCTTGCGCGGGCTGGAAGTGGGAGTTTGCGGCCTCGAGCCGATACTCGACCGCGGCGCCAACAATATCAAGGTAAGGTTGACCCGGGAGTTGACCGAGGCCGGCGCCCAACGGCTCTGGTACGTTGCCGAAGCCTTCCGCTTTGGCTGGACGGTGCGCAAGGTCGCCGGGCTTTCCGGCATCGATCCGTGGTTTCTCGTCCAGATCGAGGATCTGGTCAAGCAGGAACTGGCGCTGGGCGGCGGGAAACTCGAGGAATTGTCCGCGCAGGAGCTGTTTCGGCTCAAGCGCGAAGGATTCTCCGACCGCCGCCTGGCGCAATTGCTTCAGGTCGGCGAAGAAGAAGTCCAGGCGCGGCGCCACGAACTGGATATTCGCCCGGTATTCAAGCGGGTGGATACCTGCGCGGCCGAGTTCGATTCCACCACGGCGTACATGTATTCCACCTACGAGGAAGAATGCGAGGCCAATCCCTCGTCGCGCCGCAAGATCATGGTGCTCGGCGGCGGGCCGAACCGCATCGGCCAGGGCATCGAGTTCGACTATTGCTGCGTGCATGCGGCGCTGGCGATGCGCGAAGACGGTTACGAGACCATCATGGTCAATTGCAACCCCGAAACCGTCTCCACGGATTACAACATTTCCGACCGGCTCTTCTTCGAGCCGCTCACCTTCGAGGACGTGGCCGAAATCATCGAACTCGAAAAGCCCGAAGGCGTCATCGTGCAATTCGGCGGGCAGACGCCGCTCAACCTCGTCAGGCAGCTCGAACGCATCGGCGCGCCGATCATCGGCACGCCGCCTGACGCCATCGACCGCGCCGAGGACCGCGAACGCTTCCAGCAACTGATCCGCAAGCTGAAACTGAAGCAGCCGCCCAATTGCACCGTGCGCAGCGTCGAGGAAGCGCTGAAGGAGGCGCGCGACATTTCCTATCCGCTGGTGGTGCGGCCGTCGTGGGTGCTCGGCGGCAGGGCGATGGAAATCGTCTACAACGAGGCCGAGCTGAAACGCTACATGCGCGACGCGGTCAAGGTCTCCAACGAAAGCCCGGTGCTGCTCGACTATTTCCTCAGCGCGGCGATCGAGATCGACGTCGACGTGGTGAGCGACGGCGAGAAAGTCATCGTCGGCGCCATCATGCAGCATATCGAACAGGCGGGCATCCACTCCGGCGATTCCGCCTGCTCGCTGCCGCCCTACAATCTGCCCGAAGACGTGCAACAGAAAATCCGCGAACAGGTCGCCGCCCTGGCGCTGGAACTCGGCGTCGTGGGCCTGATGAACACCCAGCTCGCCTACCAGGACGGCGAGGTCTACCTGATCGAGGTCAATCCGCGGGCGTCGCGCACGGTGCCCTTCGTTTCCAAGTGCATCGGCGCTTCCCTGGCCAAGGTCGCGGCCCGCTGCATGATCGGCAAGACCCTCGCCGAACAGGGCTTCATGAAGGAAATCATCCCTTCCACTTTCGCCGTCAAGGAAGCGATTTTTCCGTTCAACAAGTTTCCCGGCGTGGATCCGATCCTCGGCCCCGAAATGAAGTCCACCGGCGAAGTCATGGGCGTCGGCGCCACTTTCGCCGAAGCCTACGGCAAGGCGCAACTCGCCTCCGGCGCGGTCATCGAAAAGTCGGGCACGGCCTTTATCAGCGTGCGGGACCCGGACAAGGTTTACCTGGTGGAAGTCGCCAACCGGTTGCTCGATCTCGGCTACAAGCTGGCGGCGACCCGGGGCACCGCCAAAGTGCTGGAAGACGCCGGTATCCCGGTGAAACGGGTCAACAAGGTCGCTGAAGGTAGACCCCATATCGTCGATATGCTAAAAAACGACGAGATCGAACTGGTTTTCAACACCACCGAGGGCAGGCAGGCAATAGCGGATTCGTCCACGATCCGGAGTACGGCGCTCCGCCACGACGTCTTCTGTACGACGACGATCGCCGGAGCTTTCGCAGTCTGCGACGCCTTGCAGTTCGGTGACAACATGTCCGTCTACACGATTCAGCAATTGCACGCCGAACTCGGCTGAAAATTCACCAGCTTTCAAGGGAAAGGCTTACTCATGCGCAGAGTGCCCATGACAGTTGCGGGCGAAAGGAAGTTGCGGGAAGAACTGCAACATCTGAAGGCCGTCGTCCGTCCGTCGATTTCCGCCGCCATCGCGGAGGCCCGGGAGCACGGCGACCTGCGGGAAAACGCCGAGTATCACGCCGCCCGCGAGCAACAGAGTTTCTGCGAGGGTCGCATTACCGAGATCGAACGCAAGCTCGCGGACGCCGAAGTTATCGACATCACCAGGATCGAACATTCCGGCAAGGTTGTTTTCGGGTCGACCATTACGCTGCTCAATCTCGACACTGAGGAAAGCGTGACCTACCAGATCGTCGGCGAGGACGAAGCCGACGTCACCGCGGGCAAGATTTCGGTCGTTTCGCCCATCGCCAGGGCGCTCATGGGCAGACACGAGGGAGATGAAGTCGTGGTGCGCGCGCCGGCGGGCGAGATCGAGTACGAAATCGATACCGTAAGACATCTGTAAACGCGCCGGCCGCGTATTCAGTTCAAATTGCGATGAGCAGGTCGAAGTCCAGCAAGCGTTGGCTGCAAGAGCATTTTTCCGACCCGCACGTGAAGCGCGCCAGGGAACGGGGCTATCGTTCCCGGGCCAGCGGCAAGCTGCTTGAGATACAGCGCAAGGACCGCCTGATCGGGCCGGGAATGACCGTGGTCGATCTCGGCGCCGCGCCCGGCGGCTGGTCCCAGGTGGCGCAGGAGGCCGTCGGAGCCGGCGGCAAGGTGATCGCCGTCGATCTGCTGCCCATGGCGCCGATCGCCGGAGTCGATTTCGTGCAGGGAGACTTCAGCGACGGGGAAGTGCTGGACCGGGTTCTGGAGCGGCTCGGGGGCGCGGCGGCCGATCTTGTAATCTCCGACATGGCCCCCAATATGAGTGGCATGAAGGAAATCGACCAGCCCCGCGCCATGGAACTCGCGGAGCTTGCGCTCGATCTCGCGCAGCGTATACTCGCGCCGCGCGGAAGTCTGCTGGTCAAGGTCTTCCAGGGCGCCGGCCTGGACCGGTTCCGGGCGGCCCTCAAGTCCGGATTCGCGGTCGTGAAGACCCGAAAACCGGATTCGTCCCGGGCGCGTTCGAGTGAAATGTACTTGCTAGCAACCGGTTTTCATGGGCAGAATTGAGGTTCCGCAACACTTGACCGATAGCGGCAGGATGCGGGCCGGGTCTGACCCGGAGGAGGCACAGCCTTGAACGATATGGCAAAGAACCTGATTCTCTGGATGATCATCGCCGGCGTATTGCTGATGGTGTTCAACAATATCAATCAGGGAACCAGCGAAGAGACTGTCAACTACTCGGATTTCATCCGCGAGGTGAACAACGGGCGCGTGGAGACGGTTGAATTCTCCGGCATCAATCTCACGGGCATTCGCAGCGACAATTCCCGATTTCGCACCACCCTGCCTTCGATCGGCGACGACCGCCTGCTCGACGACCTGCTCGAAAACGGCGTCGAGGTGATAGGCCGCGAGCCCGAGCGGCAAAGCATCTGGGCGCAATTGCTGGTGGCCGGATTCCCGGTGCTGATCATCATCGCGCTGTTCTTCTTTTTCATGCGGCAGATGCAGGGAGGCGGAGTCGGCGGCAAGGGCGGCCCCATGTCCTTCGGCAAGAGCAAGGCCAAATTGCTCGGCGAAGACCAGATCAAGGTGACCTTCGCCGATGTCGCCGGCGTCGACGAAGCCAAGGAAGACGTCAAGGAACTCGTCGACTTTCTGCGCGAGCCAGACAAGTTCCAGCGCCTCGGCGGGCGCATTCCCCGCGGCGTGCTCATGGTCGGCCAGCCCGGCACCGGCAAGACTCTGCTGGCCAAGGCCATCGCCGGCGAGGCCAAGGTGCCGTTCTTCTCCATTTCCGGTTCGGACTTCGTCGAAATGTTCGTCGGCGTCGGCGCCTCGCGGGTGCGCGACATGTTCGACCAGGCCAAGAAACAATCGCCCTGCATCATCTTCATCGACGAGATCGACGCGGTGGGCCGCCATCGCGGCGCCGGACTCGGCGGCGGTCATGACGAACGCGAGCAGACCCTGAACCAGTTGCTCGTCGAGATGGACGGGTTCGAAGGCAATGACGGCGTTATCGTCATGGCCGCGACCAACCGTCCCGACGTGCTCGATCCGGCGCTGCTGCGCCCGGGCCGCTTCGACCGCCAGGTCGTCGTCGGCCTGCCCGATATCCGCGGCCGGGAACAGATTCTCAAGGTGCACATGCGCAACGTGCCCATCGACGAACGCGTCGAGGCTTCGGTCATCGCCCGCGGCACGCCGGGCTTCTCCGGCGCCGACCTGGCGAACCTCGTCAACGAGGCGGCCCTGTTCGCCGCCCGCGCCAACCGCCGTCTCGTGACCATGGAAGAATTCGAGAAGGCCAAGGACAAGATCATGATGGGCGCCGAGCGCAAGTCCATGGTCATGTCCGAAAAGGAACGCATCAATACCGCGTACCACGAAGCCGGCCACGCCATCGTCGGCAGGCTCATGCCCGAACACGACCCGGTCTACAAGGTCAGCATCATTCCCCGCGGCCGCGCCCTCGGCGTGACCATGTTCCTGCCCGAGGAAGACCGCTACAGCATCAGCCGGCGCGCGATTCTCGGCCAGATCTGCAGCCTGTACGGTGGCCGCATCGCCGAGGAAATGACCCTGGGCAAGGAAGGCGTCACCACCGGCGCGTCCAACGACATCCAGCGCGCCACCGAAATGGCCCGCAACATGGTGACCAAGTGGGGGCTGACCGACGAACTCGGACCGTTGCTCTATTCCGAGGACGAAGGCGAAGTCTTTCTCGGCCGTTCGGCGGCGCACCAGGCGAAGACGGTTTCGGTCGATACCGCCATCGCCATCGACCGCGAGGTGCGCAGGATCGTCGACGAATGCTATGACAGGGCGAAAGAGATCCTGGAAGAGAACCGCGACATTCTCGAATTGATGAAAGACGCGCTGATGGAATACGAGACCATCGACACCGACCAGATCGACGACATCATGGCGCGCAAGAAGCCGCGGCCGCCGGCGGACTGGTCCGATGACGACGATGCCGGCGAAAGCGCCGGCGCCGAACCGGAAAAGACCGGGAGCAAGTCCGAACCGACCGGCAAGATAGGCGATCCCGCGGCGGAGCATTGATCGTTTCGGATCACATTTCCGGCCACGTTATTGACCACTTACTTGACCCCCGGGGGCGCCGAAACCCTGCATACCGCGCAAGGCAGCCTCGACCTGTCGCGCCCGGTTTGCATGGGTGTCCTCAATCTGACCCCCGATTCCTTCTACGACGGCGCAAGCCTCGGCGCAGCCCGCGGCGGAAAATTCACGATAAATCTCGACAAGGCCCTGAGCCGGGCGGAAAGCATGCTGGCCGAAGGCGCCAGGCTGATCGATGTCGGCGGAGAATCGACCCGTCCCGGCGCGCGGGAAGTGCCGCTCCAGGAAGAACTGGACCGGGTGCTGCCCATGGTGGAAGCATTGCTCGAACGCCTGGACGTAATCGTTTCCGTGGATACGAGTACGCCCGAGGTGATGCAGGCGGCCGCCGCGGCCGGCGCCGGCATGATCAACGACGTCAGGGCCTTGCGCCGGCCCGGCGCCATCGAGGCCGCCGCGGGGACGGACATGGCCGTCTGTCTCATGCACATGCGCGGCGAACCGGACACCATGCAGGAAGAGCCGGAATACGAAGACGTGGTCGCCGAAGTCGCCGCCTTCCTGCGCCGGCGGGCGGACGCCGCAATAGAGACGGGAATCGATCCGCAACGCATAGTCATCGACCCGGGATTCGGCTTCGGCAAGAACACGCGGCACAATTTCACATTGCTGCGCGAAATGCGGCAGTTCGCCGGAATCGGCTATCCCGTGCTCGCCGGGCTCTCGCGCAAATCGATGATCGGCGCGGCCACCGGCCGCGCTCCCGAACAGCGGCTGCCGGGCTCCATCGCCGCCGTCATGCACGCCTTGCACGGTGGCGCGCGCATCGTCCGCAGCCACGACGTGGCTGCCACGGTGGATGCGATTGGAGTACACTCCATGCTTCAGGAAGATCGCTGATCGAGCAGGCTCGGCCATGGGCAGCAACGGCAAACGCTATTTCGGAACCGACGGCATTCGCGGCAGGGTGGGCACGGCGCCGATCACTCCCGATTTCATGCTGAAACTCGGCTGGGCCGCGGGCAGGGTCTTCGGCGGCATCGGCAACGGCCGCAACAGGATTCTGATCGGCAAGGACACCCGCATTTCGGGCTACATGTTCGAAGCGGCGCTGGAAGCGGGCGTCACCGCCGCCGGCGTCGACATCAGCCTGCTCGGACCCATGCCCACCCCGGCCATCGCCTATCTGACCCGCACCTTGCGCGCCCAGGCCGGCATCGTCATCAGCGCCTCGCACAACTCCTTCCACGATAACGGCATCAAGTTCTTTTCCGGCCAGGGCGCCAAACTGCCCGACGAGATCGAACTCGCCATCGAGGCCGAACTCGACAAGGAGATGACCACGGTTCCCTCGGAAACCATCGGCAAGGCTTCCCGGGTCAGCGACGCGGCAGGACGCTATATCGAGTTCTGCAAGAGCACGATCGGCCCGAGCCTGAAACTGACCGGCCTGAAGATCGTCGTCGACTGCGCCCACGGTTCCACATACCACATCGCGCCGAACGTTTTCGAGGAACTCGGCGCCGAAGTCAGCGCCATCGGCGTATCCCCCAACGGACTGAACATCAACAAGGAAGGCGGCTCGACCATGCCCGAGGAACTGGCGCGCAAGGTGCTGGATTCCGGCGCGGATCTCGGGATCGCCTTCGACGGCGACGGCGACCGCGTAATCATGGTCGATCATGGCGGCCGCATCGTCGACGGCGACGAGATTCTCTATGCGATCGCGCGCAACCGGCAACGCGAGGGTCTGGAATTCGGCGGCGTCGTGGGCACGCAGATGAGCAACCTCGGGCTCGAACTCGCGCTCGGGGATCTGAAAATCCCCTTCGCCCGCAGCCCCGTGGGCGACCGCTACGTCATGCAGGAACTGGCCGATCGCGGCTGGGGCCTCGGCGGCGAATCCTCTGGCCATATCATCATCACCGATCTCAATACGACCGGTGACGGCATCGTATCCGCCTTGCAGACGCTTGCCGCGATCGTCGGCTTCGAGCAGTCGCTGGCCGAACTGTGCCGGGGCATGCGGAAACTTCCGCAGTCGATGGTCAATGTCCAGGTCGCCAATGGCGCCGACCCGACCGCGAGCCCGGCGGTGCGTGACGCGGTATCGAAAGTCGAGCGCAAACTCGGCGGCAACGGGCGGGTGCTGCTGCGTCCGTCGGGCACCGAACCCGTCGTTCGCGTCATGGTCGAAGGCGAGGACGCCGAGCGCGTCGAAGCGCTCGCCAACGAGTTGTCCGAACTCGTCGCCAATCAGGTTGGCTGATTTAACGTAGTTCGATTTCCCGCTGCTTCCAATTCGTCATTCTGCGCGCAGCGAAGCGGAGTCGCAGAATCCCGATCAAAACAGGGCTTACCTTGCGCGGAAGCGGCGTCTCGGCTAGTATTAGCGCCCCGTTTTTCACGGTCCGCGGGCAGCGTTCACGCCCCCGGAATTCAGGGACATGCGCCGCAAACTCGTTGTTGCAAACTGGAAGATGCATGGCTCCCGGGCGCGAAACAGGCAATTGCTTGATGCCGTCAAGCCACCCCTGCAAAGCCTCGCAGGCCGGGTCGATATCGCCGTTTGCCCGGCGCATCTGCATCTGGGAGAGACCGTAGCGGCCCTGGCCGGCAGCAATATCCGGCCCGGAGCGCAGAATCTGTACGGGCTGGCGGAGGGCGCGATGACGGGAGAGACGTCCGCTTCGATGCTGGTGGACTGCGGCGCCGAGTTCGTCATCCTCGGACATTCGGAGCGCCGGGGCCACCTGGGAGAAACGGATGCCGAGGTCGCGGACAAGTTCGCCGCGGCCAGGGAAAGCGGGCTGATCCCCATACTTTGCGTAGGGGAAACCCGGGCCGAGCGCGATGCCGGCGAAACCGAAGCGGTTGTATCGCGCCAGCTCGACGCCGTGACGGAAAAGACGGGAATGGAAGCCATGCGCGGCGCGGTCATCGCCTACGAGCCGGTATGGGCCATCGGCAGCGGAACGCCGGCGACGCCGGAACAGGCCCAGGCGGTGCACGCCATGTTGCGCGAGCGACTGGCGCGCCGGAGCGAAGAGATTGCGGGCGGGGTTCGCATCCTTTACGGTGGCAGTATGAATGCCGCCAACGCGGCGGAGCTGTTCGCCCAGCCGGACATCGATGGTGGTCTGGTCGGCGGCGCTTCGCTGAAAGCGGAAGAATTCATAACCATCTGTACCAGCGCGGGTAGCTGATCATGGAAACATTGGTAGTCGTCCTTCACGTCGTCGTGGCCGCGGCCATCGTTGGCCTCGTGATGCTGCAGCAAGGCAAGGGCGCGGACGCCGGCGCCTCGTTCGGGGCCGGCGCGTCGCAAACCGTATTCGGTTCGTCCGGCAGCGGCAGCTTCCTCGTGCGGGCGACCACGGTAGCGGCCGTGCTGTTCTACGGCACCAGCCTGGTGCTGGCGATCTACGCCCGCGGCCAGTCGCAACTCGCCGACCCGACGGGCCTGCCGATCGCCAACCCGGAGTTGCTTGAGCAGTCCGTGCTCGAACAGTCCCTGACAGCCGACGAGTTACCGCAACTCGACGCGGACCTCGCAGACGACGCGGTGCCGCAGATCGACCAACCCGCCCCGGACGACGTGCCGCAAGTTCCGGGGAGCGACAACTGAGTTTCATGTGCCGAAGTGGTGGAATTGGTAGACACGCTATCTTGAGGGGGTAGTGGCCCACGGCCGTGCCGGTTCAAGTCCGGCCTTCGGCACCAAACATAGTTGCACTGGGGATACGCTTAACTGTAAGGCCCGACACATTGTTTTGTCGGGTGAGGCTTCCAGAAAAGAGTCGGCAGTGATTCCCCAGTCTATTTAGGCAAGATTCACGTATGTTTAGGGTCAATCAGTCAGATAATCACCTCATACGGCTTGAACGGCAGTGTTTCAGCGATCTGAAGCTGCAGGAACGGCCTCATCTTCAGGAGTGGCTCGTACAAACTCCAGAGGCGCTTGGTGAAGATCTCTTGGTCATTCAGAAGGAATTCGACGGCTTTGCGGATACTCGCGAGCGTCTCGATTTGCTGATGCTTGATAAGGAAGGCCGGCTGGTGATCATCGAAAACAAGCTTGACGATTCTGGACGTGATGTTGTGTGGCAGGCGCTCAAGTATGTGGCTTATTGCTCCAGCCTGAAAAAGGCGGAAATCGTGGAAATCTACCAGAGGTATCTCGACCGGTGGTGTAACGGACAAAATGCCGTAAAAAACCTTTGCGAATTCCTCAACGTTGAAGACCTCGACGACACAGTGCTGAATGCGGGCAGTGAGCAGCGGTTGATACTGGTAGCAGCTAACTTCCGTAAAGAAGTGACGGCGACCGTGCTCTGGCTGATCGGACACGGGGTTCGGGCGCAGTGCTTTCGGGTGTTGCCGTACAGCTTGGGCGAAGAGCTTCTGATCGATCTTCAGCAGATCATTCCAACGCCCGAGGTTGCAGACTACATGATCGGAATGGCAGCGAAGGAATACGAGGAAAAGTCTGTGCAGGGCAGCCAAAAGCTCCGTAACGAGATTCGGCGGACTTTCTGGACAAAGACTCTGGAGGAACTACGTGCTCGCAGTATCGTGCGATACTCCAACATCAGTCCGTCCAAGGATCACTGGCTGGCCAGCGCCACCGGCGTGTCTGGCTGCGCTTTCAACCTGATCTTTTTGAAGAGCGAGGCGCGTGTTGAACTTATGCTCGCACGTTCCGAGGGTTCGGAAAACAAATGGATTTTCGATCAGCTTGAACAAGAAAGGGATAAAATCGAAGAGCGTTTCGGATCGATGCTTGATTGGCAGAGGTTGGACGAAAAGAAGGCTTGTCGAATTTGCTACTCGCAACCGTTTGATGGTTTCGACGAAGAGAATTGGTCGGACAGGATTGATTGGCTTTGTCGGCACATTGTCAAGCTGGAGGAGGCATTCTCAGATCCGCTCGCACGTCTGAACCGGCAGTTGAAGTCCCAAAGCGGCACCTCGGTCAGCGATCAGGACGAATTCCAATAGTTCCAGCATCCATGATGTGTTACAGAGATCACTCGAAATCGGGAAATGTTTCACCGGAGAAGCGCTACACAACAGTCGCTAGATACGGAAACCGAGAAAAGTAATTGATCTGTATGAAGAAGAGGCGGCTAACCAGCAGGGATGACACCAAAGCTCTTGAAGATGAAATTCGACGCGCCGCAGAGTGTGCCCTTTCGACTGTTCGAAGAATTGCGGAAGAAGGCGATGGAATCCGACTGCTGGAAGCATTTAAGTTTGAAAAGATTGGTCGTGACCCTTTTGATGCGACACAGCCTCTTAACTTGATAGAGCAGGTGAATCAGACCTTCACAGGCCTCGTAAGCGTTCGGGCAGTCAACTATCTTTTTGACCATCATCCCGATGCCGCTCCATTTTGCGTAAATTTAGGCACGTCTCCCGGTCCCGATATCATGTCAGAAGACGGTTCGGTGGTCGCAGAGGTGTTTTCTGCAACGCACCCAAACTCCAACAACAAAAAGAAAAAAGACACTGAAAAGGTGAGAGGCCAACTCAATGCGTCACACCGTTATGTTTTCTACTATTGTCCAGGTAATTATGCCTGCGAGATTGTAGGTGGAGTAAAAGTCGTACCGCTGGAATTGGAGTAAGGCGAGTCAGAGCTTCCATTCCCAAGGAGGTGTAGCGCCTACGCCAGCGAAGGGGAAGTAATTTCGCAAAAGTGGTATCGTTGCCGATGGAATACTGGCTCATTGGCATTGGAGTAATATTCCTCTATGGACTTAGTAAGCATCCCCGCCCGGCTTGGTCGGCACAAGAACGATGGATAGAACTGAGTAAGAAATGAGAGGAAGTGGCGACCCCGACTGGGCCATTCGGGCCAAGGCGTTTGAGGTGCTGGAGTACCTGGCTCTTGAGTTTAATGGCAGGATTCCTTGGGACCGCATCAATGCCGGGTTCGAATTTCAGGGAGAGAACATCAAATTCGCCAGTCAGGCATTGGGGATATTCAAACCACGTCGAATGGGTGCCGCACTTAGCGTCAAGACGGTGGTGCCAAGGTCCGGCCGCAGTATTTGGTATCAGGATCAGGAAAAAGCTTTCGATTTCGACTCTGGCCTTCTCGCGTATGATCTTGCCAAAGGGAGGCTGGATTCAGGCGCCAATGCCCAGCTAAAACGGGCTTACGAGATACAGGCGCCCATCATTTACTTTCGAGGCGTGGAACCAGCAGTCTACGATGCGGTCTTCCCGGTTAGGATAAAGCATTTCGATACGGAGAAGAGGAAAGTCTTGTTGGCGGCACCCGATGTCATACATCCCAACCTTAGTTCAGTGGACGCTTTCGCTTCGAGTCAAATCGAAGTTAGAGAAGCTTCGTGGATCAATGCGCAAAGCAAACGTAGAAACCATCAGGCATGGTTCAGCAGTGTGGTCAAATCGGCTTATGGATATCGCTGTGCTTTCAGTGGACTTCCACTTCGCAATCTGCTCGTTGGCGCACACATAATCCCCGATGCCGAGGCGGGGCCAGTGGCCGTCACCAACGGCATTTGCATGTCCACTTTACATCACAGCGCGTTCGACTCTTTCCTAATTGGGGTGGATCCAGAGTATCGCGTGCATGTGGCTCGCAATGTGCTGGAAGAGCGAGATGGCCCCATTCTGGAAAGCTTGAAGGAACTTGATGGCCGAAAGTTGCTGCGCCTACCTGCAAAAGAAGCAGAGCGCCCTAGTCAAACCTATCTGAAACAGCGGTTCAAACAATTCCAGAAATTCGCGTCGACGTGACACCAATACAGCCATAACCAGTGAGGGATAGAGGCCGATTCAGTCGAATGTCCGAGCCTTTAGCCTTGGGCAGGAATCGAAGCGGTCCCATTCGCGACAAAGTATTCGATTCTCGTGGGAATGGCTTCCTTGTACCCACCGTCCAGGCTGTCCCTGTCAATGATGTCCTCTCGTAGCATGTAACCCAGAATCTCTCTGGATTGGAAGTCGTCCAAACCAACGGATTCGCCGGCGTTGACAACAACTTCGTCTAACTCCTGTTTGGAAAGAACGTCTTTCTCGTGCAAAGCCTTTCCAACTTCTTCAATCATCGTAAGCTCGTCTTTGTTCCAATCCCTTCTTCTAAACCCCTCCGTTTTCCCAAGTTGATAATCAAATATCCGTTTGGCGTTCTCCACATCTTCTTCGATTACGCAGTCTTTGTGATGCCACCGGGTTTCGTTCCAGAGTATGTTTCCCCAGAATTGAACGAAAAACGGGTGTCCACCTGTGGCATTTGAAACGTCAAACAGGGCTTGATCTCCAATTGGAATTTCTCCGAGTGCAAGAGTAGAGCGCACAACCTTGCAAACTTCGAAAAACTTCAATGGCCTGAGCCTGATGACATCTGTCGACAAATCGAAATCGCGCGATCGACTGTTCACATCTCGTATCAAGTCGAGTAGCCCTTGCCTTCCCCCGAGTATGAGAAGTATCGCTACCCCCTCGATCCGTCTAAGCCACTCGACTTCATTGGTGAGTGAAATAAGCGCATCTATTTCAATAAGTTGCGCATCGTCAACAAGAATGATATTCGTGGCTTTCAGGTAATGCCTGTCAATCGCCTTGCTGATATTTGGTGCGAACTGGCCCTTTTCCCATTTCCGTCGTTCGGCAAGTAGATCCACTTTTGACTTATCCTCAATGCCACTCCAAGTCTGCTTCCATATGTCGCCATCTACGTCCCCACCGAATAGCTTTCTCGCGTCCTCCGGAGACTGCAGCGTACTTCCCGATACGAAGGTAACTTTCAGGCTCTCTCCCGGTACGATTTCGTCCTTCGCATGACTCTCGATCCAACGAAGGATTGCTGTTTTGCCGATGCCAATCGGGCCGAGAATGACCGGAATAACTTTGGGTGGGCGGCCGTCAATGGTTGCCCTGATATAAACATGGAGCCTGTTGCACACTTCCTTTCTACCTTCAAGATAAACAGGTGCGGCGCCACGGGCAGGTATAAATCGGTTTTCGTAGATCTTGGATAGCACTGAATCCATCTGTTACCTCCATTGCAAATCCATGCATTTTTGACCTGCGGAAAATTGGTCGCACGATACTGTATTCGAACAATTCGGCGTTCGGCGCCATTGGTAAAACGGATTACATGGGTGGGCGCGCGCGTTTTCCTTCAGATGCGTGATAACCGGTTCCATTTCGTAGTTCCTTGAACGTCGTGATCTCTCACCAACGCAGTCTAGCGACAGTTTCAAGGAATAGCCTAGAAATCGGAAAAAATAGTTCCGGGCGAGGGCGACGGGGCGATTTGAGCGTCCATGCGTATTCACTAAGGAAGGTCTGAACAAGTCGAGATCGGTTTTGTCCTGGCGTGAGCGTTGCCAGTGAGGGACAATGCGCTCACGGGGTTTGACGGAGCGGTTTCGATGGAGCAGTTGACGTTTGCGGAGTTGGAGCACGACGCGAA
>JAJDYJ010000015.1 GCA_022822865.1 Pseudomonadales bacterium | reverse complement strand
ATCCGCCAGCCCGTGGCTGGGCTACCTGATGATGCTCCAGGAGTCTCCCAAGTCCATGAGCCCAGTAAAGGCGAAAGAGCCGCACTTCAAGGTACACGAGGAATTTCGCGATAGCTCTTACGTAAAACGTTACGAAGAGTTTTGCATAAAGCTGGTTCGGGAGCGTCTCTACAATTCTGCGTGCCTCGTCACATCAAACAAGACTCAAGGCCTCAATGGCTGGTACCGTGAACCGTCCGAAGAGATCAGTTTTCACCGGTTTGTGGCATCACTGCTGGGCCATGTGACGGGTTATCTGAAAGTGCATCGCTAGCGGAATTGGTCGCTACAAAGTCATTCCGCGATTACATGCTTTCCTAGATTGCGATCGAGAAACAGCGTAGGTTCAGGCTGCGGCTGGGAGTTCGCATCGGATTGCTTCTTCGATGTCCTCTTCCGCGCGCTCATAGTCCTTCGCCAGGTCTGAAATTGATTCGCCGGCCTTGTAGCGTTCGGCGATGAGTTCGGTGGTCAGGCCGGTGCCGGCCAAAACGGGGCGTCCGGCGGAAATCGTCGGATCGATGATGACTCTCTCGGGTGACCTCTGAAAGTCTGACCGCGTGTATGGAAAGAGCTTGATCGGGATGCCGTCGGGGTCGCGATCAATCCGGTTGAGCGCTCCGCTGATAATCTCCCGCATGGCTATCTGGCCCGACTTGCTGATATTGATGATCTGTCCGTATTCCTGGATGAACAGATCGAGTCCGTCCGTTTCGAGAACGCGGCTGATCAGTGGATGGCGCTTATCCACCTTGTTGTCGGCGATCTTCACGAGGTAATCGATCGCTTGCCGAATGCTGGGCATTTTCACTTGATGCGTGCGCCGGACGGCGGCAAGCATGTGAAGCTCGGTGAGATTCAGGAAAGAGAGCAAAGTGGGGGTGTGCTCCGGCACTTCGATCAGCGACTCGTAGCCGTCCCGACCCACCGACCAATAGCGGATGGTGGCTGGCGGCACGGAGAGGTAGTGCGCGACTTCCGTGATCGTGTACGCGGGAAGCTCGCGGGGATCGTTTTTTGTCAATTTATTTCTGAACATTGCACTCTATATCGGGTGAAAATGACCGTCTTTGAGGTCGAGACGAACTATACGCGAAACGGTATTCGCATAACAGTCATGTCCTGCCCAAGTCGGCCTCAAGGGCAACAGCGACAGCTTGCGAGAAGAGTAAGATTTTTCGAATGGGATCCGATGCAGGTACTACCGGGCGTATCGCTCGGAGTTGTCGGGCGTTGATCAATCGGGAATGGGAATCAATGCGCTAAGGGGGAGCGCGTAAAATGTCTGGTCCTTGATCCGAAAGGGAAGAACTCGAAATCCGGTGTAAAGCAAAATGCCCTGCTGAAATTTTGTTCCTGCGAAATCGGACAAGGCCGACAAGCCGCGAAAGTCTCGTGCGGAGACATTGGCCGAAGCCTTGACCTCCACCCCCGTCACCTGCCCATCGTCCCGTTCAATCAAGAGATCGACTTCGCGTTGATGCGTGTTGCGGAAATAATGAAGAGAGATGGGTTGTTCGGCACAGGCCGCGGCCTTGCGCAATTCCAGATAAACCAGATTCTCCAGCAACGCGCCGTAATGATTGGTTGCCAGCAGGGTTTCGCCGTCTCTTATGCCAAGCAAGGCACAAGCTAATCCGGTATCAAGGAGATATATTTTCGGCATACTGACGGCAAGCCGTTTGGCGCGGTTTTTGGTGAATCCCGGAACGCGCTGAACGATGTACATCAGTTCAAGAGTCTCGATGTATCTCTTCACCAGCCGGTCATCGAGGCGCAGATCGCTGCCGACATTGGCATACTTCAGAAGATTGCCGGACAAACCTGAAAGATAGAGCGCCAGGGCGGCGATATTGGTGTGACTGTCCGCGCGGGAGGCGTAAAGCGATTCGAAATCTTTCAGCAGCCGTCCCCTGATATAGGAGCCAAACCACACTCGTCGAATGCGTTGGCTTTTTCCGATCAGTTCGGGGTAGCCGCCACGGACGATGGCGTCGGCAATCCGATTGCGGGTCAATTCGGGATAATCGCCTTGTTGCCGGTAATTCTCCCGCATCAGGAAGTCGATCGCATTTCTCCCACCGCCCGAAATCTCGTCCACGGAAAGCGGCAGCAACTCCAGCCGCGCCATATGACCCGGAAGAGCTTCCTGCACCCGCGCGGTGGCGAATATATCGGCGGAACCCGTGAGCAGAAACTTGCCGCGCCGATCCGGCGCCAGTCGATCGGAGGCTTCCTTGATGGCGGGGATCAGCGCCGGAACATATTGAAACTCGTCAATGACCACGCTCTCGTCACCCAGGGAGCGAATGAATCCATGTGGGTCGAATTCCACGGCGGTGCGAGTTGCCTGATCGTCCAGCGATATGTAGCGCAACGGCAGGTTCTCCGCCACCATGCGGACGAGCGTCGTTTTCCCGGATTGCCGCGGCCCCGTGACGTAGACTATGCGAAATTCGCCGAGCAATTCATGGAGCAGGCTCTGGACATGTCGTTTGTACATGGCTTCCATTGTAGCCGCTATTGCGAGATTTACGAAGCCCTATTGCGAGTTTTACGGGGTTCTATTGCGAGAAATACGGATAGTTAGTGCGAGATTTACGGATCGCTGTCAGGGTCGAGTTGCATCTTGAGCGCCAGGCTGTCGTAACATCATTCTTGGGATTCTCCGGGCATCATGACATGTTCGAGAAGGGCACAACTGCGCGTGCGGTCCTGGGGTCGTTCGCATTCTTCCTGGCTGCTCCCGGTGTTGTAGCCGGCGTTGTCCCGTTCTTGCTATCCGGTTGGTCGATGCAGGCGCCGCTGTTCGGTCTGCCGGTCGGGCGGGTAGTGGGTGTAGCGGCAGTCATTGCAGGTCTGGCCTGCCTGCTGGATTGTTTTGCCCGCTTCGCCCTTGAGGGACGCGGCACGCCGGCGCCGGTGGGGCAGACCGAAGTGCTGGTGGTGTCCGGCCTCTACCGGTTCGTGCGGAACCCGATGTACGTCTGCGTACTGACCATCGTTGCCGGGCAGGCGCTGCTCTTTGGCCAGGTCTCTCTGTTCGCCTACGCTGGGTTGCTTCTGCTCGGATTTCACCTGCACGTGCGATTCTACGAAGAGCCGCAACTTCGTCGAAGATTCGAAGGATCGTATGAGACCTATTGCCGGCATGTGCGTCGCTGGTGGCCGCGCCTGACCCCGTGGCGCGGGCCGGGCTCGCAAGACGCCTGATCACGCCAGGCGGAGATCTGAGGCTATGCTCTGAATCTTGCAGCTTTTGGCATCGGAATATGACGGAGTATACTTTCAAATTGCGCTGACGATTGCGCCGCCCCGCGGGGCCAATTACCAAAACAATCGACAAGAACTATAGACAACCAGAAGAACCAGGCCATGAGGCTGATTGTTGTTAACTCAGTACTGACGTTGCTGATTGGCGGCTTCTCGACAGCTTTTGCGCAGGAAACATGGCTTGGTCTTGTCATCGCACCGGAATTTCGCTGCTCGACTTATGACCGCTCCGACTATCCCTATTCCCAATCGGTAGAAAGAGAAATCATTGCCGAAATGGGAGGGCGCATATACAGCCCCTATACCGGTACGTATTTTGGCAGTCCACGCGACACGGACATCGAGCACATGGTTTCACTGTTGGAGGCGCACGAATCGGGACTTTGCGGCAGGAGTGCCGCCGTCAAGCGGCAGTTCGCATCGGACCTGCTCAATCTCACCCTGGCAGCGCCGCGACTCAATCGCAATGTGAAATCCGCGAAGGATGTCGCGGAGTGGGTACCTCCCCAAAATGCCTGCTGGTTCGTTGCCCGCACCATTGCCGTGAGACAGAAATACAACCTCACGATTGACCGTGCCGAAGCAGCCGCCGCGCAAGGCATTCTGGCGCAATGTGATTCCAACGAACTGGAATTCCTGGCTGACAACGCCCGCAATGCGGTACCTGCACCCGTCCCGGCATTTGAAAGTAACTCCGCGCCTTCCAGCGTCGATGCACTGCAACGTTGGGACGATAACGGAAACGGCCGCATCACCTGCGCCGAAGCCCGACGCCACGGCATCGCCCCTGTCCCGCGTTCGCATCCCGCCTATCGCTACATGCGCGACGGCGATGGCGACGGTGTGGTCTGCGAATGACCACCTGATCAATGGCCCAGGCTTGACCTGGAAGCTCGTAGCGGTTATTCGGACTGTCAACCAGTACGGATGAGCAGATGGACCGCACCGAACGCTTCTATAAGATTGACCAACTTCTGCAAGAGAGGCGGGCAACACCTCTGGCCTTGATGGTTGAGGAGCTAGGCGTTTCTCGTGCGACGATCAAGCGCGATCTTGAATATCTGAGGGACAGGTTAAACGCGCCTATCGTCTGGGATCCGTCCATGCGCGGGTACCGTTATGAGCAATCGCAAAATGACGGTCAACGATATTCGTTACCTGGATTGTGGCTGAATTCCTCGGAAATTCACGCTCTGCTTTCCATGGAGCACCTGCTGTCCAACCTTCAGCCTGGATTGCTCGGCCCACACATAAAACCACTACAGGCGCGAATCAGGATGTTGCTTGATGCGGGCGACCATTCCATCGCAGAACTCACTCGCCGCATTCGCGTGCTCAATATAGCCGCACGACCGGTCGAGCCCGCTCATTTCGAAACCATTGCCTCTGGTCTGCTGAGGCGCAGGCGATTGAAACTTGAACATTACAATCGTCATCTGGACGAGATTACATTCCGGGAGGTGTCTCCCCAACGCTTGGTCTACTACCGCGAAAATTGGTATCTGGATGCATGGTGTCATCTCCGCAAAGGACTTCGAAGTTTTGGAGTGGACGCCATGCGCGCCGTGGAACTTCAATCAATGAAGGCCAAAAACGTTGCGGATGCGATGCTTGATGCAGAGCTTGGCGCCGGCTACGGTATATTTGCCGGCCAGCAAATAAAAAGGGCCGTGTTGCGAGTTCATGCGGACCGTGCTCGCTGGATCGCACTGGAAAAATGGCATTCGGCGCAGGAGAGCCACTTTGACGAAGAAGGCCATTACGTTCTGACCGTGCCGTATTCGAACGATACGGAATTGCTCATGGACATCCTCCGATATGGCTCGGATGTCGAAGTCCTGGCGCCTGCTGAACTGCGGGAAAAGGTACGCGAAAAACTGCGTTCGGCCCGGAAAGTCTACGGCGATTGAACATTCAGATCAGTGCCTCATCTGGTGAGCCACCGACTGATCGAAAATTGAGATCTTTATTTTTTCGATCGAGTGTTGGAGGTTCTCATGTCCACTGTGGCCGAAAGAGTATCTGAAATTTCCCTAGGGGAGCCCCAGAAGCATCGCAATCTGACGATGATTCCCTTGCTGGCCAAGGGGCCGGACGAACCGGAATATCGATTGCTTGACGATGCGATTTCCTCCGGAAACGCCCGGGTTACGGAAGTTTCCGATTCGGGAAGCGTTCCGGAACTCAAGTTCATCAATGAAGGCAACCGGCCAGTCCTGTTGCTGGATGGCGAGGAGTTGGTCGGCGCGAAACAGAATCGCATCCTGAATCTGACGGTTCTGGCGGCTGCGAACAAGACTATCGTGATTCCCGTGTCCTGCGTGGAAGCGGGGCGCTGGCGGTCCGACTCAAGGGAATTTGCCAGCGCCAGACGCACGCACTATGCGTCGGGAAGAGCCAGAAAGGCTGTCCAGGTCAATGAATCCTTGCGTACAGTCGGCACGAGGTGGAGCGATCAGGATGAAGTCTGGCGCGACATATCCGAAAAGGCCGATCGCCTGAAAGCCCGTTCGGAAACGGAAGCGGCCGCTGCGATGTATGACACGCATAGAACGAGCCTGGAAGAGTTTCTGAAGGCTTTCCATACCGTGGACGGCCAATCGGGAGCCATGTTCGCGATAAACGGGCAGATTCTTGGATTCGATATTTTCGATAGTCCGATGACGTTACCGAAGATTTTTCCGAAGCTGGTCGAGAGCTTCGCATTGGATGCGATTGACAGTGAAATGGAAGAAAAGGAGGTTTCAGCCGAGGAGACGAAGGACTTCCTGAACGATACTTCAAACGCGACCGTAGAACGATTTCCCGCAGTGGGAGAAGGCGAGGATCATCGCCTGCAAGGCAACGCCCTCGGCGGGGGAGCGCTCGTCCACCGGGAACGGGTGGTCCACTTATGTGTGTTCAAGTTGCCGGATAACTCCGGGGAAGAACTTGATTCACGCGGCCGAATGCAGCGGGCGTCAATGCGCCGCCGCAGCCTAGCGTAGGAATCTCAATCTGTGGGGACCGCCACCAAGCGGTCCCCACAGTAAGAGCCATTGATATTTGACGGTTATTGGCCACAATATGAGAACTCAAATTTTATGACTGCACGGGAACAATTGTTAATGTCGGCATATGAATCGCGTATACGGGCATGGGCCAAAAATAGCGACATGAAAGATTTTCTGACTGCAAATATCGAAAAAGTTGAAGAGCACATGCATAAAACTGGTCGTATTTCCGAGTTTTATGAAGCATTTCCAGACTACGTCCCAGACTACGAGGTTGAAGTCGTAATGAACACAGATAGGAAAAAGGTTCTCGAATATTGTACACAGATTGATAATCTTACAAAGGAATATGATGGTCCTGAGGGGTATCTAGGCGAAAGTTTTTGTGAAGATTATCTAAAGATGTCCAAACTTAGAAAGAGCATGAAGGACATGGATGGCTGGATTCGCGGCAGATCCGTACAAGTAAAATTCAAATGGATCAATTCCGAAAATCTTGAGTCACGGTATGTCACTATCAGTCCGGCTGCTGAATTCGAATTGTTGGTAGTAACTTGTGCCGATTACGGAGATTCAGAGGTTTGTCTTTTCGGAATTTGGAAAAAAGAAGAAGTTGGAGCAGTAATTGATGCTCAGGATAGAGTGTACCTTCAAAAATTGCGAAAACGCGATCAGGCAGAAGAATTCAAACTTAATTTGGATTCAGAACTAATTTTTGAGAGTGAAAAGCGAGATGGACGCACTCTCAATGATGTGGCTGAGGAACTCACAATCTACTGCGCTGACATAGGGTCTGTCGTGAAGAACAACTTTGGATGGGCGCGTCTGGTTGGAACACAATCCCATATGGACAACTGTATGGTTGCCTTGGTTGATGACATCGTTTCTACTCTGGCAGAAGGGCGGAAAGTCGCGCTTGGTTTCGAATGCCCGCTCTGGGCACCGGTTTCCAAGAAACCGCAATGCCTCACTAAAGGCCGTCCTATAGATGGAAACCGTCCTTGGTCAGCCGCAGCGGGAGCCGCCGCGCTCGCAACCGGCATCACCCAGGTCGCGTGGATTCTTGACGAGATTGGAACTCGAATGAGCCAACGGGGAAAACCGCTACCGTCGGTGCACTTGGACTGGTCGGAGTTTGAAAGTGATCGCTCTGGGCTCTTCCTTTGGGAAGCGTTCGTCACCGGCCAAGCCAAGGCACTGGGGTCGGAAGATGCAGAATGCCACGCTGACGATGCCTTGCACGCTTGTCGAGAGCTTGCAAATCGTCCGCCTGATTCCGTCGAAAAGTGCGCGGAACCGCGGATTCGGTCATTGATAGGAGGTGCGATCTTGTGGGCGGGGTGGGACACAAACTTGGATCTGCTGCAAATGCCCTGCAACGTGGTCCGGCCCGATAGGCGTGATTAGCCGCCACCGTTCGGTCTGTCAGGCGAGCGGGTAGTGGGCGTGAGGACGGTCGTCGCGGGTCTGGCCTGCCTGTTGGATTGTTTCGCCCGCTTCGCTCTTGAGGGGCGTGGCACGCCGGCGCCGGTGCTACAGACAGAAGTACTCGTCGCGTCCGGCCTCTACCAGTTCGTGAGGAACCCGATGTACGTCTGCGTGCTGACTATCGTTTCAGGGCAGGTGCTGCTCTTTGGCCAGTCTCTTCTGTTCGCCTACGCGGGTTTGCTTCTCCTGCACTCTGGTGTAAAACAGGTGTATTATTGCACCAGAAGCACAGTGACAGGAGGGCGGAGAATGGCGACCCGTCAAACGATTACCCTCAGAGAGCCCAATGACGTATGGCTAAGACGTCAAGTTGACCGTGGCGAGTTCGCGAACAAAAGCGAAGTCGTTAACGACCTTATACGCCAAGCCAGACGACACGAAGAAATACGCGCTGGATTGATACAGGCCGAGCGGGGCATAGAGAAATATGGCTATAGTGAGAAAACCCCGGAGGAACGGCTAGAAGATTTCAAAGAGAAAGCGCGGCGAAATGGGCAGCTATGAATTATCGCCTGAAGCCGACAACGACCTAAACAAAATTTGGCTATTCGGCCTGGAGCGCTTTGGGGTGGTTCAGGCCGATAAATTCTATTTTGAACTTCTAGCACAGTGTCAGCTTATCGCTGACACCCCAAGACAATATCCCGCTGTTGATGAAATCCGCGCGGGCTACCGTCGAAGCGTGTTCCGTAAGCACTCTATTTTTTACCGCGAAAAAACGGGCTTTGTTGAAATCATGCGAATCTACGGCCAACAAGATCCAGAAAATATTTAATAAATTCAACTAACTACAGATTGGTCAATTCGTCGCCTCAACCTCGAACCAGTCTCGTTGCTCGTTGGTTACGATCAGGGTTTCCGAGTCGAGCCAAGCTATGGCTTCGACCTGTCGGGCAGCGTCAACGTCTAGCGGCAACCGGCGGGAAGGAGCCGATAGCCAGGCATCGCCTTCCGCGGGCTGCTCGAAAAGCCATACTGCGGTATAGGACAGCACCGCAAGGGTATTGCCGTCCGGCGACAACTCGGCGGCGGTTGCCGCGGTTAGTTCGGGGTGACTGTCGATCAGGGTCAGGGCGTTCGATTCCGATTCGGATTCGGATTGAGAGTCCAGCCGGTAGAGGTTGGCGCCCGGTTGCATCCGCTGGTTGGGAAAGGACTCCCGATGCTTGGTGATTGCATACAGGCTGCCGTCAGCAAAGAACAGGCTCTCGCTGTCAAAATGCCGCTCCTGCGGGGGGAAGTCGGCCTGCTCGGGATAGTACACAGGGATAAAGCGGACTGCGTTTGCGGTTTGAGTATCGCTTAGCGACTCCCAAGGCACGACATAGATTCCCAAGTCGCGTCGGGCATTGCGGTTATTGCCCATGTCAGCGATGTACAGGTTTACTCCGTCGCTGGTGACATCTTCCCAGTCCTGGTTGGCCGCATTCTCAATGAACACTCCGGGCCACGGTTCCTTGCCTGTTTCCGCTTCTTCGCCGTGGAAGTCGTCGCCAAGGTTTTCGGGAATCTGCACTCTACCCTCGGCGTCCAAAGCAAACAGCCGTGGTTCATCTCCACTGTCGTTATGTACCCAGAAAGACCCATCAAGCGGGTTGCGAACAATGCCGCTCATTTCTCCGATAGGCTCGAAATCAACCCGATGTGAAACTTCCAGCCGATAGCCATTGTCGTCTTCAGCGCCACAAGATGCCAGAAAAGCCAACGCGGCCACTGGAAACAGACAATTCAGACTTTGGCGCCTCCACATGGACAACTCCCGGCAAGAATTGAAACGGGCCAGCCCTTCGCCAGGACGAGCCGGCCCGCGAAGAACTGATCTAGCCGCTTTCGCCTCGGGTTTTGGGGTGCGCCAGCAGCCATTCGATTACCTGTTCGGCGAAGGTGTCGGACAGGATTGGCGAATGGGCGCCGGCCGGGATGGTCCACAATTCGGACGAACCGCCGGGGCGGCAGCCGGCTTCGAACAGATAGGTGCCGGATTCGTGGCCGGGCAGGCTGGCGTCGAGGTCGCGCAACTCGCGCCCGGCGCCTTCCATCGAGCAGCCGTTGTAGGTTGCCCAGCGCCGCACGGTGCCGAGTGCGCCTGGGTAGCGGACGTCCTGGATGTCGCCGCCGCCGTAGATGATTACCGAATCGGCGGTGCCGTGGATCTGCAGGATGTGCACGCCGTTGGGCGGCGCTTCGCGCATTTCCATGTGGTTGGCGCCGGCCAGGCTGACCATGGCGGCGATCGTGTCCGAATGCTCGTAGGCCATGCGGAAGCTCATGAAGCCGCCGTTGGAATGGCCGATCAGGTAGACCCGGTCCTCGTCGACGCTGTATTCGGACTTCATCTCTTCGATGATCGAGGCGATATAGCCGGCGTCGTCGACTTCGGATTCATAGAAATTGCAGCAGGCGTCGCTGGCGTTCCAGAAGCGGTTCTGGTCGCCGCCCGACTCGCGCGTGCCGTCCGGGGCCACGAACAGGAAGCCGTAGCTGTCGGCGAGTTCGCTGAAACCCATGTAGGTGTCCTGGTTGGCGCCGCTCGAGGTGTATCCGTGCAACAGCACGACCAGCGGCGCCGGCGTGCCGTCGTCGTAGCCTTCAGGCACGGTGACGGGCAGTTCGCCGCGGCCGAGGTCGATGGACTGGGCGGCCAGGCTGCCGGCGAACAGCATGGCGCAGGCGGCGAGCAGGATTTTGCTGGTTTTCATGAAGAGTTCCTCATTGGTTGAGTGGGATTTCTGTTCGTTGCCGAACCGGTCGAGCGGTGCGGAATCAGGTTCCTTCCGGCTTGAGCAGCACCTTGCCCGTGGTGCGTCGTCCTTCTAGCGCTTCGTGGGAGGCGCGGGCTTCAGATAGCGGGAAGAAATGCTCCATGCGCAAGCGCAGGCGGCCTTCGCGTATCCAGTTGAAGACATCGCCGCTGCGCGCCACGAGTTCTGCGCGGTCCAGTATGTAGTCGAACAGGGCGGGACGCGTCAGGAACAGCGAGCCCCTGGCCGCGAGGCTGGCCGGATTGAACTCAGTGACCGGTCCGCTGGCATTGCCGTAGAGCACCATGTAACCGCGCTTGCTGAGGCAGTCGATGCTGTCCTCGAAGGTGGCCTTGCCGACCGAATCGTAGGCGACGGTCACGCCTTCGCCGCCGGTGATGCGTTTCACTTCGGTCTTGAAGTCCTGCTTCGAATAGAGAACGACCTCATCGGCGCCGGCGGCCGTGGCGAGTTCGGCCTTGGCTTCGGTGGAACAGGTGCCGATGACGAAAGCGCCCGCGTTCTTGGCCATCTGGATCAGCAGCAGGCCGACGCCGCCCGCGGCGGCGTGAATCAGGCAGCGGTCGCTCTTGCCCAGCTTGTAAGTGGACTGGCTCAGATAGTGCGCGGTGCAGCCTTGCAGCATGGCGGCCGCGCCTTCGTCGAAGGAAACCCCGTCCGGAATCGGCACGAGCCGATCTTCCGGAGCCTTGACGTAATCGGCGTAGGCGCCCATGACATTGGTGAACGCAACCCGGTCTCCCGGTTTCAGGCTCTTGACGTCGGGTCCGGCCGCCACCACGCTGCCGGCGCCTTCCATGCCGAGCGTCGTGGGCAGGGGGATCTGGTACAGGCCCGAGCGCTGATACGTGTCGATGTAATTCAGGCCGGCCGCTTCGATCTTGACCAGTACTTCATGATCGGCTGGGGAGGGCACTTCCAGTTCTTCGACGGACAGGACTTCGGGCCCGCCGAATTCGTTCACTCGCACTGCTTTCATGTTTCAGGAACCCAGGAATCGAATCAGTTCGGCGTTCACGATCTCTGGAACTTCCTCATGCGGGTTGTGGCCGATACCCGGGATGTTGACTACCTCGCCGTTAGGGAAAATTTCAGCGGCGTGGCGCGCTTCTTCGGCATAGGTCGGGTAATCCTCCGCTCCGCCCAGGATCAGGGTCTTTGTTTCGATGTGCTGCCAGTCGTTGACGACGGTGTCCATGCCGCGCATCTGGCCTGTCAATCGGCTTACATAGGCCATGCGCGGCCAGTCGCCGCTCAGCCGGTTTCCGTAACGGATGCGCATGTGCTCGGCGAACTCCGGCTGCCAGTTGACATAGTTCTCTTCCGCCCAGCGCAGCAGGCCGGCGTAGACTTCGTCCATGTCCGGATTGACATCGACTTCACCGGAAAGCGGTTGAAAGCCGCGGCCCTTGCGGCGGTCGGTGAGACCGACCTGGTTGACGGTTACCACGTGCGTGGCGCGTTCCGGGTACAGGAAGGCGAACCGGGTCACCATCTGCCCGCCGATGGAATGGCCGACGACCGCCGCCTGTTCGATGCCGAGATGATCCATCAGGCGCGCGGTGTTCGAAGCCCACAGGTTGATGCTGTACGGAATGACCGGTTTGGAAGATTTCCCCCAGCCGAGACGGTCCTTGGCGATTACCCGGTAGCCCGCCTCGCTCAGCGCCGCGATCTGTTTCTCCCAATACCAGCCGTAATAGAGGCCGCCGTGATGAAAGATTACCGTGCGTCCGTTGGCGGGTCCGCTGGGCGCAACATCCATGTAGGCGAGCCGGGCGTTCTGGTTGTAAACCCGAAAGTCCATGTAACTGACCGGATAGGGATACTCGATCTCCTCCAGATTGATGGAAACGGGTCCCCAATCGGCGGGAGGAGATTCGGGAGGCGCCGACTGCGCGGCCGCCGCGCCGGCCGCGAAAATGGCAAGAATGACGAATAGCACTCTCAAGGGATGTGAATCGCTCATGGATATTCCGCCCGGTTGATTAGTTTGATGCGCTGCCGATCGCTTCGGCGCCGGCGATCGCCACTTCCTCGTCTTGCGCCGCGGTTACGCCACTGACGGAGATCGCGCCGATGCGCTGCCCGTCCACGAAGATCGGAACGCCGCCGGCAAAGGTGACGCCGCCTTCGACTTCTTCCATATCGCCGGCGTCCACTCGCTGGCCGTATTCACCGGAGGAGATCCCGGTTTCGTTCACCACCAGCGCCTTGCGGGAGGCAAATTCGAAGGTGCGCGCACCCGCGCCGTCGATGCGGTGCAACATGACCGGATTGTTGTTCTGGTCGGTAACGAGAATGGTCACGTTCCAGCCCTGGTCAATGGCAAAGGTCTGGGCTGCGATCATGGCCTGAGCGGCCTGGTCGTAGGTCATCAGGGATTCGTCCTGGGCCAGCGTGCTGGTCGATGCCAGGAGAAGAAAGAATGCGAGTAGCGCCTTGTGCAGCTTGCCTGTCATTTGTACATGCCTCGTTTCGGGAGTTGGGATAGCCGGCCAAGATTAGCGGGAGGGTAGTGTCCCGTCAATTCCGTCCGGATTCACGGATCGGGGATTCTTGCAGTATGACGGGCTAATGTGCAACATTGCCCCGGACAAGTTTCGATGGGACGCAAGCGATGAAAACCAGAGCAGCAGTAGCCTTCGCGGCGGGTGAGCCGCTGGAAATCTGTGAAGTCGATCTCGAAGGCCCGAAAGCGGGCGAGGTCATGGTGGAGCTCAAGGCCACCGGGGTTTGCCATACCGACGCTTTCACCCTCAGCGGAGAAGATCCGGAAGGCGCCTTTCCCGCCATTCTCGGTCATGAAGGCGCCGGCATTGTGGTCGAGGTCGGTTCCGGGGTGACTTCGGTGAAGCCCGGCGATCACGTGATTCCGCTGTACACCGCCGAATGCCGCACCTGCGAGTATTGCCTGCATCCCAAGACCAATCTCTGCCAGGCGGTGCGCGCCACCCAGGGCCAGGGCGTCATGCCCGACGGCACCAGCCGCTTCTCGCTCGACGGAAAGCCCCTGTTGCATTACATGGGCTGTTCGACTTTCTCCAATTACACCGTGCTGCCGGAGATTTCCGTGGCCAGGGTCCGCGAGGACGCGCCTTTCGACAAGATCTGCTATATCGGCTGCGGCGTTACCACGGGCGTCGGCGCCGTCATCTTCGAAGCCAGGGTCGAAATGGGCTCGACCGTAGCGGTATTCGGCCTCGGCGGCATCGGGCTGAACGTGATTCAGGGCTGCCGCCTCGCCGGCGCCAGCCGCATCATCGGAGTCGATATCAATCCGAAACGCGAAGCCCTCGGGCGGCAGTTCGGCATGACCGATTTCGTCAATCCAAAGGATGTCGAAAACGTCGTCGACCATATCGTTCAGCTCACCGGTGGCGTCGACTACAGTTTCGAATGCATCGGCAATGTGGAAGTCATGCGCCAGGCGCTCGAATGCTGCCACAAGGGCTGGGGCGAATCCTGGATCATCGGCGTGGCCGGGGCGGGGCAGGAAATTTCCACCCGGCCGTTCCAGCTCGTCACGGGCCGAGTATGGCGCGGCACGGCCTTCGGCGGCGCCCGCGGACGCACCGACGTGCCGCGGGTCGTCGACTGGTACATGGACGACAAGATCAATATCGACGATCTGATCACGCACACCATGCCGCTGAACGAGATCAACACGGCTTTCGATCTCATGCATGCCGGCGAAAGCATTCGTTCCGTAGTGCTCTATTAGCGGCAGGAAGCGTCATGAGTACGGAAACGGTCAGTTCCATTGCCTGCTTCGGCGGCAGGCAGGTCAAGTTGAAACACCGCTCGGAAGCGCTCGGCTGCGAGATGGCGTTCTCGGTCTATCTGCCGCCCCAGGCGGCAAAGGGCATTGTGCCGACGATCTGGTGGCTGTCGGGATTGACCTGCACCGACGACAACTTCGTGCAGAAGGCCGGCGCCCAGCGCTATGCGGCCGAAGCGGGAGTCGCCATCGTCTGCCCCGACACCAGCCCCCGGGGCGAAGGCGTTCCCGACGATCCCGAAGGCGCCTGGGACTTCGGACTCGGCGCCGGCTTTTATGTCAACGCCACTCAGCCCCCGTGGTCGGCGAATTACCGCATGTACAATTATGTGGTCGATGAACTGCCGCGCGTACTGGCGGCGAGCAATCTCCCGGTAAACGTGGAACGCAGTTCCATCATGGGCCACTCCATGGGCGGCCATGGCGCGCTAACCATCGCGCTGAAAAACCCCGGCAAGTACCAATCGGTCTCCGCCTTCGCCCCGATTTGCGCGCCCATGCAATGCCCCTGGGGCGAAAAGGCCCTGGGCGCCTATCTCGGGCCGGACCGGGACCAATGGCGCGACTATGACGCTTGCGAGCTGATCGCCGAAGCCGCCGAACGCCTCCCGATCCTGATCGACCAGGGCAAGGCCGACGACTTCCTCAAGGAGCAACTGAAACCGGCATTGCTCGAAAAAGCCTGTGCCGCGGCCAAACACCCCCTGACCTTGCGCATGCAGCCCGGCTACGATCACAGCTATTTTTTCATCGCCAGCTTCATCGTGGACCACGTCCGCCACCACGCCAGGGCGCTCGCGGTGGTCTGATTCGCTCAGGCGGCGGGCGTTTCTTCTATGACATTGACGTTATAGGCGATCGAGATTCGCTCGCCGCTGCCGGTGTAGGGATGCACCATGTGCTTCATCCAGCTTGGCCATAGCAGCATGCGCCCCGGAACGTTTTCGATGAACTCCCGGCCGTCGAGGATCGTATTGCCGATCTGGAGGTAATTGGCGGCCTCGCGCGGATCGAGTAATTCGAGCAGGCCGTTCTGGGGAATCGAAGGGTCGGGATTGCCTTTCGCTACGTAATAGACCCCCGACCACATGCAATTCGGATGCGTATGCACGACGTTGTAGTCGCCGCTGCGGTTGATGTTGCCCCAGGCGTCGATGAGCAGGCGAAATTGCCGCTGCCGGTCGCGGTCGCGAATGATCCGGTCGGTGAGATTGAAGACGACGGTCTCGATGCGCCGCTTCAATTCCTTGACCGGCGCATCGGGCCAGCCGATCAGATTGCCCGGTGATTGCCAGCCGCCGGCGTTGGAACGATTCTCGCCCTTTCGGGCAAGCGATCGTTCTTTCGCCAGCAACAACTCGGCGAGTTGCCGGTTGAGTTCTTCGCTGTCGGGCCAGTCATGGGCGACCAGGATCGTCCCGAAAAGCGAGGAAGTGCTCTGGCTGATGTCGAGTCTTTGCACGCCGCCGATTATTGCACACGACGGATGCGCACGAGCCGCCCTTCGCCTTCCACGCGCAGCCGGTACTCGCCGAACAATCCCCGGGAAATCTGCACCGCGAACGGCGCGTTCGCGGGCAGCGGCACGTATCGGGCTTCGTTCTGGCGCCAGACCTGGCCGTTTTCCAGATGGAAAAGCAGGTTTCCGCGCGGGCCTTCGCTGACTTCGGTCACCATCGCGCCGATGTCGTCCCGCTCCCGCCTTTGTTCTTCCCGGCCGTTGTCGCGCAATTGCTCGGCGCCGACGTTCTCCAGCCGGTCCCGGCCGGCGTCCGGCGTAATCTCGGGAAGCGCCTCGACAGCCTGCCCGGGTTCCGCCTCCGCCTCTGGTTCCGGTTCCACATGGGGCGTTTGCGCATGTTCTTCCGTGACTGCTTGCACGTCGACCGGCGCGGGTGTCGCCCCGCGCGCCGTCAGCGTCTCGAAGCAGTCAAGCCGTTCGATCGCGCGTTCGATCGCGGCACAGGCTTCGAGTTCCTGCTGGGAGGCCGTTTGCGCGGCAGCGTTCGCTGCCGCGGCAAACAGCACAAGGACACCAAGCGATCGCATGATTCGATCAGAAGTCCTGGGTGAACCTCACATAGACGATTCTGCCGCGCAGATCGTGGCCGGCGCGGTCGTCGTAACCCGGGCGATCCGACAGGCCGTCGTAGATCACGCCGCCGGAACTCGGGCGGAACGCCGGCCGTTCGTTGCCGTTCGCATCCAGCCGCGTCAGGCGGGGCGGGTCCTCGTCGAACACGTTGTTGATGCCCACCGTAACCGATGTGTCGCCGTCGCCGAGCAGTCCGGGGAACACCTGGTTGTACTGGGCGTCGACCACGTTCCAGGCTTCGACGATGCCGTTGTTGCTCTGGTCGTTGCGATATTCGTCGATGTGCCGGAACTTGGCGGTCAGACTGCTGTCGCCCCAGGAGTATGTTGCCCCCATATGAGCGCGCAACTCCGGCAGGGTCGAGAAGTTGTTGCGGAAGTTCCTGCTGCCCGCGCCGTCGAAGCTGACCGCCCCGTCGCTGACCGCGAACTCCGTTACGTAGGTGGCGGCCGCGCTGAGGAACAGGTCGCCCGCGCCGACATCGACGTCCCAGGCCAGATTCACGTCAAGCCCGCTGGTTTCGACCGAGCCGATATTGACGAACTGGGTATTGACCTGGCGCAACTGGCCGCCGGCGTCGCGGATGACTCTCGGATCGTTCGGTACGCCGTCGTCCAGGCAGTCGTTGTTGACGATCGCCTGGGCGCCTTCGGACTGTGCGATCAGGTCCTGGTAGTCGAAGTTGAAGTAATCCACGCTCGTGTTGAAGCCGTTCTCCAATTGCAACACCAGGCCCAGGTTGAAGTTCTCCGATTCCTGGGGCGCCAGGTTCGGCGAACCCTGCACCGCCACGGTGATGTTGTTGTTCAGACCTGTCGAAACGCACACCGTGCTGCCGCCGGGACCGGTCGGCGAAGCCGGGTCGTCGATAAAGGCCGACGAAGTCGCTTCGGCGGTCTGGCGCACCGTGGGCGCCTGGAAGGAAGTGCCCCAGGAGCCGCGGAAACCGAGCCAGTCGAGCGGACGGAATTCGAACGCTACCTTCGGGTCCGTGGTGGCGCCGATCCGGCCGCCGTAATCTTCCCTGCGCACGGCGAACTGCAATTCAAGCGCGTCGGTCATGGGCACGACGACTTCGCCGAATACGGCGATCACGTCCTCGCTGCCCATTACCGGGCCGGAGAGGCTTTGTTCGTTGGCCTCGCCGGCGGATTCCAGCGAGTCGCCGAAGATCTCAATTTGCACGTCGCGAAATTGGGAGCCGAAAGCCGCCTGCACCGTATTGCCGTTGAAGTCGAACAGGTCGCCGGTAAACACCAGGTCGGTGACCTGTTCCAGCACTCTGGCATTACTTGCCGAAGGCGTGTCGAACTTGGCCAGCGTGATGTCGCTGTTGCCGGCCGTGCTCGTGCCGTCCTTGGGCGAAACCAGCGCCGGATTGGCCAGGCGCGTGCCGAAGGGATTCCATTCGCCCGCTTTCACCAGATCCTGGAATACGTCGGAACGATAGTTGTGCGGCGCGTTCGTGGTGCGCGTGGAGTTCGCCCAGCCGTAGGAAAGGTCCATGCTCCAGGTGTCGCCGATATCGAATTCCACGCCGTTGAGGATGCGCGTGTAGGCCAGTTCCCGCTTGATGTATTGGGTCAGGGGCGTATTGTTCACCTCCCGGCCCAGCGGTCTGGCGGTCACTTGCAGGTCGGTTGCGGTATGGATCGAATTGTCCCATTGTTCCGGGCCGATATAGAGAATGTCCGCCGGATCGGCGGGGTCGGCGATAAAGAAGTTGAAAGGATGCGAAGCCGGAATCGTCCAGCCTCCGCCGACCGCTCTGCCCGTATTGAAGGTAGCGCCGCCGCTCGGCCGCTCGACGATGTTGTTGGAATAGCTCGCTTCCGCGTAATAGCGCAGCCGGTCGCTGAATTCCCATTCGAACTCGTTGAACACCTGCACCCGCTCTTCGGCGGAAATGATCGCCACCTGGTCTACGAACAGGTAGCGGCAGCGTGAGTCGCTCGGGCTGCGCAGGACGCCGCCCGCGGCCTCGCAGTCGGGGTCCGGCACCCGGTTGCCGCCGGTGGGGACCGCGTTGCCTTCCGCGTTCAGGGTGGCGCCGCGATAGGTGCCGGGCGAACCGGTGGAAGACAGGAAACGCGATTCGCGCGGGCTCGGATTGAGCCGTTCGTTCAGCCAGTCGAAGTCGGAGCGAAAGGCTTCGCCTTGTTCGTACCAACTCGCGTAAATGTTGAAGCCGCCCCGGTCGAACTGGGCGCCGGCGGCGAAGCCGATGTCCTGCTGTTCGATCTCGGAGTTCGAATAGCTTCCGCTCAACTCGAATCCCTCGAAACCCTTGCGCGTGATGATGTTCGCCACGCCGGCGACCGCCTGTGAGCCATAGAGGGCGGAAGCGCCGTCGGTCAGCACTTCGATGCGTTCGATCATCGTGATCGGAAACTGATTGATGTCGAGATAATCGGTGCCGGTGTCGTCGGCGACCGGCGCGATGCCGCCGCGTTTTCCGTTGATCAGGGTCAATGTCGAACCGAGACCGAGATTGCGCACGTTGAACATCGCCGTGCCGGCCCGGTTATTGGTCTCGTTGTAGAACTGCGACCCGCTGTTCACGGTCAGTTCCTTGAGTACGTCGACCGGCTGCGATGCGCCGATCCGTTCGATGGTCTCCTGGTTGATCACCTGTACCGGCTTGGTGCCGTCGAAACTCGTGCGGCGAATGTAGGAGCCGGTAACGAGAATTTCCTCGAGCGTTTCCTCGTCCTGCGCCAGGACCGGCGGCGCCGAGCCGATGGCGGCGGCGATGCCGGCGGATAGTGCTGTCAATCTGAACTTGCTGGAAGTCATGAATACGTCCCCCTAAGTTGGTCATAAAGCTCCAGTCACTTGTCTATCGGCAAATCGGCCCGTGACTGGAATGAATGCGGGCCGTACCGGATTCGGCTAGACCGGAACCGGCGGCGGGTTTATGCTTTGCGGGTTACCACCCACTGGAGGCAAAGCCATGCAAAACGCCACCGGCAGGATTCTTCGCGGGTCGGCATCAGCGTTTATACTGTGCCTGATGTCCGCTCTGGCCCATTCCCAGCAACAAATAGAGTTGACCGCGGAGATGATCTCCACGGCCAACGATTTCATTGCCTCGCTCAATACAACGCAGAAACAGAGCGCTTTGTTTCAATTCGACGACGAAGAGCGCAGCAACTGGTTCTTCACTCCGGTCGATCGCAAGGGCGTGCCCTACAAGGCCATGAACGAAGAGCAGCGCGCCGCGGCCCGGCGCCTGTTGCAGGTCTTCCTGAGCGTCGACGGCTTCGCCAAGACCGAAGACGTGCGCAGCCTAGAATCGGTGCTTGCCGAAATCGAGGTCAATGGCCGCTTCGACCGCGACCCCGAACTCTACTTCTTCTCGATCTTCGGCCAGCCCGACATGGAATCCCCCTGGGCGCTGCGCTATGAAGGGCATCATCTTGCTTTCAACTGGACGTTTGCCGGCGGCGCGGGCATCGCCAGCACACCGCAATTCCTCGGCAGCAATCCCGCCGAGGTGCGTAGCGGCGACCGCCTGGGAACGCGGGTGCTGCACCGCGAGGAAGATCTGGCGCGTGAACTCGTCACGTCCCTGAGCGATGAACAGAAGTCCGACGCCATCATGGAAGTGAGCGTGCCGCGCGACATTCTCACCGGCAACGAACAACTGGTGGAGCCGCTGGAAGATTCCGGGGTCGCCTGGGGCGATCTGTCCGTCGCGCAGCAGGAAAAGCTGATGGAACTCGTGCGCGAAGTCGCTGTAGTACAGGCTCTGCCATTGGCCCATGCGCGGCTCGACAACATCGAGCAGTCCGGCAAGGAGGGCATTCGGTTTCTCTGGATCGGCGGGCTCGAGCGCGGCGACGCGCATTACTACCGCGTGCAGGGGCCGACGTTCCTGATCGAATACGACAACACCCAGAACAACGCCAATCACATTCACCTGGTCTGGCGCGATTTCGAAGGCGATTTCGGCCGCGACCTGATCCGGATGCATTATGACGCCGTCGCCGCCGCCTATGGCGAAGGTCACGATCACTGAACTTCAAACAGGATTTGGATGACATCATGAAAGTCGGAAAGATAGCCGTATTGCTGGCCGCGGCCGCCTTTGCGGGCGCGGCCCAGGCCGACGTCAGCGAAGTGGAAACCGCGAGCGGCGTACTGCGGGGCTTCGCCTCGGAGCACCAACCCGGAGTGACCGTCTTCGAGGGAATCTCGTTCGCCGCGCCGCCCACGGGCGAATTGCGCTGGCGCCCTCCGGCTCCGCCGATTCCCTTCGCCGGAGTGAAAACCGCCGACCGCCCTGGCCCGGCCTGCTGGCAGTTGCGTCCTTCCGATGCTTCGCTGTATGCGCGCGGCAATCTGCATCGCTCGGAAGACTGTCTGTATCTCAACCTCTTTACCAGCGCCGAAAACGCCGATGAGCGACTGCCGGTGATGGTCTGGTACCACGGCGGCGGCAATACCACCGGCCATGCCGCCGCGCGTATTTTCGACGGCGCCAATCTGGCGGCGCGGGGCGCGGTGGTCATCACCGCGAACTACCGGCTCGGCCCGCTCGGATTCCTCGCGCATCCGGCCTTGAGCGCGGAATCTGCTGAAGACTCCTCCGGCAATTACGGTCTGCTCGACCAGATCGCCGCGCTCGAATGGGTCAGGGATAACGTGGCCGGATTCGGCGGTGACCCCGAACGCGTCACCATCTTCGGCCAGTCGGCAGGCGGCACCGATGTCTGCCTGCTGCAATCCTCGCCCCTGGCCGAGGGCTTGATCGACCGCGTGATCGGCCAGTCGCCGGGCTGCATCAAGCTCGATATCGAACTCGAACAGGGCCACGAGGGCGGCAGCGCCTACGCCGAAAGGCTCGGCGTCAGCGGCGACGGGGAGCGGGCACTGGCTGAACTGCGCGCCGTTCCCGCCGAGCGACTCATCGCCACGCCCGGCGGCACGACCGGCCCGCTTATCGACGGCTGGGTGGTTCCCGGTCGTCCCTACGACATGCTCGAATCGGGCGGCCAGAACCGGATACCGGTAATGGTCGGAGCGCTGGCCGAGGAGTACTACGGCCTGCAGCACACCGCGGCGCCGATTATCGAGGCCGATCTCGACAGCTATCTCGAAGCCACTTTCGGCGGCGAGTCCGCCGCGGTGAAGGCGCACTATCCGGAAGCGCTCGATCTCTCGCCGCTCGACGCGCGCAAGGAAATCATGGGCGATAACGGTTTTCTGCTCGCCGTTCGCATGTGGGCGCGGCTCGTCAACGGACGCGGAAACGATGCGTATGTCTACTATTTCAGCCGGCCGGCGCCGGTCTTCCGGCTCTATGTACACGAGGATCCAGACTTGACCGGCAGCGGCGGCCAGCGCTTGTGGGGCGCGTATCATTCCGGCGATCTCGCATACGTGTTCGACAATCTCGACCTGGTCGGCCTCGACTGGGATGACGACGATCGCGCGCTGGCGGACATCGTCGCCGATTACTGGGTAAATTTCGCCGCCAACGGCGACCCGAACGGTCCGGGCCTGCCGGAATGGCCGACATATGACCCGGAAGCGGACATAGTGCAGATTCTGGATGCCGAAGTGGGGGCCGCGGTGCATCCGAAATCGGAGGAACTGGAATTCCTGGAAGAGTTGTATCTGCGCGGCCGCTGATATGAGTGCAGTTTTTCTTGGGCTGGACGGCTTGCCCCCACCAAATCTGCTCCGCAGATTTGACTCCCCCTGAGGGGGGAGTGAAACAACATGAAGCGGCATCGGAACGACTCCCCCTGAGGGGGAGTCAAATTCGCAAAGCGAATTTGGTGGGGGTGAGGTCGAAATGAGAACAGACGCCAAAAGCGGAGCGGCCAACACGCTCAGGCGCGCATTCTATTGTCTGGCTTCTGGCGTACTCACCGCGATGCCCGCACAGGCCCAGGAGGCCGTATTCTCCGCGGAGGACATGCGGCAAACGGTAAACACCTATTGCCTGGCCTGTCACAACGACTTTCTGGCCGAAAACGATCTCTCCCTGCAAAGCGTCGATTTCAGCCGCCCCGGCGAATACGCCGACGAACTCGAGCGCATGGTAAGGAAACTGCGGGCGCACATGATGCCGCCGGACGGCATGCCGCGGCCGCCGTTCGAGATGTACGAAGTCATGACCTCCTGGCTCGAATCCGCACTCGACCGGGTCTGGGCCGCCGATCCCAATCCGGGCCGGGTGACGCCGCTGCATCGGATGAACCGCTACGAATACAACAATACGATCAATGAGTTACTTGGCATTGATGTCAATGTAATGGAGCTGCTGCCGGGCGACCCGACCGCGGACGGCAGCTTCGACAATATCGCCGCTTCGCTGCCTTTCACCACCGCCCATATGGAACGTTACATGTCCGTGGCGCGGCAGGTGACGCGGCTCGCGGTCGGCCTGCCGCCCGCGAGTCCGACGGCGGCAACCTACGAAATACCCCTCTACATGAGCCAGGACTGGCGGCAGAACGAGAACATGCCGTTCGGCTCCCGCGGCGGCGTTTCGGCGGAACACTACTTTCCGGTAGATGGCGATTACCGCATCGGCGTGCAACTCGAAACCAACTACCAGGATTACATCAAGGGGCTCGGCTGGGAGCAGATGCTCGAAATCCGTCTCGACGGGCGCTTGCTCGAACGCTTCACCGTCGGCGGCGACGCGCCGGGAATTCCCGCGCCGCTGAGTTTCACGGGAACCGGTGAATCCGGCAGCGTCGACTGGGAACAATACATGTTGTACCGGGCCGGCGAAGGGCTCGAAGTAGTCGTTCCGGTTACCGCCGGACCGCATGTGGTGACCGCTTCCTATGTGCGGCAGCAAGTCGATGAGGAGGGCGTCCCGCAACCGAATCAGGGCGGCCGGTTGCTGGCGAACGACGAAGTCTATCTCGATTACCAGAAGGTTCACGCCATTGAAATCGGCGGTCCGTACGGCAGTCCCGCCGCGAACGCCGATTCTCCGAGCCGGGCGCATATCTTCTCGTGCTATCCCGGCGCCGGCGCCGGGGAAATCGCCTGTGCGAGCGAGATTCTCACGAACATGGCCCGCCGCGCTTACCGGCGGCCGGTATCCCGGGAGGACACCGACCTGCTGCTCGGTTTCTTCGGCGAAGGCAGGGAGCAAGGCGGCAGTTTCGATTCAGGCATTCAGTTCGCCCTCGAATATCTGCTTTCCGACCCCGAGTTTCTCGTTCGCAGTTACGAACAGCCTGCACAGACCGATGGCGGCATCCATGCGCTGAACGACTTCGAGCTGGCTTCGCGCCTGTCCTATTTCCTCTGGAGCAGCGCTCCCGACGAAGAATTGTTGCGACTGGCCGAAGCGGGGCGCCTCTCCGATCCGAACGTTTACGCCCAACAGGCGCGTCGGCTGCTCGCCGACCGGCGCGGCGTAGAGACCCTGGTCGAGGATTTTGCCGCGCAATGGCTGAATCTGCGACGGCTCGAAGAGGTGGTGATCGATACCGTTATCTTCCCCGAATACGACGTCAGCCTGATCGAGGCATTCGAGCGCGAAACCGGGATGTTCATCGCCGATACCTTGCGCAACGACGCGAGCGTTCTCGACCTGCTCGGCGCCGATTACACCTTCGTCAACGAACGCCTGGCGCGGCATTACGGCATCGACGGCGTCTACGGCAGCCGCTTCCGCAAGGCGCCGATTCCCGATACCGGCAAGCGCGGCGGTCTGCTGGGCAACGGCGCCTTGCTGACGGTGACTTCCTATCCCGGCCGTACCTCGCCGGTATTGCGCGGAAAATGGCTGCTCGACAATATGCTCGGCACGCCGCCTCCACCGCCGCCGCCGAACGTGCCGGTGCTGGCCGAGGCCGGGGGCGTCGTGCCGGAGTCGATCCGCGAGCGGCTCGCCCAGCATCGCGAGGATCCGGTTTGTTCGAGTTGCCACGTGGTGATCGACCCGCTCGGCTTCGCACTGGAAAATTTCGACGTGATCGGCGCTTGGCGCGATTTCGACGAAGCGGGCAATCCGGTCGACCCGAAGGGCAATTATCCCGGCGGAGTCGAGTTCAGCGGTTTCGCCGATCTGCGCGGCTGGATGCTCGACCGCCCCGAGCAATTCGCCCATACCGTGACGGAAAAATTGTTGACCTACGCCCTAGGGCGCAGGGTCGAATATTACGATCAGCCGGTAATTAGGCGCATCGTGCGCGAGGCCGCCGAACAGGACTACCGCTGGTCCGCGATCGTGCTCGGCATCGTGCAAAGCGAGCCCTTCCGCATGAGCAAGGGAGGCGATGCCCCGCTCGTTTCGGTGACAAACTAAGTTACACACTTGGTTACAAGCGGAACTGGCGGATTGTTCAGATAGCAGTACAATGGCTCAAACAGCCAATAGCGAGGCTGACAAAAATGAAGCCCAGGCAGAACGCGACACCCATTCTGACCGGTAAATCCCTGTCACGCCGAACCCTGCTCAAGGGCGCCGGCGCGGCGCTCGCACTGCCCATGCTCGACGCCATGGTTCCGGCCCTGGCCCAGGCGCCGGCTCCCGCGCATCGCTTCCAGACCGTCTACATTCCCAACGGCATGGCGATGGAATACTGGTCGCCGGCCACTTTCGGCAGGGACTTCGAGCTCACTCCGGTGCTTGAGCCGCTGGCGAAATACCGCGAGAAAATGCTCGTTTTCTCCGGCCTCAAGGCCAACTGGAACATCGCCCACGCCGGCGCCGGCGGATCTTTCCTCACCGGCATCACCCGCGGCGGCCGCAACGAGACCGAAATTCTCGCCGACGTTTCCATGGACCAGTTGCTGGCCGACAAGCTCGGCCGCGAAACCCAGGTCGCCTCGCTCGAATTGTCCATGGACGCTCCGGCCCTCGCCGGCGCCTGCACCGTCAATCTGAGTTGCGTCTACACTCACACCCTGTCCTGGCGCGGCAAGACCGAACCGCTTCCCACGGAGCACAACCCGCGCGCCGTGTTCGAGCGGCTGTTCGGCGACAGCGGCAGTACGGCGAAGGAGGCGCGCGCGGCGCGGCTGCAGCAGCAGTCGAGCATTCTCGATGCGGTACTCGACAAACTGAATACGCTGGAGTCGAAGCTCGGCGCGAGCGACCGGCATCTCGTCAGCGGCTATGCCGAATCGGTGCGCGATATCGAGCGGCGCATCCAGAAGGCCGAAGAGCAGATCGACATGGAGCTGCCGGAACTCGACCAGCCCGCGGGCGTGCCGCCGGTGTACGAGGACCATATGGCGCTGATGCAGGACTTGCAGGTACTCGCCTTGCAGACCGACCTGACCCGCGTCATCACCTTCATGATGAGCAAGGAACAAAGCGCGCGGCCCTATCCGCAGATCGGCGTGCCCGACGCGCATCATCCGCTGTCGCATCACAACAACGCGCCGGAACTGATCGAGCGCATGTCAAAGATCAATACCTACCACGTCAGCCTGTTCACGAACTATCTCGACAAGCTGGCGGCAATTCCCGACGGCGACGGCAGCCTGCTCGACAACATGACGATTCTCTACGGCGGCGGCATTTCCAACAGCACCTTCCATGCGGGCAACAACCTGCCGGTGCTCCTGCTCGGCGGCGGCGCCGGCTGGCTCAACGGCGGCGAACACCTGCACTATCCCGAAGAGCCGACCATGGCGGACCTGCATCTGACGCTGCTGTCGAAGTTCGGCGTCCACATCGATCATTTGGGCGGCAGCACCGGCCCCATCACGATCTGAGGTCATCCATGCTGAACAGGCATGCCACGCCGGTTCTCGTTCTGCTTGTCGCGAGCATGCTGGCGGCCCAGGCCTTCGCCCAGGTCATGCCTCCCACCGTCAGCGCGGCGAAAGAAGCCGACTGGGAGCTTTTGCAAGCGCTGGTCGAAGACGGCGTCAACCCCAATGCCATCTACGGCGACGGCACAACCGCCCTGCATTGGGCCAGCTACCATGACAACGCCGATGCCGCTCAACTGTTGATCGAATCGGACGCCGACGTCAACGCCGCCACCGACCTCGGCGCCACCCCGCTCTGGCTCGCCGCCGAAAACGGCAGCCTGGAAATGGCTAATCTGCTGCTGGCAGCCGGCGCCGATCCGAACATCAGCCTGCTGTCCGGCGAAACCATCGTCATGACCGCCGCGCAGAGCGGCAATGGCGCGGTAGCGCGCGCCGTGCTGGCGGCGGGCGCCGACCCCAACGCCGCCGTCACCCGCGACCAGACCGCGCTGATGTGGGCCGCGAACCGCAGCCACGCCGAAGCCGTGGCCGCGCTGATCGAATACGGCGCCGACATCCACGCCCGCTCCCTGGTGCGCGAACAATTCGTCAAGTCCGAAAAGGAGCAGGACAGCCATCCCGCCTACATGTTCTGGACCGAGGAAGGCGGCAACTCGGCACTGATGTTCGCCGCCCGCGCCGGCGACCTGCGCTCCACGCAATTGCTCGTGGCGGCCGGCAGTGAAATAAACGAGGGCAACGCTTTCGGCACGACTCCGCTCATCATGGCCGTACACGGCGGCAATCCGGCTCTGCTTGAAACGCTGCTTGAGGCCGGCGCCGACGTGAATGGCGACAGCCCCGGCCATACCGCGTTGCACGCAGCCGTACTACGCGGCAACCTTGCCGCCGTCGAAGTCCTGCTCGCACACGGCGCCGACACCGAAGCCCAGATCGAAAAACCAACTCCGGTCCGCCGCCAGACCACCGACTACAATTTCCACGACGTCCTGATCGGCGCAACCCCCCTCTGGCTCGCCGCCCGCTTCGCCGAACCCGAAATCATGCAAGCCCTGCTCGCCGCCGGCGCCGACCCCTTCACCGTCAACAACGTCAGCTACCCCGCCCAGCGCCGCGGCGAAAACTTCATGGCCGAAGAAGGCGAAATAAATCTGCTCATGGCAGCCACCGGCATGGGCCACCGCCGCCTGCGCCTGAGCTGGGGAACCCCCGAACGCCGGGCCGGCCAACTCGACCGCAGCCAGGAAGACCTCGTCCGCGAATCTGTAAGCATAGCCCTTCAGGCCGGCGTAGACCCCAACCAACCCGACGCCAACGGCCAGACAGCCCTGGCCTTCGCCCGAGAACGCCGCTACACCTCCGTAACAGCCCTCCTCGAAGCCGCCGGCGCGCTTGATTGAAGTCCATAACCCGCCTTGGTGAACTTGACATAAATTGGCTCCGATGAGTACATTCCAAGGCAACCGGCTCTGTGGGATGAGCGGACTTTTCGGGTACAACAGTTCTTGGACGACATCGACCCCCCTAATTGTAAAAAACTTGAGCGCCATGCGCAGACCGCCACGCTCGGCTGGAAGGAATGGGTATCCCTGCCCGGCATCGGCGTTCCGGCCATCAGAGTCAAGGTCGATACGGGCGCCCGTACTTCCGCCCTCAATGCTCGCGATATAGAACCGTTCGAACGGGACGGGCGCGATTGGGTGCGATTCAAACTCCGTCCCGACCGCCGCAGCACCCATGAAATCGACTGCGAGGCGCCCGTAACCGACGTACGCACCGTCAAGGACTCGGGCGGCCATGCCGAAGAGCGCTTCGTCATCGAGACGCCGGTTCGGCTTGGAACAAGCGAAGACGCCTGGCCCATTGAGATCACGCTCGCGAACCGTTCCAATATGCAGTTCGCGATGCTCCTCGGCCGCACCGCCGTGAGGCCGCGATTCGCGGTCGATCCCGCACGGTCGTTCGTCGGCGGGGTTCCGGCCGCGGCAAACCGTTCCATCCGAAGAACCGCCCCGTGAAGATAGCCATCCTGTCCCGCGGCCCGCGCCTGTACTCCACGCGCCGGCTTGTCGAGGCCGCCAAGGCTCGCGGTCATGAGACAAAGGTAATCGACACGCTGCGCTGCTACATGAACATGGCTACGGCCAAACCCTCGATCAACTATCGCGGCAACCCCCTGGACGATTTCGATGCCGTGATCCCGCGGATCGGCGCGTCGATTACTTTCTACGGCGCCGCGGTCGTGCGTCAATTCGAGATGATGGGTGTCTATTCCGTCAACGAATCCGTGGCAATCTCGCGCTCTCGCGACAAATTGCGTTCCATGCAGTTGCTGGCGCGGCGCGACATCGGTCTTCCGGTGACTGGATTCGCCCACACCGCTGACGATATCCCGGATCTGATCAACATGGTCGGCGGCGCGCCCCTGGTCGTAAAGTTGCTCGAGGGCACACAGGGCGTCGGCGTCGTGCTGTGCGAGACGCGAAAGGCGGCCGAAAGCGTCATCGAAGCGTTTTTCGGCATCGACGTCAACATCATGGTGCAGGAGTATATAGCAGAGGCGGGCGGCGCCGATGTCCGCTGCTTCGTGATCGGCGACCGGGTCGTCGCGGCAATGCGGCGCCAGGCGCAGCCGGGCGAGTTTCGCTCCAACCTGCACCGGGGCGGTTCCGCCAGCGTGGCGCGTATTTCGCCGGCCGAAAGACGAACCGCGGTCGCCGCGGCGCGCGCCATGGGACTCAATGTGGCGGGCATCGACCTGATCCGCTCCAATCACGGCCCACTGGTGCTGGAAGTCAACAGCTCCCCCGGTCTCGAGGGAATCGAAGAGGCTTCCGGAATCGACGTGGCGTCGCTGGTAGTCGAGTTCATCGAACGCAACGCCCGGCGCAGCAGGACACGGACTCGTGGCTCCGGCTAAAACAGCGAAACCGAAGCCGAAGCCGGCCGAGGGAGTTTCCCGGAAGGCCGGCCGCGAAGCCACAAGGCGGCGCGGCGCCGGCACTCTGCAGGCGCCCATTGAGATCGCCGGCCGCCGCGTACGGCGCGGCGAGCGACTGCAATTCGAGCTGCCGATGGCGCAACTCTACACCCAGACGCCGCTGGACATGACCGTTGAGGTGATTCATGGCCGCTGGCAAGGTCCTGTATTACTGGTTTGCGCCGCCATTCACGGCGACGAATTGAATGGCATTGAAGTCATCCGCCGGCTGCGCACCTTGCCCGCGCTCGACCGCATCCGCGGTACGCTGGTGCTTGTGCCGATCGTAAACATGTTTGGCTTTCTCAACCAGTCTCGTTACCTGCCCGACCGCCGCGACCTGAACCGGGGTTTTCCGGGAAGCGAGACCGGTTCTGTCGCGGCCCGCGCGGCGGACGTATTCTTCCGGACGATCGTAAGCCGTTGTACGCACGTAATCGACTTGCACACGGCTGCCGTGAACCGCGAGAACCTGCCCCAGGTCCGCGCCGCGCTCGACCAGCCTGGCGTCGAAGAGATGGCGCGCGGTTTCGCCATTCCGGTAATCGTGAATTCGGGGCTGATCGATCGCAGTCTGCGCGCGGAAGCCGGACGAATGGGCATTCCCGTGATTACCTACGAAGCGGGCGAGGCCTTGCGTCTGCACGAGAATGCGATCGTCGCCGGAGTGCGCGGCGTCACCAATGTCATGCGCACCCTGGACATGCTGCCCGCGCGCCGCGGCAGCGCCGCCCGCGCGGAACCGTACGTGGCGAACTCCACGAGCTGGTTCCGCTCGCCAGCCGACGGTCTGTTCCGTCCGCTTGCCCGACTCGGCGCCCATGTCAAAAAGGGAGAAACCCTGGGCGTGGTTTCGGCGCCGTTTTCGTCCGACGACACGGTGCTCGCCGCCCCGTTCGAGGGCATCGTCATCTGCGTCAGCCGCTTGCCGCTGGTCAACGAGGGGGACGCGCTCTTCCATCTCGCCCGTTTCGTCGCCGCCTCGGACGTGCAGGGCGAGATTGTCTCCCACGACAGCGACATCGCCGGCGATCCACTGTACGAAATCGAGACCGTGGACAACATTGAAACCATCGATCCAGAACCGGCGCCGCGCTGACGCTTCAAGCAAGCGAGAAAGGTTGCGCGGCCCAGGAGAATCGACATGCTGGACTCATTCACCGAACTCGGCGAGGGCGTACTGCGGGGTTTGTTGGCCATATGGACGGAAACCGTCGCCTTCGTGCCGAACCTCGTCGTTGCGCTGGTTATCCTTTTCGTCGGCTATTTCGTCGCGCGAATAGCGGCAGCCATAGTGAGGCGGCTGCTCGTCGTCGTTGGATTCGACCGGCTGAGCGAGCGAACCGGACTCGTCCGCCTTCTTTCGCGCATCGACGTGAACAGGCATGCGAGCCACATCCTCGGAAGCATCGTATTCTGGATTCTGATGCTCACGTTTCTGCTGTCGGCGTCCGAATCGCTCGGCTTTGACCGCCTGTCGGCTACGATAGACAGCCTGGTTCAGTATCTGCCGCGCGTACTTGGCGCCGTGTTTATTCTGGCGGTTGGATTGTTCGCGGCCACATTCGCCCGCGACGCGGTGCGGGCAGGCGCCGAGACGATCGGCGCCCGGCACGCAATGGCGCTGGGCCAGACAACCTTTCTCTTGCTTACCGTCATCTCGGCGGCTCTCGCCATCGGGCAACTCGAACTGGAGACGCAACTGCTGACCATCGCGGTCGCCGTGGTCATGGGGGCCGCCGGCATTGCCGCCGCGCTGGCATTCGGCCTGGGCGCCCGCGAAGCCGCGGCAAACCTGCTGGCCGGAGCATATCTGCGCAACAGCTATCCGCCGGGCACCCGAATCTCGGTAGGTGAACTGATTGGCGAGGTCAAGGCCGTCGACCAACTCAGCACTGTTCTCGCGGTCGGCAACGACAAGGAGGTCATCGTGCCAAACGCAAAGTTTCTGCGTTTGACCGTCGAAGTAGCGATTCCGCCGCTGGAAACCGACGAGGACGAAGACTACCCGACTGCGGAAACGGATACACGGGAGTCGCCATGAGTTGCGCCGGACACCCGCACTTACCCGCCCATTCGATTTCGCATCGACGGCATATGCCCTGGCGTAAACAGTCATGCAAACGCTAGATCAAAATCCGGAATTCGTCGCACTTGCCTTGCTGGTGGGAGGAATTGTGGTCGCCCTGGGCGTACGGGGCGCTCTAATACGATTGTCCCGCCGCGGCGCGCCGGGAGGCGCACTTGCCGACACCGTTATCGCGGTTACGCCATTCGTGTTTTGGACGATCATTCTGACTGCCGTGTTTCTCGCGTTGAATTTCCTGGGCTTTGGACAAGCTTCCGAACTCGTTGAAGAAATTCTCAGGATTCTCCCGCGGCTTCTCGTAGCGGTACTTGTCGCTTGCACCGGACATGTTATCGGAATCGCCCTGCGCGAAACGCTCGAACGTCGCGGGTCGGTATCGTTTCTCCCGCCGCGCGGCGCGTACTGGCTCGCCGCCGGCCCGGCGCTGATTGTCGCCGTGCAGCAACTTGGCGTGGAAGTGTCGTTCGTCGCCGATCTCGCGCTGGTGGCCTTGACCGTCGCGCTGGGCGCGCTTGGCCTCGCGTTCGCGCTCGGCGCGCGTCAATTCGCCGCCAACCTTGTCGCCAGACGGGAATTGGACAACTACCCGGAAGGGACCCGGCTGCGCATCGATGGGATCGAGGGAACCGTGGTCGAAGTGAACCGCACGGGCCTGGTTCTCGCAACGCCGGAGGGACTTGCGGCCATTCCCGCCGCCAGATTCGCCGATGCCATAGTCGTCCGGCTTGGACGCGAAGCCGAATGAAGGACTTCCCGCTTGCCGGCAGTCCACTGCTGGTCGGTTACGCGCGAAGCCATCCGGACCGATTCGCCCTGACGGCCGCACAAAGCGGCATCGACACGGTGGAGGCGCTGCTCTCGCAACTTCCGGACGACGTAAAGCCTTCGGTCGTCGTCGGATTACCGCTCACGCTAGCCGCTGCCCTGATTGAGCGAGCCCCGGACGAGCGTTTGCGGAAATGGCTTGCCGGAGACGATGTCGCGGCGGCCGTTGGCCTGTCGCGCCGCATTCCCGATCAGCGGTACGCCGGACTGGCCGAAGGATTGCGGTCACGGCGCCGGCGGGAACTCGAAGCTCACCGTTCGTATGCGAACGATGTCGCCGGCGCGCATGTCGATGTCCACGTCCCGTTCGTCCGTGACACCACGCCGGTTGCCGACGCAGCCCATATCCTCGATATCTACAAATCGTCACCGCGCATTCCGCTACTGGTACTGGACTCCAAAGATCGCTATCTCGGTTGGTTCGACGCTGAATTGGCATTACAGAAAGGACTTTCCGCGCGGGCAGGCAACTGCCTGGGATCTTCGGCGCCACTGTCCGCGACGGCGAACCTGCGCACAGCCCGGGCGAGATTCGCAACGAGCGGGGATTCGTGGTTACCGGTCGTAGACGCCCGGACTCGACTCGTCGGCGTGCTGCATCGATCCCGGCTGCCGAAAGCCGCGTCCCCGGGGAGCCACGGCGATCCCGCATTGGTCGTATCCCTGGCTGCCGCGATGTTCCAACTGCTCGGCGAATTGCCCGAATTTACCGGAAAGGGCAAGGAGATGCGATGAGCCCGCCTTCCGCCGGTTTGATGGAGGTCGCCAACGGCATACGCGAGGACTTCGTCGCGCGCTTTCCGGCCGAGGCCGTCTCCGTTCTGGAGCGGACCGATGAAGTCACGCTTGCCCGCGAGTTTTCCGGCCTGGGCGTGCCCGGGCGACTTGCCGTTCTCGACAGGCTGCCGCCCGCCCGCGCCGCCGGATTGTTCGCGCGTATTCCCATCGATCAGCAGGCTACGCTCCTCGCCGCCGCCCCTACGCATCTTGCTCTCAGTCTGGCGCCGAGTCTTCCGGCAGCCAAGCGTGAGGCTCTTCTGAAGGCTGTGCCGAAATCTCTGCGAGGCGAGATCGAACGGCTGGTAGACTTGCCGGACGGCGCGGCCGGGCGACTGATCGATCGCTCCGCATGCGTTCTCAATCGCCGCATGACCGTCGGGGAGGCGATCGAGAAGGTGCGCGCAGCTCCGGTCCGGGGTGAGAGGACACTCTACCTTGTGGACCGGGAGCGCCGCCTCGACGGGCGGATAGAAATGCAGGCGCTGGTCCTGGCGGACCGCGAGGACCGAATCGGATCGCACGCCCAACCGGCCGTATCCGTCGACCTCGTCGCACCGAGGGAAGAAGTCGTCGACCTCCTCGAGCGCCATCGCGCCGATTCACTGCCCGTCGTTGACAGCGATCGCCGTTTGCTGGGCGTAGTACGCCACGACCAGCTCTTCGAGACCATCGGCGAGGAGGCGAGCGCCGATATGCAGAAGATGGTGGGCGTCAGCCCGGACGAGCGGGCGATGTCTACTCCCGGGTTCGCGGTGCGGCGGCGTTTGCCCTGGCTACAGGTCAACCTCCTGACGGCCTTCCTCGCATCCGCCGTGGTGGCGATGTTCGAGGGCCTGATCGCGCAATTCACGGCGCTGGCCGTGCTGCTGCCGGTCGTTGCCGGCCAGGGAGGCAACGCCGGCGCTCAGGCTCTCGCGGTAACCGTCCGGGGGATCGCGTTGCGCGAAGTCAGCGCGCGCGATATGCGCCGGCTCGTGTTCAAGGAACTCGTGGCGGGGGCCGCCAACGGTTTGGCCCTGGCGCTTGTTTGCGGGGCCGGCGTGTATCTATGGAGCGGTTCGACCGGACTTGCGGTAGTCATTTCCTGTGCCATGATCCTCTCCATGCCCGCCGCGGGCGTCTCGGGAGTCGTTGTGCCCATGCTGCTCGCCAAGCTGAACCAGGACCCCGCGACCGCTTCGTCGATCATTTTGACCACCGTCACGGACGTGACCGGTTTCCTGTCGTTTCTAGGCATCGCCCTGGCGCTTTCGTCCTTTATCTAAAGTTACCGATACCGGGTGCGATGCGCCGACTTGTTGAAACGGCCCCGCCGCGTCCCCATAATCGAGCGATACCGACCTCGCGGCCCAACTCGAAGCCACAGATCGTCGAAACCAAATTCAATTCCGAATGATGCGCTGCTTCGGGCCGGTCTGGGTCGCGGTGATCTTGTGTGCCAGTTCGACCCAGTCGCAGAGCAGCGGCCGCGTATCCCGCGGATCGATGATTTCCTCGATGCCGAACGCTTCCGCCGTCCGTAGCGGCGAGCGATAGACTTCCATCATGTCTTCGAGATCGCGCCGCCGCGCCTCCGGATCCGGCGCCGATTCGATATCCCGCTTGTAGGCCGCCTGCACCCCGCCTTCGATCGGCAGCGAACCCCAGTCCGCCGAAGGCCAGGCGTAACGCAGATTGAGTCCGTCCGATTTGCCGTGGCCCGCGCCGGCCACCCCGTAACAGCGGCGAATGATCACCGAAACCCAGGGCACCGTTGACTGATACATCGCCAGCAGCGCCCGGCTGCCGAGCCGTACCGTCCCCGCGTGTTCGGCTTCGACGCCGATCAGAAAACCCGGATTGTCGACCAGGTTGACCACCGGTAGATGAAAAGTGTCGCAAAGATCGATGAAGCGCATCATCTTTTCCGAAGCGTCAGCGTCCACCGCGCCGCCGTGATGCCGGCAATCGTTGGCCATGACGCCAACGGGCCGGCCATGCATTCGCGCGAGTCCCACCGCCAGCGCGCGGCCGTAACCCGGACTGATTTCGAACCAGGAGCCCCGGTCTACGATGGCTTCGATGACGTCGTGCACCGCGTACATCTCGCGCCGGTCCCGCGGAATGACGCCGATCAGCGATTCCTCGCGCCGGTCTGCCGGATCGTCCGTCGCGCCGCGCGGCGGCGTTTCCCAGACGTTCTGCGGCATGTAGGAAAGAAATCGCGCGATGAGTTCGAATGCTTCGTGTTCGGTTTCGACTTCGTTGTCCACGGCCCCGCTGCCATGGGCGTGAATCCCGGAACCGCCAAGTTCGTTCTTGCCCACGGGCTTGCCGAAACCGCGTTCGACCACCGGCGGGCCGGCCACGAACAACTGGCTGCTGTCCTTCACCATCAGTGAGAAATGGGAAATCGTCGCGCGCACCGCGCCGAGACCGGCGACCGAGCCCATGCAGGCGCAAACCACCGGCACATGGCCCATCAGTTCCATCGTCGTCTCGAATCCGTGCAGCGCCGGAATATAGGAATGACCGACCATTTCCAGCGTTTTCACGCTGCCGCCGCCACCGCTGCCGTCGATCAGGCGAATCAGCGGCAGGCGCATTTCAAGTGCGTATTTCTCGCCGTAACCGGACTTGTCGCCGACCTTGGCGTCGGCCGCGCCGCCGCGCACGGTGAAGTCGTCGCCGCCTACGACAACGCGCCGGCCATCGATGTCCGCCGTGCCGAGCACGAAATTGGTCGGCACGAAGGAGGTGCGTTCGCCCGCATCGTCGTACTCCGCGCGGCCGGCTATGGCGCCGATCTCGTGAAAACTGCCTTCGTCCACCAGCCCGTCGATACGTTCGCGCACAGTGAGGCGATTATTGTCGTGCTGACGCTTGACGCGCTCGGCGCCGCCCATCTCCCGGGCGATGGCTTCCCGCTTGCGCAGTTCGTCAATTTCCTTTTGCCAGGACATTGCCGTCAATCCGGTACGCGGCAGGAGAAATTCGCGGCCTCGTCGGTGCTGCCGCTGCCGTCGTAAACAGCGACTTCGGGATGCGGACAAAGTGGGCGCGAACGCACCACTTCGCCGTCTTCGATCTTGCTCGCGACGATGCTTTCCGGCGCGATGCCCCGTTCCACCCAATTTTCGAGTGCGCCGAGCGCGTCGAACCGGTCGGGGCCGGGGCCGCCGCGGCAATGGCCCATGCCGGGAACCATGAACAGGCGGAAGAAATCCCTGGTCGATGCGAGCGCCGCGTCGCGGCCGGCGCCGGGCATATCGGCAGCGATCACATCTACCACGCTATCGTAGTAATTCAGGCTGGCCACCGGCGAGATGTCCGGGTCGCTCCAGCCGTGGTAGACGATGAGTTTCGCGCCGTTGTCGCGCAGCGGGCGCAGGTCGGGGTCGCCGGAATCCACCTCGCCGCCGACTTTTTCCAGCGCGTATTGCAAGTCGGCGTCGTAATCGAAGCTGGTGAAGTCCCAGTCCGGATCGTCGAACACGAACCAGCGGAAAAAGCCTTCGCCGCCGAGCCAGTGCAGGGAGCGGAACGGCGCGGAGCCGGTCACCCAGGTCTCCCAGCCGCCGGGCGCCGCTTCGCCGCCGGGCACCAGGCCCGGGTAGACGAGTTCGCCCGAAGAATCGCGTACGCCGGACCAGATTTTCTCCACCGCGCCGACCTGCTTGGCGGTGAGGCAGGAATCGTTGTCCACGCCGGCCGGGCATAGCAGTTGCCGCGGCTCGAAATCGCAGGCCAGGGGATTCATGAGAATGCCGTCTTCAATACCGTCCCGTGCGTCGCAATGCCGGTTCACCGCTGCGCCGAAAGCGGGCAGCTTGCTCGGCGGAATCCAGGCTTCCTCGTCGGCCAGCATGGCCTGCGAATACCACAAGTGGGCGCCGGCATAGAACCGCGTCCAGTCGTTCGCCGGATTGCCCGCGATCAGGCCGTCGAAATCGTCGGGATAGCGTTGTGCCTCCATCAATCCCTGCTGGCCGCCCTTGGAGCAGCCTACGTAATAGGAGTAGGCCGGCGGTTCGGTATAGAAGGCTTCGGTGAGCGCCTTGCCGTTGCGGGTGGTGAGATGCAATGAGCGATGGCCGAAATCGGCAATCAGGTCGGGCCGGCCGGATGCCCAGGACGCATCGAAGGGAATCGGCCCGGCCTCATGTCCGGTGTCGGTGCTCGCGGTCGCATAGCCGCGGCGCAAGGCGCCGGCCATCGCGGCATAGCTGATCGTGCCCGCCATGCCCCCGTTGCCGACCCCCTGGTACTTGCCGTTCCAGTTCGCCATCGGCAGCCAGACTTCGAACCGAACGGCCGGCTCGGTAACGCCCGCCACGCGGCAGAAAGCCGGGTGCTGCACGGCGCTATCCGCTCCCGGCGGCACAAAGCTGTTCTCGGCCTGGACTTCAGCGCTGGTTAAGCTGGTGTCGGGCAGGTTAGCATCGAGCAAACGCCGGCAATCGGCTTCGCTCGCGGCCAGCAAGAGGGGACTGGCCGACAATAAAAACAGGGCAAGAAAGATTCGCGGCGGTTTCATTGGGGCTCAACTTATGAATATTCAACAGTCGGTGACGGCTTACATGCGCAAGTATGCAACATTTGGTGGCCGGGCTTCACGTATCGATTTCGCCAGGAAGTCGGTGCTGTGGTTGCTGGTTGCGGTCTTGCTGCACGGCTGCGCTTCGATGTCGGAGGCGGAGTGCCTGAACGCGGACTGGACCGTGATCGGCGAAATCGACGGCCAGCAGGGCAGGGCGCTTTCGGTACTCGACGACTATCGACGCGACTGCGCGGACTATGGAGTCGTTCCCGACCCCCAGGCATATCTGGCCGGACGCGAAAACGGCCTGATGTTGTATTGCACCAGCGATAACGGCTATCGGGAGGGCCGCTCGGGCGCGCGCCTGGAGGCCGATTGCCCCGCCGCGCTCGCGACCGATTTCCAGCAGTCCTATCAACTGGGGCAGGACGTCCACAATTCGCTTTCCAATCTGCGGCTGAGTGCCGATTCGATTCGCTCTCAGCGAGCGGAACTCGATGATTTGCGCACCCGCAGAACCGCACAGGAGAGATCGCTTGCCGAAGACGAGTTGACCGATGAGGAAGCGGCTGCCAAGCGAGACGAAATCGCCTCGATGAGCGACCGCATCGACGATCTGCGAGACCAAATCATCGTCTCCGCCGCGGCGCTCGGCATATCGCTCGTCCGTTATCGCGACGCGGTAGGCGCCGCACGACTCGAAGGCTTTTACGAACCCTTCGAAGACGAATTGCTCAGGGAAGTGCAGCTTTTCGTGCAGTGAAAGGATATGTCTGGAATTTTCGTATCGCTATGGTACGCGGCAACTGATTCTGCACTATAATCGTGTACACGAAATTCGTGTACAGGGGCAGTGTCATGAAAAACATCACCTTGAGCGCCGATGAGCATCTGATAGAGGAGGCGCGCAAGCGGGCCGCGAGCGAACATACGACGCTCAATGCCAGATTCCGCGAGTGGCTCGAAGATTACGTGCAGCGCCGGCGGCAAGTGGAAGACGCCATGGCGACCGTCAGGGAGTTGCGCGGCAAGTATTCAACGGATGGCCGCAAGTTTTCCAGGGAAGAGATGAATGAGCGTCGATAAGCTAAGCTTGCTGGATACAAATGTCATCATCTATCTGCTCGACGGCAGCAACTCGAAGAAATCCCGGCGGGCAGAGAAACTGGTTCAATCGGGATTGCGTGAGCGCAGTTGCTGCATCAGTCAGCAGGTCATCCAGGAAACGCTGAATGTCGCGACGCAAAAGCTGAATTTCGCACCGGAAGATGCAGAACGATTGCTCGACAAGACCCTGTTACCGCTCCTTCGCATCGTCCCGGCAGCCCGACTCTACGAAAGGGGCCTGCGCATTCAGTCCCGCTATCTATACAGTTTCTACGACTCCTTGATCATTTCTGCGGCGCTGGAGGCCGGCTGCAAGAACTTGTATAGCGAAGATCTGCAAGATGGGCAGAGAATCGAGCAGTTAACGATCGTGAATCCATTTCGGGGTTAAACAGTCTGGCCGTGCCGCCGCAAATTCGCTTCAGCCAATGGCGGCGGGGCTTTCCTGGATGCTGCCTTCGATGGGGAACTTCGGCGGGGATGAGGTCCACCACAGGTCGCCCAGGTTGAACGGCGCCTCGGCGAAGGGCGGTAGGGCCACTTCGGTGGCGCCGGTGGCGGTTTCGAGCAGGGTCCAGTGGCCGTCGCGCAGTTCGAAGACTTCGACGCTGCGCTCCTCCGGGTCGACGAACCACAGATAGGCGATGCCCTCGCGGGCGTATATATCGCGTTTCCGGCTTTGGTCGAGGGCGCGGGTCGACGGTGAAAGGATTTCGCAAACCCAATCGGGCGCGACGGTGAAATATGCGGTGGTCGGCGGCCCCGGCATGCGCTCCAGCCGCCAGCCGGCAATATCTGGCACGAGGATATCTTCTTCCAGATGCAACTCGGGTTCGTCTAGTATCAACCAACCCCCGCCGCCCCCATTGCCGCCTCCGCGGCCGCAGAGGTTTTCCAGTTTGGCGCCCAGCTTCGAGTAGGCGTAAGCGTGCAAGGGCGCCGGCCGCGGATGGGTGTGAAGTACCCCATCGACGATTTCGGCGACCACATGCTCCGGCGCGTCCAGCACGTCTTGATAAGTTGCCCGTCGCGGCGACTCGGGGGACCGGGTTTTCGCGGGCGGATTTTTTGACGACCGCGTTCTGGCTGACGGCTTTCCAGGTGGCGGCGATTTGGATGATTTGGTCATTGCGGTCGAGAGTAACCACGCTCCACGCGCCGACGCAAGAAAATGGCGTAAATTTGCCGAATTCAGCCGCCTTTCTTTCCAATAAAAGGCACGAGCGAGGGGGTGGAATCGAGGTAGGCCCGGTAGTCGGGATCGTCGCCCCAGCGCTGCTTGCCGGCGCGTTCCAGCAAGTTGATGCCGCTGACCCTGGTGAGCAGGAAAATCACGAAGACCGGGGAGATCAGGGTGATGTATTGCCAGCCGGACAGTACCGGGAAGGCGATCACCGCGATGCCGATCCAGAGCACGATTTCGCCGAAATAGTTCGGGTGGCGGGAAATCGACCATAGACCGCTGGTGATGAACTTGCCTTCGTTGGCCGAGTCAGCGCGAAACCGCGTTTTCTGCGTGTCGGCGATCACTTCGAAGAAAAATCCCGCCTGCCACAATGCGAATCCCGCCGCGAAAAAGGCATCGAAGCCGACGGATTCGGCTGAAGTCACCGCTGCCAGGCCTGCCGCCATGGTCACATAGACCCAGGTGCCGCTTAGCGTCCAGGTGAGCAGGAAGCGGAAGAAATTGATCTTGATCAGATCGAAACGGCTGTCGCCGCCGGCGCGTTTCACTCGTGTGAAAAGGAAACTGCCCAGGCGAATCGCCCAGATTGCAATGAGCAGGCAGAGTACCAGGCCACGCGTATCGAGGGCGGGGTGCAGGATCGTCACCGCCACCAGCGAGGACAGATAAGTGATGCTGCCGGTCAGGTCAAAGTAATGTTCGGTCTGATAGATGTATGACGGGATGAATACCAGCCAATGGATCAGATAGATAACGATGCCGGCGATCGCGAACAGCGGAAGTCCGCCCCAGGCGGCGCTGCCCTGGCTGCCGGCCCAACCGATGCCGGCGCCGAGCAGCAGGGCGATAATCGTGAAACCAATGGCTTTCGAACTATTCAATGAAACTCCACCCTCGCAAGTGCGATGCCGCTTTCGCCGGCAACCGCGTATAACAGGTAAACCTCGTCGCCTTCGACGTAAATCGCCGGATCGCGCAACTGGTTTACCTGTCCATACGCCGTACTGCGCACGGACGGTTCAATCGGGGCGTCGGCGCCTTCCCATTCGAATTCGGGCCGCAACACTTCGACTTCCGGCGATTCGCGCCAGGCGCTCCAGTCGCCGCTGATGTCGATGGTGCTGAGCAGGATCTTCTCCGGCGCGTCACCGACCCGGGTCCAGAACACGTAAAGCGTGTTGCCCCGCGCGATCAGCGCGGAATGGCGCATGTTCGGCACGAACAGGCGCGGGCCTTCCTCGAAATTCGTCAGGCCGTCCGCCGAACGGTAGAACTGTCCGGGCATGGACATGGCGTAGGTCATGCCGTCGTGTTCGAAGATGCGCATATAGCTGCGGCCGATGTTTTCGGGCATCGTCGTGAAACTGATGCCGTCATCGGACAGCGCCACGCGGGAATGCTGGAATCCCGGCCCCTCCAGGCCATGGAAATACATGACGATGCGCCGGTTTTCCTCATCCACATGCACGTCCGGCGAGGCGATGTGCGGCTCGGTCAGTTCCAGCGCGAGATTGTGGGAAACGCGCGCACCGGCGGCCCGGCGCTGTTCGACGAGCGCGTCGAGTTCGGCCTGGGGAATTTCCGGCCGTACCGGCGTGAAATACGATTCCTCGATCTGCAAACTGCCGGGGGCATGGACTTGCCAGGGCCCAGTCAACTCGTCGGCATAGGCGAGGCGGATGTACAGGCCCTTGTGATCGGCGAAGTACAGGTAATACTCGCCGAGGCGATTCGGCAGCCATTCCGGCGTGCGGATCAGCGAAGGGCCCTGAATGTTGACGCCAAGGCTCGGATGCAGTTCGGGCCCGATGATCGGTTCGTCGAGCAGGCGGGTAACGCTGACTTCCTGGGCGCTCGCGCCCGCCGCTGTGGCCAAAAACGCGGCGAGCGCCGGCGCGGCCCATCGAATTCGGTTCATGATGGTCTCTCCTGCCCTGAATTACTGGATCGTGGGCGGTTCGAATTGCGGATACTCGATACCCAACTGCTCGAGATAGGTGTCGAAACGGCTCGGGTCGTAGTAGAACTCTTCGAGCAAGGGCCGGAATTCTTCCTGGATGGCGCGATTCTTGTCGATGGCCGGCGGGTCGTCGGGACCGATGAATGGCTGGTATTGCGCGTCGGCCGTCTGCACGTCGTCGAAGTAGTTCCACGCTTCCTCGAGCAGCGTATCGCTCGTCAGCAGATCGAGCATCGTCGTGGCGACTACCTTGGCGCCGGCCTCGGTGCCCTTGTGGGCGATCGGCGTGGCCATGGTCATGGCGCTCGACCAGTGATGCATGATCAGGCCGCTGACGTTGGACGGAAAGCGCAAGGTCACCGTCGGCACGTTCCAGGAAACGTCGCCGATGTCGTCCGAACCGCCGGAAACGGGAAACTCCGAGGGTTCGCCGATGTCCGGAAGCTCGCGCGGCAGGCCGCGCGGATTCTCGTTGCCCATCAGCTCCTGCAAGGCGCGCGCGTACAGTTGGTCGTCCTCGCTCCAGGTCGGCATGCCGACCTGGCGAATGTTCGCGTCCATCGCCAGCGCGATGGGCCGGTTGAAATGCCGCGGATGGGCGGCGCCCACGACGCGGCTGCTGAGGCCGGTGTCGGTCATCATCGCCGCGCCCTGGGCGATGCGGTTGAGCGTATCGTAGTTTTCCATGATGCCGTCCGGTTGTATCTCCCGCACGAAGTACCAGACGCTGGAATACGAAGGCACGACGTTCGGCTGATCGCCGCCGTTATTGATCACGTAATGCGAGCGCTGCAGCGGGTGGAGGTGCTCGCGCCGGTAGTTCCAGCCGATGTTGAGCAGCTCGACGGCGTCGAGGGCGCTGCGGCCCGCCCAGGGGTCGCCCGCGCCGTGGGCCGAGATGCCGTCGAACATGTATTCGACCGAAATCAGCCCGGTGCCGCGCGCGTGGCCCCAGCTCACGCTCATGGTGCTCGATACGTGTGTGAACAGCACGGCGTCGACATCGTCGAACAGCCCTTCGCGGGCGTACCAAGCCTTGGTGCCGAGCAATTCCTCGGCGACGCCGGGCCAGATTTCGATCGTGCCCGACAAGTTTTCGCGCTCCATGATTTCCTTGACCGCCAGCCCGCCGACGATCACCGACGCCAGCCCCGAGTTGTGGCCTTCGCCATGGCCCGGCGCACCCTCGATCATGGGCTGCCGGTAGGCCACTCCCGGCATCTGGGAAGCGCGCGGAATGCCGTCGACGTCCGAGCCGATGGCGATCACCGGCTCGCCTTCGCCCCAGCGAGCCCACCAGGCCGATGGCACGCCGGCCACGCCCAACTCGACTTCGAAACCGTTCGCCACGAGCAGTTCCGCCAGGTAGCGTTGGGTCTCGAATTCCTGGAAGCCGAGTTCGGCGAATGAAAACAGGCTGTCGACGATTTCCTGGTTCAACTTGGACATCGACTCGACGCTCGCCACAGCTTCGGCCTTGAGCCCGGTAAAGCCCCCACCATCCTGGGCAGACAGCTGCATAGAAAGCGGCAACAGCAATACAGTGGCCGCCAGAATTCGCAGAGCGTTCATAACAAATTCCCGATCAAATCTACAAAAACTCAAGACTACGCTTTTAACCCCCTCAAGCCAACATGCCCGTTGGCTTCGGCCAGTCATGAATTTGAATTGACAACTTCGTTAGTCCAGATTCATATTCCGGGCCAAAAGGAGATCCCAGTTGATTCGGGTGGTAAGCTGGAATATCAACAAGCAGCTTGAGCCTTGGCGCGTTTTGGCGGGAATGGCGGAGCGTGGTGAAGCTGACTTGGCATTGCTACAGGAAGCCGGCAGACCACCGTGCGACCTTGCCGGGCTCGTTTCCTTTGAAGACCATGTCTTCTGGAATCGGCACCTCTATGATCGCTGGCCACTTGTGGTGCGCTTGTCCGACAAAGTGGAAGTGGAATGGTTTCGCCAGGCGCCGCCAATCACCGATGTGGGCAAACGCGAGCTTGGTGTGAGCGGCATCGGAACCCTCGCAGCGGCAAAAGTAATTCCTCAAGACAGGCCGCAGGATGCTTTTCTGGCCTTTTCCCTCTATGCGCGATGGATGAAATCTCATCCGGATTTCGGTAGGCAGAAACCGGGAATCTATGCCGATGGCTCGGCGCACCGCATCCTTTCTGACCTGCAAGTCTTCGTCGGCCATGAAGACCCGGAAAAACACAAGATACTCGCCGCCGGCGATCTCAATATGTTCTATGGCGCCACCGGCAGCACATTATCGATACCCGCAAGAGAGCGGACGGTTTGGGAGCGCTTTGCTGCCCTCGGGCTGGAATTCCTGGGTCCACAAGCGCCAGAGGGCGAAATCTTGGAAAAGTCACAGCCGGATGTTCCTGCCGATTCGCGCAATGTGCCGACCTACCACACTTCGAAGCAATCGCCCCAACAAGCCAATCGCCAACTCGACTACGCTTTTGCTTCTCGTGGTTTTCACCAAGATATCCGCGTCCGCGCTTTCAATGGCCCCGATGAATGGGGTCCGAGTGATCATTGTCGCCTGCTGATCGAAATTGATACCTGAACGCAGAATCAGAAATTCTCCGCTCGGCCACTTTCGGCTTCACCGGCGGCTCCTCCATTGACTCGCGATTGCGCCTGCGCTATGTTGCTACAGTAAGTTCTACAATATATTCCCGCAATGGGGGTGTGCCCATGAAAGCCGTTAGCGTTCGCGAACTCAAGAACAATCCTTCGGCGGCCTTGCGGTCCGCGCGCGAGGATCCGGTGATGGTTCTCAATCGACATGAACCGGAGGCGGTGCTGATCCACCTCAGCGACGACTTCTTGCTCAGCGAAACCGGGATGCGGCAGGCGATCGCCACTTCCCTGTTCAGGGACGGAAGCCTGTCCCTTGGGCTTGCGGCGAAGTTCTCGGGGCTCGCGGTCGCGGAGTTTATCAATCATGTCTCAAGACTCGGCATCCCGATAATAGGGGGCACAGCCGAAACAGTGCGGGAAGACTCTGAATCCGTCGAAGCATGGCGAACCGGCGCGTCGTAGCCGACGCCAGTCCGCTGATCGGTCTCGCCGCGGCTGGCGAATTCGATCTGTTGCGAGAGCTTTTCGGCCAGATCACGGTTACCAGCGCAGTGCGCGATGAAGTGTTGACTGGCGGCGAGTTACCTGGTTCGAGTGAATTGAGAGTTGCGATTCAGGCCGGATGGGCAGTCGTGGTGAACGCGCCATTCGACGCTGTCGCATTTGCGGGGCTCGGCGCCGGGGAAGCCAGCACACTGGAGTTTGCTATCGGCCATCCGGCTTCGTGTCTGGTTCTCATGGACGATCTTTCGGGTCGCGCGCATGCCAAGGCAAACGGTCTTGTGCACACCGGTCTGGCAGGTGTCTTGGTCGCCGCCAGAAAACAGGGGCTGGTGAGCAAAGTCCGCCCATTGCTGGAAAGACTTGAAGCGAGCAATTTTCGATTGTCTCGCGAAGTCGTAGCCGCCGTGCTTGAACAGGTGGGTGAACGCTGATCCGGGGAGGTTAATTGCCTTCTTACTAGTCCGTTTCGCGTTTTCGTGATCCGAATTCAGGAAAGTTCGGCGGTCAGTGCTTCGGTGAGATCGGAAAATTCGGGCTGAAAGCCAATCTCTTCGTGGCGTCGGGATATGACTCGATTACTGCCGAGCAGCAAGGTCTCCCCCATTTCTCCAAACAGCAGTCGGATCAGCCAGGCTCGCAGGAAGGGCGAAAACGCCGGCCTTCTCAGGACCTTGCCGAGGGCACGGGTAAACTCGGTATTGGTCGAAGGTTGGCCTGAGACGAAATTGATCGGGCCGCTGATGTTGTCGTCGCGCAGGCACAACTCGACGAGAGAAATCACATCGCTCAAGGCGATCCAGCTCATGCGCTGCCGACGGCGAATCGTTAACGAACGAAGACGTCGATAAATCAATTTATGGGCAATGAGATTTGTCGATACCGGTGGTTTAAAAGGAGATGAAAGCTGGATGAAACTCCGGTTCTCCGGCAAGCAGCAGCGGATGACTTCGATACCACGAGGCAGTTCATTCAGGTCAGGCGTAAATACATCATGAAGAAGAATGCGGCAATTGGCAGCAATGCGAGCAGTAATGAAAGAATATAGCGTTTGTGCATCAAGAATCCTGATAGGGAAAATAAAAACGGTAGAAATACCAACATCGTTATTGCCAATAGTGTGGTTTGAGACATTCCAAAAAAGTAAAATGATATTGGTATGGACAGAACAGCGGCAACGTACATGAGTTTGCTGGACCTTAAAGTCAGGCCCGACAGCGCAAAAATCGGTGGACAGACAATGAATAGCGCATATGCCACGTTCCAGACGATATTTGACATGTTATTTATCCTGTGAGTTCAGAATCAATAATCAATAGTAGTAAAAGTTATGCAATAAATCCCCTGACAACAAATAGCTGAAATAGCCCGTGTGAACAATGCTATGACTTAAATTGGCACCATTCCGAAACAGGGTAAACTCAATAGTGTGTGAGGCCCATGTCGATTGGTCATCGTCCAGAAAATCATCATTCTGATAACTCCCATACGTATCTGCCCACGTCCAGGGGAAGTATGTCCATCCCGGCGATTGGCTGCTATCTGAATCAATCACGAACCAAGAGGTGTCGAAAAATATAGTACTTGGATTCGCCCAGTGCCTGCGTATAACGCCCTCTATGCGGTTTTGGCAATAGTCGGAACCCCAGACAGCCTGTTGCTCGGTCTCGGCAAGATTAATTCCGGGAGGGTCTTCTGTACGCGTTTTGGCCCACAAAAAAATCTTCCAATGTTTGCCACAGTTCCCAGCATCACCTCCACTCGCCGCGTCTGCATCCATTACACCTATACTCGGTCCCAATTCGCCTATATCCGAAACGCCTGTGTTCGCCACACCGGTGTTCAGTGTAGGAGACTCCCATCCCTGTGCTGAAAATCCGACCGGCCCTGCGACTACATCCAGTGGGGATATTTCAGTGAGCGTATATGTTCCCTCATTCAGGTCGATTTCGTAGGTAAAACCAGCTGCTTGTAAAGATCCCGCTCTGGAAGGGTCAATAGGAAGTTCCATCCCGAAGGAAACTTCATAAGCGCCATTCAACTCAAGTACGAAAAAGTTCGGTACGACAATTTCGGTATACGGACTCGGTTCGAGTTCGGTCATCTCCGGTAGTTTCCACGGAATGCGTACTTGAGCGGATACGCCAGCGGATACCGTCAGTGCGGTCGTAACCAATAGCAAATGGCAAATCGAGTGTTTCATATTGTTAGTTCCTTTGGTCGAGTCAGCCGAGGCGCTGAATTGTGCGCGGGCACCGTAGGAGTTTATCCGATATCAAGGAAGGTGTAAAAACGCTAACGCTATCGTGTCAAACCAAAGTAGAAATGTCCCCTTTTCTCCAAAGTTGAAATGTCCCCTTCGGTCTTGCGCGGAGGGAGCGTAGCGACCGGAGCGCAAG
>JAJDYJ010000105.1 GCA_022822865.1 Pseudomonadales bacterium | reverse complement strand
GCCTACAGACGGTCCGACCACCGCCACCCCCGGCGTCCCGCAGGGCGCCGAGGGGTGGACCCTCATGAAGGCCCACGATCACAGCTTATCGGAAAGTTAAACAGAGAAGCCTACAGGGATGTATTTACGGCGTCCGCCGCTGCCCGCCACCCGGCGCCGACGGATCGAAGCCACGATCCCGAGGGGTTACTTGACGCCAAACTGAGAATTGCTGCAGCGATAGGTCTTATCGGGGTATGAAACCACTAATTCCGGCAACGCCGAAGGCGCCGTAAGTCCGCGCTGGACGCGCCATCTCGGGGCGCATGCCGCCGAGGGCATATATGGGCAGGCTTACCTGGTCCGCGAGGCGGCGGAAGCCGTTCCAGCCGAGTAATTGCGAAGTCTGGTATTTGCCGGTTGCGCGCACTGGTGAAAGCAGGGCGAAATCGGCGCCTAGAGTTTCGGCGCGGCGTAATTCCTCCAGCGAGTGGCAGGAAGCGCTGAACAATTGTTCCGGGGGAACCGGGCGCGCTTTTAGCTCGGCGAGGATGCGGCTTGGGGCGTGTAATCCGCAATTTGGCGAATCAAGGTCAAAGTATTTGGGTGGGTTATTGAATAGCAGCCGCGTCTGGCTCCCAGCGGCCAGGTCCATTGCCTTCAGAAACCATTCCCGGTATCGGTCCGGAGGCAAATTCGGCTGGCGCACCTGGATCAGTTCGCGGCCCGCGGCGATCAGCTTTCGCATCAGTTCGAGGAACTCGCTTTTGCTATTCGCTTCGGGCGTTATCGTGATCGTTTCCGGCAACCGCAGCAGTTCGACAATGCGCTTGTTGGCTGCCGGGAAGTCAGCTGCCAGCAAGTCCTGCCGCGCCCGCCATTCGATCCGTTGCCCTTCCCTGCCCGAAGGCTCGCCGACATGGCGGCTTACCAGGTGGACGTCGAGCAGCACGTGTTTGTCGGCATAGCGATGTTCCACTCGGCATAGCGGATGGCTGGCAAGCAGCCACAGTCCCGTTTCTTCCTGAATTTCGCGATGCAGCGCCTGCAAACGCGGCTCCCCCGGTTCGCGCTTGCCGCCCGGGAATTCCCACAGACCGCCCTGATGGCTATGTGATTTTCGCAGGGCGACCAGCACTTCGTTCCGTTGATTGAAAATCACGGCCACCATGACGTGGACAGACGGAACGGCCTTCGCTTTTGCGGCTTCAACTGCGATATTCGGCATTGATGCGCACGTAGTCGTGGCTCAGATCGGAGGTCCAGACGGTTTCTTCGCAATCACCGCGGCCGAGACGAATATCGATGTCGATATCGGTTCCGGCCATGGCGGCCAGACCAGCCTCTTCGGAATAATCCGGATGCGGTTCTCCGCCGGCGACGACCGGTGCGCCGCCGAGGAAAATCCGCAGTCCCGCGAGGTCGAGGTCCGCTAGCCCCGCCCTGCCGACGGCGGCAAGTATGCGGCCCCAGTTCGGATCCGAGGCAAAACAGGCGGTTTTTACCAGCGGCGATTCCGCCACCGCATAGGCGACCTGCAGGCATTCGCCGGAAGTGGCGCCTTCGCTCACGCGCACGGTAACGAACTTGCCCGCGCCTTCGGCGTCGCGGATGATCGCCTGGGCCAGCCGCCGGAATACTTCAGCCAGTGCGGAGCGGAAACTCTCCCAGCCGGCGCCGTCCTGTTCGCCCAAGGCCGTCCCGGCGCCGGTTGCGGTCAATACACAGGCGTCATTGGTCGAAGTATCGCCGTCCACGGTAATGCGATTGAAACTGTTTTCCACCTGCTCGCGCAAGAGCGAATCCACCTGGGCCCGGTTGAGTTTCGCGTCGGTGAAAACGAAGGCCAGCATCGTCGCCATGTCGGGCCGGATCATGCCGGAGCCCTTGGCGATGCCGGCAATACGCACGGTCTTGCTACCGAGTTCGAGTTCGGCGTAAGCGGTTTTCGGCCGGGTGTCGGTGGTGAGAATGCCCCTTGCCGCCTCCGGCCAGGCGCCGGTATCGAGCCGCGCCGTCAATTGCGGCAGCGCGTCCGTTATCCGGTCGACCGGCAGCGCCTCGCCGATGATGCCGGTGGAAAACGGCAGCACCTGCTCCACCGCCACGCCGCAACGCCGCGCCAGTGCCTCGCAACACGCCAGCGCCGCGTTGCGGCCCGCGGCCCCGGTTCCCGCATTTGCGTTGCCGGCATTGATGAGGAGATAGCGGGGCGGGGCCGCGGCCAGATGCTTCCGGGCGATCTCCACCGGCGCTGCGCAAAATGCGTTGCGCGTAAACACCGCACAAGTTTCGCTGCCCGAGGCAAGTTCCATGGCGACCAGATCGGGTCGGTTCCGGTAGCGGATATTCGCGCTTACCGCCGCCAGGCGCACGCCCGGAACGATTCTGACGGGCTCCGGCGGCAAGCCGCCGTCAGCGGATGCGGCCACAACAGACCTTGTATTTTCTGCCGGAACCACAGGGGCAAGGCGCGTTGCGTCCTACCTTCGGCACTTCGCGGACGAACGGTTGCGGCCGCAATTGCTGTCCCGACGCATGCTGCGGCTGCTGGGATTGCGAAAGTTGCCGGGGCTGCCGGGCCTGTTGCGAGGCATCTTGTGGAACCCCGGCAGCAGCGGTCGCCCCACCGAGGGCGGATACGCTCTGATGCTGGAAATTCATCCGCTCCCGCGCCGCTTCCTGCTGCCGCCTCCGCTCGATGGCGGCCGCCTCGTCTTCCTGGCGGATGGTCACCTGGCTCAGCATCTTGACCACTTCGAACTGAAAATTCGACAGCAGATCCTGAAACAGGGCGAAGGCTTCGCGCTTGTATTCCTGGCGGGGATTTCTGCCGCCGTAACTGCGCAGGAAGATACCCTGGCGAAGATGATCCATGGTGGCCAGATGCTCCTTCCACAAGGTGTCGAGAATCTGCAGCATGATCTGCTTCTCAAACAAACGCATCTTCTCGCCCACGGCGGCGCACTTGGCGATGTACTCCTCCTTGAGGACCGAGTTCATCTTTTCCTTGAGCAGGCGTTCATGCAGCGATTCGTCTTTGTCCAGCCATTCGCGAATCGGCAGATCCGAACGGAATTCGGCCTGGATGGACTGCTCCAGGCCTTCGAGATCCCATTGTTCCGGGATGCTTTGCGGCGGAATGAAGCGATCGACGATCTCGGAAGTCACCTCGTCCCGCATGCCGTCGAGCATCTCGGTGACGTCCTCGTTGCTCATCAGTTCGTTGCGCTGCCGATAGATGATCGTGCGCTGGTCGTTGGCGACGTTGTCATATTCAAGCAATTGCTTTCTTATATCGAAATTGCGGCCTTCCACCTTGCGCTGGGCCTTTTCGATCGAGCGCGTGACCATGCCGGCCTCGATCGCTTCGCCGCGCTGCATGCCGAGTCGGCGCATGAAGTTCTTCACGCCTTCACCGGCGAAAATCCGCATCAGGTCGTCTTCCATCGACAGATAGAAACGCGAATGACCCGGATCGCCCTGGCGTCCGGCGCGTCCGCGTAGCTGATTGTCGATGCGGCGCGATTCGTGGCGTTCGGTGCCGACGATATGCAAGCCGCCGGCCGCCACCACCTGGTCGTGCCGTTGCTGCCAATCGTCGCGAATCCGCCGGATCCGCGCCTCGTCAGGCGCCTCAAGCGCTTCGACTTCGGCCTCCCACTTGCCGCCGAGCACGATGTCCGTACCACGGCCCGCCATATTGGTGGCGATGGTCACTGCGCCGGGGCGGCCGGCCTGGGCGATGATGTGCGCTTCCTTTTCGTGAAACTTGGCATTGAGCACTTCGTGCCGGATGCCGTTCTTTTTCAGGAAGTTCGAAAGCAGTTCCGAATTCTCGATCGAGGCGGTGCCCACAAGCACCGGCGCGCCCTTGCCGCTGATCTCGGTGATATCCCCGACCACGGCTTCGAACTTCTCCTCCATGGTCAGATAGATCAGGTCGTTGTCGTCGATTCGGATCATCGGCACGTTGGTCGGAATGACGACGACATCGAGTCCGTAGATCTGATTGAATTCAAAGGCTTCCGTGTCCGCCGTGCCGGTCATGCCGGCGAGTTTGCGATAGATGCGGAAATAGTTCTGAAAAGTGGTCGAGGCCAGGGTCTGGCTTTCGCTCTGGATCGGCAATCTTTCCTTGGCTTCCAGCGCCTGGTGCAGGCCTTCGGACAGGCGCCTGCCCTCCATGGTGCGGCCGGTATGCTCATCGATCAAAACGATGCGCTGGTCCTGCACGATGTATTGCACGTCCTTCTGGAACAGATGATGCGCTTTCAGCGCGGCCTGAACGTGATGCAGCAAGGTCAGATTGGTCGCCGCGTAAAGCGATTCGCCCGGATTCAGCAAATTGCGGGCTGTCAGCAGTTCCTCGACAAAGGCATGACCTGATTCGGTAAGCTCGACCTGCCGGGTCTTTTCGTCTACGGTGAAATGGCCGCTTTCCTCGGCGACATAGTTTCGGTCCATCATTTCCAGTTTGGATTTCTCCACCCGCTTGCCTTGCCTGAGTCGCGGAATGAGCTTGTTGATGTCCTGATAAAGCTGGGAACTGTCTTCCGCGGCGCCGGAAATGATCAGCGGGGTGCGCGCTTCGTCGATGAGAATCGAGTCGACTTCGTCGACGATGGCGAAATTGAGCGGCTTCTGCATGCGATCTTCGAGCCGGAAGGCCATGTTGTCGCGCAGAAAATCGAAGCCGAACTCGTTATTCGTGCCATAGGTGATGGAACAGCCGTAGGCGGCCTGTTTTTCCGCCACTGTCGCGCCGGCCTTGACCACGCCCACATCAAGTCCCAGAAACTCGTAGATCGGCCGCATCCAGTTGGCGTCGCGCTCGGCCAGATACTCGTTCACGGTGACGATATGCACGCCCTCGCCCGAAAGCGCGTTCAGGTAGGCCGGCAAGGTCGCCACCAGGGTCTTGCCTTCCCCGGTGCGCATCTCGGCGATCGAACCTTCGTGCAGCACGATACCGCCGATCATCTGCACGTCGAAATGACGCAGTTCCAGCGTTCGCTTGCTCGCCTCGCGTACGGCGGCAAAGGCCTCGGGCAACAGTTTCTCGAGCGTTTCGCCCTGATTCAGCCGGTCGCGCAGTTTCCCGGTTCCCGCGCGGATCTCCTCGTCGGTCATGGCCTCGTATTCCGGCTCAAGCCGATTGATCGCGGCCACGGTCCTGCCCATCCGCTTCAGCTTGCGCGAATTGCTGCTGCCAAGGATCTTGCTGAATAACTTCATCTGCCTTCCGCGTTCAATCGCAAATTGACCGAAACCAGGCGTATCGGCCGCCAGTAGTGGAGCAATGGCTGATTATAGTCTGGAAGCGTACTTAGCTCATGCCGCGAGCACGGGCCTGACGTAGGAAATGGGGACGCTGGCTTCCTTTTCAAAGTGGACGATTTCCCAGGCGTCGTCGTTTACCTCGAGCGTCCGCAACAGCGCGTTGTTCAGGGCATGTCCCGACTTGTAGCCCTTGAATGCGCCGATCAGGCTTCGCCCGAGCAGATAGAGATCGCCGATCGAGTCGAGAATCTTGTGCTTGACGAATTCGTCTTCGTATCGCAATCCGTCTTCGTTCAACACCTTGTAATCGCCTACGGCAATGGCGTTGTCCATGCTCGCGCCGAGAGCGAGATTGCGATTGCGCAACTCCTCGAACTCGTGCATGAAGCCGAAAGTGCGGGCGCGGGACACCTCCTTGACGAAGGAAGTGCTGGAGAAATCCACGGTGGCGGACTTGGTGTATTTGCGATAGACGGGATGATCGTAGAGCAGGGTGTAACTGACCTTGAAACCGTTGAACGGCTCGAGGCTGACTGACTTGTCGCCCTGCCGCAGATAAACCGGTTTCGTTATGCGGATAAAACTCTTGCTCGCCCGCTGTTCTTCGATGCCGGCGGACTGGATCAGAAACACGAACGGCCCGGCGCTGCCGTCCATGATCGGAATCTCGGCGGCATCGACCTCGATGACGGCGTTGTCGATGCCAAGGCCGCAAAGCGCCGACATGAGATGCTCAATGGTGGCTACGCGCACGCCATCCTTGATCAAAGTCGTCGAAAGCGTGGTGTCGCCGACATTTCCCGCCCGGGCAGCAATTTCGACGACCGGGTCCAGATCCACCCGGCGGAATACGATACCTGAATTGACCGGCGCCGGACGCAGGTTCAAGGTGACCTTGTTACCCGTATGCAGACCCACGCCGGTGGCGTGAATCGAATTCTTCAGGGTTCGCTGTTTCAGCATGGGATTGGCGCCCAGCCTCAAATTGTCGAAATGCTACCAGACTATGCGCGGCTTCCCAAGATTCGGGGTCAGCCGCGAGCGTTGTTATTTTAGCAGCATTCTTACTTGAGACCGATGGAAATGAGAAAAGTTCTCAATCCAGTTCCGCCGAAGTCCAGGTTCCGGGGGTCAGTCCACATTCCAGCGAAGGAAAGCCGGAATGTCCAGATAGTCCAGATTGGCCGGACCTTCATTGGCTGCCTTCTTCGCTTTCGCCCGGTCCAGGGTAACCGGCTCCGCGGACGCAGCCTCCCTCTGGCGTTCCGTACTCTTGCCGCGCGGGCTCCGGGATTTCTCCTGTTCCCTGGCGCCCTGTCGCATACCGGCGCCGGTTCGCCCCTGCGCGGACGGCCGCCTTCCCGGACGTTGCGGCTCTTGCGGCCGTTCGTTTCGCGGCGACCGTTCGGACTCGGCTTCTCCAAGGCCATGCGCCTGGAACGCCTTGCCCCACAGACCCGTTGCAACGAGCGTGACCTGCACCTTGTCGCCGAGTTCGGGATCGACCACCATGCCGGAAATCAGCATGTCGTCGTCAAGATCGCAGACTTCCCTGGTTACCTCGCCTACCGCGGTCAGGTCATTGAGAGTCAGATGCTCGCCGCCGGAAACGTTGATCAGAATGCCGCCGGCGCTGCCGATGTCGATATTCTCCAGCAGCGGGCTGGAAATGGCCGCGCGCGCGGCGGCGCCGCCGGGATTGGAATCGTCGCGCGAGGCGATGCCGGTTCCCATCATGGCCATGCCGCGCTTCGACATGACGGTTTTCACATCGGCGAAATCGACATTGATATGGCCGGGTTTGGTGATAATGTCGGAAATGCTCTTCACCGCATCGTGCAGGACATCGTTGGCGGCCTCGAAAGCCTTGACGATGGTCGTATCCGGCGGCAGCACTTCGAGCAGTTTCGCGTTGGGCACGATAATCAGGGAATCCACGTGACCGGCGAGGTCGAGGACGCCTTTTTCGGCCACGGAGATGCGCTTCTTTTGCTCGAAGGGAAACGGCCGATTGACGATGGCGACCGTCAGCACACCCATATCCCTGGCGACCTCGGCGATCACCGGCGCCGCGCCGGTGCCGGTGCCGCCGCCCATGCCGGCGGCGATGAAAACCATGTCGGCGCCTTGCAGGATTTCGACAATCTGTTCGCGGTCTTCCAGCGCGGCGGCGCGGCCGACATCCGGATCCGCTCCGGCGCCGAGACCGCGGGTGATCTTGCTGCCGAGTTGAAACTTGTTGGTCACGCTGAGGAGACCAAGCGCCTGGGCGTCGGTGTTGGCGCAATAGTATTCGATGCCGGTAACCTTGCGGTTGATCATGTGTTCCACCGCATTGCCGCCCGCTCCTCCGACGCCGATGACCTTGATTTTCGCCGCGAGAATCGGGCTTTCGAGAATCTCGAATGTTTCTGTTCTTTCTGCCATTGCCATACTCCTGACTGTGAAATCGCGCTCAGCCCGCGCATCTCTTTTGCTTACCGGCCAACCCACGCCGGCATACCGTTGCCGGCGATTACATGAATCGCCTGAAAAACCGCCGGGCGGGGCCAAGAAAATCGGTTTTCGCCATTTTTTCTTCTTTCTGCGAAACCAGGCCGCCCTTTTCCTCGAAATCCTTCAATCCGTACAGCAATAATCCAACGCCCGTGGAGTAGATCGGATTGCTAGTTATATCGGCACGTCCCTTGACATTCTGAGGCGCTCCGACGCGAACGGGCTCATGAAAAACCTCTTCGGCCAACTCCACCGCGCCGAGCATCTTGCTCGAACCTCCGGTCATGACGATGCCCGCCGCGAGCAGGTTTTTCATTCCGCTGCTCACGAGCGCCTGCTGGATCAGATGAAACAATTCCTCATACCTGGGCTCGACGACTTCGGCCAGGTTTTGCAGCGACAAGTTCCGCGGGTCGCGGTCGCCGACGCTGGGAACTTCGATGTTTTCTTCCGGATTGGTCAATTGCACCAGGGCGCAGCCATGCTTGATCTTGAGCTCGTCGGCGTTCTTGCGGGGCGTGCGCAAGGCGGTCGCGATGTCGCTTGTGACCTGGTCGCCGGCGACGGGAATGACGCCGGTATACTGCAACGCGTCCTGGGTAAAGATGGCGATATCCGTGGTGCCGCCGCCGACGTCCACCAGGCATACGCCGAGTTCCCTCTCATCGGGGGTCAGCACCGCTTCGCTGGAAGCGAGCTGTTCCAGCACGAGTTGTTCGATCTTCAGACCGCAGCGCCGAATGCATTTCTCGATGTCCTGCATGGCGTTCACGGCGCATGTGACCAGATGCGCCCTGGCTTCGAGCCGCATTCCCGACATGCCAAGGGGCTCCTTGACGCCGTTCTGTGAATTGATCGTGTATTCCTGGGGCACGACGTGCAGAATGCGTTCGTCCGGCGGAATGGCGATAGCTCGCGCCGAATCGATTACGCGGTCGACATCGGCCCTGGTCACTTCACCGTCGCGAATCGACACCGCGCCGCTGGAATTCATGCTCTTGACGTGGCTGCCGGCAATGCCCGCATAGACCGAGGCGATCTTGTAGCCGGTGTCCTTTTCCGCCTCCCCGATCGCACGCTTGATCGACAGCACCGTGGATTCGATGTCGACGACGACGCCCTTTTTCATGCCGAGCGAGGGATGGCTGCCCATGCCGACGACATTCAGTTCGCCCTTGTCCGAAATCTCGCCGACCAGCGCGACTACCTTGGTCGTGCCGATGTCGAGACCGACGATGACGTTGCCGTTTTTCTCTGCTGTGTCATTCATTTCCGCTACCCGTGTCAACGCCGCGCCAGCCCGGCGCCGGAATCCGTTTCCCGTAATCTGATACTGAACTGGCTGCCATAACGCAGATCCGCCACTTCATGGCGGAGCCGCTCGTGTTCCGGTTGTCGGCGGTAGAAGTCGACATAGCGCTGCAGCCGGTTGACCAGGTCTTCGCTTCCCAGCACGACTTCGGTGACGCCGTTCAACTGCAGCCGCCAACTGCGCCGCGGGCTTGCGTTCAATCCGCTCAGGCGCAGGCCGGCGGGATATAGAATCTGGTTCAATCTCTGGTATTGCCGCATTACGTCGAAATGCGAATCCGGCGGGCCGCCGAGAAGCGGCAGCGACTGATCGGTTTCGGCAATGGCCGGACTGATTATTCCGCCGCGCTGGGTGATCAACTGGTTCTCACCCCAGCGGGCGATTACGGTTTCCTCGGTGATCCGCACGCTGAGCGTATCCGGCCAGCGCCGCCCGACCGCCGCGGATTCGACCCATTGCAGGCTTTCGACCTGTTCGCGCGCCCGATCCAGATCGAGGTCGAAGAATCCCTGCCCGGCAAAAGGCGCCAATACCGTTCTGATTTCTTCCGGAGACAAACGCCGCAACTCGCCTTCGAGTTCAATCCGGATCAGCGACGGATTGAACCGCGTCTCGAGTTCGTTCCAATGCCGCCAGGTCAGCAGGATCGCACTCGCTCCGGAAGTCGCCAGCAACAGCAGTAAAAGCATGTGCCTCATGATCGGGGCGCCTCCGCCTCACAGGCAAGGATCTGCAGCATCAGATCGTCGTAACTTCTGCCCAGCCGACTGGCCGCCATGGGAATAATGCTATGGCCGGTCATGCCAGGCACCGTGTTCACTTCGAGCAGGAAAAACTTGCCTTCCCGATCCTGCATCAGGTCCACCCTGGCCAGACCCCGGCAGCCGAGAGCGCGATAGGCGTCGTGAGCCAGATTCAGCAGTTGATCGTGCTTTTCCTCCGCGAGTTCGGGTGGGCAGATGTATTCGGTATCCTGATCCTCGTACTTCGCCCGGTAATCGAAAAACTTGCGCCGGGTGCGAAGTTCGACCGCCGGCAGCTTTTCGTCCTGCAATATGCCGACGGAAAACTCCCTGCCTTGAATGTATGTCTCGGCCATTACCGGCGAATCGAAAGCCAGCGCGGCTGAAAACTGGCGCTCGAGTCCGGCGGCGTCGTGCACGATGCCTACCCCCAGACTGGACCCGCCGGAGACCGGCTTGACCACCGCCGGACCGAGCCGGGCAATCGCCGCACCCCAGTCGGTATCGGCCGAAAGTTCGATGAAGTCCGCGGTGGCCAGGCCAAGTTGCCGCCAGATGAGTTTGCTCTTGACCTTGTCCATGGCCAGCGCCGAGGCGAGCACCCCGCTGCCGCTGAACGGCAAACCCATTGTTTCCAGCAAGCCCTGGACCGAACCGTCCTCGCCGCCGCGGCCATGGAGCATGACGATCACGAACTCGGCCTGCTCGGCGGCCAGCTTTTCGGCGACGTCCCGGCCAGCGTCGATCGCGGCAGCCTCCAGCCCCAGACGTTGCAGACTGTTCCAGGCCGCATTGCCGCTAAGCAGGGAGATTTCGCGCTCAGGCGAATCGCCGCCCATGAGCACCGCGATCCGCCCGAGTCCGCTTATGCTGTCCGGAAGCTTCCGCCCGTTCATGGTCCGCTCTCTCCATTGCCGCGGGCGCGGCCCCTGTCCGCCAGATCCCGCGCCAGGTTCTGCGCCAGGGCGCCTACGTTACCGGCGCCCTGGGTGAGCACGATATCGCCGGGACGCAACAAGCCGGTGAGAACGCCGTGCAACTGGTCGTCTTCGGCCAGGTAAACCGGATCGACCCTGCCCTGCAGCCGGATCGATCCGCATAGCGACCGCGAATCCGCGCCAGGCAACGGCTTTTCGCCGGCGCTATAGACTTCGAGCAGCAAGAGGGCGTCGACGCCGGACAGCACACTGACAAAGTCATCGAACAGATCCCGCGTACGGCTGTACCGGTGAGGCTGGAAAACCATCACGAGACGGCGGCCGGGCCAACCGGCCCGCAAGGCGGCTATGGTCACTTCAAGCTCGGTCGGATGATGGCCGTAGTCGTCGATCAGGTTGACGACACCACCGGGCACGGCGAATTCTCCGAGTTGCTGAAAGCGTCTGCCGACGCCGGAGAAACCCGCAATACCGGCACGGATGCCGGCGTCGGCCAGGCCTTCGTCGCTGGCGACCGCCACCGCGGCGGTTGCGTTCAGGGCATTGTGACGGCCCGGCATCTGCAATTCCAGCGACAAGGGCTCGCGTCCGTCGGGACGGCTGACTTCGAATTCGATCCGGTGCCGATCCTGCTGCAGCCGGGTAATGCGGTAGTCCGCCTGTTCGCCGAAGCCGTATGTGATCACCGGCCGGGAAATTCGCGGCAGGATTTCGCGCACGGCGGGATCGTCGATGCATAGCACGGCCAGGCCATGGAATGGCAGGTTGTGCAGGAATTTCACGAAGTACTGTTTCAGACTCTCGAAGTCGCCGCCATAGGTGGCCATATGGTCGGCTTCTATATTGGTCACCACCGCCACCAGCGGCTGCAAGTGCAGGAAGGAAGCGTCGCTCTCATCGGCTTCGGCGACCAGGTAGCGGCTTTCCCCCAGACGGGCATTGCTTCCGGCGCCGTTCAACACGCCGCCGATGATGAAAGTGGGGTCCAGACCGCCCTCCGCCAGCACCGAGGCGACCAGACTCGTGGTCGTGGTCTTGCCATGCGTTCCCGCGACGGCCACGGCGTGACGATAGCGCATCAGTTCGGCCAGCATTTCAGCCCGGGGAATCAGGGGTTTACCGGCCCGCATCGCGGCCAGCAACTCGACGTTGTCTTCGGGCACCGCCGAGGAATGGACCACCACGTCGGCCGCGTCCACGTTGCCGGCTTCATGTCCGGCGAAAATCCGCACGCCCATGCGCCCAAGTCTTTCAGTGACGGCGGATGGACGCAGGTCCGAACCGGTTACTTCATAACCCTGATTGAACAACACTTCCGCGATGCCGCACATGCCGGCGCCGCCGATGCCGATGAAATGAATCGTCCTGATGCGGCGCATTTCGGGCGGAAACTCACGCAAGGCGGGGTCAGCCATCGACCACCTCCAGGCAGGACCGCGCCACGCGTCGGGCCGCGTCCGTAACTGCCAGATCCCGGGCGCGCCGGGCCATCTCCGCCACCCACTCGCGGTTGCCGTCGAGCCTTTCGAGAATCTCCCGCAGACGCTCGACGGAAAGATCGGACTGTTCGACGATTTCCGCTGCCTGTCTGGCCGCGAGCCAGCGCGCGTTGAGCAATTGCTGCCGATCCTCGTGATGCGGGTAAGGCACGAATATGGCCGGCAAGCCACAGGCAGCGATCTCGGCGACGGTGCTGGCGCCGGAGCGGCATAACGCGAGATCGGCCCAGGCGTAGGCGTCGGCTATTTCACGGATAAATCCCACCAGCCGGTGAGCGCCGGAGAGATCGACGTCGAGTTCGTGATAGCGCCGCATGGTTGCGGACATCGTGGCGGCGCCGCATTGATGCAGCACCTCGGGCGGCTGTTTGCCGGACCAGGTCGCGATCAACTCGGGAATCAGCACATTCAGCGCCTGGGCGCCCTGGCTTCCGCCAAGCACGAGCAGACGCATGGGGCCCTTGCGCGGCAGATAGCGGCGTTCGCGACCGACCTTGACGATTTCGTCGCGCACCGGGTTGCCGGTGAACTCTACCCTGTCATCGGCCGGAAAAGTTCCGGGAAACGCCTCGAAAATGCGGTTCGCCCAGCGGCTGATAAGTTGATTGGAGTAGCCTGGCACCGCGTTCTGTTCGTGAATCAGAACAGGAATCTGCAACAGGCGCGCGGCAAGCGCGCCGGGTCCCGAAACATAGCCGCCCATGCCCAGCAGGCAGTCGGGCTTGACCCGCCGCAATATTCGCAGCGCCTGCCAGAGCGAGCGCAACAGCATCGAAGGAGCCCGCAGGCGCTGGCGGAGGCTTTTGCCGCGCAGTCCGGTAGCGGTGATGGCGTGGAAGGGATACCTCTCTTCCTGCAACAACTTGTTTTCCATGCCTGTCCGGGTGCCGAGCCAATGGATGCGGGCGCCCGCGCGCTGCAGTTCCCGGGCGATACAGATCGCCGGAAACACATGGCCGCCCGTGCCGGCGGCCATGATGAGCACGGTCGGAGCGCGTTTCGCTTTCATGGCAGCCTCCGACGCCGGGCGGTGCGCGGCGCGGATATGCATTCGGTTTCGTATTGAATGCGCAACAGCAGTCCGATCATCCCGCAACACACGATGAGACTTGCGCCGCCGTAGCTCATGAACGGCAAGGTCAGGCCCTTGGTGGGCAGCAATCCCAGATTGACGCCGATGTTGATCATGGTCTGGCCGGCCAGCAGCAGGCCCAGTCCCCAGGCGAGATAGGCCGGGAAAAAGCGCCGGCGCAGATGCGCTTCGCGAGCTATCGAAAAGCAGTACCAGACCAGAACGCAAAACAGCAGAACCATCAGCGCCACCCCGGTCAGACCGAGTTCCTCGCCGATGACAGCGAGCAGGAAATCGTTGTGCGCTTCCGGCAGAAAATCGAGTTTCTGAATGCTGTTGCCGACCCCGGCGCCGAACAGCCCGCCGCGACCGAAGGCGATCTGGGCCTGGCCGAGTTGATAGCCCGCGCCATAGATGTTTTCCGGCGCCCAGGGATCGAGAAACGCGGTGAATCGCCTCACTACATAGGGCTGGGTATACGCCAGAAAGGCGATCGAGCCCGCCGAAAGCAGCAGCAGGGACAATACTCGCCAGATTCCCGCGCCGGCCAGGAATACCATGCAAAGCGCCGTCAGGGCCAGGATTGCCATGGCGCCGTGATCCGGTTCCATTTGCAGCAACACCACCGCGATCCCGACCAGGAACAGGGGCACGAGAAATCCCAGCCAGGTCGTCCCGACGCGTTCCCGGTGGCGTTCGAGATACGAAGCCAGGTAGATCACCAGCAGCACCTTGGCCGGCTCTGAAGGCTGCAAGGCAAAGAAGCCGAGATCGATCCAGCGTGTCGAACCGTTGACTTCCCGGCCGATTCCCGGCAGCAACACGATGATCAGCATGGCGTAGGCGCCGAACAGCAACAACCAGCTGAGCCGGTTCCAGACGTTTATCGGCACGAGCATGAGCATGAGCATGAGCCCCACGCCGATGCCGGAGAAAATCGATTGCCGTTTGAGAAAATACAGCGGGTCGCCGTAGCGGCTTGCGGCGATCTCGACCGACGCCGAGGTCATCATCAGCAAGCCGAACGTCAGCAGCAGCATGGTCACCAGCAGCACGGCGCTTGGCCGCGGCTCCCGGAACTGTGCCGCACCGGGCCGCGGACGTCCTGCCGGGACGGCGGAGACTGTCATTGCAAACCCTCCACGCAGCGAATGAATGACTCGCCGCGATGCTGAAAATTCTCGAACATGTCGAAGCTGGCGCAGGCCGGCGACAGCAGCACCGCATCTCCCGGCAACGCTTGCGCCCGGGCCATATCTACCGCTTCATCCAGAGTATCGGCAAAGAGCAATGGAATTTCCGGTTTCAGTGCGGCGGCAATCCGGCTCGCGTCACGGCCTATCAGCACCGCCATGCGAGCCGATTCGCGCAAGGCGGACGCGAGAGGGGCAAAATCGGCGTCTTTGCAGACTCCGCCTGCGATCAGCAATACCCGGCCGGCGCGGGCGGCCGCCAGGTTTCCCACGGCCGCGGCCGCGGCGCCCACATTGGTAGCCTTGGAATCGTTGTAATAGTCCACGGCAGCGATGTTCGCGACCCACTGGCAACGATGCGGCAGGCCGGCGAACGCAGTGAGCCCGGCAACGATATGCTCCCTTTCCACGCCCATGGCAAGCGCCAGCGCCATGGCCGCCAGAGCGTTGGAGACATTGTGGTCGCCTGGCATCTTCAATGCGTTCACGGACAGGTAGCGTTCATTGCCCGCAGCGAGCCAGCGTTCGCCGTCACAGGGCAGCAATCCGGCCTGGCCCGGCGCCGGCGCATCGAGTCCGTAACTGATCACCGGAGCAACTGCGGAATCCGGCGGCCGGCTGCAAGGCTCGTCGCGATTCAGCACGATCCGGCTGCAGCCGCGAAAAATGCGCTGTTTGGCGCGGGTATAGTCATCGAGACTGTCATAGCGATCGAGGTGGTCGGGACTGAGGTTGAGTATCAACGCAACGTCGGCGTTCAATTGCCGCGTCGTTTCGAGCTGGAAACTCGAAATCTCGAGCAAATACCAGTCTTTCTCTTCTTCGAGCAGGTCCAGCGCCGGGCAGAAACGGCGCCCGTCCAGATTGCCGCCGAGCCCGTAATCGACATTGGCCTCATCGAGAATCCCGGCCAACATGGCGACCACGGTGCTCTTGCCGTTGGAGCCGGTGACGGCGACGATCGGGCTCCGGGCCTCACGCGAGAAGATGTCGATATCACCCGTTATCGGCACGCCGGCGCGGGCCGCGGCCGCCAGCGCCGGCGTGCGCAGATCGACCCCGGGACTGACGACGAGTTCGCGCGCTCCGAGCAAACGTTCGGCGCGAAACTCCCCGAGCTCGACTTCGACGTCCGGCTTCAGATTTGCCAGATCCGCCAGCCGCGGCGGCCGCGGGCGAGTGTCCACGACCTTGAACTGCCGACTGTGCCGGATGAAGTAACGCGCGCAGGAGAACCCGGTATCGCCGAGACCGACGATGACGCTGGCCGGAATTTGCTGCGAACAGCCATTCATCTTCCGTTACGTCTCCTCAGCGCAATTTGAGGGTCACCAGTCCGAACAGGACCAGCATCAGGGTTATGATCCAGAAACGCACGATCACCCGCGGCTCGGGCCATCCCTTCAGTTCGAAATGATGGTGCAGGGGCGCCATGCGAAAGATGCGCCTGCCGGTCAGCTTGAACGAGGCCACCTGGATGATCACCGAAGCCGTTTCCACGACGAATACCCCGCCCATGATGAACAGTACGATCTCGTGCCGGGATATGATCGCCATGACGCCGAGCGCAGCGCCGAGCGCCAGCGCACCGATGTCGCCCATGAAAACCTGGGCCGGATAGGTGTTGAACCAGAGAAAACCGAGACCGGCGCCCAGCAGCGCGCCCGCGAAGATCGAAATTTCCCCGGAACCCGCGACATAGGGAATATTGAGATAGGCGGAAAACTCGCTGTGCCCCGCGAGATAGGCGATCACGCCCAGCGCGCCGCCGACCAGCACGGTCGGCAAAATAGCCAGCCCGTCGAGGCCGTCGGTAAGATTCACCGCGTTGCTGAAGCCGACGATCATGAAATAACTGATGACGATGTAGACGATTCCAAGGTTGAGGGCGACATCCTTGAAAAAGGGCACGATGTATTCGAGTTCGATGTTTCCGGGAACGGAGATATAAAGGACGACCGCGCCGGCCAGACCGAATACCGACTGCCAGAAATATTTCCAGCGCGCGGGCAACCCCGCCGGGTCGCGCTTGACGAGCTTGCGGTAGTCGTCGACGAAACCCACCGCGCCGAACAACAAGGTCACGGCAAGCACGATCCAGACGTAATGATTGTTCCAGTCCGACCACAGGATCGTGCTGATTGTTATGCTGAGCAGGATCAGGGCGCCGCCCATGGTGGGAGTGCCGGCTTTCTCGAAATGCGTCTGGGGCCCGTCCGTTCGCACGACCTGGCCGACCTGGGCCACGTTCAGACGATCGATGATGATCGGGCCGAAGATAAGCGAAACGATCAGCGCGGTGATGACGCTGAAAGCCGCGCGCACGGTAATGTATTGCAATACCGCGAAACTGCTGTCGATCGACATCAGGTATTCGGATAGCCAGTAAATCATCAGCCTGTACCTCCATTCCGCAGCGCCGCGACGACCTCGTCCATGCGGGCGCCCCGGGAACCCTTTACGAGTATGACGCAATCCGGCTCAAGCGAGCCGGCGAGCGCTGCGATCAGTTCCTCCCGACCGGGGAAGTGCCTGCCGTTGGCGCCGAAACCCAGAGTCATCCGGCGGCAAAGTTCGCCTGCGGCCCAGAGTCTTTCGATGCCTCGGCTCGCCGCATAACTCCCGACTTCATGGTGCATGGCTTCCGCGCAATCGCCGAGTTCGAGCATATCGCCCGCCACCAGCATGTGCGGACCCGGAAGCGCCGCGAGCAGGTCTATGGCGGCGCGGAACGAGCCCGGACCCGCATTGTAGCTGTCGTCGATGATGCGCAAGCCGCCGCGGCCCGCTACCGGGCAGAGTCTGCCGGGAACCGGCTCCGCCGACTCAAGACCTCGCCGCACCGCTTCCGGGGCGGCGCCGGCCTCGAATGCCGCCGCCGCCGCCGCCACGGCATTGGCGATGTTATGCTCGCCGAGCAGTTGCAAGCGGATACCCAGCCGCCCATGGGGACCGGCCAGCGTGAAAGCGGGCTGACCATTCTCGTTGAGGTCGATATCCACGGCGTAGTAATCCGACTGGCCGGAAACTTCATGCAGGCTGAACTGCCGCAGGCGGAACGCGGCGCCGCGCCGACGCCATTGGTCGACATTGGGATCGGCGGCGTTCAGCAGCAAGGTTCCGCCCGGACGCAAGCCTTCGATGATTTCGCCCTTGGCCCGGACTACGCCCTGCAAGCCGCCGAAACCTTCGGTGTGGGCCATGGAGGCATTGGTAATCAGCGCGATATCGGGCTGCGTTGCGGCCGTGCTGAAAGCTATTTCCTCCGCCCGATCGGCGCCCATTTCGATTACCGCGAAGCGGTGTCGGGTTTCGAGTTGCAACAGGGTCAAGGGCACGCCGACGGTATTGTTCAGATTGGCGCGGGTCGCCAGGCATTCGCCTTCAAGAGACAGAATCGCGCGCAGCATCTCCTTGACCGTGGTCTTGCCCTGGCTGCCGGTAACCGCAAGCACCCGGGCCGGGGAACGCTCACGATTCATGCGCGCGATCCGCGCCAGGGCCAGGCCGGTATCGGTGACGAGCAACTGCGGCAAATCTTCGCCGCAAAGACGGCTTACCACCGCACCCGCGGCGCCGCGCCGGCGCGCCTCGGGAACGAACTCGTTGCCGTCGAAATTTTCGCCGCTGAGCGCGACGAACAACTCGCCTGCACGCAAATTGCGGGTGTCGGTGGATACCGCTTCAAAGCCGGCGTTGGGGCCGGTGAGTTCTCCGTTCAACTCCGCGGCCAGCGCATCCAGCATCATTGCACCTATCATTCTCACGTTCCCGGCTGCGCTTCCTGCGATGCGGAAACGCGCTCCAGCAGTGCTTTTCTCACTACGCCGGCGTCACTGAAACGGCTTCGCTTCGCGCCGATTTCCTGGTAATCCTCGTGCCCCTTGCCGGCGATGAGCACTACATCGCCTGGCTCGGCCTCGGAGACGGCATGGCGGATCGCCCGTTCCCGATCCCGATCGACATGCGTCGCCGCGGGCGCCGCCATGCCGCTGAGAATCTCGCTCACGATCGCATCGCCGTCTTCCAGTCTCGGATTGTCGTCGGTAATCACGGTAAGGTCGGCGAGTTTTTCGGCCAGGGCGCCCATGATCGGCCGCTTGCCCCTGTCCCGATTGCCGCCGCAGCCGAATACGCACCACAATCGGCCGGCAAAATGCTCCCGCAGGGCGCGCAAGGCGCCTTCGAGTCCATCGGGAGTATGGGAGTAATCGACTACGGCGGCGACATCGTCGTCGCTTCCCCAGACTTCCATGCGGCCGTCGACCGAACGCAGGTCCGAGACGAGTTCGCAGATTCGTTCGATATCCACGTCACCGAGCTTGCCATGACCGGCGAGCAAGGCGCCGATTGCCGCGAGTATGTTGCTGACGTTGAATCTGCCGAGCAACTTGCAGTCGATGAGGCCGGCGCCCGCCGGCGTGTGAATCTCCGCGCGAAATCCCTGTTTCGTGATAGCCACGTCTTCCGCCCTGATCGTTGCCTGCCGATTGCCGATGCCGAAGGTGGTTACTTCCATTGAGGAGTTCAGGTCGTTGACGACCCTGATGCCATAAGGATCGTCGAGATTGATAACCGCATGGCGCAGTCCGGGGCCGGAGAACAGCCTGCGTTTGCTGGCGCCATAGGCTTCCATGCTGTCGTGGTAATCGAGATGGTCCCGGGTCAGATTGGTGAAAACGGCGGTTTCGAAATGCACGCCTTGCACGCGCCGCTGATGCAGGCCCACGGAGGAGACTTCCATCGCTACGGCGCCCAGGCCGGCATGAGCCATCTCCGCCAGCGCCTTTTGCGTAAAGACGGCGTCCGGCGTGGTCAGGGGACTTTCGGCGAGTTTGCCGGGAACGCCATAGCCGAGGGTGCCGATGACTCCCGCCGGACAGCCCGTCCGTTCGAGCAGGCGGGCGATGTATTGGGAACAGGTGGTCTTGCCGTTTGTGCCGGTGATGCCGATGACCGACAAGCGCCTGGAGGGCTCCCGGTAGAATCGGCCGGCGATTTCACTGGTCTTGGCCATCAGGTGATCGACCGCGATCACCGGAACGTCGCCAAGCCGGCGCACGCCATGCCAGTCGCGTCCGGATTCGGCGAGCACCGCGGCTGCCCCGCGGCTGATCGCCGCACCTATGAATTCGCGGGCGTCATGCGTTCGGCCGAAGGTCGCCATGAACAGCTCTCCCGGCCTTACCTTGCGGCTGTCGAGTTGCACCCCGCCGACTTCGATATCGAGTTCGTCCGCCCCCTGCCCGAAGTCCACCAGCCCGTGAAGCAGTTCCGGGAGACTGGCATTGACTGGCAGCGGTTCGGCGGAGTTCATAGTTCGGGCAGGCCCTCGGCGCCGGTTTGCACGGAACTCCGGGGGGCGGGTTCGGGCCGCGGCGCGGCGTCCGGCGGCACATTCAGGATTCGCATTGCGCCCGCGGCAATGCCGGAAAACACCGGCGCCGCCACCTGGCCGCCGAGATGCTCGTCGCCCCTGGGCTCGTTGACGATGACCACGACCACGATCTCGGGGTTCGTTGCCGGCGCCAGTCCGACGAACAGCGAATTGTGCAGGTTCTCCTCGTAACCCGAAGCGCCGACCACATGCGAGGTGCCCGTCTTTCCGGCTACCTGGTACAAGGGTATGCGCGCACCGGTGACCGCGCCTCCCCGCGAGCGGTCAACCACGGTTTCGAGCATTTCCAGGATCTGCGCGGCGATGATCGGGCTGATCACGCGCTCCCGCGGCAATTCGGCGATCTCTCTCTCGTTCAGGCCGAGCAGGGAAACCGGCTTGTGGCGGCCTTCGTCGGCGAAGATCGAATAGGCCTGGGCCAGATGCACCGCGGTGGCCGAGACGCCGTAACCGAAGGAAAGCACCGCTGTGGCGTGTTGGCCCAAGCGGCCGGGATCGGGGACGACGCCGGCCTGCTCGCCGGGAAATCCCGTTTCCGGCGCCCGGCCGAAACCGAATCGTTCGAGCACGTCGACGATCGGGCCGGCGCCGATCTCGGCGGCGATCAGGCTGGTGCCCACATTGCTCGATTTGGTAATGACGCCGGTGGTGGTCAAGGCGCCGTATGCGAACAGATCCTGTACCGTGCGGCCGCCTACGACCATCCAGCCATTGCCGGTTTCGATGACGGTGTCGGGAGTGAAACGTCCGGATTCCAGCGCGGCCGCGATGGTGAAGGGCTTCATGGTCGAGCCGGGTTCGTAGATGTCCGTGAAAGCGCGATTGCGAGTCACGCTGTGATCTTCGATCAAGGTCTTGTTGTGAGGGTTGTAGGATGGCTGATTGGCGGCCGCGAGCACTTCGCCGGTTTCCACGTCGAGCACGACCGCCGTCGCGGCTGTGGCCCTGCGTTCGAGATAGGCGGATTTCAGTTCCCGATAGACGAGATTCTGCAGGCGGACATCGATGCTTAACCGCAGATCCTTGCCGGGCTGGGCCAGTTCGATCGTGTTGAGCGCCTCGATGACGTTGCCGCGGCGGTCCTTGATCACGCGGCGGCTTCCGGGAACGCCCTTGAGCCAGGCGTTGTATGCACGCTCCATGCCTTCCTGGCCGTTGTTGTCGATATCGTTGAACCCGATCAGATGAGCGGTCACCTCGCCATGGGGATAGAACCGGCGATATTCCTGCTGCTCGTAGACGCCGGGAATGCCCAGCGCGAGCACCCGTTCGGCCTCGAACGGCGCCAGATGGCGCTGCAGATACATGAACCGGCGATTGCGATTCTCTTCAAGGCGTGCGCGCAAATCCCCGGCGTCGAGTTCGAGCAGGCGCGCGAGTTCGCCGATTCCCTCCCCTCGCGGATTGATTTCGGAAGGGTCGGCCCAGAGCGACATGACCGGCGTGCTGACGGCAAGAGGTTCGCCGTTGCGGTCGGTGATCAGACCGCGATTGGCCACCAGCGGCACCGTGCGAACGGTGCGCGCATCGCCTTCTTCCTGCAGAAAATCGCGCTCCAGTACGTGCAGGGCCACCGCCTTCCAGGCCGCGGCGCCGACACATAGCGCCATCGACAAAAGCAGCAGCATCGGCCGCCAGGCATCGGCGGGTTTCGGTTTCCGCTTGTCAATCATTGCGAACCACCACGATTTCTTCCGGTTCAGGCGCGCGCATCTGCAATTCTTCACGGGCGACGCGCTCAATTCTGTCGGCAAGGCCGAATGTGCTTATTTCCAGCAACAGGCGCCCTCGTTCCTCTTCCTGCAGATAAACCCGCTCCCGCAGATCCTGTAGTTCCCGCGACATCTGCCGGTGTTGCTGGGTGACATTGACCATGGCCAGTCCGGTCAGAAAAATCGCCAGCAGAATCACCAGCAGGACCCAGGTGGAAGCCTGGTCCAGTCCGGCCCAGATCCAGGGTGAAGGACGGCCATCGATTCCGCCTGGCCGGGCCTGACGGCGCCGGGTTCCGGTTGTTGTCTTCATTGCAACTTCTCCGCCACGCGCAATACCGCGCTGCGGGCGCGCGGGTTCCGCGCCACTTCGGCGGCGGTGGCGCGTCTTGACTTACCTATCGGCCGAATTCGCTCCCGCAGTTGCGCTTTCGTCACCGGTAAATCACGGGGAAAATCATCGCCCCGGGACTGTTCGAGAATGAAGCGTTTGACGATACGATCTTCCAGCGAATGGAAACTGATCACCGCGAGCCGGCCTCCTTTGCGCAGCGCTTCCAGCGCGCCCGCCAGACCCTTGTGGAGTTCGTCGAGTTCCTCGTTGACGTGGATGCGAATGCCCTGGAAGGCGCGGGTGGCGGGATGCTTGCCGCGCTCGCGGCCCGGCAGGGCGGCGGCGACGATCGCCGCAAGCCGGCCGGTGGTCGCGATCGGTTCGCTTTTCCTCTCCTTTATTATGCGCGCGGCGATGCGACGGGAATGTCTTTCCTCTCCATAACGGAAAATCGCGTCCGCCAGCTCGCGTTCGGACACGGTATCGATCCATTCTGCCGCGCTGACGCCGGTGCGCGGATCCATGCGCATGTCGAGCGGGCCGTCGCTTAAGAAACTGAAGCCCCGGCTGCTGTCGTCGACTTGCGGTGAAGACAGGCCGAGATCGAACAGGATGCCGTCGACCGCGCCTTCGAGTCTTCGCCCGCTGAGTTCGGATCGCAGATCGCCGAAGCGCCGGTCGATGACTTCGAGGCGCGGATCCCCGGCCGCCATTTTCCGGGCCGCGGCTATGGCCTCCGGATCCCGGTCCATGGCCAGCAGGCGGCCGCCGGTTCCGAGTTGCCGAAGGATCGCGGCGCTATGTCCGCCGCGGCCGAAGGTGGCGTCGAGATAGACTCCGTCCTGTCGAAGATTCAATGCTTCCACCACCGCTGCCCTCATTACCGGCTGATGCCCGACCGCGCCATTCATCGCCGTGCGCCTTTACAGAGCCAGATTCGTGAGCTCTTCGGGCAACTCTCCCTGTTCGTGTACCTCTTCCAGCCACACGTCGCGCTTGGTCAGCCAGTTTTCCTGGCTCCAGATTTCCAGTTTCTTGCACTGGCCGACCAGACAGACCTGTTTTTCCAGTCCGGCGTAGCGGCGTAGTTCCTGCGGCAGCAATACGCGGCCGTTACTGTCCAGCTCGAGATCGTTCGCGTGGCCGATGAGCAGATGCTTCATGCGGCGCACGTGTTCGTTGAGTCCGGACATGCCGTCGATCTGCCGTTCGATCTTTTCCCATTCGGCCGGGAGATACAGCGACAGGCAGCGATGCCTGGTATCGAGATCGATGGTCACGACAAGGCGGCCGCCATGGTCGTTCGACAGGCGTTCGCGATAGCGGGCCGGCATGGCCAGACGCCCCTTGGCGTCGAGGCTGACGGTGTTCATTCCGCGAAACATGGCGCTTCCTTCGGGATTTCCCCCAAATAAACCACATTCGCCCACAAATTACCAACATTTTCCACTTTTCAACATTGCGATTGCTTTGTGGCTGAGAGAGGGGGCGTATGAGAGTCCTGGCGGAGGTTTGGAGTTTTGGCGCCGGTTGGCTGAATGCGAAGAACCCCCACCGAATCCGCTGCGCGGATTCGACTCCCCCAAAGGGGGAGTGAAAAAGCGCAGCGCCGGAACCAAACGCGATACTCCCCCTCCGGGGGAGTCAAAATCGCGCAGCGGTTTTGGTGGGGGCAAACCCGCAGCCGCATGGCACTTGCCGGTGAACCGACGTTCGGGAGAACTGTAGGGGCGAGGCATGCCTCGCCCGCGTCGAACTGCGCAGAAAAGGCCGAGTCAGCCTGTAAGCCGGGTTCTGTCGAGGGCAATCATTCATCTGCGGCCCGCGTCGCCGCGAACCTGTAGCGGCCTACCCGAATCCGGTGCGAGCCGCACCATGGGATTCCTATTTGGCCTTGCTCCGGGCGGGGTTTACCTTGCCACGGACTGTTACCAGCCGCGCGGTGCGCTCTTACCGCACCATTTCACCCTTACCAGACGGCTGTCTGGCGGTATGCTTTCTGTTGCACTTGCCGTAGGCTCGCGCCCCCCAGGGGTTACCTGGCGCCCTGCTCTATGGAGCCCGGACTTTCCTCCGTCCGCGCCGAAAGACACGAACAGCGATTGCCCGGCTGACTCGGACTTCCAGACTAATGAAGTTCCTTATCGTTGACAACATTTTCGATCTATTCAAAGTGGCTTCTATCCGACAGCGACTCACTTCTGTACTGCGGCGCGGTATATGTCGTTTTTGCGCAGGCCGGTGATTTTGGCGGCTATGGCCGCCGACTTTTTGAGCGGCAGGTCATCTTTGAGCAGCGTGACGATGCGCAGGGCTTCGGGCAGGCGTTCGTCCTCGCCTGGCTTTGCCTGGTGGCCGGCCAGGACGAGGACGAACTCGCCCTTGAGGTGGTTTGCGTCGGCGCGCAGCCAGGAAGCCGCCTGGTCCAGGCTGCCGAGGAAATGGGATTCGAATTGCTTGGTCATTTCGCGGGCGATGAAAATTCGGCGTTCCTCGCCAAGGACCGCGATCAGGTCGTCGACGCAGTCAAGAACGCGATGACTGGATTCGTATAGTATCCAAGTGGCCGCTTCGTCCCTGAGTTCTTCGATGCGCTTCCTTCGCGCGGATTGCGCGGCGGGAAGAAAACCGGCGAACGCAAAGCGGTCGGTCGGCAATCCCGAAACGCTCAGCGCGGCGATCAGGGCGCTCGGTCCGGGTATGGGCAGGACTTCGATGCCCTCTTCGCGGGCGGCTTTCACGAGCGCGTATCCCGGGTCCGAGATCGTTGGCGTGCCGGCGTCCGAGATCAGCGCGACGCTGGCGCCGTCGCGCAACATTTGCAGCAGTTTTTCCCGGGTGCGTCCGCCGCTGTGGTCGTGATAGGAGATCAGCGGTTGTTTGATGCCGAAATGCGCGAGCAGTTTGCCGCTGTGGCGGGTGTCCTCGGCGGCGATGCAATCGGCGGCGGCGAGCGCTTCACGGCCGCGTTCCGAAAAATCCGCCAGATTGCCGATGGGGGTCGCCACCACGTAAAGACAGCCTGTTTTCGGCACGGTGGAAATTTCTCCCCGTAATTGGTGAAAGGCCGCGAGCTGTATTAGTCTATCTGCATCGGCAAGGCATTGGCCGCGCCGATTTCAGACTTGCGGTCAACGGATTCTAGTTTGTCATCCATACGTCTGTATATCCTGCTCTGGCTGATCGTGCTTGCCGGCTGCGGCGCGTCGCCGGGCGTACGCGAACCGGCGGCTGTCGATCCGGCGGAAGATTCGATCGCCGTCCTGCTCGCGCGGGCCGGGACCGCGGCGGGAGCCGAGGCCGCGCTGCTGCGGCTGGAAGCGGGAGAACGCCTGCTTGCGGAAGGACGCCTGTCCGAGGCCGCGGAAGTAGCCGAAGCCGTCGTGCCGGCGCCACCGGGACTTGAAATCCGGCTCGCCTTGCTGCGCAGCCGCGTAAGTCTGGCGGCGGACGACGGCGCGGCGGCCATGGCGCGGCTGCGCGAGATCGCCGTACCGGGCCGCTCGGCTGATTATTTCGTCGACTATTACCAGCTTCTGGGAGATATCAACAACTCCCTTGAGCAGCCGCGGCAGGCGGTCGGCGCCTGGACCGAAGTCAGCGGCCTGCTCGACGGCGCGGGCGGCGAAGATGTGCGCCGCAAGATCTGGGCCACGCTGGAAGCGCTTTCCGGACGCGAACTTGAAGAGCTGGCCGCTTCAAGCACGAGTTACGAATTGCGCGGCTGGGTCGAACTGGCCCGGGTCGTGGACTCGGGCCAATACAGCGTCCCGCGGCAACTCGAATCCCTGGTGAGTTGGCGCCGGTCCTGGGAGCAGCATTCGGCCGCGCGCCAGTTACCCGAACAATTACGGCAACTTGAGGCCGCCTGGGGCGAACGGCCACGCCATATCGCCCTCATACTGCCCTTGCGGGAAGCCGCGGGCGCGGCGATTCAACAAGGTTTCTTCGCCGGATACTATGAGGCGCTGGCGGTTTCGCGCGAGGTGCCGCACATCTCGTTGTTCGACAGTTCGGGCGCCGCCGATATCCTGCCGATCTACCAGCGCGCGGTGGCTGCCGGCGCGGATCTGATCGTAGGGCCGCTGTTCAAGGATCTCGTCAACCAGTTGCTGGATGCCGGCGAGCTGCCGACTCCCACGCTGGCGCTGAATTACACCGATGCCGAACCGCCGCCCGGCGACGGACGGCTGTTCCAGTTCGCCCTGGCGCCGGAAGACGAGATCGACGCCATCATCGACCTCGCCTGGCGGGCCGGACATCGCAACGCGGCGGCGATCTATCCCGCCAACGACGTATTTCTGCGTCTGCAGAACATCTTCGCCGAACGCTGGCAGGCGCGCGGCGGCAGTTTCGTATCGCGCGCGGCGTATCTCGGAGCGGGAGATTTCACCGATGTAGTCAAAAGCGTACTCGACATCGACGCCAGCGAGGCGCGGCTGCAACGCCTGCTCGATGTGTTGCCGCGCTCCAACGTCGCATTCACGCCGCGCCGGCGCCGCGACATCGATTTTATTTTCCTGATGGCGAACCCGCAGGTGGGGCGCCAGATCAAGCCCGCGCTCGATTTCTATTTCGCCGACGATCTGCCGGTATTCGCCCTGCCGTCGATCTACGACGGCTCCGACAATCCGGACCTGAACCGGGATCTCGAAGGCGTCATTTTCGCCGACGCGCCGCTGATGTGGCTGGATCCCGGCGTTCCTCTCGCCAGCGGCGGAACCGAACGCAGATTGCAGGCCATGGGCATCGACAGCTTCCGCCTTTACCCGCGGCTGCAACAGTTTCTCCGGCGGCAGGTTACCAGCTTGCGCGGCGCCACCGGCGAGTTGCACATGGAAGAGAATCGGCGCATTCATCGCCGGCTCACTCCGGGGCGTTTCGAAAACGGCGTTGCCGTACCTCTCGCCGAACCCGGGGACTGAGAAAGATCGCGATGGCAGGACGCCCGATCGATCACCGTAAACTGGGAAGCTTGCAGGAGCAGCGGGCCCTTCGTTACCTGGGCGGTCACGGCCTTTCGCTGGTGCAAGGCAATTTCAATTGCCGGGTCGGCGAGATCGACCTGATCATGCGCGATCGGCAGGGATACGTGGTCTTCGTCGAAGTGCGCTACCGCAAGAGCGACCGCTATGGCAGCGCGCTCGAAACCGTGGGGCCGGCGAAGCAGCGAAAATTGCGTCTGGCGGCAGCCTGGTTCCTGAAATCGAGGAACTGGCAGCACAAGTCCTGCCGCTTCGACGTGGTCGCGATTACCGGCGGCGGCCCCGCTGGAGAAGATCGAATCGAATGGATTCGAAATGCGTTTGAAGGCTGTTGATACCCGCTAAAATAACCCGGTGCGGCAGCCGATACATTCTGCAACCGGGCGAGTATTCCCATGGACCTGACTTCGCGCATTACCCAGCATTTTCTCGATAGCATCGCCGTCAAGGAGCGGTCCGCCGGAGAATTGCCGCCTTCGATCCAGGACGCGGGCGCGGTCATGGTCGAAAGCCTGCTGAACGGTCAGAAGATTCTGTGTTGCGGCAACGGCGGTTCGGCCGGCGACGCCCAGCATTTTTCCGCCGAACTGCTCAATCGCTTCGAACGGGAACGGCCCGGCATGCCCGCCATCGCCCTGACCACGGACAGTTCCACGATTACCGCCATCGCCAACGACTACGACTACGACGAGATCTTTGCCAAGCAGGTGCTCGCCCTCGGTCAACAGGGCGATGTGTTGCTGGCGATCTCGACCAGCGGCAACTCCGGCAATGTCGTGCAGGCCATCCGCGCCGCCCATGAACGCGACATGATCGTGGTTGCGCTGACCGGCAGGGACGGCGGCCGCATGGCGGCAAATCTCGGTGCGAGAGACATCGAGGTGCGCGTGCCGTCCGAACGCACGGCCAGAATCCAGGAAGTGCATCTGGTCGTCATCCATTGTCTTTGCGACTTCATCGACACAGCGATTTTCGGAGGAGAAGACGCATGAAACTCAGACTGCTGATCGGGATTACAGCGCTGTTGCTGGCGTCCTGCACCGCCTTTCTGCCCGGCGAACGGAGCGAACAGGGGATTGAGGAAGATCCGTCCAGACGTACGATCGGGACCTTGATCACGGACGAGGAGATCGAGGCTCTCGTCCGAAACAATCTCAACAATGCCCGGGAAACGCTATTGCGCGATTCTCACATTGACGTAACCGCTCACCGGGGCATTGTCTTGCTCGTCGGTCAGGTGCCGTCCCCGGAAATGAAGCAGCGCGCGGTGGAAATCGCCAGCGAGGCGAGTTCGCAAGTCCGGCGCATTCACGACGAACTCGAAGTCACCGGCAACACCGGCTTTTTCGCCCGTCTCAACGACGAATCGATTTCCCTCAGGGTGCGCCTGCGATTGACCGACGAAACTGTCTCCGACGCGAATATTCGTCCCGTAACCGAGAACGGCACCGTATATCTGTTGGGCGTGGTCAGCAGAGAGCAGGGAGATCAGGCCGCGGCGTTAATCAGCGACATCAACGGCGTGACCCGGGTAGTCAAGGTTTTCGAGTATCTGAACTGAGCCAGCGGAATGCGCCGGCCGCCGGATCAGGCGGTCATCTCGCGCTCGAGTTCCGAAAGACTGGCCTTTACCGAATCGCGATTGAACAGGCGGTCGCGATATTCGAGCAGCGGTTTGGTGGCGCGGGTCTCCGGCAATTCGATTCCCATCACCGGCAGGCGCCAGAGGATCGGCGTCACACAGCAATCGACGATCGTGAACTCGTCGCTCATGAAGAAGGGTTTTTCGCCGAATATCGGCGCAGTGGCGACCAGGCTGTCGCGCAGCTTCTCCCGGATGCCTTCCAACTCGTCTTCGGTACCCTCGCCCGCCAGCAGGGGATCCACCAGCGTACACCATTCGCGCCGCACGCGATACATCCAGAGTCGGCTTTGCGCGCGGGCGACCGGATAAACCGGAAACAGGGGCGGATGGGGGAAGCGTTCATCGAGATATTCCATGATGATGTCGGCTTCATAGAGCACGAGGTCGCGGTCGACGAGGGTCGGCAGGCTGTTATAGGGATTCAGGTCCACCAGGTCTTCGGGCAGATTTTCCGAATCGACGTCGATCAGGTCGACGGTCACCTGCTTTTCGGCGAGAACGATGCGTACGCGATGGCTGTAATGGCTGACCGGATCCGAATAAAAGGTCATGGACGACCGTTTCGCGATAACTCCCATATTTTTCCCCGTTAGCGGACGGCCGTCGCCCGTCAGTGATAGTCCTTGCGGAACTCGCGGCTCATGAGAGCGATGGAAACGTAGAGCAGTCCCAGGAAGAGCAATACCCGGATTCCGATCTGCTGGCGCCGGTAACGGATCGGCTCGCCGATATAGTGCAGGAAATTGACCATATCCCCGACCATGGCGTCGAACTCGGCTTCGCTCATGCTGCCGGAGCCTTCGACCAGGCTGAGATCGCATTGGGCGGGATCGTCCGTGCCATGATCGTCGCACATCACGTCGCCCTGCAATTCGTGAAGCACATTGGGCATGCCCACATTGGGAAAGATGCTGTTGTTCGTCCCGAAAGGCCGCAGCGGATCGTTGTAGAAGGAACGCAGATAGGTATAGAGCCAATCCGGGCCGCGCACTCTCGATATCAGCGTCAGGTCCGGCGGCGCCACGCCGAACCACTCGTTGGCGTCGTCCTCGGACATCGAATTCCCGATCAGATCGCCGATCAGCGAATCGTCGAAAATCAGGTTCTCGAGCACGAGTTCGTGGGGAATCTCCAGGTCGTCGGCGGTGCGTTCATAGCGCGCGTAGCCCAGCGCGTGGCAGGAGACGCAATAGTTCATGTAGGAATTGAAGCCGCGTTGCAGCGAGTCCTTGTCCATGAAGTCGGTCTCGACGCGATCGAGTTCGAGATTGCCGGCTTCCGCCGCTTCCGCCCGTTCCGAAACGAGCATCAACGGCAGCACCACGAGCAAGGCGATGAGCACGATGCTGCCAATCAGTTGCGGGATGCTGATCCAGCGCCCGGTCAGGCGGTCCGGCGGCTGCGAAGTCTTTTCGACACGGGTGTACCAGGGCATCAGAATGAAATAGAGGAAGTAGACCACGGTCATGATCTGCGCCAGCAAGATCTTGGCGGGACTGACCGCCTGGACGCCAAGCACGCCGAGGATGAAGAAACTGACCACGAACAGCATCAGGGCGACGCGGCTGTACCAGCCCTTGTAGCGCATCGAGCGCACCGGGCTCCGGTCGAGCCAGGGCAGAAAGAACAGGATCGCGATGGCGCCGAACATGATCAGCAGGCCCCAGAATTTCGCGTCGATGCCGAATAGCGGAACCGTCACCGCGCGCAACATCGAGTAGAAAGGCGTGTAATACCAGACCGGGGGCACGTGTTCCGGCGTCCTCAGCGAATCCGCCTCCTGGAAATTCGCCACTTCCAGGAAATAGCCGCCCATCTCCGGCGCGAAAAAGACCACCGCGAAGAACACGATGAGAAACAGCACCACGCCGCCAAGGTCGTGGAACAGGGTGTAGTAGGGGTGGAAGGGTACGCTGTCCAGGGGCACCCCGTCAGGCCCCTTGTGCCGCTTGATCTCGATGCCGTCGGGGTTGTTGGAGCCCACTTCGTGCAGCGCCAGGATGTGCAGCACCACCAGGGCGATGAGCACCAGCGGCAGGGCCACCACGTGCAGGGCGAAGAACCGGTTCAGCGTCGCCCCGGATATGAGATAGTCGCCGCGCACCCAGATCAGCAGATCCTCGCCGATGACGGGAATGGCGCCGATCAGCGACACGATCACGTTGGCGCCCCAGTAGGACATCTGGCCCCAGGGCAGCACATAGCCGAGAAAGCCTTCCATCACCAGGATCAGGTAGATGGCCATGCCGAAAATCCAGATGAGTTCGCGCGGCCGCTGGTAGGAGCCGTACATCAGGCCCCGGAACATGTGCACATAGACCACGAAGAAGAACGCCGAAGCCCCGGTCGAATGGACGTAACGCAGCAGCCAGCCCCATTCCACGTCGCGCATGATGTATTCGATGGAGGCGAAGGCCCCCTCGGCGCTCGCGGTGTAGTTCATCGTCAGCCAGATGCCGGAAAGGATCTGGATGACCAGCACCGCCAGGGACAGCACGCCGAAAAAGTACCAGAAATTGAAATTGGACGGGGCATGGTACTTCGACATGTGCGTTTCCCAGGCCTCGACCACGGGAAGTCTTGCGTCGAGCCAGCCCACCAGGCCCGTGAATGCCGCCGTTAACCGGCCGGGCGGCTTTGCCGCGGCGGCACCGTCGGCGGCCGCGGGATTCGGCGCTACGTTCACCGCATCGGTTCCTTGCCCGTCCGTGCCGTTCATGCCGTGTTCTCCTCGTCGATGCCGATGACGAGAATATTGTCGCCTTCGTAGGAATACGGTGGCACTTCCATGTTGCGGGAGGCCGGCGAGCCGCTGTAGACACGGCCCGCGAGGTCGAAGCGCGATCCGTGACAGGGGCAGAAGAAGCCGCCGTTCCATTCGGCGTCGAAAGGCTGGGGCCGCAGCTCGATATGTGGAGTCGGCGAGCAGAACAGGTGGGGGCAGAGTCCGACGAGCACCATCAGTTCGGGAGTGCGCGAGCGAAATTCGTTCTGGGCATACTCCGGCTGCTCGGGCTCTTCCGAATCGGGATCGGCGAGTCGGTCCGGGTCGCGGTTCAGGGCTTCGAGAGCCTCGGGGCCGCGCCGCACCACGAAAATGGGCCGGCCGCGCCAGGCGGGAATCGGCCCGAGCAACTCGCCCTCGAGCAGATTGCTTATGTCGATGCGGACCGGCGCCCCCGCCGCCCGGGCCTCGGCGCTCGGATTCCAGGACCCGATAAAGGGTACCGCCGCGCCGGCTACGCCGGCGGTTCCGAGCAAGGATGTCGCGCCTACCAGAAAGCGCCTGCGCGCGGTCTTGGTACTGTCGTCAGCCACCTTCGGTTTATCTCCTGATCGAATGAAATATTCCGCTAATCCCACGCGCGCGGGCAAGCCGGGCGGATGCTAATGAATCCGCCGGAAAATATCAAGCGAGTTTCCGCCTGATTCATGCCAGGCTACTGAATTAAAAGAAAAATTTCTCAGCGCTTGGAATATTGCGGCCGCTTGCGCGCCTTGCGCAGACCGACTTTCTTGCGCTCGACTTCGCGCGCGTCCCGGGACACGAATCCGGCCTTGCGCAAGGTCGGCTTGAGTTCGCTGTCGTAGTCGATCAGCGCCCGGGTGATGCCATGCCGGATCGCCCCGGCCTGGCCGAAACTGCCGCCGCCGCGAACGCTGACCGTGATGTCGAACCGTTCGTTCATGTCGACGACTTCAAGCGGCTGGCGCACGATCATGCGCGCCACTTCGCGGCCGAAGTAATTTTCCAGCGGACGCCGGTTGACGACGATGTTGCCGCTGCCGCGAGTCAGATACACTCTGGCGGCGGAGGTCTTGCGGCGGCCGGTGCCGTAATACTGTTCGGTTGCCATTTCGTCTCGCGCTTACAGTTCCAGGGTTTGCGGCTGCTGCGCCGAATGCGGATGCTCGCCGCCGGCGTAGATCTTCAGTTTCTTCAACATGGCCCGGCCGAGCCGGTTGCGCGGCATCATGCCCCGCACCGCCAGACGAACCACCCGTTCGGGCGACCTCTCGAGCAACTGTTCGAAGGAAAGCGATTTCAGCCCGCCGGGATAGCCCGAATGGGAACGATAGATCTTGCCGGTGGCCTTCTTGCCCGTGACCCGAACCTTGTCCGCGTTGATGACCACGACGAAGTCGCCGGTATCGACATGCGGCGTATATTCCGCCTTGTGCTTGCCGCGCAGGCGCGTGGCGATTGCGCTCGCCATATGCCCCAGAGTCTGCCCTTCGGCGTCCACCAGCAGCCAGTTGCGAGGCACTTCGCCCGGATGTGCGCTATAGGTCTTCATCGCTCGTTCGAATCACGCTATTTCGAGGGAGCGCGGATGTTACCTGAGCGACACGCTTGACGCAAATGAATTTGGGCCCGAAACCAGCTTTGGCGACGCAAAAGGTCCATCAATCACTGGCCATCCTTTGGACCTAACATCGGGACATCATTCTCAATCTGCTCAAGGATGTCTTCGGCTACCTCCAGCACCTCGGCCGGAGCCCGCACGGACTCACCCGCGTGCATTCGAAGTGCGATAACGAATGTCTCCATTACACCGCCTCCCTTTCCTTGCGCTGACAATATTTCCGCCAATTCACCCGCCGGGGCACCGGCTGCAACTATCCTTATCGTTATTGCTATCAAGAGATCAACCATTCCAGGGTCATCCGGGTCGAAGTCGAAACACGCGGTCCGAAATGCTTCGAGGGCAGCTGGCCTTCTATTGAGTACAAACAGAGTCCCAGCCTTTGCCAGACTATTGTGACACAATCGAAATGTGATGCGCCTATCCTGACCAGGTTTTCGATATCGAGTTTCAAAATCTTCACAGGTGCGAAGAACATTTTCCCCGCGGCCAAGTAGTTCTTGTAGTTCCGCCAGAAGCTTGAGCGCAAAGGCCAATATCGATTTGGATTCGGATGAGTCTTTTCCGCCGAAGTATTCCACCAACTGCTCGCACACTTCGATAGCCATCTGCTGTTCGCCATTCTGTATGTGCTCGTAGACTTTGCTGAAGTGTTTATCGGCTGTGTCCAAATCGATGGCCAGTGCTGTTTTTCGGTAGACTCCTTTCGTATCCGCGATATCGGAGGCCATGGCTCGTTGAAATCCCTCTCGGATGGCGGGCGATTGCACCGCCTCCAAGCGTATTACATCGAAAATTTCATCCAGTTTTTGGCTGCTGTAGAATACGGTCATGAACTGAATGAAATTCTGCACTAAAGTGGCTTCGTCGCGTTCGCGCCGCAGTTTGTAGTAGATGCTGTAAAGACGTTCCGCGGCAGCGTAAAGGCGCTTTCTTCCCGACCCTTCGACCAGAACAATGCCGCGGTCCGCCAATCTGGCAAGCAAGGCCGACACGGATCGCACGTCCATGCGGGCTCGCGAGGCGATTTCTGCCGGGCTGGATGCTTGCCAGAGGTCAAGCACCGCGAGGTATACGCGGCGCTCAGTCTTGGCGATCGTTTCCAGATGACCGCGAAAGTACTCGGTGTGATCGTCTACCAGCGCCACCAACTCTTCCAACAGTTGGCGCAAGGACCGATGTTCGGCGTAGGTGGCTACAATGACCAGGAGTCTTGGACTGCCGCCGGTCAGAATGCGCAACGGCTTGATTTCCCGGCTATCTCTTTCCTCGCCGCTTGCCATACGCCAAAGTTCCGCGCATTCGGCGACGCTAAGCGGTTCGAGATGTACGATTCGAAACAACTCGAAGAATGGCTCATCCGCGTCCCTCAACTCCTTGAACTGGCTGGTCGCGGTGGCAAGCAGAATGATCTGGGGCTCCGACTGTAGCGTTTTGCGAAGCTTCCAGCCGAAATCGGAGTCGAGGTCGGCACTGAGGGACTGCAAATTCTCGACCATGAGGACCAGTTTCCTGCCGATTCGGTCCGCCGCCCCTAACACGGCGGCGCGCGCCATTTCCTCGAAGTTCGAGTCTTGCCAGCGCACCGCCAAGTCCTTGTGCGTTACCAGCAATTCCTCCGAAAACTCGGGATTAACGGCCGCAGTCGTCTTGGCAAGGTGGAAAAGCGCCTCCAGCCAGAAATCCGCCAAGTTGGTGACCTCCTGGCTCTCCTCCATGAATCGCACGGGCAATAAATGTTGCGAGAGCGCTTCGTTTTTTCGCAATTCCGCGCACACTCGCGCAAGCAACATGGTTTTCCCACGCCCCCTCGGCCCGGCTACCAAGATGTGCTGGCAAGACTTTGCATCGATGTTCTCGCTCAATACCTCCAATACAATTTGCAGTTCGTGTTTTCGAACCACGAATTGCCTTATTAACTCATCGTCCGACTGGAAAGTGCCCGGATTGAACTTGCGTATCGACGGCTTAGTCGTGTTCATTCCCGCGCTCCTCCAAAGGAGTGTAATGATCCCGGAAGCGGGCTGCCCACCATTCTTTCAGCAACCGGGATGGAAAGCTGGATCCGGAGTCCGTTGATTCAAGATAACCATCGTGTACGAGCACTTCCAGCACATCCGAAATGTGGCTCGCTACGCCCGAAATCATGTGAGCGTACAAGCCTTCGAGGCAAATCTTCGCCGAATGCGAAAACGATCCCTGCGTCGCGGCTTCCGCGAGTATCTCCATTGCAATATTGTAGTTGTCGTACTCCAACGTATCCTTAAGCCGTGATTCGTAGTGCACCAGGTCATTCTGTCCAGGCGGTCCAAGAAGCATTGTGCGGAATACGGTGCCCACATCATTCTCCGTCAAGATGTCCCGTTCGTTCATGATGGCGAACTCACGCAGCCTTGCGAAGAAGGACTGCACATGGTGCGGTATTCCCAGTCCAAGCGCGTCGTAAGCGGCGGCGGCAACTCCATCTTCGATCATTAACTGGTAATTCTCCGCCAGCAGATTGAAACAGGCGATGCACGTATCGCGATTCCAGGGGCCTAGGCGAAAAGGATCCAGGTAGTTTATGCGGTCGGGAATGCCAAGCCGCTGCACGAGCGGTTGGAGGCCTATGCTGCCGGAAACGATGAGAATCGGAGAACGGGATTCGAATCCCTGAAATACAGCGCGCAACCAACTCAGAAATTCATCTGCACGTTTCGCCCCGTCTTCACTTGCAAGCAGACGGTTGAGGAAAATCGGTAACTCATCAATAACGAGCAGCACTTTCTGATCCTGCCCGGCGCAGTCCCGCAGGAGTTGTTCCCCATGCCTGCGCCAGTTGGCGGGATTCAAGCCAGCGCGAATCTTCACCCGAAAATCCAGTGCGCCAACTTCTTCGACCGTTTCATTGAACAAGTGCCGCATTCCAGTCCGCAAGCGCGAGGAGATCGGTTGGACCGGATGCGTTGCCTGGGCGAGATCGGCGATCAAATCCTCCGCACTGGCGGCGCCTTCGACATCGGCAAACAGGAAAATCCAGCCCTTGGCTTCAAGCCTTTGTCCCAGTTCCCGGACAATGCTTGTTTTGCCCATGCGCCGCTGACCTGTCAGCAGAATGTGGTTGCCGTCGAGAACCCGCCGCTCGAGAATTCCCAACTCGGGTTCCCGACCGAAAAAATTCTCCCCGCTCACCCATCGCCCTGTAGAGGACTCCACCTTTACTCACTCCTTTTTCATGGAAAGGATGTGATATTGGCAAATAACGTTTTTGTTGTCAACAATTTTGTTATATTGCGAGTGGGGTTAGTGACAAGTCGTCCAGAAATTCGGATACGGGGTCGATGCCGGTTACCAGCAGGCGATCTCTTGCCCGCGTGCAGGCGACGTAAAGCAAATGGCGTTCGGTGTTGTAGACCTCTTCGAGGTCGGCGTCGTCGGCCACGTTCTCGATTCGGTCCTGTAGCGGAATCACTTCGTCGTCACAGGCCATTACCGCCACGGCTCGAAATTCAAGCCCCTTGGCCAGATGCATGGTGCTTATCGAGATTTTGCCGGGAGAAGTCTCTACCGATTCGTCGAGTACATTGAATTCCGCGCCGCTTTGCCGAACGGCTTCTTTCGCTCGCTCCAGTTCGGTTGTTGACCGCGCAAAGACGCCGATCTCGTGCGGCGAGATTCCCTCTTCCAATCGGTCCGAAATCCAAAGGCCAACCAAGTCGCGCTCTTCCTCCTTCGACTCAAGCTCACAGATTTCCGGTCGGGGACCATTGAACACCGAGACCGTGCCCGTGCGGCTCTCCACGTTGCCGTCAACATCGGCAACCTTGGGGCCAAGCAATCGGTCCGTTTGCATCCTGATCTGGTGCGAGGTCCGGTAGTTGGTTCGAAGAGTTTGGGAACGGCCTCTGATTTCGACCCCAAGCGACTTCCATGAGAACGGCTGCTGGAAAATTCGCTGGCCGAGGTCGCCGGCGAAGAAAAGACTGTTGGGCCTGTCACCGCCCAACGCAGCCAGGAACTTCAGTTGTGGAACATCGATATCCTGGGCCTCGTCCACGACGGCGAATTCAAATGGCGGATTGCGTCTTTCGCGGAGCGACTCGGCGACGGCATTGAACATGCCCGCCTTTGTCAGCAGTTCGCGTTCCCGCAGTTCCCGCTTGACAGCTTCAAAGACCGACCACAGCGCCGTGCGATGTTGTTCCGGCAGACGGGTTTTGCGCCCCAGCCTCCTGATGTCGCGATACTCTTCCCAGGTTTGCAACTGCCAGGCATCGACCACTTCTCTCCATTCACTTAGCAGAAACCGGTGCGCGAAACCTTGTTCAGGCTCGCGCTCGCTGACTTCCCGTATTACTTCCGTCAGTTCCTCGGGCGTGACCAGACTGATCTTTCCGAATTTCGCTTCATACAGTCGCCTGCCGATTTCATTTATCGCGTGGACTTCCAGCCTTTCCGCCAGTTTCGGCTCGTTACTGATGAGCCGTCTCAACTTGATTCGCAGGGAGTTCGCGAGTGTTTCAGAAAAAGTTGTCAGTAACACGCGCGCTTCTTCGTGCTTTCGCGCCAGAAAAACCGCCCTATGGAGCGCAACGATGGTTTTCCCCGTGCCCGCCGAACCCGACACCCGGGCGGGGCCGCTGAAGTCTTTTTCGACTATCTCGCGTTGGGCCGGGTGGAGAAATATCGTCCACTTCTCCCACGGATAGTCCAAGGCTTGCTCGAGTTCATCTTCGTTCGCCACGACTCGGAAGCGACGTTTCGCATCCGGGTGTTCGAACGGATCAACGTCTTCCGCCACGCGAGCGGGAATGGGCGGTTTCTCTCCGGTCGCGATTTTTAGCAGGGCTTCCGAAGCTTCCTCCGGCAGGTGTGCAGCGACATCCAGCGCTTCGTCATCGCTCCGAACCTTGCGGACTTCGATGATCCAGTCTTGCGGCACTCCATAAGCCAGAAGCTCCTCATCGGATACTTCCGCAAACAGTAAAGGTTCCTCGCACTCAAAATCTGTCCCGTAAGGCACCTCAGGTTCAACAACCTGTAGCACCGTCTCTGCTATTTCAACGAATTGCGCGGCGCCAGTTGCAGGATGGGTTTCGAGTTTTCGCCGGCCTGCCCATTCGTAGGCCTTGTCGTGATGGTCCACATAGCAAAGCAGCAAACTTTCAGAGTCGCGATGGACAATGATCCTGATGTCGCGGCTAACTCGGACCGAAGAAAATTTCGGATCTCGAACGGACCCAAGCTTGTGATAGCGCAAGCTCGGCCTGGACGGGTCTACTTGCAGATCGAAGACTGTGAACTTGACCGCTTTTTGTTCCTGATTTGTCAGTCTGGCCAGACTTGCCGTAAACGTATTTGAGATCAGGACGTTCATTCTTATAAGGCGCCAATTCAATCCATCAGTTTGCCGACAAGTTTTCCAGTCGACTGAGCCAGCAGGAAAAATTGGGGCATTCAGCGCGGATTCCAGTTAAGCCGATAGCCTTGACACCTTGAACTCCCCTCAACGGTTTCTGGTAACGGCGGGGCCCGACCAGTTGCTCAATTCGCTTTGACGGCGCCCCATCTGGAGTGTCGTTGATCTCTTCCGGGGTTGAAAATCCATTTCGGATGTCCTGGAACGATGTTGCCAGGCTCGGCTGACCAATGGCCGCGCTGAACTTTTTGCAATCGCTAAACAGCATGGCTTCGAACTCATGCATCATCAGGTAAGGAATAAATCGGCGGCCGTCAAAGCCACCGCCCATCTGCTCGCGAACATCTTCTAACAGGGCGTTTTCGACGATTCTGGCTCGCTCCAAAGCAGAGGCATGCCGCTCCGATGCCTCTTTACGGCTTGGCCAGGCTTTTCCGCCTTCGTCTGGAAGTCCATAAAAGTCGACCATGGTCGTGACAATACAATTCCGGTCTTGTTTGAGGTGACGAACAATTTCATTTCTTGCACTTGTCCAACCTGTTATGCCGCCGCGGTGGCGTCGTGAGTTACCCAACAGCGTGACTCTCGACCATATGGCGTATGGCCGGAGATGGGGCGCCAACACTTGGTTAACGAATTCTTCCTCGGTTTGACCTTCCACATGGACTATCAGTCGTGTCATTCCTAACTTGACCTTCGTACAGTCTCCGGCCCAGGTCGGCCGCCCAGTTCATTTTTTTCCCATAGCTGACCCAGGCTGTAATCCTCAAGCCAAACTTTCAACCGCTCAGCGTCCGGTCGATTGAACTCGGTGGCGCCGTTTACCCGTTCGGCGACAAGTACGTCTTCCGGTTCGAAATGGTCCAGCAATATGGGCGACTGGGTAGCCACGATTATTTGAGAGTCGGCGGACGCCTGCTTGAGCATGGCCGCTAGAAGGTGGATCGCATAGGGGTGCAAACCAAGTTCGGGCTCGTCGAGGAGAATTACGGGGGGACGAAGTGAAACAGGGTGGAGCAACAAAGTCGCTAGCGCCATGAATCTTAGGGTTCCGTCGGATAAAGAAGAAGCGTTGAAATATCCTTCTGATTCTCGGTGCTTCCATTCAAGCCGAATCATTTCTTCGTTCAGAGCTGAAGGTTTTAACTCGAAATCTTCGAAAAAAGGCGCCACCTGTTGTACTGTGTGCCGAATACTTGCGTACTCAGTTTTATACTTTTCGCGCAGCAGGTATAGAACAGAGGCGAGATTTGAACCATTGGCGTCAATCTCGCGATTATTGAAAATCTCAGAAACCTGTTTCATCGGAGATTTTTCGCTGGTGTCATTGAAGTGAAAGTGCCGCCAACGCCCTACCCTGGTACCAATAAACTGTAAGGCTGGCGAAACACCAGGAGCTTCATATAGGCTTTCCATATAGCTGGATGGCACATCTCTTTCATCCATCGTTAGCCGAGGAAACAACTTGTCATCAGATCCATAGCGCAACTCTGCGAAGAATTCGGCTGTATCGCCCAGAAATTTCACTTTAAACTTAATTGCCGGTGTAGACTTCGATCCGAAATGCAATAATCGATTTGCTCCGCCAGATTTCTCAACGAAATCGAAGAAAAAGCGCCGGTTCATCACAGCTAGCCGTAACATCTTTATGGCAATCAATAAATTTGACTTGCCCGAGCCGTTAGCGCCGATCATGATATTGAGCGGGCGCAGTTCCAGGTCTACGGACTTGATGCTCCTAAAGCCTTCGATGGTGATGTCGCGAATCTGGGACATTGCGTACACCTACGCCTTATAGACCTTCAAGACTTCATCGCCGAGGTGGTTGATAACCTTTACGGCGATTCGGCCCGTAGATGGCTTGGGGAACGGGCGCGAGGTGTCGCTGCGCAAGGTTTCCCAGGCTTCCTGATTGATTTCGGCCTTCAATGTGGTCTTGAGCGCCTTGTAGGGGTCGTTGGCGCCTAGGAAGTAGGCGTGGCGGACGAAGAAGCTCTCCTCATTGTAGTCTGTGTCGATGAACCAGCAGGCGATGCCATCGGGGCCGTCGGAATGGATTTCTCCGGACTGGGGATGGAAAACGTCCACTCCGTTGACCTTTACTTGTATCTGACCGTCGTCAGCGTCGAGGATGTCGATGTCGGGCTCGCCGAAAATTACGAACAGGTTGCCTTTGCCGGTGTTCTTGAGATCGTCGGCCATGTGCAAGTCGGCGTTCATACGGGCCTTTAGTACGGGGATGCGGCCCAGTTTGTCGAATTCGGATGAGTGGGCGTCGAAATTGAAGGCGCAGGCGATGAGCACGTCGAAGTCTGCATCGCCTGCTTCCCTGGCCGCAGCAACCAAGTCGGGCCGGGCGACGCTGCCAAACTCGGGCCCAATGAAAATTCCGGCGCGTTTCTCGATACCGGCGCCGGAATCCACACTGGAGTCAGAATCGCTTTCGCCGCTCATTCCACGGCCTTCGAGATAGTGCCCCTCCGCGCAAATCATTTCTCCCGGCCATGGCGTCAATCTGATGAAGTTGATCTTGTCTTCCTTTCGCGCCTGCTGGACTCCGGCGACCTTGAGATTTTCGAGAATCGTCTCGGCGAAATCCGCGCCGACCCCATACCGGGAACGCATATCCGCGACCTTGTCGATCAACTCATCATTTTCGTCGACTTCAAGTTCGCGATGCGGCGACAGGCTTTCTACCGTGAACGGCCCGGCCACTCGAGCGATGCTCTTGTCCTCATACGGCTTATCGTATAGATACTCGTAATCCGCCTTGGCCGCGATGGAGGCGTCGATTTCCTTTTGCCGTGCAATGCGCTGTTCCCACCAGTGCGCGTGCGCCTTTTTTGCATTCTCGGGCCAAGCGTCTGCGGCTTCCCGCGGAATTTCCCATTCTTCCCAGGATTCATCGAGTGCTTGATTCAGTTTCTTTCGCAACGGTTCCAGCGTTTCCTGGAATTTCTCCCAGATCACATCGATTTCGGCGTTGTTAGCGATGGATTTGAGTGTGATGTGGGGGACGCGCTCATAGACGAAGCCCTGGCGGATGTTGTTGTAAGCGGGCGTATCCGACGGGGCCTTGCGTGAGATCTCGGCTTCCTTCAATTGTCCCTGCTTGCTGTCCGCCAGCAGGAAAAACGGATAACGAGCACCCATGACGCGAGACCGGGCTAACGCGAGGGCAACGCGAGAAGTGTCTATGGTTATCCAGCGGCGGCCCCATTGCTCGGCGACGTATGCGGCTGTACCGGAACCGCAGGTTGGGTCGAGAACGAGGTCGCCGGGGTCGGTTGTCATGAGAATACATCGTTCTATGACCTTCGGAAGCGTCTGCACAACATAAAGTTTGTCGGCCGTGAAACCCGCTATACCGGTATCAGTCCAGTTGTTGGTAAAAGGTACAACCGGAAAGTCATCAAGAAAACGAAGATACCGCAAGGTTTTGCCAACCAAGAAGACCCGACCACTTTTGTCAATTCGCTCCATACCAGGCACCGTTGCTTTCCAGTGAAGTCCTTTTGGCGGAACAAACGATTTCTTTTGGTAATCAAAACGCTGGAGTGAATGAGCCGACGCGCCTTGCGACGTCAGATCAGCAGACGTCGCAAGGCGCGTCGGCTCAAACCCTCCTACATTTCGTACCAACTCTCCCAAAGATTTGTAGGCGGTAGCCCCGGGTTCACCTTGTTGCTTTCGCCTACTCAACTGGCGGAACTTAACGGCATTGGTTTTTTTTGCATACCAAAGTAGATGGTCAACGACATTGGACAAATTTCTACTGGAGAATCCGGTTGTCTTAGAAAAGGAGATTTGGGATACAAAATTCTGTTCCCCAAAAACCTCATCCATCAACGCTCTAACCCGATGCACATTCTCATCCCCTATCTGCACAAATACAGACCCACTTTCAGTGAGCAAATCGTGCGCAACGGTCAAGCGTTCCCGCAGATACGTCAGATACGAATGAATCCCATCCCGCCATGTATCCCGAAACGCCTTCACCTGTTCCGGCTCGCGGGTAATGTGCTCAGCCTTGCCGTCCTTAACGTCGCGGCTAGTCGTTGACCATTGGAAGTTGGAGTTGAACCTGATGCCATAAGGCGGGTCGATGTAAATACACTGCACCTTGCCGCGCAGTCCTTCGCGTTCAGCCAGCGACGCCATTACCCGCAGACTGTCGCCGAGAATCATGCGGTTGGTCCAATTGGCGTCGTGTTGGTAAAACTCGGTCTTCGTGCTGTCTTCGGGCAGACCATTGAAATCCGCGAACAAGTCGATCTGAGGATCGCCGGCCTGCTCTTCGGCTTGAGTGCGGCGCAGCAGATCGTCGACAAGCGCTTTCGGATGCACTTTTTCCTGGATGTAAAGCGGAGGCGCATTGACCACCAGGTCCGACCAGTCCTGCTCGTCCTTGCCGCGCCAAACCAGTTGCGGGTCCAGATCGCGATTGCGGCGTTCGTATGCGACTTTTACTGGGGACTGCTGTTCCTTTTGCACCACGGACTGGTATTCCGCGGTCGGAATATTTGTGCGCCTCGCCTCATCGTGAGTGAGCGACTCCACTGACTTCAGCTTCGGTTTTCTTGTTCGTTTGGCCATTTTCCAATCCTGACGCCCGATAACTCCTGACTCGCCGTCCGAATAGAGAATCTACTCAAGATCGACAAGTGATTTCCAACAGTTCAAGCCGCCACACGCTGCAATAGTTTACGGTTGAAATCGTCGTGGGAGGCCAAGGAGGAAATCATGTCCCCACCCACGTCAGACAATCTCGCCAAGTCGACGCGCGGTATTTCGGATTGATTCTCGAATACGAGAATTGACTCGAAACGCAAGTCGCTACGATGAAAGTGCGACAACATGATCGTTGTAAGCCGCGCTTTGTCACGGTTCGGAATACCGTAAAGAAACAGCGGGATCTCGTCCTTGCCCTCAATTCGATAATCCACCGGGTAATGTTGCGCATTTACGATTTCGGGCTGATAGTCGCGTTTGATCTTGGCTTCGTCAACCACACTCAGCAGCAGGTCGGCAAGATCGTCATAAAACGTGGAGCCAACGTTGGAGCGCGAAAGCATCGTCAGATCGTACACTCTGGTCAAGGCTTGACCGAAATTGAAAACCGACTGCGACAGGTTCTCCGGCGAGGTATCGAGACAAAGCGCTCCGCTGTCGCCCTTCCAAGCCAAACCTTCCTCTTGCACAATGCGTTCGAGCAACGCTCCCCTTGTCCCATCCATGAACGAATCGACATCGTGGTCATAGCTGATGTGCATGAGCGTGTGGCCCTGATCGGAAAGGCACAAGCCACCCGAAGCGGTCTCGGAAAGATGAATCGGAAAACTGTCGCCATCGGGAAATCGGAAATGTGTGCGCAACATCAAGGAACCATCGGGCCGACGTTCAATTCCCACTTCCGAGCAAAGACGTTCGCACAGGAGTCTTTGAAGTGCTTGAGAATCGATTGTCATCAGAACAGCCTCGGTTGGTCGTGCAGCGCGTTCAGCCCCGTCACCGCGAAATCCTTCAACAAACACGCCAACGCGCCCTCCAGCGTCTCGAACCGGTCAGTCGCGATCGCAAAGGATTCGGCTCGTTTACCCAGCGAAATCGCTTTTTCCGTGGCGCTGTGGATATGAGGTTTATAGACGATCTCGCCGTGCAGATGGCTCGGACCGTTGTAGCGAGCCAGCGTCAACTGCGAAGCTCCCTTGGGCAGATAGGCGATGCCGCAGGAAAAGTCATTCTCGTCCGCCAGATTTTGTCTTTGGTAAATCATGAAGCGGTTCTGCGCACCCTTGCCATCCACGACATCCACGACCTGAAAATTGCGCTGCAGGTGAACTGGCCTTGCCTTCGGCTTGGTAGTCCAGTGAGCGCCGGGATTCTTTACTTTTTTCGGCATGGAACGAAGCGTATTGAGTTCCGCGTCGGTATAAAGCCTGGTTTCCATCATGCGGCCAGTCCTCTCGTCAGGTCATCGAAGCGGGCGGCGATAACGGACTCGAAATCCGCACCCATCTCGAATACGTCGGTGAATTCGGCGAAGGCCCAGCGGCCGAAGCCGCCATGGTTGTTTACTCCCGGAACCCAGTAGGCGTCCATCGTGTTCTTCTTGTCCTTGGCGTCTTCACCGCGATAGCCCTTGATTTCAACAACAAGATGCAATGCGTCGGCCTCACCGCGGCCATCGTCGACAAGGACGATGAAATCGGGAATATATCTTCGAGTCTCGAAACGATAGCGGTACGGAACCTCGAAGCCCATATTATGGTTTTTCACGTACGCCAACACGCGCGGATGCGCTTCGGCGACACGGCAGAACTCGGCCTCCCAGTCGCTGTCGAGAATGGCCCAGTTGACATGGCATCGGCGCGAATCGGTTTCATAGCGATTCAATCTGCTCGTGCTGAAACTGACGTTCGCGGTCGAGCCGACCGGATTATAGGGGTCGAGCACCGCCATGACCGGCTTATCCCCGATGTGGGAGTGCAATATCGCGGCGTTGATGCGCTCGCACGCCATGTCGGCAAGCACCTGATACATCAGTTGTCCCGGATATGTCCCGCCTTCGCAGACCACGCATTCGTCCAGCCATTGCCTGGTTATGCGCTTCAGGGGGCCGAACAGGTGCAGTTTGGGGTTTTCGTCGGGGTCCAGCCATTTGGTATAGAGCAAATGCCTCGTGAGATGGAAAAGCAATTCCGAATGTCTCCGGTTTTTCAGGTCTTTCACTCCAAGTTCGACATTTTCTCCAATGATTCCCGCATTTCTCGTTATGGTCGGTCCCACGTCTTCCGGCGTAAGTCGGAGTTTCGAATCCGGATTGAACCTTGCGGTAAGTTCCTCTTTTTGCAGTTCCACCCGGTAGCCCGCCACACGCGGAAAGCGAATCTCCAACGCGTTACGCTCGGGCCGCACGGCCTTTACCTGAACGGTTTCCCGCGGACGCTGGGGCGGCGCCACAACGGGTTTCGCGGTGAAGTCGAATGGGATACCCAACACGTCGGCATATTCAACATCGAATAGCCCTTCGTCGTTCAACTCGTAGGATTGCCGGCGTAGCGCCCTCCCGACGACTTGTTCACAAAGTAGCTGCGTACCGAAAGCGCGCACGCCGAGAACATGCGTCACGGTGTTCGCGTCCCAACCTTCGGAAAGCATCGAAACCGATACGACGCAACGAATCGAATCACCCAGCCGCCCAGGCTTTCCGACAGTGTTCATGACCTCACGGAGTAGATCCTGATCGGTGAGTTTTTCGGCTTGCAAGCGGTCGCCGGTGCGCTCGACGATCTCGCGGCGGAAGCGTTTGATTTCATCGGCAGCCATTTTTCGAAAGTTGGCGTCCAGCGCGTCACCTGATTCAAGTTGTTCACTATCGATCAATAGCGTGTGCGGACGGGAAAATTGATTGCCGTGTTCGTCAAAATTCCTAAACAAACGCAGGCGACCGTTTTCCAGCGTTGTCGTGCCATCGTCGTTTTCGCGATGGAATCCGGAAATGTAGTCATAAACGAGCTTTGACGTAGACGTGTTGTTGCATACGATGATGAAGCAAGGTGGAACCTTGATGCCTTCCTCCTGCCAGTACTCATACGTTTTCTCGTAATGGTCGTAAAGGGCATCTAGCGCAGTAAGCAACTGCGTCGGAAGTTGACGCGGGTCCAGGCCCTTTGCCTTGCCGCGCCCTTTTTTGGGCATTTTCGCGCGGATGTGCTGCCACAGGCTGCGAAAAATCGGCATGTCGGCGCCCGGAATATTATCTGACACCGGAACTCTCGGGAGCTTTACGATTCCGCATTCGATGGCGTCCATCAGCGAGAAATCACTCATGGTCCAGGGGAACAAGGTTCCTTCGGCGTACCCAGAACCGCTAAGGAAAAACGGCGTAGCCGACAGATCGATCACACGGGACAGCTTCAGCTTCCGATTCACCGCTTCCAGGCCGGAAATCCAGAGCCGGGCTGCTTCCTTGTTCTTTTCGGCTTCCTTTCTGTCGTCACCCTTCAAGTCCTCTTCGAGATCCTCGCCCGGCTTTTCTCTATAGCAATGGTGGGCCTCGTCGTTGATCGCAAGGATGTTCTTCAGCCCCATGAGTTCGGGCATTACTCGCTGCAACATCTGTCCGTCGGTTTCGACGGTTTTCAGTTCCTCGCCCCTGCCTTGAAGTAACGAGCGGCCGCCCTTGGAGAGTTCAAGTCGCTCTCGCGGCTTGAACGCGTGGAAATTCGTGATAACGATCTTTGCCTGCTTGATTTCCGGCATCATGTCCTGCGGCACGAGTTCACAGTGCTGGTAGTAGCTGTCCAGATCGCTGGGCTTAAGCACCCGAAGACGGTCGCGGATCGTAATGCCCGGCGTGACGATCAGGAATCCGCGTGAAAATTTATTGCTTTGCGGATGCCGCACCGCGTTGACGGTCTGCCAGGCGATCAACATGGCCATGACCGTGGTCTTTCCCGCCCCGGTAGCCAGCTTGAGGGCAAGACGCATTAACTCGGGATTTGCCTCTTTGTTGGCGTTGGAGAGGTGTTCGAGTATTTCCTTGCCCTTGCTGCCCGCCTGCGGCGCGACTTCGGTCAGCCAGATCGCGGTCTCGGCCGCTTCCACCTGACAGAAAAAGGGGCGGATTCCGCTGAACCGGTGATTTCGCCAGTGCTGAAGAAGCCGGGCAGATTCGGGAGTTACGCGCCACTGGTTTGGATTTGGGAGTTGACGCCAGGCGTCCACCTGTTCGCGAACACTGGTTATGAGCGCGGTGTGGTCGTATTTCTGTTCCTGCGTGGACAGCCCAAGTCCTTCGTCTAACAGCAAACCGATCTCCTGGGGCGCCCCTCGCCTTTTCCTGGGCTTGGGGATGGGTGTTACGAAGTCGGCGCGTCTGCGATTCTCTACGATCTTCTGCGTAGGCTGGCCTGCTTCGTCCAGTTCCCAATGCCGGGAGGGTTTCTTATAAGGCGAGTTGAGAATTGGTTTTTCGAAGAACTGATCGTCCAACTGCATCTCTCCCCTGTTTCACGTCTCGAAGCCGGTTGAATGGTATTGCGGCTGGCGGACAAATGCCAGAATGCAGGGAAGATTGGGGAATCAGGCCGCACTGACAGAGCAAAGCGATCACCAGCCTCAGGGTCCGAAGTCTCCCGTTATTGTTTTTCCGATCATGGCCTTGTACTGTCCGAAGAAGTATCGGCCTGAGCGGGAGAGTCGTTCAAAGAAAAGACATGAAGAAATTCAAGACGACAGAGATTCGTTCGAGGTTTCTCTCGAAGCCGCCTGCATGGGCCGGCCCTGTTTTCGCCGGCTTGGCGCTTGTCCTGGCGTACGGTCCGGCCGCCGCTCCGATCGCTTTGGCTCAGAATGACTCGCCGCCCCTCGACGAGAGGGACCGGGCGATGACCATGCGCGGAGAATTTACCCTGGCCAGTGTCGGGGACCTGATGATCAGAAGGCCGGCGTCCCGACTTGCGGACCCGGAAGTGCAAGCGGTGCTGGAACTCGTGCGGGACGCCGATCTGGCCGTGGGAAACATGGAAGGGGAACTGGCCGACCTGAAGGCGTTCGAAGGCCCGCTGAACGGATTCGTCGGAACCCATGAAGTTGCCGCGGATCTCAGGTCGATGGGTTTCGACATGGTCAACCGCGCCCAGAACCACCTGCTGGACGCCGAATTCGAAGGCATGTTCTCGACCAATGCCTTGCTGGACGAGGCCGGAATCGTGCATGCGGGCTCGGGCAAAAATCTGCAGGAAGCCGCGGCGCCGGCCTTTCTCGAATTGGCAAATGGCCGCGCCGCGCTGATCGGCATGCACGCGCCGATCTTTCCCGAGCACAATCGACTTGCCGCCACGCCACAAATCGGCAATCTGGGCGGCAGGCCCGGTCTGAACATGCTCAATCTCCGCGAAACCATACTGGTATCCGATGAACAATTCTCCGCTCTTCAGCAAGTGCGTGATGAATTTCAACGATTCAGCGGCAATTACGACAATCCGAGACCCGTCGCGGCTGGATCTCCGGTGCAGGGAATCAGCTTCCCGGCTTCGAGTTCCGGGCGCAACGATCCGACCTATCGCGTCGCGCAAGCAGGAGAAATCCCGGGAACCGTCATATATCGGATGGACACGGGCGACCTCGACCGGATCTTGCGCAGCATACGGAACGCGCGCCAGTTGGGAGATTTCGTCATCGCCGCCGCTCATATTCATCAGAGCCAGTCGGTTCTGGAAATGCAGCACCTGAGTACGCGGCCCCCGGCGTTCTATGTCGAACTGGCGCATCGCGCCATTGATGCAGGCGCCGACGCCTTTCTCGGCACCGGTGTCCAGACCTTGCGCGGCATCGAAATCTACAATGGCAAACCGATTTTTTACGGTCTCGGCGAATTCTTCCGGGAAGCGCAATGGGAACTGGAATTGTCGACGGGCAACACCGATTCCGACGCGAGCAGGAGAATGCAGCAATTCGCCAGAAACTTCGGCGGCTCCACCCAATCCCTGGAGAGCCTGGTTGCCGTCAGCCTGTTCGAAGACGGCGAACTTGCGGAAGTGCGCCTGTACCCGACGGAACTGGGCATCGACGAACCCGATTCTCGCCTCGGCATACCGCGCATGGCAGGTTTGCAACATGCGCAGCAGATCCTGCGGCGCGTGGAACGCCTGTCGGATCAGTGGGGTACGCAGATAGATATCGAAGGAAACGTCGGAATCATCCGGGTGAGATGATCGAGGTGCCGCCCTGGAGCGGGCATTTACGCCAACATTCGGCGAACTTTCCCACCCCTGCCTGAGTGATCCGAAATCTTCGGAACGCTGTAACTGTTTGTGCGTACGAGCGTTGTAGAAAATACGGAACATTGGCACGGGGATTGCTCGGAGACAGACATGAGCATTCGTCGCCTGAAGGAGCCTTACATGTATCAGTCCACATCCAAGACCATACTCGCCTGCATCGTCACCGTGGCGCTGGGGGCATATTCCTGGACCGCCCACGGCCAGGATATCGAGCGCAGTTTCACCGTGGCCGAAGGCGACCGGGTGGTCGTCGATGTCGAACGCGCGAATTTGAACATCACCGCCTGGGATCGTTCCGAAGTCAGTTTCAGCGTCAGCAACAATACCGAAAGGTACGAATTCGACTTCAGCCAGGAAGACGGCGTGGTAACCATCAACGGCGAATACGACAGGCCGAACTTCCTGTTCGGCGGGTTTTCCAACCGGCGTTCCGCGGTCGTCACCATGAACGTGCCTTACCGGCAGCATCTCGACCTGCGGACTTCCGGCGGCGATATCGATCTCGACCGCCTGCAAGGCGAATTCAACGCCCGCACATCGGGCGGGGATATCGACGTCGATGAAATCGACGGCCCGGCGGATGCGCATACCTCCGGCGGCGACATCGAGATCGGCTCGATCACGGGTTCCGCGGAGATCGGCACCTCAGGCGGCGATATCGAAATCGGCGCCGTCTCCGGCGAGACAGAGATGCGGACTTCGGGCGGTGATATCAGCCTGGATCAGGCCGGCGGCGCCGTCTCCGCGGGAACTTCCGGCGGCGACATCGAGATCGGCAACGCGATGGGATCGCTCGATGCCCGCACCGCGGGCGGGGACATCGAAGTCACGTTCGCCGGGTCGGCAGACGCCGGCGGCGAATTGCGCACGATGGGAGGCGATGTGACTGTGTATCTGCCTGCGGACGCGCAAGTCGAAATCGACGCGAACGCCATGGGCGGCGGAGTTTCCTCGGAATTCGAAGGCGCCGATACGCGCCGTTCTTCAGGCCGCAACAGCCTCGACCTGAGCTTGAACGGCGGCGGCCCGGAACTCGTACTCCGCACCATGGGCGGCTCCGTCAGGATTCTGCGCCCGGAATGAGCCGGGACATCCGTGCATGGACACGCGAACAGGGACGTTCGCGGCCATCCTCCTCAGGCCCGATGTTCGAGACCGAGATAATCCCTCGATTGCATCTCAAGCAAACGTGAGCGCGTACGCTCAAACTCCGCGGCGAGCCGCGTACCGGCATAAAGACTCTGGATCGGCGCATCCGCGCTGAGTATCAGCTTCACCCGGCAGTCGTAAAACGCGTCGATCAGATTGACGAATCGCCGGGCGGCGTCGAGCGCGGCGTCGCTCAGCCGCGGCACGTCGCTGATGATCACGGCGTGAAACATTTTCGCGATCTGCACATAGTCCGCCGCACTGCGCGGCCCTTCGCAAATTGCGCCGAATTCGAACCAGACCACGTCCTGATCCAGATACAGCACCTCGATTTCGCGATCCTGGATATCGATGGAACCGCCTGCTTTGGCACTCGCGCCGCCGGTAGCGAGTTCGTTGAAATTCCGTTCTAGCAATTTCCCGGTGCCCGCCGTCACCGGAGAGTGATACAAGGTGGCCTGCTCAAGACTGCGCAGGCGATAGTCCACCGGCGAATCGAGTTCGACGACCGCGCAATTTTCCTCCAGCAAGGCAATAGCGGGCAGGAAGCGCTCGCGCTGCAGGCCGTTTTCGTACAACTTGCCGGGTGGAATATTCGAGGTGGCGACCAGGATCACCTTGCGCCGGAACAAGGCGTCGAGCAGCCCGCCGAGCAACATCGCATCGCCGATATCCGAAACGAAAAACTCATCGAAACAGATCACCCCCGCCTCGGCCGCAATTTCCGCCGCCACTTCCTCCAGCGGGTCCTGCACTCCCTGCAAGGCCGCGAGACGCCGGTGAACCCGCTGCATAAAAGCATGAAAATGCACGCGCATCTTGTATGAACCCGGCAAACTCGCAAAGAACAAATCCATCAAGAACGTCTTGCCGCGCCCGACCCCGCCCCAAAGGTACATCCCCGCAGGCGGATCCCCGCGCCGAGCCAGCCCAAGCCGCATCGCCAGCCGCGATGGCCTACGGCACCAGCGCGGCGCAATCTCCCGCCCCAGGTCCCGCAACCGCAAAGCCACCCGCCCCTGCATCGCATCATGCGAAACAGCGCCCTCACGAACGGCTTGCATGTAGAGACTGTAAACGTCCACCAATCCCACCGAAATCAAAAGACGCCGCATTCTACCCTCAACCGTATCTGCACGCTGTGAGTCGCCGTCTGGCGGGCGGTTTGCAGCGGGCGTGTGAGGCATGGATGCCGAACGCGAAGTATCCATGTTGTCAAGGCGCTGTTTTTCTCCTGTTGCTACTGCTTCGGCCAGTGCTTTCAAACTGACGTTGGCGCGGCTCGATCCATCCATTCCCGATCG
>JAJDYJ010000068.1 GCA_022822865.1 Pseudomonadales bacterium | reverse complement strand
TCGCCGACGATCGGGAATGGATGGATCGAGCCGCGCCAACGTCAGTTTGAAAGCACTGGCCGAAGCAGTAGCAACAGGAGAAAAACAGCGCCTTGACAACATGGATACTTCGCGTTCGGCATCCATGCCTCACACGCCCGCCGCACATGACCCGCCCGGCGGCGACTCACAGAGTTCGAAACCCATGCATTGGCGGCTTCGATGTCGGCGATTGGTTTTACATCATGGATTGCTGGTAGTTTTCTATTCCGACCCGGTCGATCAGCGAGAGCTGGGTTTCGAGCCAGTCGACGTGTTCTTCCTCGTTGTCGAGGATTTCGCTGAGCAGATCCCGGCTGACGTAATCGCCGACGGACTCGCAATACGCGATGCCTTCGCGCAGGTCGGGGCAGGCCTGCATTTCGAGCTTGAGGTCGCATTCGAGCATTTCGCGGGTATGCTCGCCAATGAGCAATTTGCCGAGATTCTGCAGATTGGCCAAGCCTTCAAGAAAAAGGATGCGCTTGATCAGGGCATCGGCGTGCTTCATTTCGTCGATGGATTCTTCGTATTCCTTTTCCGCCAGCTTCTTCAATCCCCAGTCTTCGAACATGCGGGAATGCAGGAAATACTGGTTGATGGCGACCAGTTCGTTCGCCAGCGCCTTGTTCAAATGCTTGATTACGTTGGGGTCGGACTTCATTGAAAATTCCTCCATGACTGGTACCGACAAGCATCCCCGACAAGCTTCGGAAAGTCAAGCAGAAATTCGCGTAACTTACTGATTTATATGGTAAATAAAATGATAATTGCTTGCATTTGCATTTAGAGTTTCGATCCGGCGCAAGCTGCGGGTTCAGACTGCTATGGCGGTAGCCAGGGTTGGGTCGAAGGTGGCGGACTGGTGGAATTCGCGGAGGACGCTGCGGGCGTGGTTGCCGCATTTGCCGCAATCGAGACCTACGCCGAGCTGGCTGCGCACTTCGGCGAAACTGGATGCGCCATTGTCCCGGCACAGATCGCGAATCTGGTCTTCGGTTATTTGACGGCAAATGCAAACGTACATGGCATTGCTTCCGGTTACAGCGGCCGATTTAAATACAAATGAGAATGATTGTCAACAATATTTTCATCTGGTTCCATCCATGCTCAATCCGCCACGGCTTTCCGCTAGAATGATGGGGAAGAGCCCTACCGTTAAAGCCGGAAACGTCATTGCGCGATCAGGCGGAACGAACTGAAGCGACTGCATTCCTGTCCGATGCGCGATTGCTTGCCGCGGCCTGCGGCCTGTTGCTGATCGTCAAGGTCTGGCTGGCTTCGCGGCTCGATCTCTATAGCGACGAAATCTTCTATTGGCTGGCGTCGACCGTGCCGGCGCCGGCCTATAGCGATCTGCCTTTCGTCACGGCATTGCTTGCCGGTCTCGGCTCCGCCCTCGACCCCGGCAACCCGCTCGCCACCCGCGCCCTGTTTCTTGCCGGCGGCAGTTGCCTGCCCGCGGCGGTCTATTGGGTGTCCCTTCCTTACGTCGGCCGCAAAGACGCCTTGCAGGCGGCTTTCCTGAGCGTCTGCATACCCCTGGGCGGATTTCTCGGCTTGCTCGCGGTGCCGGATGTGCCGATGTTGCTTTGCGGATTGACAAGCCTCGGCTTTCTCGTCCGCGCCCTGCGCTCAGGCGGCATCGGCTATTGGCTGGGTGCCGGCGCGTTCATTGCGCTCGGTTTGTGTACGCACTATCGATTCGCGCTCTTTCCCGCCGCCGCGATACTGTACCTGCTATTGCATCGGCGCGACGTCTGGCGCAACGGCGGATTTTGGCTCGCCGCGGCGATAGCGGCCCTGGGCCTGCTGCCCATGTTGTGGGCGAATCTTCCCGGCAATATGGGCAGCGCCAGTTTCTATTTCATTGAGCGCCATCCCTGGCATTTCAACGCGGAAGGTCTTTTGCAAGTCCCCCTGCAGGCTCTGCTCGTCACTCCGCCCCTGTATGCCCTCCTGCTCTACAGCGCCTGGCTGATGCTGGGCAGGCGGGACACCCGGGTGAACCTGCTGTTGTGGTTCGCCCTGCCGCATCTGCTTGTATACGCTCTGCTCGCGCCATGGGCCGACGCCGGCAGCACGACTGAACATTGGCCCCTGCCCGGCTATTTTCCCCTGCTCGTCTTCGCTCCCGAAGCCCTGCGCCGGACACATGCCTGGCTGGCGCGGCGCCTGACCGGCGCGGCGCCGGCGGTGAAGGCGATACCGGCAATCGGATTCGCCGGCGCATTGCTCGCCCTGGCCGGCATCGGCAGTCAGTCGTGGCAGACGCAATTACAGCCGTTCGTAGGCGCCGGAGTGCTTTCCGAGAAAATGGCCGGCTGGGGGGAGTTCTCCGAACATACCGCGCAATTGCTGCGCGAGGATTTCAATGCACGGCCGATAACCGTCACGGACAATTACTATACCGCCGCGCAACTGCAATACGCCGGCGTCGCCGGGAGCGCCTTTACTCTGGATATGGACAAGGCGATCCGCGACGGGCGTTTCAGGCAATTCGAACTCTGGGGCAGAACCGCTGAGTTCGTGCGGCGGCGCCTCGGCGAACCGATGCTGTTCATAACGGAAGATTCGGCCCTGAATGTCGAACAAAAGCGCGAATTGATGTCCCGCGCCTGCGGGCTTGCGGATTCGCTGGAACAAATCGATCAATTGTCCCTGTTCGAAGGCGACAAGCGGTTCAACTATTACCGCGGCAAGGTGTCGGCGGGGATCGACGCCCCGGCGGCAAGTCCCTGCCCCTGGCCGCCGCGAGCCTGGATCGACCGGCCGGCGCCGGGCGCGATTCTCTCGGGAACGACTGCGGTCAGCGGCTGGGCCTATAACGAAGACCTGGGCGTGGAGCGCGTCCTGCTATTGCTGGATGGCGCCGTGGTCGCGGAGACCGAGTACGGCCAGCCTCGGCCGGATGTGGTCGAAGCCGAAGATTTGCGAACCGATCCGAATCAGCCGAACCTGGGATTCCAGGCCGAAATGGATGTCGCTGAACTCGCATCCGGACGCCGCGAACTATCGATCCGGATCATCGACAGCCGCGGCAACGCGACGGAGTACGGCCGCCGCGAAGTGTTGTTGGAGAATCCCTGAATCAATACGGTGACAGCACTTCGACCGCGATGCGCCATTCCCCGGCCACGCTCAGCCGCCAGAAACGCAGGTAGTTGGCGCGAAAGCCCGCTTCCTCGGTTGCGCCTTCCTCCTGCATGGCGCCATAGGTATAACCGAGTTCCTGGGAAGCCGCGAGAAAGCCGCCGACGTGATTGAGCGCGATGGGTATCGTTGCTTCGAGTTGCGTATCGAGAAACGCGCCGTATACCGTACTCGCATCCTCGGCGCCCACCGCGGGCGCCATGCCCGGCAGATAGACGCGCGAATTTTCCATGCCCCAGCGCAGCAAGGCGCGCCGCCCGCCGCGAAAATTGATCGAACGGCCAAAGGTCAGGTCCGCTTCGATGAGAGTTTCCATGGCGTCGGGATCCGACAAGGCCACGAAAGGCGGCGCGGTTTCTTCCAGCACCGGCCGGGTGTCTTCGAAATTTGGCTGTACGTCCATGCTCAGATAGCCGGGGATCAGCACTGCAAGGTCGGCCATGAGTTCCCAGCGGATGCCCTGCTTGCGCCAGATGGAGATCAGGTGGCCGTACAGGTCCTGATCGGGGTCGTCACCGGGATTGATGATCACCAGGGGGCCGGCCGACAGGCCGAGGTCTCCCGCTCTCGACACATCGATGTAATGCGCTTCCCAACTGATTTCGTTTCCGCTGAAGGATTCCGAGGAATACAACTCGAGCGCGTTCACGGGCCCGTCGCGGAATACCACCGAGCCCTGGCCGAGAAATTCGAGAAAGGCCTGGTGCCGGCCGATCTCCAGCGAACGGTCGGCATAAGTCTGGTCGGCGGCTTCGAGTTCCAGCCAGTATTGATATTGTTCGCCCGGCCCGTAGTCTTCGGCCGCGAAGCCGAACGCCGCCGCAACAAGCAGCATCGGAAAAACCGGCCACCTCAATCGATCACTGTTCAAACCGCGGCTCCAGTTTCATACCGGCATTCACACCAGCATTCACAAATGGTACTACAATTCTCCCGAAACCCGGCCAGGCCGCGTTGAATCCCCGCCGCCAGTTCTTATAATTGGCCGCTTTTCCGGACTCCGCAAGAGGCATTCCATGACCAGCGAACTCTGGCGCAAGCTCTGCTCCGAAGCGGAGGATGTCGTTCGAAAAGAGCCTTTGCTGGCCAGTTACGTCTATGCCTGCGTGCTCAATCACAAGGATCTGCAATCCTCGCTGTCCTTCATTCTGGCCAACAAGCTTTCCGACGATGTCATGCCGGTGGTGACCGTGCGGGAACTCTTCGAAGAAGCGTATGGCGCCTCCGTCGAAATCATCGACTGTGCAACCAGCGACATCCTGGCCGTCTTCGAACGCGACCCTGCGGTCAACACCTTCCTGCCGGTGATCCTGTACCTGAAGGGTTTCCAGGCCATCCAGGTACACCGCCTCGCGCACTTCCTGTGGCAAGGCCGGCGCAAGGAACTGGCGCTTTTCATCCAGAGCCGGAACTCGGAAGTGTTCGGCGTGGACATTCATCCCGCTTGCGTCATGGGCAAGGGCATCATGTTCGATCATGCCACGGGCATCGTCGTCGGCGAGACTTCGGTAATCGACGACAATGTTTCCATCCTCCAGCAGGTGACGCTCGGCGGCACCGGCAACGAGCAGGGCGACCGCCATCCCAAGATCAGGTCGGGCGTACTCGTGGCGGCTGGCGCCAAGGTGCTCGGCAATATCACCGTTGGAGAAGGCGCCAAGGTCGGCGCCGGCAGCGTGGTGCTCAAGGACGTGGCGCCGCATACCACCGTGGTCGGCGTGCCGGCCAGGCCCGTTGGCACGACGGGCGAAAGCGCGCCGGCGCAAACCATGGACCAGAGCATATTCTGGGAAGAATAGATTCGGAGGCTAGGCGGCGAGGCGGATGAGGATGCCGGCGGCGACGGCGGAGCCGATCACGCCGGCGACATTGGGGCCCATGGCGTGCATCAGCAGGAAATTCTCCGGGTCGGCCTCTTCTCCCAGGCGATGGGCGGTGCGCGCCGCCATCGGCACGGCGGACACGCCGGCGGCGCCGATCAGCGGATTGATCGGATTGCGGGAGAATCGATTCATCAACTTGCCCATCAGGACGCCGGCCGCCGTGCCGGTGGCGAAGGCGAACAGGCCAAGCAGGAGAATTCCCAGGGTTGAAGGCACCAGGAACTGATCCGCCGCCAGGCGCGAGCCGACCGCGAGTCCGAGCAGGATGGTGACGATATTGACCAGGGAGTTCTGCGTGGTGTCGGAAAGGCGCTTGACCACGCCCGACTCGCGCATGAGATTGCCGAAACAGAACATGCCGAGCAGCGGCGCAGCGGCCGGCACGAGCAATGCGGTAAGCAGGAGCAGCAGCAGGGGAAACAGGATCTTCTCGATCCGCCGCACATGGCGCTGTTCGCTCATGCGGATGGCGCGCTCCCGTGGAGAAGTCAGCGCCCGGGCGATGGGCGGCTGGATCAGCGGCACCAGGGCCATGTAGGAATAGGCCGCCACTGCGATGGCGCCGAGTAGCTCCGGCGCGAGTACGCTGGCCAGATAAAGCGAAGTCGGCCCGTCCGCGCCGCCGATGATGGCAATGGCCGCGGCCTGTTGCAGGCTGAAATCGAACCAGCCCAGATCGGACAGCAGCAAGGCGCCCAGCAAGGTCGCGAATATGCCGACCTGGGCCGCGGCGCCGAGAATCATCGTTCTCGGATTGGCGAGCAGCGGCCCGAAGTCGGTCAGCGCGCCCACGCCCATGAAGATCAGCAAGGGGAAAATCGAGGTCGCCAGTCCGATCTCGTAGAGCTGCCGCAGGACGCCGTCACCAGTGGCGATTTCGACGCCGGGTATGTTGGCCAGCAGTCCGCCGAAGGCGATCGGCAACAGCAGCAGGGGTTCGAACTTCTTGCGGATGGCCAGATACAGCAGCAGCAGGCAGATCAGCATCATCGCCGCCTGGGGCAAGTCGAGCTGATACAGTCCGGTGCTTTGCCATAACGAGCGCCATTGCTCCATTGCCCGGCCCTATTCCCGCAGCAGCAACAGGGTCTGGCCCAGTTGAACGCTGTCGCCGCCGCGCACGCGGATGGCGGCTATCGTGCCGGCCACCGGCGCCTGGACTTCGGCTTCCATCTTCATCGCTTCCAGTACGATTAGCACGTCGCCGGCATTGACGCTTTCGCCGACGCCGACCATGACCCGCACTACGGTGCCGGCCAGCGGCGCCTCGATCTCCCGCGCATGTTCGGCGCCGGCCTGTCCGGCGGCGGGCGTGATCTCGCCGATATGTTCGCCTTCGGCGACCTTGACCACGAACTGTTGCCCGCCCACTTCTACCGTGTAGACGCCGGCAGCGTCGGCCGCGGGCGCCTGGTGACGCACCGCTTCAGGCTTTGGTTCGAAAATCGCCGGATTATGGCGGTTCTTGAGAAAGCGCAATCCGGCCTGTGGAAACAGCGAGAAGGTCAAGGTGTCGTCGACCTCGTCGGCGAGCACGAAACCGTCGCGTTTGGCGATGCCGCGCAATTCGGCGCGTTGCCTGTCGAATTCAGGTTTGAGCAGATCCGCCGGCCGGCAGCGGGTCGGCTCCTCGCCGTCGAGCACCCTGGCCTGCAGATCGAGATTGACCGGCACCGGCGTCGCGCCGTATTCGCCGCGCAGCAGGCCTGCGGTTTCCTTGGCGATGTTGCTGTAACTCTCGCCGCTGAGCACGTTGAAAACGGCCTGGGTCACGACGATCTGTGAAACCGGCGTCACCAGCGGAGGAAAACCGAGATCCGCCCGTACCCTGGGAATTTCCTCAAGCACCTCATCAAGGCGGTCGAGCGCATTCTGTTCGCGCAACTGGTTCTCCAGGTTGGACAACATGCCGCCGGGGACCTGGGATACGAGGATGCGCGAATCCACCCCTTTCAGCGAGCCTTCGAAAGCTTCGTACTTCTTGCGCGCCTCGCGGAAATACGCGGCAATCTCTTCGAGCAGCTTCAGATCGAGGCCGGGAAATCGCGGCGTGCCTTCGAGCATGGAAACCATGGTTTCGGTCGGCGAATGCCCGTAGGTGAGGCTCATCGATGAAATCGCGGTGTCGATATTGTCGATGCCCGCCTCGACGGCCTTCAGGTAGGTAGCGGTGGACAGCCCCGTGGTGGCATGGCACTGGATGTGAATCGGAATGCCCACGGTCTGCTTGAGCCGGGAAATCAACTCGAACGCTTCGTAGGGTTCGAGCAGGCCCGCCATGTCCTTGATGCAAAGCGAATCGGCGCCCATGCTTTCGATGTTGCGCGCCATGTCGAGCCAGGTATCGAGGGTGTGCACGGGACTCGTGGTATAGGCCATCGTGCCCTGGGCGTGCTTCCCCTGCTCGCGCACCGCGGAAATCGCCGTTTCGAGATTGCGCATGTCGTTGAGCGCGTCGAATACGCGAAATACGTCAACGCCGTTGATCGCCGCGCGTTCGACGAATTTGCGCACGATATCGTCGGCGTAGTGCCGGTAGCCGAGAATCGTCTGGCCGCGGAACAGCATCTGTTGCCGGGTATTGGGCATGGCCGCCTTGAAGCGGCGGATTCGCTCCCAGGGATCCTCGCCGAGAAAACGGATGCAGGCGTCGAAGGTGGCTCCGCCCCAGGATTCGAGCGCCCAGAAACCCACCTGGTCGAGCTTGTCCGCGATCGGCAGCATGTCTTCGATGCGCATGCGCGTGGCGATGAGGGATTGGTGGGCGTCCCTGAGTACGACTTCGGTTATTCCCAGGGGATTGTTCTGATCGTTCATGAGTAAATCCGTTTGGCGATGGTCAAGGCGTTGCCCGGTGCGCGCGCAAGCGTTGCCGGTGCATGGTCACCGCCGCGACGATGGCGGCAACTTGCGCGGGAGGCGCCGGATAATCGGGCGGGTTTTCCGGCGCCACGCCCAGTGCCGGCCCAAACCGCCCGGTCAGAATCGACATGGCCCGGGTGGCGAGCACGAGGAGGCAGAGAAAGACAAAAACGATTCCGATGCCGAACAGCGCAAGCGGCATTCCCTGACTGACGAGATTCTCCATTTTCCTGGCGCCTTCCGACTTCAGAAGAAAACAATTTTACTAGAGCGCCCCGGCTAAATCTAACGACTCGGCTACCGCACGGAGGGCGCGCGGCGGTGGCTGAAAGGGGCCCGGCGCCAGCCGGGAAAGCGTCAGCCAGCGTCGGAAAGCGCCCGGGGCTCGATCGGTCAACGTGGTTCGCATTGGCGCGGGCCTTTGATTATACTGCCGGGGCTCTTTCAACCATCCCGACAACGCAGGAGATAATCGTGAGCAACTATCTGAAAATAGCAGGAATTTCCCTGCTTTCCATGGCCATCGGCGTCGGCGCCGGCATGTTCGCCGTCAGTTCCGCCCAGAGCGGCAAACTGTACGAATTGCGCATCTACACGTCCACGCCCGGCAACCTCGACAACCTGAACGCGCGCTTTCGGGACCACACCACGGGTCTCTTCGAGAAGCACGGCATGGAAAACATCGGCTACTGGACGCCGACCAGCGAAGAAGAGCGCGACGACACGCTGGTCTACATCATCGCTCACGACAGCCAGGAAGCCGCCGATGCCTCATGGCGGGCTTTCGGCCAGGATCCCGAGTGGCAGGCCGTCGCCGAAGCGTCCAACGCCAACGGCCAGATTCTCGCCGGAATCGAACGCAAGTTCATGGTCGCGACAGACTATTCCCCGATTCAATAACTTCGGGGCTTCGAACGGGGCCGCTCGCGGCCCCTTCGGTTGTGCGGAATCTCCGCGATCAGCGGTTCAGGAACTCGTCAGTTACGTCTTGAGCTACTTGCTGGAGGAAGCGGATGTCGTCGCGGTTGAGGGCGCCGAAATAGTCGTAGTCGCTTTCCAGCGGCGATAAACCCCAGACGCTCGCTACGATTACGCAGGCGGCCAGATAAGTGCCGAGCATGTCGGGGTGGCTGCCGTCGAAATGCTTGTGCAGCAATATCTCCGGTTGGCGGAGGTAGGCTTCCTCGAAGGCGAGACCCACGGGGATTACCAGGGCGCCGATTTCGTTTCCGGTTTCTACGTACAGCGACTCGATGGACTCGATCATGTCGGGATCGAAGCGGGGATGGGGCGGTGAATACGCGTGGGTCATGTAGAGCGCGGTTTCGGCGCCGACGGCGCTGATCTTGCCTTCCAATACGGCGGCGGTCCGTGCGAACTCTTCGCGCCGCCGCTCGCTCAACGGCTCGCCGCTGCCGCCTTGCAGGATGACCAGTTCGAACGGTTCGTCGATGCCGAGTTTGCCCGGCGTGAGATGGCTGTCCAGGGGATGATGGTTCAGCGCCGCGCCGCCGATGGTCGCCGATTTGAATTCGATGCGCTCGCCAAGCGCCGGATCGAGCGAGGCGAGCATGCGCGAGACGTGATTGTGCAAGCTGTCGTTGTAATAGAAATAGCTGTTGCCGACGAACAGCACGCGTTCGGGAACCGGGTTTTCCAGTGCGGTCTTTAGTGGTTGCGCGCCTGCATGTACGGCATGCAGGAGCAGGAAGGCGGCGACCGCGGACAAGACCGGTTTCATTATGATTCGCATCGAATTCGTTCCTCCGTCAGTCGATTCCGAGCGCCGCGGCGCCAGGGCGGCGCGGATCGGCGGCGCCGTATAGCAGGCCATTGCTCAGCACGATCGATTGCGTGCTGCCCATGGTCTGCTGGATTTCGATCTCATGGCCCATGGCTTCGAGCAGGCGCAGGCTGTCGGCGCCGACGCCGCGTTCGACGCCGAGTTCCGGCTCCCGCCAGGCCTGGTAGATGCGCGGCGCATGGGTCGCTTCGGCGATATTCATGCCATAGTCCACGGTATTGACGATGAGTTGCAATATGACGTTGTGGATGCGGCTGCCTCCGGGGGTGCCGGTGACGAGAAAAAGCCGGTCGTCCTCGTCGAACACCATGGTCGGCGTCATCGTCGAAACGACCCGCTTGCCGGGTTCCATGCGATTTGCGTGTACGTCGGGATCGCGAATCGAGAAATTGCGCATCTGGTTGTCGAGAATGATGCCGGTGCCGGGAACGACAAGGCCCGAGCCGAAGGAATAGCCGAGAGTGTAGGTCAGGGAAACCGCGTTGCCCTCGCCGTCCACGACCGATACTTGCGTGGTGTCCCTGCTCTCGTAGGGGAAGGCGTCCTCGGGCGAGATTTCCTCCACCGGGGTCGCGCGGTCCAGGCTGATCCGGGCCGCCATTTCCCTGGCCAGCGATGCGCTGAGAATGCCCGCTACCGGCACGTCCACAAAGTCGGTATCGCCGATGCCCTCGCGCCGGTTGGCGTTGGCGAGTTTCATCGTTTCCGCCAGCACATGCAGGCTCGCGGCCGAACCCTGGGGAAGCCGCGCCATGTCGTAATGGCCGAGCACATTGAGCATTTGCAGCAAGGCGAGGCCGCCAACGCTGCTCGGCGGCATGGTCACCACGCGATAGCCGCGATAATCCGTGGCGATGGGTTCGCGTACGCTCACGCGATACGCGGCGAGGTCTCCGGCGGCGATCAAGCCGCCGGCCTGTTCCATGTACGCCGTGATTTTCTCCGCGATGGCGCCGCGATAGAAAGCTTCGGCGCCATGATCGCTGATCTGGCGCAGCGACCAGGCCAGGTCCGGCTGGACCAGCGTTTCTCCGGCGGCCCAGGCCGAGCCGTCTTCCCGGGCATAGGCCACCATGCTGCTCGGATAGCGCCGCATGACCGCAAGCGCCTCGGACAGCGCGTAAGCCAGGTCATTACCGATCTCGATGCCCTCTTCGGCCAGTTCGATGGCCGGAGCGAGCGTTTCCCGCCAGGAAAGCGAGCCAAATCTGCGCCAGGCGTCTTCCAGCCCGGCGACGGTGCCGGGCACGCCGGCCGCGCGCGGACCGAAAGTCAGCGCATCCCGAAGAATCTCGCCGTCGTCGCCGCGGAATTCGTCGCTGCTTGCGGCAGCCGGCGCCACCGAGCGGAAATCCAGCGCCGTTACCGCATCGGGGCCGCCCGACCCGGCCATATGCACGAGCATGAAACCGCTGCCGCCGAGATTGCCCGCCCGCGGCAAGGTGACGGCGAGAGCGAAGCCCATGGCGACAGCGGCATCGACTGCGTTGCCGCCCTTGCGCAGGATTTGCCTGCCGACTTCACTCGCCGCCTCGTTCTGGCTCACCACCATGCCGCCGGAGGCGGCGACCGGGTGATGGATGCTGTCATAGCGAATAATGGGCTGTGTTGCCGAGCCCTGGGACTGCGCAAGAACAGGCTGCCAGACGAGAAGCAGCGCGAGAATGCAGGTCTTGGCTCTGGACAGGTTCATCGGTCTTCGGTCTACAGTCAATTCTTACTCTGGGCTCGGTGCTTGGTTTGTGGGCCTTCGCATAATCACTGTCGGACTACCGTACATTCCACCGGAAAGCGACTTCGGGCTGAGGTGTTCGATTAGCGGCCCCTCTCCCATCTTGCTGCGCCAGCGCCCAGTGGGAGTCTGTCGTGCCGCGTGTTTCCACACACCTTGTCGCTCGTATAGCGCAACCTTTTCGAAGCCATTCTCAAGACTGCTGTCCTGGCATTTTTGAAAGCCCAAGCCGGCGAATACTTCAATCAGACTTCCCATACGGTTTGATCGTGTAGCGTAATCCGGCCAGTAGTGATCCTCTTCATGCTCCCACCACTCGCTCACGTCACCGGCAGCATATGCGATGCAGTTGTACCGGATTTTTGAGGGTTGAGCGACAATTTTGAATGTTTCACTGGATAGCCTTGGGAAAACTTCGACAAGTAATTTTGTCCAATCAAACAAATCCATTGGCTTTGCCCCATTCCAGCCAGGATGCCTGCATTACTGCGACCTTGCCCCTATCGGCCGGTTTCACAGGATTGGCTCCCGTAATGGTGCGCAACGCGATAAACCAATGACCCCTCTGTGCCTGCATCCGTTCAAGTATCAAGGGCACCGCTTGCTTGCCCATACCGATGATTTCCCGATAAGCGGGATGCATGCTCGCCTGCTCTGAACTCGACAAAAAAACGGTTTCGATTTCCCATCGGTCGGCGAGTTCCGTGAAGCGTAGACGGTCGGCGGGATCGATCTCCACTTCGTCGGCGTACTGTCCGTAGCCCAGCCCGCGCACATGCGGTTCCTGGTGCAGCAGCAGACGCAGACGCGTGAGCTCGGCGGCGTCCCAACCCATCGCCTCGGCTACGGCTTCGTCCCAGAGGCGGCGCACTTCGCATTCGCCGTCTCGGAATTGCGGCACAAACATATCCTTCGTGCGCTCCCAACAGTCGGCCAGCACATCGCGTATGCGGTCGTTCTTGATGTCGGGAATTCTGACGTTTCCAACGCCCGCAGAACGATATATTGGAAATGTTATCTTCCGTCCTAGGTTTCTCATCAATTGAAGGCGTCCAGGAGTGGAGTTGATAAACACAGCAGTAGCTTTCGCTTCTTCAGGAGACATGCCAATAATGGGCTGCCATCCACCGCCAATGTATTTTTTGTTAGCAGCAACAGCCGTGAGTCGCGCCGTGCTATTGTCTTGACCTGCCGTTATCAGAAGATGAGATTTCCATTTGAGGTAATGTGCTGTTAAGGATTCACGTCCTTTTTTCGCGGTCCAATATTCGTCAGGTTGACCCTCAATGGTCGATTGAGAGTCTGCGCCTTTCCCATATATTAAGGGTGTGCTACCTGCATCGCCTTGAATCGCTCTTTCCATGTTCTCACTAACTCTTTGTCCGGATTGACGCACCATGTAGTCAGGCCAGTCTTTTATTGCTCGCAGGTCTGGATGGCCAGCATATTGCATGGAGGCTTTCGCTAATTCAGGTGAACGCCAGATAGCCGCTGTCCAATCGCCAGCCGCGATGCGCTCTGCAGGCCAGAAAGATATCTCGCCCCAGCCGTTCGCTATCATCCCCTCCTCACAGTCCAGCAGACATCTGTGAAAATCGGAAACCTCGCCATCGTCCACCGGCATCTTGTCAAGATTGATGAACCGCGTCGCCGGTTTGTCACCGGAATGCCGCCGCATCACCACGATGCTCTCGTTGATAGATGTATGCTGGCTCAGGTTCATATTCTGAGGCTGGTGCGAGGTTAACACCGTGTGGATATGGAAGCGCCGGGCAAGCGCGAGCCGCTCACGCTGACCGGAGGGTGTAGTGAGGGCTATGGTCGGGTTAATCATTGCCAGCGTCCCTTCGGACCGCTCTAGGCAGTGATCTGCAAGACCAACGAAGAGCGGTCCGATAGAGTTCTTGTCCGAAAACTCCGCCAATCCAGGATCAGCTTGCGTGAGTTCCTGCTCCATTAGGTCGGCTCGCTCTCGCAGAGCCGCCTGCGTTTCATCAGGAAACTTCTCGCCCATCCTAGTGCGATTAGTGAACGGCGGATTCATAATGACGATGCGGACATTCCTTGCCGCGTCAACCGCATGCTCAAGCTCCGCGTCGTCGGTTGCCGCCCATGTTGCCTTTGAGCCAACGGCATCGTCGCCCAAGTTCAGTTCGTTCGTTCCCGCCACAATTGACCTCTGCCCCAGCAATTCGAGCGTTCCCGCTGACACCCTGCGAGGATTGTGTTTGTCGGGGCCGTAGGGCATCTGGTGAAGCCCCATTCTTCGGTAACTGACTTTCTGGTTGCCAGCCGTCAGTTGGGATGCCGCGAGCTGGAGGGAAACGGGATTGATATCCAACCCCTTGATGACATCCTCGACTGCCAGCTTCTGAAGCTGAGTCAGTGTCTCGACGTCCGCGCCACTCTCTGCTGCCCTGCGTTTCATGTCAGAAAGCATAGCTGCGAGCAAAGTTCCGCTGCCGCACGCCAAATCAACTGTCTTGTGAGTTCGCCATACCTCAGGGTCGGACCAGTCCTGGTCTTCGCAGGCATCGAGCGTCAAGCGTGCGGCTAGCGAGGCGGCGACCGGTCTGGTGAAGAACGCGCCATCCGACGCCTGGTTGCCCATGACTCGGTTGAACAGAGGCCCGGCATGGTCAGCGCCCATGTCAGCATAGGTCTCGGCTATGCGTTCGGCCTCCGCGGCGAGGTGATGCAGCGCGCGTTGCAGACCGGCAGTCTTGCCCGTTTCTTCAATGGCATATACGGCCTCCAGCGCGGGTTCAAGCACCGGCCGGAAGTCATGGCGCATGATGCGTTCCCATTCCCGGTTTAATTTCGGAACGACATTAGCCTCATTCTTGATGGTCGAGAGATCGCTTACTTCCGGCAGCCAGCCGCCGTTAGCGATGCGCTGATGCAGCATGGCGGCATTCATCATCAGCAGTGAGGCCGTGGTGCAGCCGTCTGCCTGCTTCTTGTTCGTCTCCTTGAGCCTGTCCAGTCCGAAGTGCCGGTTCAGCGCGGACAGCAATCCGTCCGCCCGCATGTGGTGCGCGGCTTCGGTAACGCTCGATTCCAGAATATTCAGATCGCGGATCACGCGATTGTCGCTCAGCCCGGACTTCGACAGCAGATTCATCTTGATGGCGCTGCCATGGTCTTCGAGCCCGCTCAGCTTGAGCATCAGTTGGCCCTGTTCCTCCGCTCTTTCCCTGGCGGTTTTTCCGGGCTTGCGCTGTCTACCCGGCTGCACGCGTATACCGCCCTCGCCGGTGTTTATCATCTTCCGGGCTTTGGCTTTGGTTTTCTGTATATTGACAATGCCCCGCGCCGCGCCCGCTTTGGGATTGTCCCGGGCTACGGAGTCCGCGCGAAGCTCGACAGTCCCGTCATTGTTCTTTTTCCCTGTGAGGACCTGCGTTATCTCCATCGCACCTGAGCCGTAATAGGCGTCAGGTTCCTCAGTACCCGTATGGGTACGCGCACCAAGGTGAACTGCAATTGCGCCGGATTCGGTCTGCAGTTCTTTGACTGGCGCTATACGGGCCTCGGCGCGGGATTTCCCCGCCAATGCCTGCTCGACCGCTTCCTGCGCGGCGCCGGGCGGACCCTCAACCTCACCGTAGTGTATGCGCCTGCCCTCACCCGTGGCGACCGCCACCAGGGTGCGCTCCACCGGGGGCGGCTTGGGAATGTACAACTGCAAGAGTTCCTCGAGGTTTTCCTCGATACGCTGATCGTGGGCGCGCAACGCGAGCAATATCTGACCCAACTCCTGCCACCCTTCTTCGGCGGCGCTGTTGCTCAGCCACTTCTCGGGGTCGGCGGTGGGCGGTATCAGAATAGGGCAAACGATGTAGCCCAGTTCCTTGCCGGGCGCGGTTCTCATGGCTCTACCGACGGCCTGCACAACATCTATTGGACTCTTTCGGGCTTCCAGAAACGCTACCGCGCTCAGCGACGGCGAATCGGTGCCCTCTCCGAATATGCCAACATTGATGATGCCGTGAGGGTGCGCCGCGTCAGCGGCAGCAAGCCGTCCTTTCGCGGTTTCACGTGCCGCAGCGTTGCTCGACGCGTCGAGGTGTTCCAGGCTGTAATCCGACGCGGTTCTGCCGTCCGAGTTCTCGCTGAGCCATCGAGAGACCCACTTCTTGACATTCTCGGCTTGGAGGTCTGCCGCCATGTTCCGGGACTTGTCCACCGTGTTCATGAATGCGATGCACGACTTGATGTCCACTTCGTCGCCTTGGGTGGCGCCGCCCATCGTCAGCGCGAAGGCCAGGCCCCTCAGGTAATCCGTGGTCGTCAATTGAGCCCGTCCTGTGCTTTTGGTTGCCTTGGCCAGATCGTTCGCCGTCTTGAATGCCTCGGGGTCGTTGATGCCCATAGCGATAATGCGATAGTCGGACAACCAACGGTTGCGGACGGCTTCCAGATAGCTCTTGCGATACAACTCCACCCCGAACGTGGACTCGTCGTCCATCGAACGTACGATCCAGTTCGGATTACCGGTGGGCCGCTTACCGTCGTAGATGCGCGGCGTGGCCGTCTGATAGACGCGGTAGGTAACAGGGAATCTCTCGTTGTCATGACAGACGGTAAAGTCGCGAAGACGTTGCTCCTCTTCGTTCGCGGCAGCGGATTTGGAGTTCCTGCGCTTCAGTCCCGCCGTTCTGTGGGCTTCGTCGGCGATCAATACATACGCTTTGACACCTGCGCTCAACAGGGCTTCCGATACCCTGGCGCTGCTTTGGTACGTGCCAATGAGAACCTTGATCCCGTTGCCGAAAGAACTCTGGCGCATCCAGTTCGCAATTTCACCGGCGTCTGTGGTCACCTTGCCTTTCACGTCGGACGCGCTGACATTGCTGTTGTCGACGGTCGGGTCGAGCGTGGCGTTGCGGGTTCCTTCTTTTTTGGGGTCGTAGCCCGCGGTGGCGTCCGAACAGACCGCCAGCACGTCTAGCGAATCGCGTGCGTGTTGCAGGTATTCGCGCCTGATCTGGCCAACGAGCGCAATGGACGGGCAAAGCACGATGGATACTCCGTCCCCAGGCGTGAGTTCTTCGATGATTCGGAGCGATATGCGAGTCTTTCCCGTTCCACGGGGCAGAATGATTCTGCCTCGGGCTTCGCCCACCGGTAGTCCACCGCTTGCCGAGCGTTCCTGTTCTCTGAGTAGGCGGACACTGTTGGAGACCGCTTCGTTCTGCATGGAAGATCTGGTTTGCAGCCGTTCATTGCCGTCGGGGCTCGGCAGGTGGTGGTCACTCTCCTCGGGTACGGAATTCGCCTCCCGCTGCTGGTGAAGGTCGTTTGTGATGTTGACCAGCTTGAGGGGTTCCGTGTGCATCGACGCCGACTGCGTTGCGCCGCTGGCGAATTGATTGTCGCCATTGGTTACAACCCACCGTTCAGCCCAGAAGTCTGAAGCGGACGCAGCCGCGAACTTGGCAATCTCGTTGCTTTTGATTGAGTCGCCGCGTCCCTCATTGTCAAGCCGTCGCGATTTGCACTGGATTGCGATGTATTTCCCGTCGCTGCGACGTCTGGCTACGGCATCGATCCCTACATCCAGTTTGGTGGAGTCCGGGAAGCATTTCTTTCTATCCGGCCACTTACTCCAAAGCCAGCACTCTGCGATGTCCCATTCCTTGATGTATGGACCGGACTCGACGGTGACGACTTCAAGCCAGTCGCCATCTGTCTCCTGCGGATTCATCTCGGCAGTCTTTTCGATCGCCGTTTCGATGATTTCCTGCGCAGTCGAGGTCTCCATCATTCCTCCCTCTCGGGAAATGTCTCTTTCCCGACTGCCATTGATTTTATCAGCAGTTCGTAAAACACCCCCTATTCTCGGCCTATTGGCTAACTCGGCCTGTTGTTATTCAGAAGCTCAACCGCAGGTCGAGGTACATGTAGCGACCGTAGTCGGTATGGGCATCGGCGAAGTAGCCGAAGAACCGGTCTGCGAGCGGCGCGCGCTCGTCGGTGAAATTCTTGATCCCCAGCCGCGCTCTGGCACCCACGTCGGAAACGTCGAAACGATAATCGAATGTGGCGTCATAGGTTGTCATTGACGGGATCACGTAGCGCATCCCGTCGGACAGGGTCAGGGAACTCTGATAAAACGACCCGATCTGATACATGGCCAGGGAAGCGCCGAAGTCACCTTGCCGCCAACTCAGGCGGGCGCTGTGACGCTCGTCCTGGTTGCCGTCACGGCCGACCAGGTCCGCAAATCCATCGATCGGAATATCGGCCGGAATTTCGCCGGCAGCCTGACTGGCCACCAGCAATGCCGCGTCTCCCGAAGCTTCCTGTTCGAAGACGTCGAGGAAGGAAACGTTGTAACTGAAACGGAAGTTTCCAATTTCAGTATCGAGGTCGTAGTAGACGGCAATGTCGCGGCCTTCAAGGGTCCGCGTGTCCAGGTTCGCATAAGCGTCGTCTACGCGAAGCGCGGTGCCCGCCGGGCAGATTCCCGCCTCGGTATAAGCGGCGAGTTGGTCGTCATCCGGTTCGTCGCGGACGACCGCGGCGTTGAATGTAGCCGAGCAATTTCCCGCGCCGGCCTGCAACCGGTAATACAGGTCGAGAATCATATGATTCTCTTCGCCGAACAGCCCGATCGTGTCTTCCTTCTCGATCGACCACCAATCGGCGGTCAAAGTAAGGCCTTCAACGGGTTCGAGCACAAGGCCCAGCGAGGTACTGGTGCCGGTTTCAGGCTCGAGAAGCTCGCTGCCCTGTGCGGAACGCTGGGTCGAGTTGCTGCAATCCAAATCGTAAACCTCGTTCGTAGCCTGATTGGCGTAGAAACAGGTCCAATCCATGCGTGTGTTGCTGCGCGCGACCAGTCCTTCGTTCACGGTTACCAGGTTCGGCGCCCGAAAGGTCTCTGACCAGGAGCCGCGAAGGAGTATCGGTTCGACCGGACGATAACCGAATGCGACTTTGCCAACGGTAACGTTGCTGTCCTTCAGATCCGAGTAGTTCTCGTTGCGCAACGCCAACTGCGCGTCGAGGTTTTCCAGAAGTGGTATCTGCAATTCCGCGAACAATGAAGTAACGTCACGCTGACCGCTGCTGTCGCCGGTTGGACTTGAGTTGACGACATCGCTCACATAGGGATAGGTATCGCCCTGATAATCGGTGAATTGAATGGTGCCGTCCAGGCGCGGGTCGCGATCGTCGACGTAAGCTTCTTCACGCCATTCGAAACCGATCAGGCCGGCTACGGCGCCGGCCGGCATCTCGAACAGCGCGTCGTTGGCCAGCTTGAAGTCGAAAGTCGTGAGTTCGGTTTCCGATTTTCGATACACGTCAACGAGAATCCGCTCGATGTTCGAACCCTCGTATGTCGGATCAAAAGGATTGAACGCGTTCATCGAAGAGTCGTTCAAGGCCTCCTGGGCCAGGGTGTTCGACTGGCGATTCCGCGTGATGTCGTCCTTGGTGGCCTTGGAATAGGAGATGGCGGTCTCCCAGTCCCAGTCTCCCGCGGTGCCCCGCAAGCCCTGCAGCATGCGCCGCATGTCTCCATCGTTGTCCACGATGCGCGGCGCCTGACCGAAACGGTAATTGTCGATCAACAGGTTCAGTCCTGCCGCGGGGACATCGGCCATCGCGGCGTCGAACGCCGGTCCCGACAAGCGGCCCGAACCGCTGCCGAGCGGGTTGTACGGATTGTCCGGCCCCATTTCCAGCCTTACCGAACTGAACGACGCCGAAGCGTGACGGGTGAGATTGGTGCTGGACTGGTAATACGAGAGTTCGGTGAAGCTTTCCACCCCGCTGTCGAACTCATGCGTAATCGTCGTGAAAATACTGGCGCGCTGCAGTTCGGAAGCCAGATCCCTTCCGGCGCCGTTGTTGCCGTTGAGATCGTAACGATAGGTCCCCTGACCGTCCACGCCGCCGCAGGTAGTCGCGTTGATCTGATACTGACAGCGCGAGTCTCCGACCGGATAGGTTTCGAATTCACCGGCGCTGTCGGTGATTACGCCGCGCAGGCTCCGCGGTGCGCTCGGCCTGATATCCATCTGGGGATACAGGCCGTTCGCCGAATTGTTGCGGAAACGGGTGTCCCCCGCCCAGGGGGAATCAGCGGGGATGCGCCGGCGAAAGTCGGAGTCGGCCCAGCGTGGGTCGTCGTTGGAACTGATGCGGTCGCGCTGATAGTAATTGAAGAATACGCCGACATTCGTGCGGCCGTTGTTGAAGTTCTGGCCCCATTCGCCAGTTACGTTCTGCCGGGTTCCGGGAACGTTGTCGAATTCATAGTGGCGCAAACGGATGTTGAATCCTTCGAAATCGCTCTTGAGTACGTTGTTGATGACGCCCGCCACCGCATCGGCGCCGTAGATCGCCGAGGCGCCGTCCCGCAGCACCTCGACGCGCTCGATGCCCCACACCGGAAGATGCTGCGAGTTGACCGTGTTGACCGGTATGAAACTGCCGCCGACCTCCTCGGTCTGGTACGTGGCGGAGTTCACCATGCGGCGCCCGTTGAGCAGCACCAGCGTGTTACCCGTACCCAGGTTGCGCAGGTTGAATGCGCCGACATCCCCCCTGCCCGAGTTCACGCCGCCGGAGATATTTTCGGCTTCGCTGAAAAAATTCTGTCCGTGTTCAGGGATCAACGCGAGCAACTCGTCGCCCGAGTCAATACCCATGATCTCGATATCTTCGGCGTCGATGACACTGACGGCCAGGGCCTCGCTGATCGTGGCCCCTCTGATCTGCGAGCCGACGACGATTACTTCCTCGATTACGGTTTCGTCCTGCGCCATGACGGCGCCCGCATGCATGGCTATTGCCACGGCCAAAGCGTTCCTGGTAAATCTTTTCATCGCTATTTCTCTCCTGCGCTCTCGCTTGAGCGGTCTTGAATCGCGTGATAGTGGCATAAAATCAATGCGCAAAACAGAAAAATTTCATTGACCCGCGCGCCAAATCGATTCTTATAATGGAAGCTTGGCGATGAACAGAATTCCTGGTTTTTTACTGATTTTCCTGACGGGTTTGTTCACCGCCGGAGCGCATGCTGCGGCGGGCCAGGCCGCCATCAGCAGCGCGAGTCCCGAGGCCACCGAAGCAGGCGCCGAAATTCTCAGGCGCGGCGGTAACGCGGCCGACGCGGCGGTCGCCATCGCCTTCACTCTCGGCGTGACCGAGCCGGCCATGAGCGGTCTCGGCGGGCAGATCCAGTTTCTCATCCGTCGCGGCGACGAGGAAGTAATCGCCCTGAACGGCAGTTCCTTCGCCCCGGCGCTCACCGACCCCGCCGCGGTGCGCGCCGAGATGAATCCGTATCAGCGCGCCACGGTTCCCACCTGGCTGAAATCGCTCGAATTCCTCTGGCGCGAGTACGGCAGCGGAAAAATCGCCTGGCGCGAATTGATCGAGCCGGCGCTGGACCATGCGCGCGACGGATTCTCGCAGGGGGAATTCCGCCAGAAAGTGTTTCTCCGGCACGAGGACGATCTCGTCGGATTTCTGGCCGCCGGCCACATGCAGGCGGAAGGCGCAATCGTGCAGGCCGGCACGATTCGCCAGCCGCAATTGGCCGCGACGCTGGAAAAGATCGCCGAAGGCGGCAGCGAAGTCTTTTATCGGGGAGAGATCGCGGACCTGATCGAGCTGGACATGATCGATAACGGCGGCTGGATACGAAAGCCGGACCTTGCGCGGGTTTCCGATCCTGTTCCGGTCAATCCAGTCAGCGCCGGCTATCGCGCTTACCGGGTCCATTCGTTTCCGCCTCCCGCGGGCGGCTGGGTCATGATGCAGACGCTGAAGTTGTACGGAAAACAACGCCGGGAAGGATGGGACATCGAGGCCGAGCGACAGGCCATGACACGCTCGATTTTCCTCGCCCAGCGCGATCGCCGCGAATATCCGGTGGAAAATCTCGACGATTTCGGCGATTTCCTGGAACGAAAATTGAGCGAGGATTATGTCGCCTCGCTGCTCGAACGATCGCATTCCACCGACAACCGGGGACGGGAAAGCAATGGCGGCGAGACCACGCACTTTTCGCTGATCGACGCGGACGGTTTCGCCATTTCGGCGACGACGAGCATCAACGCCTACTACGGCGTTCGCGTCGCCGCGCCGGAACTTGGCTTTCTGTACAACTCGTACATGGACGATTTCATCTTCGGCGACCCCGCGCATCCCTACGCGATCGCGCCCGGCAAGCCCGCCTATTCCTCTATGAGTCCGAGCATCGTCACTCGCAATGGCGAGACCGTGCTCGTACTCGGCAGCCCCGGCAGCGCCCGCATCATTTCCGCCGTGGCGCAGGTAATCGCCGCTTTCGCCGAGAACGCGGAGAGCCTCGATGTCCTGCTGGCCGCACCGCGTATCCATGTCACCGGAGGCGGCAGCCTGTATCTCGAGAATCCGGACTGGCTGCCGATTATTGAACCGGTCGGATTTGAATACAGCTTGCCGAGCACAGATCTCATGATTAATGGCCTCAACGCGTATTTCGGCGGCGTACACGCCGTCGGCAGACTGCGGGGCGAATGGCAGGCAGCGGCCGACCCGCGCCGTGACGGCGCTGCTGTTGTTCTGGGGCCGGCCAGGCCTCAGCCGTAAGCCAATCGCAGCAGCTCGATCACGGACTGAATCTGGCCGATCCAGTACCAGATGAAAAAGACGGCGACGCCGCCGCCGGCGATCAGCGCGGCGAGTTGTTCGTCGGCCAGTTTGGCCTTTTCGCGGGCTTCGGTTTGTTCGCGTTCGCTCATGATGCAGTCCTCCCCTACCCGCTGAAACCGATCCAGCGGCCGGTGGCCGCCACGGTGAACCAGATCATGATGGAAGCGACCGCCACCAGTTTGAGCAGCCAGGGATTGACCTCGCCCGGAGCGCGCTCGACCAGCGGCTGCCGCACGAGATAGTGGAACAGCGCGCCGCCGCAAAGCGCCAGCATCTTGTACCAGTACACCGGCAGGTAATAGATCTTCAGGGCGACGCCGCAGGCCATGAAAACGCCGGTGGCGATCAGGGTCGCCAGGGCGATGTTGAACATGCGATTGCAGCGGGCGGTTATCGTGCCTTGCGGCGTATCGGTCAGAAATACGCCGAGCAGACGGCCTTCGGCGACCAGCACCGAACCGCCGAGCAGGGCCAAGCCGAGCAGGTGGAAGGCCTGGATCGTGGCGAAGGCCGCGCCCCAGGTCTTGCCGATGAAACCGAACCAGGTCGTTTCCATCCATTCGAACATCGGCAGCAGGTTGCCGTACACTTCGCCGCGAACGCCCGACAAGGCGAAGGCCAGGGTCGCCGCGAGTACGGCTACGACCAGAATCGTCCTCGTGTATGGTCCCAAAAGAGTTGCGGGCATCTCATTTTTCCCCTGTTCGTGTGCGCTAGAAGCGCGTCTGGTCGTCCAGGCAGCCGGCGACGAAGGCGATGAATTCCGAATCGGTGTATATGCAATCGAACCAGTCGTAGGCGATGAAGCGGCCGCAGGTGACGACGATCGCCCAGCCACCCAGCGAGAGCATGGCGCCGATTCGCAGATTGCGCGGCGCCTTCGGTTCGTTGTCCCAATTCGCGCCCGCCGCGTTCATTTTCTTGTGAAACAGAATGGCGTTGATCAGCAATCCGACCATCAGCACCAGCTTGATGCGCATCCAGACGCTTTGCGCGCTGCGTACGGGCACGGCGTAGAACAGCAGAATACCGGTAATAACCATGACCGAAAATCCCACCAGCATCGGCAGGTTCAACCGCTGGGCGATGCGGCTCGCGGGCACATCCGGCAGGGCCAGGCCCAGCATGCGCAGGTCGATCAGGAACAGCATGCCGAGGCTCAGCATCAAGGTCAGGACATGGGTGCTTTCCACCCAGTTGTACATGTAGTACGACTCATGGAGCATCGTGCTCCAGCGGGTGTCGTCGAGCCATACCGCGATGTTGTAGATGAATTCGTTCAGCACCCGCGAAACCTCCTCTCGGCTGTGTCTCCCGGCTGCGGCAAGAGTAACCTTCGGCAAAATCAAAATCCAGCGCTTCGCATCTCAATCAGCAATTCTCATTTAGGCATCTAGTTTCCTTCAAAAACTGTGGCTTCGATCCGTCGCAGCCGGGTGGCGGGGGTGCGGCGGACGCCGTAAATACGTCCCTGTAGGCTCCGCGTTCGGCATCCATGCCTCACAC
>JAJDYJ010000067.1 GCA_022822865.1 Pseudomonadales bacterium | reverse complement strand
TCGCCGACGATCGGGAATGGATGGATCGAGCCGCGCCAACGTCAGTTTGAAAGCACTGGCCGAAGCAGTAGCAACAGGAGAAAAACAGCGCCTTGACAACATGGATACTTCGCGTTCGGCATCCATGCCTCACACGCCCGCTGAACACCCCCTGGCCCGACGACGACTCACTCCGTGCGAAATCAACGATAATTTTTCTGCAGCCGATTCAAACCGAGAAAAGAAATCTAGAAGAGAATAGTCCTTTCAGGTTGGCACGATTGTTAGTCGCTGCTGGGCTGGGAGTGTGTACAGCGGGCGTGCGAGGCAGGACGCCGAGCCCGAAGCCTACAGGGACGTATTTACGGCGTCCGCTGTACACACTCCCAGCCCAGCAGCGACGGATCGAAGCCACTTTCCCAAAAAAAACCGCAGATAGACATGCCGAGGTGTGTGCCAGTATGCTTGTCGCTCGAAATTTGGAGTGTTCATGAAGGAATCCGGTAATCCGGACGCAGGCGACCGCAACGAAACGACGCCGTCGATTCTGCAGGCGCTGCTTCCCGTATTTGCGCTGATTGCGCTGTTGTCGTTTTCGGTCTACCTGTATGGCGAAGACGCCAGTTCCGGTCCAAACCAGATTGCGTTGATTGTCGGAGCGGCCGTTGCCGCGGCAGTCGGCTGGCGCAACGGCATCGGCTGGCAGCAGATCGAGAATGCAATTGTTTCCGGGATTTCGATTTCGCTGAAGCCGATTCTGATTTTGCTATGTGTTGGACTGCTGATCGGTAGCTGGATCATGGGCGGGACCGTTCCCACCATGATCTATTACAGTCTGCTGATCCTCGATCCTTCGATCTTCTATTTGGCATCCTGCCTGATCTGCGCCCTGATCGCGCTGAGCATCGGCAGTTCCTGGACCGTCGCCGGCACCGTGGGTATCGCGCTGATTGGAGCCGCGGCCGGGCTTGGCCTGTCCCCGGCGATTACCGCCGGCGCCATCATTTCCGGTTCCTATTTCGGCGACAAGATGTCCCCCTTGTCCGAAACGACCAATCTGGCGCCGGCCGTGGCGGGGACCGATCTCTTCAGCCATATCGGCCATATGACCTGGACCGCGGTGCCGAGCATACTCATCGCCCTGCTGATCTATGCCTTCATCGGCCTCAATATCGAAAGCGGCGCGAGCGCGGACGATCTTGCGATCACCATGAATCTGCTAACCGCGAACTTCATGATTTCGCCGGTAATGCTGTTGCCCGTTCTCGTGCTGCTGCTGATGGCCAACCGCAAATTGCCGCCGATTCCCACCATTCTCACCGGCGGCATGCTCGGGGTCGTGCTGGCCCTGCTGTTTCAGCGCCCGGCGATTCTCGCATTGCCAGGCGACGCGCCGAACCTGTTCCTCGCCCTGGTCAAGGGCGTCTGGACGACGTTCTTCGACGGCTTCGTATTGCAAAGCGGCAACGCCACCCTCGACGATCTCATGTCCCGTGGCGGCATGATTTCCATGTTGAACACGATCTGGCTCATTCTCTGCGCCATGATTTTCGGCGCTTCGATGGAGCGCACGGGCCTGTTGCAGCGGCTGGTGGATTACGCGCTGTCTTTCGTGCATAGCACCGGCAGCCTGATTGCCACCACGATCGTTACCTGCATCGGCGCCAACGTCATCACCTCGGACCAGTACATCGCCATCGTATTGCCCGGGCGCATGTACAAGCTCGAATACCAGAGCCGCGATCTCGACGTGAAAAACCTCTCCCGCACGTTGGAGGATTCGGGCACGATCACTTCGCCTTTGGTGCCCTGGAATACGTGCGGCGCCTATATGAGCGGCACCCTCGGGGTCGCCACGCTTGCCTATTTTCCCTTCTGTTTCTTCAACATGATCTGTCCGGTGATCGCGGTGATCTACGGCTTTCTGAATTTCAAGATCGCTCCCGCGCTGGAACAGCAAACCGCCTGAAGCTACAACTGATTGCGCAGGATCAGTTCCGCCGGATAGGGTTTCATGTACCAGGATTCCGCGATGTAGGGATGGGGGTGCTTGCGGAAGAAGTGATTGAGCAAGGTGATCGGAACGATCAGCGGCACCAGGCCCAGGCGATAATCCTCGATCGTCCGCACGAGTTCCTGCCTGTCGTCGGCAGCCAGGCTTTTCTTCAGGTAACCCATTATGTGTTGCAGCACGTTGACGTGCTTGCCGCGGGTGGCGGTGACTTTCAGCACCGCCATGAGCCCTGGCAGATATTCGCCGGCGACCTGTTCGAGATCGGACTTGCCGGCGTCCGCGAGCAGCCGGCCGAGAGCGGGATATTGCGTCTGATCGTGGCTCATGACGATCAGTTTGTGGCGGGCGTGGAATCGCGTCAGCGAAGCGGCGCTCAAACCGGCTTCGCGCAGGGCGAACCAGCGCCGCAGAACGAACACGCGCTGGATGAAGTTCTCGCGTAATACGGAATCGCCCAGGCGGCCTTCCTCTTCGACCGGCAACCAGGGAAACTCCCGCATCAGGGCTTCGGCGAAAATGCCGCTGCCCTCGCGCGCGGGCATTTCGCCGCGCCATACCCTGACCCGCTCCATGCCGCAACTGGGCGAATCCTTTTTCAGGATGTAACCGCAAAGGCCCGCCACCCGGTCCCGCCCGCGGGCGAGGGATTCCCGCAATGCCAGCGTGTGATCGACGGCGGGGTCGTCGACTTGCACGCAGCGAATTTCGCCGTCTTCCGCGCGCACAAGCCGGATGGGTTTGCGCGGAATGCCGAGGCCGATGTCCACCTCCGGGCAAAAGGGGTGAAACTCGAAGTATCTGCCGAGAGTGCCGGTGATATAGGAATGCCGCTTGTGGCCGCCGTCGTAGCGGACCTGATCGCCGAGCAGGCAACTGCTGACGCCGACCGGAATCTTCTCTCCGGCCGCATCTTCCGCCTGGCTTACACCGAGCTCCATTGTTCTCCTTTGCGGCGCGCGCGCCCGTCCCGCTCGAGTTTCTCCAGATGCGCCAGCATGGTGCGGCAGGCCCAGCGATGCATGGACTTGTCGACGTCGTCATAAACGACAACCACGAGTTCTTCCAGGGTGCAGCTTCCGATGTCGGCGAGGCCTCGCTCGATCTTGCTCTCCCGGCGCATCCGATGTTCGATCAGCTTGTTGATTTCCGCATGCGGGTCGTGGATCAGATTGCCGTGGCCGGGCGCCAGATAACGCAGCGGCACCTGCTGCAATTCATTCAGGCTGTCGAGATAGTCGCTCATATTCCCGTCCGGCGGCAGGATTACCGATGTCGTGCCTTGCAAAACGTGATCACCGGTGAACAGCAATTGTTCTTCACAAAGCAGGTAGCAAAAATGATTCGAAACGTGCCCTGGCGTATGCAACATGCGGATCGTGTATTCGCCGCAATCGAGCAAATCGCCGTGGCGCCATTCGCGCCCGGGCATGAAACTCATGTCGTTATAGCCGTGTTCGGGCGCCGGCAGGCCCACGAGTTCGGCGCCGGTGGCGCGCTGCAGGTCCGCCGCACCGGGCGAGTGATCGCCATGAGTATGGGTGGCCAGGATGTATTCCAGCCTGCGGTCGCCGATCGCCTCCAGAAAACTCTGCAACTGGGCGCTGTCGCGGGGGCCGGGATCAATCAGGCTGAGCCTGGATTCGCCAATCAGGTAGCTGTTGGTGCCCGGACCCGTCATCGGCCCCGGATTCCGTCCAAGAATACGCCAGACGGGAACCTCGCATTCGGATACTCGTTCCGGAACCCCAGCGTTGGCTGTTTGCATTCAAATCACCTGTTACACGAACGCCTAATCGACTTCACAGCAAATTATGACAAATTTTCCGCACGCACTGCGTGAGTCGTCGTCGGGTCAGAAGGGTATACAGCGGGCGTGCTCGACAGGGATGTCGAGCCCGAAGCCTACATGTATGGTCCGCCCCGCGTTTGCAAGCGTGAAGTTCGTGTGATGGGCAACACGGGAATCGGTTGCGAACATGTATCCGGCCTCTGTGTCGGAGCGCTTCGCTCCGGGGCCCTGAGGGG
>JAJDYJ010000081.1 GCA_022822865.1 Pseudomonadales bacterium | reverse complement strand
CTTCGCGTCGTGCTCCAACTCCGCAAACGTCAACTGCTCCATCGAAACCGCTCCGTCAAACCCCGTGAGCGCATTGTCCCTCACTGGCAACGCTCACGCCAGGACAAAACCGATCTCGACTTGTTCAGACCTTCCCTAGGAGAATCTTGTAGCCGCAGATTGGTTCGGGCTGGCGGGCGCCGCGCCGCTCACGATCATCTGCCGCAGCTTCCATTGGTCTTCGGCCGCGACTTGGCCGAGAAAACTGATTTCGCCCGCAATCAGCACGGCCAGCGGCACTCCGCCGCGATACAGCACCCGGTTTCGCGTCAGCCGCGGCAGCGAGCGCTCGGGCATCAGCAAATGCAACAGATTCACGGGATCGGCCGCGGTCAATACGAAATGGCGGTTCGGGCGCTGCTCGCGGCCGAACTTGCGTAATTCGTCGACCGTCTCGGTGCGGGCGAATTGCTCGCCCTGCAATCCGGCAACGAATCTGCCGCCGCGCAGTTTCCCCCGCAATTCCTGTTTCCGCAGCGCCGCCAACAGCACCCGCCAGGGCGGCGCCAATGCTTCCCGGGCTATCAGCGAACGGCAGATCACGCCCCAGCGATCGAGATAGACATCGACCAGACGCAGCAACCGGTCTTCGTCGAGTGCATTCCAGGCTTGTGGGCGTTGTTTTGCCGGCACAGCCTCGGAAGGCCGGCGGAAGGTTTCGAGCAGACTCCAGCGTCCCGCATCCTCGACGCCGAAGGTAAGCTTGCGGCGCCGCCGGCCGCCGGATTTCTTGTGTTCGGGCAGCAATAATGCGCGTAAACCGACATAGCTGTCGCTGCATACGCGCCCCAGGCTGACGAGTTCGGCCAGGCCTTGTTCGAGTTGCGTGCGCAGCAGACCTGTACGGGTCTGGATCTGGTCGAAAAAGCTTGCGCCATGGCTTTCGAGATCCTGCTCGACGCGCCGGGCCTCGGCGCCCGGCTCGGTCGGCTCCTGGTTTTCGGCCTGGGTGCCGGCGAGCGCTTGCCAGATGTCGAGATTGCTCCGCAAGGCCATGGTGATCGGTGTGGTCTTGATCGGACTGCCGCCGCGCAACCGGCCCGAGGGCAGGCTGTAACGGCCCCAGGCGAGCCGGCCGCTGATGCTGAGCAGATCCAGCCATTGCGGATCGTAGTTGCCGATCCGGGCAGGGTAGATTCCGCTTTCCCAGGAAGCCGCGGGCGCGCATGCGCCGTCGAGCAGCCGGATGCATTCCTGCAATTGCAACTGGCCGTCGAGAACCGGGGTCGAACCCGACGCTTCGCAGGCGCGCAGACCATGCCGCCGGAACAGGAATTCGGTGAACAGCTCCAGCGATACCGGCTTGATGCTCTTGCGATGCAGATCGATGGTATAGCGATGGATGCGTTGCAGCAGGCGCCGTTCGCACCATTGCACCGGACCGCCTCGGGCATCGGGTAAAAAATGGCCCTGCATGGCAAAACCTTCGGTTTGCAGGGCGAGTAATGCGGTTTCCACCGATCTTTCCGAAACGGCATCCGCGTTCGACAGTTCGTCCGCCAATTCGGACGCGGTCACCGGACCGAGCCCGCTCAGACGGCCCCGGACGATGTCGCGCAGGGCGTCTTCGGGAGTCCATTGTTCTTCGTTGAGGAAATCCGGAAGACTCACATCCGGCGCCGTTTCCGGGAACAGTGCGCGGAAGCGCGGCAGCGATTCGGCGGCCAGCCAAAGTCCGCCGGCCCGGCAGATTCTGCCCTGATCGATCAATTCGCCCGCGAACCGCTCGCCGGGGCCGAATTCCTTTTCGGTCATGTAGCCCAGAGTCAGCAATGCGTCATGCAATTCCTCGGCATTGCCCATCAGTGGCCAGGCTTCGGCCTTGACCCGTTCGATCGCTTCGCCGTCGAGCAGACTGAAGTCTTCCACCTCGGCGGGGTCGAGCCAGGAACGGTTGCGGATGGCGTTGGTGCGGCGTTCCTCGAAGGGCGCATCGTCGAGAAAGGCATAGGGCCGCGCGTTGATGATCTCCTGGGCGAACGGCGAAGGCTCGCGCAAATCGCGGCTTACCAGCGTGAGCTTGTCGTCTTCCATGTCTCGCAGCAGCGCGACCAGATCGTCGATGTCCATGGCTTCGGTCAGGCAGTCGTGGACGGTCTGCGTTACCAGCGGGTGATCGGGAATCTCGCGTTTGCCGGCAAGATTTTCCTGGCAGGCGATCTGGTCCGGAAAGACATGGGCGACGAGATCCTCGGCGTCCATGCGTTGCCATTGGGGCGGCACGCGCTGCCCGTTGCGGTTGCGCTGGATCGCCAGCGAACGGGTCGCGTTCCAGCGCCAGCGCACTTCGAACATGGGCGCGTCGAGCATGGCCTGGATCACGACTTCGCGCACGGTCTTGCTGTTGAGATAGCGGAACACTTCGTCCAGCGGAAAACTGTGTACCGAGCCCAGCGACAGCACGATATTGTCCTCGTTGGCCGCCGCCTGCAGCTCGAAATTGAAAGTGCGGCAGAAGCGCTTGCGCAAGGCCAGTCCCCACGCCCGGTTGAGGCGGCTGCCGAACGGCGCGTGAATGACGAGGTGCATGTCGCCCACCTCGTCGAAAAACCGCTCCATGACGATGGTATCGCGCGTGGGCATCACGCCCAGGCTGCGCATGCCGGCATGCAGGTAGTCGACGAGTTGCGCCGCGGCCGCGGGGGCCATGCCGAGTTTGCCGGTCAGCCAGGCGCTGGCCGCCGCGGCGCCTCCTTCGGTCAGCAATGCCGCCAGGCGTTCCCGCAATCCCGACACCGCCTCGGACAATTCGCGACTGCGGCCCGGGCCTTCGCCGAACCAGAAAGGAATCGTCGGCCGCGCGCCGTGGGCGTCGCGCACGCGCACCTTGAGTCCGTCGATGCGGATCATCTGCCAGCTATGGCTGCCGAGAGTGAACACGTCGCCGGGCAGGGATTCGAGCGCGAAATCCTCGTTCAGGGTCCCCACGACCACGTCCTGGGGATCGAGCACGACCTGGTAGTCGAACATGTCGGGAATCGCCCCGCCATTGGTCAGCGCTGTCAGGTTGGCGCCGCGCCGCGCCCGGATGCGGCCGTTGATGGCGTCGAGATGCAACAGTGCGCCGCGTCTGCCGCGCCGGGTCGTATAACCTTCCGCCAGCATCGTTATCACATCGTCGAATTCGGCGCGTTCGAGATTCCGGTACGGCCAGGCGCGCCGCAGCAGGGCGAACAACTCATCGAGTTCCCATCCTTCATCGCGCATGGCGGTTTCGGCGATTATCTGCTGGGCGAGAATATCGAACGGTTTGTCCGGTACGTGGATGCGGTCGAGTTGTCCGTCCCGAATCGCGGCCAGCAAGGCTACCGCTTCCGCCAGGTCGTCCCGGCTCAGGGGAAACAGAATGCCTTTCGGCGTGCCGTCGATGGAATGGCCGCTGCGGCCCACGCGTTGCAGAAATGCGGCGATGCTCTTGGGCGAGGAAAATTGCACGACAAGATCGACATGGCCGATATCGATGCCCAACTCCATTGATGCGGTGGCGACAAGCACTTTCAACTGCCCGGATTTCAGTTGCTGTTCGGCCGTGAAGCGATGGTCGCGGCTCATGCTGCCATGGTGCGCGCTGACCACGCCTTCGCCAAGGCGTTCGCCGAGCGCCAGCGCAAGGCGCTCCGACAGGCGGCGGGTGTTGACGAAGACCAGGGTGGTGTTATGCGCGAGAATGAGTTCGACCAGGCGCTGATACAGCTCCTCCCAGACCTCGGCGCTCATCACGGCGGACAGCGGCGACCCGGGCACTTCGACCGAAATTTCCATGTTGCGCCGGAAACCGGCGTCGATGATCTCGCAGTCGAATTTCCGGACCGTGGAATTGTCGGTCTGCGCGCCACCACCCGCGCTTGCGTTCGCGCCCGTCAGAAACTGCGCGACTGTTTCCACCGGCTTCTGTGTCGCCGACAGGCCGATGCGCTGCATAGGCGGCCCGCCGGCCTGGCCCGCAAGGTCTTCCAGCCGCTCGATGGAAAGCGCCAGATGCGAGCCGCGCTTGTCGCCGAGCATGGCGTGAATCTCGTCGACGATCAGTGTCGACACGGAAGCCAGCATGGCGCGGCCGCTGGCGCTGGTCAGCAGCAGATAGAGCGATTCGGGGGTCGTGACCAGGATATGCGGCGGATGCGCGGCCATCTTGCGGCGTTCGGCGGCGGGGGTATCGCCGGTGCGAACCGCGATCCGGATTTCGGGCGCGGCATCCTCGCGCAACTCGGCGATGCCGGCGAGCGGAATCTGCAGGTTCCGGTGTATGTCGTTGTTCAGCGCTTTCAGCGGAGACACATACAGAATCTGCACGCCCGACGATAGCGCGTCGCCCTGGCTTACAAGACGATCAAGACCCGCATAGAACGCCGCAAGCGTCTTGCCGCTGCCGGTAGGCGCGGCAATCAGCGTATGACTGCCCCGCCGAATCGCCGCCCAGGCATCGGCCTGCGCAGGAGTCGGCGCCGTGAACTGCGCCTCGAACCAGCGCCGGCAAGCCGGATGAAATCCCTCAAGCGACATCTGATTACTCACCTCAGGGGGTTTCACACGCCCCGATAGATAAAGCCGAGCAGCAGTGCGAACAAGCCGAACTGCGCGACGAGATATCCAGTTTCCATCATGACGAAACCGACTGCGTTTGGCACGTTCTGTTTCGCGACGAAAGCCAGCACATGCGATGTCCAGAAAAACAAGCCCATCAGGCCCGCGAACTGAAAGGCGCGCACAAAATCAGCGCTGCCCGAATGAAATAGCGGATAGATCAACGCCAAGGCCACGCCCTGGATGATGACAGTTGCCAATCCCAGGGCGACGTTCGGCTCCCCCGCGAAATAACCGAAGCTCTCGTATTTCTCCTTGAAAAGCCCTAGATGCCATGCCAATGCGAGTGGGAAAACGATCACGACATAGCCTGCCGCCGATAGGAGAATCTGTGTCATCGGTCGACATTCCTCCACGCCAATGTGGCGGCACACAAGAAATGTGGGTTGATCAGTTCTGGAAGCTGATCAGCGTGCCGAGTATCGCCACGGCAAGAGCGAGCATCCCCGCGACGGTAATGACCAGTCTGGTTTCGCGTTTGGCCGCGTCTTCGGCCAAACGCCCGATCTCGGTCTTGTAATCGGCGTATCGTTTCGCCGTCTCGGCTGCCGTCTCGGCGTCGCGCCTTGCCGCGTCGGCATCCCGCCTTGCCACGTCGGCATCCCGCCTTGCCACGTCCGCGGCCAGCCGCGCAATGTCCGTCTTGTATTCAGCTTGTCTGGTTTCCATGCGTTCCTCCAGAACCGCCCCTTTCGTGGTCAATTGTTGCAACTCGATTGACATGATTCAACTTTTCCGCGGATCAAGCCTGAAACATATTGACCGTATGCAGCGGGGTTTCCTTTCAGTGCCGGATGTCTGACGTGCGGCGGTTGACAAGCGGGCGGCCGGTCGGCAACCTTTGCGCGTTGAGTGGAACTGAACGGTAAGGATTTGAGCGATGAATGAACCGGCGCCGCCGGTCGGCTTTTCCGAGCGATTTTCCGGCTGGCTGGGCAATGTCTGGCGGGAGAATCGCAACTTTCTGTTGCTGCTTTGCGCCATCGTGTTTTTCAAGAGCGCGATTGCCGATCTGAGTTCGATTTCCGGCGCTTCCATGCTGCCGACGCTCGTAGACGGCGACAAGGTTTGGGTCAACAAGCTCGCCTACGACGTGAAAGTTCCGTTTACCGATGTCACCCTGGCCAAACTGTCCGATCCGACGCGCGGCGATATCGTGATCATCGACAGCGCCCAGGCCCGCAAGCGGCTCGTGAAGCGCATCGTCGGCGTACCCGGGGACCGAATCGAGATTCAGAACAACGCGCTGATCATCAACGGCGTCTCGGCGGACTATGAGGTGCTGTCGCGGGACGGCGGCGCCATGATTATCGAAGAGGCTCTGCCCGAGCGCAATCATCAGGTGCGGCTGACGCAATTCCCGGGTTCCAGCCGCAGTTACGGGCCTGTGGTCGTTCCCGAGGATCGCTATTTCGTACTCGGCGACAATCGCAACAGCAGCGCCGACAGCAGGGTTTACAGTTTCATACCCAGAGAAGAAATCATGGGCCGCTCGCGTTCAGTGGTTTTTTCGCTGGACAGTGACAATTATTTCCTGCCCCGCGGTAGCCGGTTCATGTCCGGGCTGGAGTAAGGACCAAGGGGACCGCGAGCCCTCTACTGGTGTAAGATTCGCTGACACGAGAGCTACGCATGCGTAGCCCGAGACTATGGAGATACGGCATGCAAATCCGATATTCACTGGCCGGAATGATTCTGGCCCTGTTCCTTTCCGGAACCGCTTTCGCCCAGGATTTCGACTGGGCGTCGGAATTTCCGGCAGGTGCGGCGTTGCCGCCGATTTCGGCGGAAGACCAGAACGGCGAAGTTCGCACTTTCGATGACCTCGTGGGCGCCAACGGCATGTTGTTCATGCTCAGCCGCTCATTCGACTGGTGACCCTATTGCATTTCTCAGCTCGTGCAGCTGACAGAGATTGCGGAACAGTTCGAGGAAATGGGTCTGTCCGTGGTGGCGATGACCTACGATTCGGTCGAAACGCTGAAGGAAGTCGAAGAAGACCAGGGCATCGAATTCACCTTGCTGCATGACGAGGCCATAACCCACGTCAATGCGCTGGGCATTCTGAATACCGATTATGAACCGGATTCGCGCGCTTACGGCGTTCCTTATCCGGGCATTTTCCTGATCGATTCGGATGGCGTGATTCGGGCGAAGTTCGCCGAAGAAGACTATCGTGACCGGCCCGACTTCGCCTTCGTCCTGGAAGCGGCAGCCAATCTGTAACGGCAAGGGAAAATTTTTGCGAAAGGCGGCATCAGGCGCATCGTTCGTTCTGGGCTCTGCCGTTGTTTTCGCGGCCGGAGCGGCCGCTCAGGATATTTCCAGGCTCGATATTCCCCGCACCGCGAACGCGCCGCTGATCGATGGGCGCGTCGGTCCTGCGGAATGGGCCGGGGCGGTGCGCGTCCCGGTCGATATCGAGAACGAGCCGGCGGACAATGTGCCGTCGGACATGCGCGCGGAAGCCAACCCAGTTTCCGAAGTAGATATGTGGAAATGCTTGCATGGCAACTAAAGAAGACATTTTGGAGCAGATCGCTGAAGAGTACCTGATTCATAAAGGATACTTTGTGCAGCACAATATAAAATTTCTCCCGAGGAAAGACCATCCTGATTTCGTGAAGAGGCAGGACTCGAACCATAGCGATCTTGATGTCCTTGGATACAACCCAAACCTTCAAGGTCCAGAACGCGTGTACGCTGTGAGTTGCAAAAGTTGGCAAAGCGGTTTCAGACCAAGTTCGGAAATAGACGCAATTGAGCAGAACAAAACAGTTAGAGGACGGGAAGCCTGGAAATCCTTCAGAGAACTTTGCAAACCAAAATGGTCAGAGGCGTTTATTCAAGCCGTAAAGGATGCGACTGGAACGGACGAATTCACCCATGTGCTGGCGATAACAAGAGTCATAGGACAAAAATCGACTTGGGAGGAATACGAGTCATTCCAACGAGCTATCGGAGGGAATCCGTTAAAAATACTGACTTTCGGGGAAATGGTCTCCGAGATAAAGAGCAATCTCGGTACAACCTTGGCTGCTACAGAAGTCGGCAGGTTGATTCAGTTGTTTCGAGCCGCCGAAATTGAAACAAAGTAAACGAAAGCCACTGGCGAATTAGTGACCACACTGCGTAGTTCGTCGATGATCCGATGATCTAGGCTATTGCTTTTCGCTTCGGTCGATGTAAAACGTAAGCAGAACGGCCATAAGTCACACGTCAACTCGCCGAAGCGCCGCGTTCTTCCGCCATGCTTGCGTTGAACGCTGCCTCGGCGCGCAGTTTGAGGCCAAGAGCGTGAACAACCTTGAGCACGGTTTCCAATGTTGGATTCCGCTCCCCGGAGAGAGCCTTGTACAGGCTCTCGCGGGATAGGCCGGTGTCGTACGCTACTTGCGACATGCCTTTGGCCCGGGCAATGTTGCCAAGCGCCATTGCGACAATCGTCGCATCGCCATTGGATTCCTCAATAGAGGCTTCCAGATATGCGGCCATGTCCTCTGGAGTTTTTAGGTACTTGGCCACATCAAATGGTGTGGTCTGAGTTTTTTTAGTCATAGTCGTCACCTACAAGTTGCGCGCGAGATTTAGTGCCATTCTTATGTCTTGGCTTTGCGTTCGTTTATCCCCGCCTGCCAGCAAAATCACGAGTGCATCGCCCCGCTTCTTGAAATACACTCTGTAACCCGGCCCGTAGTCGATCCGCATTTCGGATACTCCCTCTCCAACTGGTCGGACATCTCCTGGATTTCCACACATTAAGCGATCCATTCGAGTAAGAACGCGACCCCGAGCCCGAGCATCTCTCAATCCCTCCAACCAATTGGCGTATTCCACTGTCTCACGAATTTCGAGCATCCGCATAATGTAGCCGAACGGCTACAATTAGTCAATTCTTCAGTTGGAAGTTACGTGTGGTGCTTAACTCAGTCTCCGCGCAGGGCGCGGGTGATTGGCATGCGGGCGGCTTGCAGCGCGGGGAACAGGCCGCCGGCCAGGCCGAGCGAGAGCGCCCAGACAATGCCGGTGACGAGGATATCGGGACTGACGGCGAAATCGAACGCCACTTGCGAGAATGAACCCTGGTTGAGCGTGGAGACGGTGTAGCCGTTGAATCCGAACCAGGCTACGGCGGCGCCGAGCAGACCGCCGATCAGGGCGAGCGCCACCGCTTCCGCCAGCACCGAGACCACGACCGGCGTGGCGCCGAAGCCCAGGGCGCGCAAGGTCGCTATTTCGACCGTGCGCGTCGAGACCGCCGCGTACATCGTGTTGAGCGCGGCGAACATGGCGCCGACCGCCATGATCAGCGCAACGCCGTAACCGAATCCCGTAATCAGGGTCGTCAAAAATTGCGATTGGCCGCGGAAAAACTCTTCTTCGGACGTCACCGACAGATCGATTGAAGGATTGTTGTCGAATGCTTCCTGTAGCGAGTCGGTTACACCGGGTTGTTCAAGCCGCAAGCGCATGGAACTGATGAGGCTGAAGCGCCTGAATGCCGACTGCGCTATCGCGAGGTCGGTCCACAATTCGGATTCGTAAGCGGAACCGTCGGCTTCGAAAAATCCCACGACCTCCCATTCGGATTGCCGCAATTCGACCGTTGCGCCAAGGTCGATGCCGACGAACTGCTCGCCGGCGGCGCGGCCCGCGATCAATTCATTGCGTCCGGGGCTGAAGTTGCGTCCTTCGATGATCCGCACTTCCGGGCGGATTTCGAAGGCTGATTGCTCCACGCCGCGAATTACGACGTTGGACGGAAGCAGGGTGGCGCGTTTGGGGATATCCGCCACGGTGTACAGCTCGCCGCTGGCCAGCCGTACGCCGTCGAGCGTACCCACGAATTGCCGCTGCCGGTTGTCGATCGTGCTGCTCAATTCGGCGGAGGAACTGCCGCCCCGCAGCACAATTGCGCGATCCGGCGCGCCGGACCGGTTCAGGGTCGCCGAGAACCCCGCGGCCATCGCCAGGATTGCCACCAGCACCGCCACGACGCCGCCGATACCTACTACGATTACCGACGAACTGCCCAGCCGTTGCGGCAGACTGCGCAGGTTCAGGAGAGAAATCTGGAAAATCTGCGTCCACATTGTTCAACTTCCCGCGGTCAACTTACTTGCGCAGGGCCTCGACCACCTGCAAGCGCCTGGCGCTCAGCGCCGGGTTGAGGCCCACAACCACTCCCAGCAGCAAGGCGATGCCCACGCCGCTCAAGGTGGTGGCGGCCGTCATTTCGATCTGCCCGAGGAATCCCTCCAGTTCCGGGCCCAGCGCCTGCAGCGCGAACCCGGACATCGCGATGCCGAGAGCCCCGCCGAGGCCGCAAAGCAAAACCGACTCGAGCAGAACGAGCAGGGCCACGCGACGGTCGGTAAATCCGAGCGTCTTCAGCACGGCCAGTTCCGGTATGCGTTCGCGCAGGGCCTGGGTCATGGTGTTGGCCGTGAGCAGCAAAATGGTGAAAAACACCGCGCTCAGGATGCTGTTCATGATCAGTCCGATGTCGCCCACCTGGGCGGCGAACTGGCGGTTGGCCTCTTCTTCGGTGGCGGTGCGGGTCGGGTTGATGGAGTTTTCGAATTGCGCATCGATCCGCGCCGAAATTTCCCCGGCCTGGTCCGGGTCGGTCACGCGCACGACGAAGTTGCTCACGATGCCCTGGGTTTCCGGAATCCTCGCTTCGTCGAAATATTCGTAGTTGAACAGAAACGAGGCAAATGTCGACTCATCGTCCCTGACCGTATAGGTGCCGACCAGTTCGAATTCCCACAAGTCGCTGCCGTCTCCGCGCAGCCAGATATCGCCCTCTATCGGTATGCGGTCGCCGATTCGCCAGCCGTACTGCTCCGCCAGATCGGCCGGCGCCACCGCGGCCGTGCGGATGCGTTCGAAGGCGTCGAGTTGCAGCGGGTCGATGATGTATTCGGAGTAAAGGTCGAAATAGACGCGCGGCTGCACCGGAAACTTCGGGAAAAAATTGGTCGGATTCTGGTAAGTGCCGCCGAACCAGGTCATATGCGTTGCCTCCGCAACTCCTTCTACGGCCTCGATTTGCGCGAGATGGCTGATGGGAAGTCCGTCGACCATCGAATATTTCGGCGACACCATCAGCCGGTCGACTCCCGCCACATTGACCCCCATTTCAAACGCTCCCGCTATTGAACGCAGCAGGCCGAACAGGAGAAATGCGGCGATGATGGAAAACAGCGTCAGAAAGGTCCGCACCCGGCGGCGGAACAGGTTGCTCCAGATCAGGGGAAAGGATTTCATGCCGCCTCCCGCACCAGGTTGCCCTTGTCAAGGTAAAGCGTATGCCGGGCGTGGCTCGCGGCTTTCGGATCGTGGGTGACCATGATGATGGTCTTGCCGTGCTCGCGGTTCAGCAGTTCGAGCAGATCGAGAATTTCGTCGGCGGTCTCGCGGTCGAGATCGCCGGTGGGCTCGTCGCAAACCAGGATACGCGGATCGGCGACGATCGCCCTGGCGATGGCGACCCGCTGTTGCTGGCCGCCGGAGAGTTCGCCGGGCTTGTGGCTGGCGCGGTCCGCCAGACCGACGATGGTCAAGGCGACGTCGGCATTGCGCCTGCGCTGTCGTCCGCCCAGCCGGGTCAGCAGCAAGGGCAGTTCGACGTTGCGGCGCGCGCTCAGGATCGGCAGCAGGTTATAGAACTGGAAGATGAAACCGATGTTGCGCGAGCGCCATTGCGCCAGTTTTCTGCTCGACAGGCCCACGAGTTGCCGGCCGGCGACTTCGACGCTGCCCGAGGTGGGCTGGTCGAGTCCACCGATGAGATTGAGCAGGGTGGTCTTGCCGCTGCCGGAAGGGCCCATCAAGGCCAGGAAATCGCCTTCCTCGATGTTCAGGTCGATGCCGTTGAGGACTTCGACGGTCTGTCTGCCCTTGGTGAAATGCCTGGAAACCTGTTGCAGTTCGACTATGCTCACGTATTCGATTCCTCCTCACCGTCATTCTGCGCGAAGCGAAGCGCAGTCGCAGAATCTCCCCAAGGCCGGCTCGTTCCCGACGAGATTCCGCGACTTCGCGCGGAATGACAGGCTGTCCTTAGTCATTCCAGGCGGTCTTCGGTCACGGTCAAACCTTCCCGCAACCGCTCGCGCAGATCAGGGTCAAACCTGCTTACTACCCGCTCGCCTGCGTCCAAACCTGAAAACACCAGCGCGTTTGCGCCATTGGTTTGGCCGAGTTCGACCGGGCGGCGGCTGATGCGGCCATCGGTCACGACCCATACATGGGTCACGCCGCCCTCGCGCACGATCGCCGAGTCCGGAACCAGTACGCCGGCCGGCGGCGTTTCGCTTCGCGTTTCCGGCAGCACTGCGACGCCGGCGTCTTCCATGAACGCCACCCTCACTCCCATTTCCGGCATGACTCTTTCATCGCGGTTCATGAAGCCGATTCGCACCCTGACGGTCGCCTGGTTGCGATTGGCCGCCGGAATGATGGCGATGACTTCCGCGGTATAGGGGTCGTCCGGCCAGGCATTGAGCGTTATTGTCGCTTCCTGACCGGCGTGAACGCGATTGATATAGGCTTCGTTGACGTCGACCTCGACTTCGAGCGATTCCATGTCGACGATGGTGCAGATGCCGGTTGCCGTGAAACCGCCGCCGGCGGCTACCGGGGAAATCATCTCGCCGGGTTGCGCCGCCTTGGCGATGACGACGCCCGGGAATGGCGCGCGGATTTGCATGTCCTCGAGCAATTGACGCTGTATCTGCAAGGCCCGCTCGGCGACGTCGATATCGCGTTCGGTTTTCTCCAGCCGTGCGCGCAAGGCTTGCAGATTGAGTTCGTCGCGATCGAGTTCGGCCTGGCTCGCAAGCTGGTTGGCGGCCAGGTCACGAGTGCGGCCGAGATTCAGTTCGGCCTGGCGAATCTGCACTTCCAGCTCTTCCACCGAAGCCCGCGCCGACGCGACCTGGGCTTCTTCCATTTCCAGCTGGGCGCGATTGACGCTGTCGTCGAGTGTCGCCAGAACCTGGCCCTCCTCGACGTACATGCCTTCCTCCACCAGTACTTCCATGACCTTGCCGGTGACCTTGGAACTGACCGTGGCCATGCGCCGGGCGATGACATAACCGGTCGCGTCGAGCACGCTTTCGGAACTGGCCAGAAGTTGCTGCCGCGGCGCCTGGGCGACGGAAGTCTCCACGGTCAGCGCCTGGACCTGCTGCAAGGGGCGGAAGTGCCAGAAAACGAACGCCGCGCCGGCCAGCAGGGCGATCGCCACGAACCAGCGCAAGGGCCGAAACCCGCCGTCCGCCGGCGTTTCCCGGTCGATCTTCAATTCGTCCAGCAGCGACTGTTTGTCCATCCGGGCGCTTTCAGATGAAATCCCGCCCAGTGTACAACCGTCACTGGCGAATGTCGCAATTTTCGGCGAACGTCCCCATATCATCGGTAAACGTCTCCAGGCGAAGTCATTGCCGGCGCAAAACGGGCCGGCGCGTTCGGATGTGCTAGGATTTTCGGCCTCGTGGGAACGATTGGCGCCGGAGGCGCCGAAGCGATGGGAATACGCACTTGCCTTTTTGACCGTCATGCGGCCGCCGGGGGGAAAATCGTCGATTTCTCCGGCTGGGACATGCCGCTGCATTACGGTTCCCAGATCGAAGAGCACAATCAGGTGCGCAACGCCGCAGGCGTATTTGACGTCTCGCACATGACCGTGACCGATGTCGCCGGCGATGACGCCGAAAACTGGCTGCGCTATCTGCTCGCGAACGATGTCGCGCGCCTCGAAGCGCCCGGCAAGGCGCTGTACAGCTTGCTGCTGAACCACGACGGCGGCGTGGTCGACGATCTGATCGTCTATCGCACCGGGGCCGGCTTTCGCCTGGTGACGAATTGCGCGACGCGCCGGAAGGTGCTGATCTGGCTGGCGCAGAACAGTCATGGCTTTATGGTCCAGGTCGAGGAGCGGCCCAATCTGGCGGTGATGGCCGTTCATGGCCCGGATTCGATCGCGCTGGCGTGCGAGGCGCTGCCCGCGGATTCCATCGAGTCGGTACGGCAGTTGGGAAACTTCGGTTCCTTCGAACACGGCGGCTGGCTCGTGGCGCGGACAGGTTATACCGGGGAGAAGGGCCTGGAAGTGATTCTGCCCGCGGAGCAGGCCGGGGCGTTTTGGGATGCATTGCTCGCGGCCGGAGTGAAACCCGCGGGTCTCGGCGCCAGGGACACCTTGCGCCTGGAAGCGGGCATGAACCTGTACGGCCAGGATATGGACGAGAAAACTTCGCCGTTTTCGGCGAACCTCGGCTGGACCGTGAACCTGCGCGACGAGGAGCGGGATTTCATCGGCAGGGAGGCGGTGCTGCAGCACAGGCAACAGCAGCGGGAAGGGGAACTTCCCGTACTCGCGGGGCTGGTGCTCGAAGCGCGCGGGGTATTGCGCAACGGCCAGCAAGTCCTCACCGACAAGGGCGAGGGGATCATCACCAGTGGCAGCTTTTCTCCTACATTGAAGCAGTCCATCGCTTTGGCTAGAATTCCGTGGGGCAGCGGAAGCTGCCAGGTCGAGTTACGCGGTACCATGGCCCCGCTGAAGATCGTTACACCCGGATTCGTCAGATTCGGCAAGAGGATTTTCGATTGCGGAAACCATCCATAACCACCGCGACGGCAAGAGGGGGCGCCGGTGTCCAACATACCAGATGATTTTCACTACACCTCTACCCATGAGTGGATCAGGGTCGACGACAACGGAGTCGCCACGGTCGGCATAAGCGCGCACGCGCAAGAGGCGCTGGGCGATATCGTTTTCGTCGAATTGCCGGAGCCGGGTACGGAGATCGAAGCCCGCGGCGAGGTGGCGGTGGTCGAATCCGTGAAAGCCGCATCCGACATCTACAGTCCGGTCGGCGGCGAGATCACCGAGGTCAACGAGGCCCTGATCGACAATCCGCAACTGGTGAATACGGCGCCCTACGACGACGGCTGGATCTACAGGATGACCGTCAATGACGAAAAGGACCTCGATGAGTTGCTCAACGCGGAGGCCTACGCGGAACATTGCGCGGATGAGTAGCGCCTCACTCGATTCGCTGCTCTATCGCAACGAATTTGTCGATCGGCACATCGGCCCGGATGACGGCGAAATCCGGGACATGCTCGCCGTGCTGAATCTTGAATCTCTCGAAGACCTCGTGCGCCGAACGGTGCCCGCCGCTATCGCCGACGGCAAGGCGCTTGCGCTTGCTTCTCCCGTTCCCGAAAGCGAAGCCCTCGACAGGCTGAAAGCCATCGCCGCGCAAAACCGGCCCGCCCGTTCCTTCATCGGCATGGGTTATTACGACACTCATTTGCCGGCGGTCATCCAGCGCAACGTACTGGAAAATCCCGGCTGGTACACCGCCTATACGCCATACCAGCCGGAAATATCCCAGGGCCGGCTCGAATGCCTGCTGGCTTTTCAGCATCTGACCATGGATCTCACCGGCATGCCGCTCGCGAACGCCTCCCTGCTCGACGAGGCGACGGCCGTGGCGGAAGCCATGGCGCTGGCGAAAAGGGTCTGCCGCAATCGCCAGGCCAATGATTTCTTTGTCGATCGCGACTGTTTTCCACAGACCATCGACGTACTGCGTACGCGGGCGGAATGCTTCGGCTTCAATCTCATCGTCGGTGACCCGGAGGAATTGCCGGAACAGGGTTTATTTGGCGGCGCGCTGCAGTATCCCGGCATGTCCGGCGCCGTGCGGGATCTGAGCGGCGCCATCGGCCGCCTGCATGCCCAGGGCGCGAAAGCGGTGGTGGCGGCGGACCTGTTGAGCCTGGTCTTGCTCAAACCGCCCGGCGAAATGGGCGCCGACGTGGTGACCGGCTCCAGTCAGCGATTCGGCGTTCCGATGGGATACGGCGGCCCTCATGCCGCGTATTTCGCGACGCGGGACGAATTCAGGCGCGCCGTGCCGGGCCGCATCATCGGCGTGTCGAAGGACAGTCGCGGGCGCATGGCCATGCGCATGGCCCTGCAGACCAGGGAACAGCATATCCGCCGCGAGAAGGCCAACAGCAATATCTGCACGGCCCAGGTGCTGCTCGCCAATATCGCTGCGCTTTATGCCATGTATCACGGGCCGGAGGGATTGATCCGCATAGCCAGCCGGATAAATCGCCTTGGCGCGATCCTCGCGGCAGGTCTGCGGCAGGGGGGGCTGAACGCGCCGGAGAGCGCTTTTTTCGACACATTGAGCGTGCCGGTGGACGAGTCGCGCTTCGCCTCGACCGTGCAAAGGGCTGCCGGACATCGGGTCAATCTGCGTCTTGACGAATCCGCGGGGATCGTCGGCGCAAGCCTCGACGAATGTACGACGCCCGACGATGTCGAGTTGCTCTGGCGGGTTTTCCTCGGCGAAGCAGCGGGAGAATTGTCGGTCGATTCCATCGACGGAAAACTCGCCGCGGGCGAAACGCCGATTCCGGCGGAGTTACGCCGGGAATCGGATTTCCTGCAGCACCCGAATTTCAACCGCTACCGTTCCGAAACCGAAATGATGCGCTATTTGAAGCGGCTGGAGAATCGCGACATCTCATTGACGCACGCGATGATTCCCCTCGGTTCCTGCACCATGAAGCTGAACGCCGCGGCGGAGCTCATGCCGGTCTCCTGGCCCGAATTCGCGCAGCCGCATCCCTTCGCGCCGCAAGAACAAACGGCGGGCTACCTGCGCATGATCGGCGAACTGGAAGACATGCTCGCCGAGATTACCGGCTTCGACGCGATCAGCATGCAGCCGAACTCCGGAGCGCAAGGCGAATACGCCGGCCTGCTCGCGATTCGCAAGTACCTCGCGGCCAAAGGCGAAGATCACCGCGATGTCTGCCTGATTCCGACTTCCGCCCACGGCACCAACCCCGCCACCGCGAACATGATCGGCATGAAAGTGGTGCTCGTGCGTTGCGACGAATCCGGCAATATCGATGTGGGAGATCTGCGCGCGAAAGTGGACCGGAACCGCGAGCGGGTCGCGGCGCTGATGATCACTTATCCGTCAACTCACGGCGTGTTCGAACAGGCCGTACAGGAGATCTGCGGCATCGTCCATGAAGCCGGCGGCCAGGTGTATATGGACGGCGCCAATCTGAACGCCCAGGTCGGCCTGACGAATCCGGCCCTGATCGGCGCCGATGTCGCCCATGTCAATCTGCACAAGACCTTCTGCATTCCCCATGGCGGCGGCGGTCCCGGCATAGGGCCCATCGGCGTCAAGTCGCACCTGGCCCCGCATCTCGCCAACCACAGCCTCGTGAAGCTCAAAGGGCCAATAACCGGGAATACCGCGGTGTCCGCGGCTCCCTGGGGCAGCGCCGGCATCCTGCCGATTACCTGGATGTACATCACCATGATGGGCGCCGAAGGATTGCGCAAGGCGACCGGGGTGGCGATCCTCAACGCCAATTACATGGCGCGGGAACTGAGCGCGCATTTCCCGGTGCTTTACACCGGCCGGAACGGCATGGTGGCGCACGAATGCATCATCGATCTGCGCCCGCTCAAGCAAACCACCGGCGTTACCGACGAAGACATCGCCAAGCGGCTGATGGACTTCGGTTTCCATGCCCCGACCATGTCGTTCCCGGTGCCGGGAACGCTCATGATCGAGCCGACGGAAAGCGAGTCCCGGGCTGAACTCGACCGCTTCATCGACGCCATGATTCACATTCGCGAGGAAATCGCCGCTATCGAAGCCGGCGTTTTCAGCCGCGAGGACAACCCGCTGAAAAACGCGCCGCACACGCTCGAAGACTTGCTCGAAGAAGACTGGCAGCGGCCTTACGGCAAACGCCAGGCTGCGTTTCCGGCCGGCCAGGACACCGTCGACAAATTCTGGCCCTGCGTCAATCGCGTCGACAATGCCTTCGGCGACCGCAACCTGTTCTGCGCCTGCCCGCCGCCGGAAACTTACGAAGAAAGTTGATACCGAAAAGGGAGTTCAGACATGCGTGCGTGGCTCCGAAATTTCAGAATTGTTTTCGCTTTGACCGCCGTATTTGCTACTGGTTCGGGTTTTTCCGCCGAGGTGGATTCCCTGGTCTCGCCGGGAGGAACGCCATTTCTGCACATACAGGACGACCAGTACGAAAATGTTGTCTTGCAAGTGTATTGGCCTTCCAGTTGGTCATTCGATAATGCGCTCAATCCGACGGTCCCCCTGGTCACCACTCAGGTTGTCTATACCGGCACTGCCGAAGGGGTGGACCTCGGCGAGTTAGGGCAGAGACTGGAAGAACTGGAAGCACAGCGCGGCCTGAGCCCTACCGCGGAATCTGTAACCGGCGCTGTTGTGGCCCCTGCGGAAAATTTCGAGGAAGTTGCGGAGCTTCTGAATCTCGTGATTTCCAATCCGGCTTTTGATCCCGGTCAGGCGAGTCGTATCAAGCAAGTTCTGGTGAATCGTGTGGGGCAATTACGACAGGGAATCGACGCTGCGACAGGAGAACTTGCAAGAAATCTGATAATGCATGACGACCCGGTGAGAGGTTTTTTCTCTTCTTCCGTGGAAAGTGAATCGTTCATCGAAGCGGTCACGATCGATGAGTTGAAGCAGTTCTACAATCAAACGGTGACCCGAAATAACCCAACGATTGTCATGGCTTCGCCGTTTGAAGCTGACCGTGTCGGAAACCTTATAGATGAACTGCTTGATGAATTGCCCGAGGGCGAGGCGGTAGAGTCTCCCGAAACCGTGGTCGATTTTCCGGCTGGAGTTACGGTAGTTCTGCATGATCCCGACGCGGAAAGGTCAAATCTGACTTTCGCGGGGATTCTGCCGCCGGTTTCGCAAGGCGGGGAGTTTGAGGACGCGATTGCCCTGGCGGTGCTTGGGCAGGGTGCGACCAGTGAGTTGTATGAAGTCTTGAGCCCGGAACTCGGCGCCAACTATGAGTTTTCCGCCACTGCGCTCGCTTTCACGAGCCGTCTTCGATTACTTCAGATTTCCGGAATGGTGGATACCGACAAGCTGGCTTTCGCGCATCAGGTGATTCGACAGACTTATGCGGATTTTCGCGAGAACGGCCTGAACTCGTCGATCGACGGCATCAAGCGAAGGTCCAGTGCAAACATGCGAATCAATGTGGAGAATCCCAGGATTCTGGTGCCATTGGTAATGGAAAGCGTATTGAACGGTTTTCCGGCTTCCAGGGCGATCGATCTCCCGGATGAAATTGAAGCCATCAGCCCAGAAGGCATTAATCAGCGCATGCGCGATGTCTTCCCTCCAGTGGAAGATCTTCTGACGGTGATTGTGACTTCAGACCCCGGTCTTTTCCCCGATGCCTGCGTGGTTGAAACCCCGGAAGAATATCGTGAATGCCTCTAAACTCTGCTTGAATTGCAGGCGGCCTGGAGAATCGCCATGAAAATCTTGTTCTGGATATCAGGAGGCCTGCTGGCCCTGGTCGTGGCTTTCGGCGCATTTCAGTACGCCGCGTCGGAACGTGTCGAAGTTGTCGAGTTGCACACGCTGAATGACGAGGGCGAACAAGTAACCACGAGATTGTGGATCGTCGACCATGACGGCCATCCCTACTTGCGAGGCGATTCGGGCAGCGGATGGTTTACCCGGCTTCGGGCCAGCGAGTCGATCAGCCTTACGCGCAATGGCGAGGCAATGACCTACACATATCAACTCCGCAACGATAGTCTGGACATAATCAATCAATTGATGCGGCAAAAATATACCTGGAGCGATCAGTTGGTATCCATGTTCGGCGGAGACGGGTCGCAATCCAACGCAATCGAGCTGACCCCGGTGCAACCTTGACGTTTCACTTGGAATCGTCGCCATTGAGTGTCTATCAATAGGGCGAAACAAATTCGAGTTCTTCTTGACTGATCTCATGAATATTCGCTAGATGCTGTCGCAGAGCTGCGCGGCTGACCTTCAATCTGTCTGCCAACTTGCCAATTTCGTTCTTGAGATCAGACCGGCGCGTATTTGGTGACAACTTGGCGCGATTCAGTGGCATAAGAAACATGGCTGCGAAGGCATTCGCTCTTTGTTCAACGGTAGGCGAGGCCCACGGAGTGCTCGTGTGCGTTAACGGTCGCGCTGAAGTTCGATCAAAGAGGATATGGCACAACTCATGAGCCATAGTGAAACGTTTGCCTCTATGTTCGTTTTTCAAGTGATCCAGATTTACCAGGATTGTGGGTTTCAAACTGGCTCCAGCCAGTGCAACGCCTCTGGGACCATGCCTCCCCAATTTGACTTCCCTGACTCGAACGCCGAGGTTCTCCAGCATGGTTTCAATTCGACTCTCGCTGGCTTTTGGCGCCGGATCGATCTTATCAAGAACTTCAAGCGCCAGCGCATAGCCATTGTGCCAAGGTGATGAATGCACCCATGCCGGCTGTTCGGATACCAGGCTTTTGAGCGTGTCCGAGTCTCCAGTTTCGGAGCGCGCTTTGAAGTACTCCGCCAGAAGTTTCGCCGCCGCGGGATTTGTGATTTTTGGAGACAGATCGCCAAACATCGCTACTTCCGGTGAAAGAGTTCCCAGCCAGGGCGATTCTTGGGGCTGAGGCGGATTTTTCAGTTTTTCCAGTACGCTGAGGATTGTTTTCGTCAGCGGCCCGGGTTTCGGGTTTGAATCGAGATACCAGGACACAGCGGATTTGCCGATGGGACCGGCCTTTATCTTTGTCCAGGAGTCCGTTAGCTCAGACTTCCAATCGAACACAACGGAATCATTCGGTACCAAAAACCAATCGATCGCCGATGCCAGCGCATCGGCGACACAATCCACGGAAGCGCGGGCCACGCCACTTTCGGCCATGAACATGGCGGCTTCGGCGCCAGGTTGAATGCGGTTGCCCCACGATATCTCGATCTCATCTTCCATGCGTTGGAAGAAAACATCCGGTACGATGCCTCCTTCCGAAGCGCTTCGCAGCGAATGTCGTCCGGCCCATTCCTGCCACGGATAAAATCTGGCTGGGTCATCGCCGGCGCTTTCCAGCGTTGCAAGATACGCGTCCCGCGCCGAACACGACCGTCTATCAACTACAGTGCCTTCTTGCGGCAATCGTTTTTCGTGAAGCAGCGGCATCCAGTTATCGACAAGCCACCTGAATACCGGGGCCAGAAACCAGCGCACCTCCTGAACCGCTGAAGTATATCCATCGGCGCCTTGTAGCCGAATATCGCACAGGTTCACGCCCGCAACCCAAAGCCGCCAAGCTCCCCATGAACCTTTGCTTTCTTCCGGTTCTGCGGCAATCGAATCGGAAAGCAGGGCGAACTCCAGGGCAAAGTCCGCCTTGTCGCCGAAAGTCTCGAAATTTATCATTGCGTTACTTGCCAACCTTTCGTCCCCCAAAAGCATCCCTGACGTTTTCACGCGTACGGTACGTTCTGAGGTCCTTTTTGCTTATCAATCCCTCTTCCAGCCACTTTATCTTCAATTTATGATCCATCTTATCCCATGCCTCGGGATAGCCGTGCCAGATTTCCATATCGCCCGAGGAGCGAGTCCTCATTCCCACGAATCCTATCCCGTCCCGCGTAGCCTGTAGTTTTCTGCCTACGAGACAAGCCGAATCGAGCAACTCCTGGGCGATTTCGACACTCCATTTGGGACACTTCACGCCGGGGTTTTGCGCCGTAATCGGTTCGCAGTGCCTGGGACTCGCTTCATAAATCCTTTTGGTCTCCGCCGTCATCGTATCGATCATGCCTCGCTGCAAGCTTTCCCCGCGCCACTTCCCATGCCTGTCCCGGTTCGCAGGGGAATTGTAGTCCACACTGTATCAAGCGACCAATTTTTGGACTGAATTTCTCTGGTCCGGGCAAACCCGGAAAACATCGCGAGTACTGGCAAATCAAAAAAGGTTTCAGCCCAGCAGCGCCTCGCGGCGGTAGAGTCGCACGCAGGCCCAGGTGAGGATCGCTCCGACGGCGAGCGTGCTGGCGGCCGAAACGGCGATGTTCAAGGCGCTTATCGGCTCGTTGCTGATCATGTCGACGAGGATCAGGTGCTGGCTCAGGGAGGGCACGAACATGAACTCAAGTCGGGGACGAAGATTCAGGAAGCTGACGATCAGAATCGGCATGGTCGGCGCCAGGATCACAAAGCCCAGCCAGGTCTGGGCTTCCTTGTAGGTCCTGGTAATGGAGGCAACCAGTGTCATCAGCGAAGCGCCGATCAGGAGCATCGGGCAGAACAAGAGGAATGCGGCGAGAATCACCGGCAAATTGAAGTTCGGCGTCATGCCGATTTGTTCGAGCGGCATGAAATTCAGCGCTACAAACCACGACAACTGGCTCAACAACAGGGAGAACGCCATGAATGCACCGCAGGCGGCGAGCTTGCCGAGTATCAAATGAGCGCGGGCCACCGGCAGGGATAGCAGGGGTTCGAGCGAGCCCCGTTCGCGCTCTCCGGCGGTAGCGTCAATTGCGAAATACATGCCGCCCATCAGTAGCGAGAAGAGCAGGAAATAGCTCATCATCCCCAGCACGATGACAGAGCGTCCGCTGGGAGTGGAAACGTCGATGGTATCGATATTGAGCGGTCGCACCAGCGCCGGATTGACCCCCCGCGCCGACAGCCTGATGCCGGCGAGAATCTGGTTGTAACCGAAGAGCGCATCGCGGACCCGGCCCACATCGGCGGCTATCGCGGTATTTGCCTGGTCCAGATAAAGTTCCACCTTGGCGGGGATCGTGTCGGCGAGTTGTTCGCCGAAGTTCTCGGGGATTCGCAGCACCACATCGAGATCGCCCGTCTCCACCGCCGTCACGGCGGCGTCGGCATCGGCCGGGCCTGCGACGATGTCGATCTGGTTGCTATCCAGGTAGCGCATCAGGTTTGGCGCATGCTGGGCGCCGATTACCGGCAGCGAGATCAAATCGGTTTCGGTGTCGAACGAGCGTTCAATCTGAAAGCCGAACAGCGATGCCATCAGCACGGGAAACATGGCCACCATGGCCGCTACTGTCAGCAGCGAACGACGGTCCCGAATGTTGTCGACGACTTCCTTGCGGAAGACATGGAAAAAGGTGTCCATCAATCGACTTCCACCATGGCGAGGGCGGCGAGAAAGGCTTCTTCGAGATCGTCGCACCCGGTGCGTTGACGAATGCCGTCCATCGAGTCGTGAATCGCGATCTTGCCGGCGGCCATGATGCAGATGTCGTCGCACAGGGCGGCGACCTCCTGCATTACATGACTCGAGAAAAGCACACAGCGGCCCTCGTCTTTCAGCTTCAGGATCAGCTCGCGCAGGCTGCGGGTGGCCATGACGTCGAGGCCGGTGGTCGGCTCGTCGAGAAGAAGATTTTGCGGATCGTGCACCAGCGCCCGGCCGAGCGCGACCTTGGTGCGCTGCCCATGGGAAAATCCCTTGCTGCGGCGATCGGCGAATTCGCCGATTTCGAGCGTCTTGACGATCTCGTCAACCCGGTCTTCGACGCGGTCACGATCCAGACCGCATAGCCGGGCGTAATAGGCGATGTTCTCTCGCGCCGTCAGGCGCGGATACAGGCCCGACTCATGCGGCAGCGAGCCGATCTTCTGTCGCGCTGCAAGACTGTCCGCAACCACATCGGCGCCGTCTATGGTCGCCGTGCCCCGGTCGGGCTTCAACAGGGTACACAGCACGCGCAGCGTAGTTGACTTGCCGGCGCCGTTCGGGCCGAGCAGCCCCGTAATCTTGCCGTCCCCGGCGTCGAAGCTTACGCCGCGCACGGCATGCACCTCGCCGAAGGACTTGTGGATGCCTTCGACCCGGATCATTGGGCCGGGCCTGAAAAGTCGAGAAAGAATGGCATCACGAAACTGCGTTCCATGCACTGTGTATCGAGCGAAGAGAGGTCGGCGGTTTCGATGAAATCGGCGACGATCCGGGGCACGCAGCCGACGTTGATCTGGCCGTGGCCCTGGTGCTCGCCGACAAGGTGAGTCGCGTTTTCCATTTCCTCCATGGCGAGCGTGGCCCAGGCCGGCGGCGTGATCGGATCGGCCGTTCCCGAAAGCAGCAATACCGGAAGAGCCGTTGCCAGCGGCGCCTTGAACTCGTCGTCGATCGGGCCGGCGGGCCAGATCGAACAGATCGCTTCGAGCGCCTCGAGTTGCAGCGGTCCCATGTAACTGGCGTTCAGCGACTCGTAATCGATCGCTCCAGAGTCGTAGAACGGCACGTCTTCGGTACACATGACACTGTTGTGCATGCCAAGCGACAGGGTGTCCATGAGCGAAATCGTGGTCATCAGGAATTGCGCCGCGAGCGGCGCGTAGCGTTGTTCGCCCGCCTCGGACACGAGCAGCGGAATCAGCGCGATCGAATACGGGCTATAGGCCAGCAGGCGAATCGCGCCCGCGAACTCGTTGCGGCCGAAAGTCATCGTCTCGGGCCGGCCGTGGCTGGGATGCGGGACTTCGATCTCGACGGGCGCATCGGTCAGCGTTTGCACCACGCGCTGAAAAGTCTCGTCGATTTCCGGGAAGCGTTCGCCGCATTCGGCGTCTTCGACACAGCGCGCCAGAATATCGTCCACGGCTTTCTGACTCTCGGTCGCGATTTCAGGGCCAAGCGCCTTTTGCGGCGCCGCTACTCCATCGACGGTAATGGTGCGGGTCGACTCCGGGTATTGCCGGGCGAAGTGCTGAGCGACGCGCGAGCCGTAGGAAACGCCGTACAGATTCAGTTGCGTATAGCCGAGCGCCTCGCGGACGGCTTCGAGATCCCGCACCGCGACACTCGTGGTAAAAAAGCGTGGATCGTGGGGCAGTTGATCGAGGCACATCCGCATGTATTCGATCGTCTGTTCGGTCGAATACTGTCCTTCGACGATGTCGTCATCGAACTCGCAATCCATCGTCGCCGACTGCCCGGTGCCGCGTTGATCGACGAGCAGAATGTCGCGGTCGCGCCGCACGCGTTCGAAAGCACCGGCAAAAGTCGCATAGAACTGCACGGAGCCCTGGCCGGGGCCGCCTGCGATGGGTACAAGCGGGTCGGGTTCGGGCGTGAGATCGAGCGCCGGTACAACGGCGACCCGCAGTTCGATTTCTCCGTCCACCGCGCCGGATGGGTCGAGCGGGCGGGCAATCCTTGCACAGCGCGCCTGCATGCTCGGCATGCCGGGACCTGCGCTGATTCGGCAGTCCTCGAACTCGACGGACTGGGCTGTCGCGCCAGTCGAAAAAAGCAGCGCCAGCAATGGCAAGATGCATCGAATCATGGTCGGCCCTGAATTTGGCGAGGCGCTGCGTTGACGATTCACCTGGATTCGATCCAGGCGTCGATCTTGGCTTCGAGCAGGCTCAGCGGCAGGGCGCCGTCCATGAGCACCTGGGTATGAAACTCACGCACATCGAAGTCTTCGCCGAGCGCGGCTTCCGCCCGGGTCCGCAGTTCCCTGATCTTGAGCTCGCCGATCTTGTAGGCAAGCGCCTGGGAAGGAATGGCGATATAGCGTTCGGCCTCGCTGACGGCGCTGGCTTCTCCCGAAGCGGAGTTTTCGAACATGTAGTCGAGCACATCCTGTCGGGTCCAGCCATAGGCGTGCAGGCCAGTGTCGACCACCAGGCGAATGGCGCGCCAGAGTTCGGCGTTGAGCGCGCCGAAGTACTGGTACGGGTCGGTGTAAAGACCCAATTCCTTGCCGATCGACTCGGCGTATAGTCCCCAGCCTTCAACGTACGCCGTATAGCCGCCGAAACGCCTGACGCTCGGCAGATCCTCGAGTTCGCGTTGCAGGGAAATCTGGTAGTGATGTCCCGGAATCGCCTCGTGCAGGAACAAGGACTCCATTTCCCACTTGGGACGCGAGCCCACGTCATAGGTATTGGCGAAGAAAATGCTGGGCCTGGAACCGTCGGGCGTTCCCGACTGGTAGGAACCGTCGGCCGCCGAAGCTTCGCGGAAGGCTTCCACGGCGCGCACTTCGAACTCCGATCTCGGAAATGTTTCGAACAGCCTCGGCGCCAGGTTTTGCACATGATCCGACATGGCCCGGTAGCCTTCGATCAATTGTTCGGGTTCGTCGTAGTAAAAATCCGATTCGGTCTTCAGATAATCGAAGAACTCGTCGAGTTCGCCTTCGAAGCCGACTTCTTCCATGACCTGGCGCATTTCCTCGTGGATCGAAGCCACTTCGCGCAGACCGATTTCGTGAATTTCGGCCGGGGTCAGGTCGGTGGTGGTCGTATGCCTGACCAGGGTCGCGTACCAGTCTTCGCCGCCAGGCAATTCGAACAGTCCGACGCTCGCTCTCGCCCGCGGCAGATAGTCATCGCGAATGAAGTCGTGCAGCCGCTGATACGCTGGACGCAGCTTGCCGTCGTACGCCTGGGCGAAGTCCTCCGTCAACTGTTCGCGCACCGCGGCGGACATGTCTTCGGGGAGATTCCCGATGGGCCCGTAAAACACGCTTTCCGGAAAATCCCGGTCGAGGGCGGAAAGCTGGCCGACCACGCGTTCCATTAGCACTCGTGGCTGGATCACGTTCCGGTCGAGTCCGACCCGCATGTTCGCGATGGCCTGGTCGGTCAGTACGACGAAGCCGTCGATGCGTGAGAGGAAGTCCCGGTAGTCCTGTTCGTTCGCAAAGGGGTGGGCGCTCGCGCCGCTGCCAAGCTGTGCGAACTGATTGGCGAAGGAATAGAACTGGTTGATGGCGAGCAGATGCTCCGGAAATTCGCCGATTTCGAGATTGTTTTCAAGATTGAGCCTGAAAGTCTCGAAGGTGAGACGATCCTCGCGGCCAAGCTGTTCCGGGTCGATGGCCTCTATCCGTTCGAGATATTCGCGGTCAAGCGCTTCCGAGGCGGCCCGGTGTTCCGCCCCGAGGTAGTTCGCGAGCCGGTCGTTGTAACGGCTGTCGCCGAGATACGTGGCGCGCAGCGGATTGAGTTCCAGGGAGGCTTCGAAGTACGCCTCGACGATGGACGCAAGCTCGGCGGAAAGCGATTCGGGCTCGGCCCCCTGTACCGGGGCGAGGCAGCAAACCCAGATCAGACAGCAAGCGGCAAGGGATTTGGGTGACATCGGGAAAATCTCACAGGGTACGCATCGTGGCCGGCAATGATACGACGGACGGGCGGCGAATGCTGTTACTTCCCCGCGATTCCGCGCGAAGCGAAGTCGTGAAAACGTAACGGATGGCCGGCGCGAGCCTGTCTCCGGCCTTGATCCCACATACCACGTTATCGACTTATACAGGGCAAATACCACTAATATCAATGTGCCTTTCGAACCTCGGTACGTCAGCGATTCCGGATTACACTGAAATTCGTGACAATCGTTTTGAGCGCAACACACCGATCGTCTTCCGGGGGCCCCCAGGGGCCCTCGCCGGCGTTACGGGGAATTTTCTCGAAAATACTTCCCATTCCAAAAACAATTGACTTACACTATCCCACGTAGATAGTGGTGTATACGATACAAGTTACGATATAAAATACTTTACGATATACCTAATTTCATATGAGAGACAGCCATGCTCACTGGAAACTTCAAGGCTTTTGAACGACTTATACGCGGAATCGGCAGCTTCAGCCAGGCTTCTGGCCGGGCCGTGCCCGGTCTGCCGATTCAATCCGCTCTGGATGCGGAATGCCATTCAAGTAATCTGGAAAGCGGAAGAAACCGCCTGATATCACGGCCATGTATCAGGCAGATAATCCGCAATTTCATGGTAAACAGGCGGATATCGCCAACTTCGGATTATTTTGCGCGTCCCGGGATCGGGCGTTTGCCGCGGAAGGTCATTCCTGCCCTGTTGCTGCTGTGCGGCCTTGCGGGCCAGGCGCACGCCCAGGGAGCGGGCCCTGCCCTGTCATTCCCCAAACCCTCCCAGACCACGATTTCCGAAGGCGGCAAGCCGGTGGAATTCGAGCTGAAAATCGGCGCGCCCTACTTCAATCCGGGGCCCGAATACGGCGTCGCGGGAGGCGTTGTGTCCGTGGGGATTTCCGGCACGGTGTCCAGGTACCGGGACTACCGCCTCGAGCAATGGGTGGACGGGCGCTTCAGGGAAGTTATCGGCGGTCTGCTCTTTCCGGCGCGAAACCGCTCCAGCCACCGCCTGCGAATCTTCGCGCTCGACGACGATCACGCCGAAACGAACGAGACCGTGCGAATCAGCCTGCGGCAGCCGCATCCGGCCATGGGCGCCCCGCCGTACACGATCGGCTCGCCGGCAAGCGTGACCTTCACCCTGACAAGCGACGACACGCCGGTGGTCTCCTTCGCTTCCGCCGAGTCCCGGATGGTTGAAAACGCCACCACGCAGCAGATTACCGTGATTCTCGACCGGCCGGCGGCAACGGAAATGACCATCCGTTACGCCCTGTCGGGAACAGCCGTCGAGGGAGACGACTTCGATATCAAGAGTCCCCGGGGCGACCGGGCGATCGCTTCGGGAAGCCTTGTCGTACCGCGGCTCGGCGACAGGGGAACCATCTACATCGACCCCATCTTCGACCGGCACGACGAGGGCGAAGGCGACACCGTGGTGCTGACGCTCACCGAAGGGTCGAATTATGCTGTGGATGGAGGAAAGAAGACCCACACCGTAACCATAATCGACGATGACTCCAGCCCCCGGCAAGTGTCGATTGTCGGGAGTCCGGTCCGCATGGACGAAGGCGGCACCGCCATCTTCACCCTGACTGCGGCGCCGCCGCCGGAGGACTCCATGGTGGTCCGGGTTCGGGTCGAGGAAAGCGGCGATTATGCTGTCAGCGGCCAGACCGGGCTGCGCGAGGTCACCATCGGCGCCAGCGGCGAGGCCGAGGTGACGGTGGCGACGGTCAATGACGAATCGTTCGATGGGCATGGGACGCTCACCGCCAAAGTGCTCTCAGCCGATCATTATGGCCTCGGCGACCCGCTGGAGGCCGTGGTGCGGGTGAGCGACAATGACCACGATGTCGGACTGTTCCACCTTGGTACTGCCGAGAGCACTTTTCCCGAGGGTTCAGCCACGATCTTCAACTCTGCCCTGTCCCATCCCCACTTCCTTGATGGCGACCAGACCCTGACGGCGCCGCTCATCATCGGCGGAACCGCCACTCTGGGGGAAGATTACCGGCTGTCCTGTTTTGAAACCGACCCTGTCGGGCAGGCGACCTGCAACTATGATGAAAACGGCAGGATTTCCTCCGTGACATTCCATGGCGAGCGGATGGGTCCCAATGAAAACCGCGTTCGTGGCCCTCTGCGCCTGGAAGTCATGGAAGACGACAAGGACGAACCGAGCGAGACCTTGACTTTGTCCTATGGGAGCGAGGATCCGAGGAGATCGGCGAACCTGACCATCACCGATGCGCCGACATCGTTCAGCCTGTCCTTTACAAGGCCAAGTTTCAAAGTAAACGAGGAAAGGGACGTTCTCAAGAACGCGGTACTGCAGTCGGTGATCGTCATACTCCCAGCCACAGGCAGGCCATTTACGTTACCCCTTCGTTTCACGGATATCACCGCTACCGCGGGAGAGGACTACAGAATCCCCGCCAACGTGGTATTCCCCGCTAACGGCAGGACAAGGGAATCGTTCGATATCGAGATACTCCACGACACCGTATTCGAGGGCAACGAGACATTCCGCATGGAGATCGACGAATCGAAACTGCCGGAAGGGTTCACGGTGGGGGCGAACGGTTCGGTATTGGTAACCATCATCGACGACGAAGAAATCCCCGACGCCACGGTGGCGGCCTGCGTCCCGCCGCAACTGCGCGAGACCGTGCGGGAATACGCCGGGGAAACCTACTACGGCCAGGCCCACGTGGACCGGTGGATGGAAGTGCTTGCCGCATTCGGCGAGGACAACGGTTACCAGCCGATGAGCGCCGCCACGGCGCGGAAGATGCGGGACCAGTACACGGCGAAACGCTGGAATCCGGTGGTGGAAGCGCTGGAATGCCTTGCCGGCGGCAAGAACACCGCATCCGTCGGTACAGTAATCGGCGCCAGTATCGTCACAGGGGCCGAGACCGCCAATCCGGACCCGGACCGCTGGAATCGGCAAAACGCCCCGCTGGGACTGAACCCGGAATTTTCGTCGGCAAACACAATCGCAGCCTGTATCTCGCCGCGGTTGTGGTCGGACGCCGCGGGCCAGGCAAGGGAAACCTGGCGCGGCCCCGCGCATGTGGAGCGCTGGCTGCGGGTAATGCAAACCTTCTCCGGCAGCGCCAACGACGCCATGATCGTCACCCCCGCCGAAGCGCATTTCCACGCCGCCATCGGCCAACCCGGCTGGTTACCGGTAGCCGACGCGCTCCGCTGCATGGAGCAACAGGCCTTGCAGGGAGCGATTTCACGATAGGCTCGGAATTCAGCCCATCTCCCCCGTCATTCCGCGCGAAGTCGCAGAATCTCCCCGGGAGGCCACATCCCGAGATTCTGCGACTTCGCGCGGAATGACGAGGGGGGCAGGACGCGCCTGCGCATCAGCGACGAGATATTCGAGTACGCAGAATAGCCTGATCTCGACAACACGCCTCCAGGCCAGGCCCCATGTGGCAATCGACAATGCCGCTGACTTTCGGTACGCTGGCAGCTTTCCCGTTGCTCGAAATCCATGCACAATTCAGTTCCATGAGAGCACTGACCCGGCGCAAGTTTCTGCGTACCAGCATCCTGGGCGGCCTGGCCGCGCCCTGGCTTGGCCGTGGCGCGGCTTTCGCCCAGGATGAAACCGCCGGTTCCCCCGCGGGATTCCACGAAGGCGTATCCGCCGACGAGATTCTGCTGGGCACTTCCGCCGCCTTTTCCGGGCCTTCCCGAGGCCTCGGCATCGAGTTGTACCGCGGCGCCCAGGCCTGTTTCACCCGGGTCAACGAGCAGGGCGGCGTCGGCGGCCGCCGCATTGCGCTGCGGCTTTATGACGATGGCTACCAGCCCGTTCCCTCGGTGCAGAACACCATGGAACTGCTGCTTCGGGACCGGGTGTTCGCCCTGTTCGGCTATGTGGGCACGCCCACGGTTACCCGGGTGCTGCCGATTCTCAAGAAGTTCCAGGAAGAGAATGTGTACATGTTCTTTCCGTTCACCGGCGCCCAGCCCCAGCGGGAGCCGCCTTACGGAGAGTTCGCGTTCAACCTGCGCGCCTCCTACCGCGAGGAAACCGCGGGCCTGGTGGAGAACTTCCTCCGCATCGGCCGGCGCCGGATCGCCGTCTTCTATCAGGCCGACGCCTACGGGCGCAGCGGCTGGGCGGGAGTCCGCGAGGCTCTCGGCGCCCGGGGGGAGCAGATCGTTGGCGAAGCCACCTACACCCGTGGCGCCGCCTACGGCCGCGGCATGGGCGAACAGGTGGAGATTCTGCGCAATAGCAGCCCCGACGCGGTGATCTGTATCGGCGCCTACGGCGCCTGCGCGGCGTTTCTGCGCGACGCCATCGACCTCGGGCTGGAAGTCCCCATCGCCAACCTGTCCTTTGTCGGCAGCGAGAACCTGCTGCAGCTCATTACCGACAGCGTCGACGACAGCGAACGCTATACCCGCTATCTGGTGAACTCCCAGGTGGTGCCGAGCTACGAAGACGAGAGCATTCCCGTGGTCAGGGAATACGCCGAACTGATGGACCGGTACCGCCCGGAAGTCCCGGAACCCCTGCGCCAGCCGGATTACGTGCCCTTTGACCGCAGCTTCGTCAGCCTCGAAGGCTTCGTGAACGCGAAGATGCTCGTGGAGATTCTCGGCCGCATGGGCGACTCCCCCAGCCGCGCCCGGCTGGAACAGGCGGTTTTCACCGTGCGGGACTACGATCTCGGCATTGGCGAGATGGTTTCGTTTTCCGAGCAGCGGCGGCAGGGTATGCAGCGGCTGTACTACACCGTGGTGGACCAGGGCCGGTTCGTGCCACTCGACGACTGGCGGGCGAGGTTTGGATAAGATGAAATTGAACATGAACGTGCAAAAACTGTTTCGCAGGCCGCTGTTCGGGATATTCCTGCTCTTTGGCATCATCGCGGTCTCCACTTCCTGGGTGTGCATCGCCACGGTGGATTCCCAGCTTTCCGAAGAATACGAATCCAACAGCCGGGGCATCGCCCAGACCATCGCCGACGCCAGCGTGGACATCATTCTCAACCGCGACCTGTCCGCCTTGCAGTCCCTGATCGATCAGTTCCTGGAAATTCAGGGCATCAGCTATATCTATATCGTCAACGAAGACGGCGAGTTTCTCGCCCATACCTTCGTTCCCGGCATTCCCGGGGAAATTCTCGCCTCGGACCCGGCCGATACCGGCACCGTGGAGCGCGTGCTTGCCGGCGCCGACAGCTATGTGGAAGTCGGCAGCCCGATACTCGCCGGCGTTGCCGGATCGGTGCATATCGGCATGGACAAGTCGGTCATCACCCTCAAGATCCAGCAGGCCGTGGGCCGGCAGATGTATCTGATTTCGTCGATTTTTCTGGTGGGCATCGTCGCCGCCATCATGCTCATGAATCTCGCGGCCCGTCCCGTGGAGCATCTGCTCACCTACGCCGTGCAGCTTGCCAGGGCCGAACAGGAAGGGGAGCCGGTCCCCGGCGCCTTGCTCGAGCGCGACGACGAAGCCGGCCAACTCGCCCGCCTGTTGCTGTATTTCTCCCGGGTGGCCGATCCGGAAAAAGCCGGCGCGACCGCCCGGCCGGAAGCATCCTGAACCGCGCCGCGGCAAGATGATCGCTCTTCCACGATTCGTTATCGTCCTGCTTTGTGCGGGGCTGCAACTCTGTCTGGGAACGGTTTACGCCTGGAGTTTTTTCCAGACCATGCTGGTAAACCAGCTCGGCTGGAGCAATACCGACACGGCAATCGCCTTCGGCATCACGATTTTCTCGCTGGGCATCGCCGCGGCCTGGGCGGGAATGGCATTGCCCCGCCTCGGGCCGCGCAAGCTCGCCCTCGGCGGCAGCATCCTGTTCTCCCTGGGCTATCTCATTGCCGCGCAGGCGCTGGAATACAACAATCTGTCGCTGTTCTACTTCGGCTACGGCGTGATCGGCGGCGCCGGCATCGGCCTGGGCTACGTTACGCCCGTGGCTACCGTGGCCAAGTGGTATCCCGACCGGAAAGGTCTCGCCACGGGCATCGTGGTGATGGGTTTCGGCGTCGGCGCCTTTCTGTTCAGCCGCCTGCTGGCGCCTTTTCTAGTGGTGCAGACCGCCGAAGACCTGCCCGAGATTTTCATGTGGCTGGGAATCATCTTCGCCGCCATCCTGATTCCCGTCAGCCTGTTCATTCGCAATCCGCCGGAAAACCATGCGCCGGCGGGCGCGGGCTCCCCAGCCGCCCGGGAACCGGTGGGCGCCGATCATCCGCGCTTTGTGCGCCGCTGCCTCAGGTCGCGGGAATTCATCATTATCTGGCTGATCTTCTTCTTCAATATCTCGGCGGGCATTTCCGTCATCAGCTTCCAGTCGTCGCTGCTGCAGGATGTCTGGGGGCTTGCCGAGCCGGGGCTCGACCCCCAGGTGCTCGCCGAATACGGCGCCATGCTCATCGCCGTGAGTTCGCTTTTCAATGGCCTGGGCAGGCTGCTCTGGGGGCTGCTGTCCGACCTCATCGGCCGGGTTACGGTGTTCCGCCTGCTGCTGGCGACGCAGATGGTGGTGTTCGCGATCCTCATGACCGAACGCGACCCCTGGGTCTTCTCGGCGCTGGTCTGCTATATCCTGCTGTGCTTCGGCGGCGGTTTCGCCGTCATGCCTTCCTTCATCATCGACGTGTTCGGCAGCAAGAACATGTCCGCCATCTACGGCGCCATGCTCACCGCCTGGGCGGCGGCGGGCATCGTGGGCCCGCTGTACGTCGGCTATTACAAGGACGTGTACCCGGACCGGGCGGTAATCTACTGTTTCCTGATCGGCATGCTCATCCTCGGCCTCGGACTAATCTTCTCCTTCCTGCTCGACGCCGAACGAATCCGTCTCGCCAAGCCAACCCTCCAGGGCACCCTGAAACAATACGGAATCCCAATTCCCAGGACGTTGTGAGAGGCGGAAACAATTCTCAAATTGGCGTCAAGAGGCCGTGGCTTTGATCCGTCTCCGCCGGGTGGCGAGGTTTAGCGAAAAGGCGCTCCCGCTCGTGGACCCGCTCGAAGTCACAGTCTTTGGGACACCACAAGCGGGGTCTTTCTCTCGCTTGCACTTGCTGGTATCGTTGCGCCCTTCTGAACGGATGGCAGTTTGATGATCAAGGTCAAATTTATCGAACACGATGGGACCGAGCGCTCGGTCGAGGCGGTCGATGGCAATTCGCTGATGCTGGCGGCTGTTTCCAACAAGGTGCCCGGAATCGACGCCGACTGCGGCGGCTGCTGTTCCTGCGGCACCTGCCATGTCTATGTCAACGAGGAATGGCTCGACGAGCTCAAGCCCATGGACGAGGACGAAGAGGACATGCTGGACATGGTCGACGATCGCCGATCGAATTCCCGGCTCGCCTGCCAGATCACGGTTCGCGATCGCCTCGACGGCCTGATAGTGACGACCCCCGAATTCCAGTTCTAGTTCCGGCGCCGCATCCGCTGCAACCGGCGAATCGTGGCAGAAGCGTGGCAAGCTTCTGCCGATACTGTGGAAGTATGCGTTTTTAGCGGGGCATTCGTTGCGATTCCACAAAATGTCACAGAATCAACCTGATGGGATGAGTATACTGCCGGGCGTTCGAATCAGGGAAAGGTTGCCGGCTGCCTTGCGCCGGCTGGACAGAAGCGTCATGAAGTTCAGATCAGTTGTTTCAACATTCGCTGCGGCGGTCGCATTGCTGGCAATCAGCCTGCCGGTGGGCGCCCAACAGGTTCCGGGTCCGGAAGACACGACCGACGATTCCACAATTGTCTATCCGGCGTCCTATTTCGCCGAATTTCTGCCGGTCTCGGTCAACGACATGCTTTACCGGATTCCCGGCATCAATCTGGCCATGGGAAGAGGCGGCGGCGGACCGGGCGGCGGTGGCGGAAACCGTGGCCGGCGCGGCCTCGGTTCGGGCGAAGGCGAAGTGCTGATCAACGGCCAGCGCATCACCGGCAAGAATTCCGGCAGTCGTGACCAACTCGACCGCATCTCGGCGGAACAGGTCGACTACATCGAGATCATTCGCGGAACTTCCGAAGACATCGAGATTCGCGGCGGCGCCCAGGTGGTCAATATCGTCCTGCTTGACGTGCTGTCGACTTCCAGCACCACGGTGGAAATCCGCTCCGACCGGTCCCGTGACGGCACTATCGACACCGGCGGCCAGCTTTCCCACGGCGGCCAGAGCGGCGATCTGAACTACCTGCTGCATTTCGAGGCGAGTCCTCGTTACAACGCTTCGAAAAGCGAGGAGTTCAGTTACGATCCGGACTACAACCTGCAAGAGATTCGCTACGAAGACCAGGTGCGGGACGAGCTTGAGTACCAGGTCAGCGGCAACATGGGCTATCGGTTCGACGGTCAGGTGCTGCAATTGAACGGCTTGTACGAAACCCGGGGCGAATCGCCGTCTCCCCGCAATCGCAGCATTCACGACCTAGTCAACGACCGCATCCGGCTGCAACGCGAAGACAATGTCAGCAAACGCTATTCCTGGGAAATCGGCGGCGACTACGAACGCGATTTCGCCGGCTCGGGCACTTACCGCTTCCTGTTCATCGTCAACGATCGCGAGTTCCAGTTCACGCGCAATCGATTCGACGTGGTCGACGAAGACAAGTTGCCGAACCTGTTTCTGCACAACCTGGGACGCGACCGGGAACGGATTGCGCGTACCTCGTACACATTTAACGTGGCGCAGCAGCAAGGCCTGGAATTGGGAGTGGAGGGCGCTCAGACCATCCGCGACAACGGGCTGCGCATGGGCCTCGACATCCCCGGCGAGCGTTCGCCGGCTTACGGCAATCTCGTGCCAGTCTCTGTAGATAACAGCGAATCGGCCGTCGAAGAGATTCGCTACGAGGGGTTCGCGGTGCATAACTGGCAACTGAATCCGCGCATGTCGCTGGAAAGTTCCCTGTTGATGGAAACCTCCACCATCGAGCAGACCGGCGACGTTCTCAATTCGCGTGATTTTGAATTCCTCAAGCCGAAGGTCGATTACCGGTTCGACATTACGTCGAGTCTGCAATTGCGCGCCCGCGTCGAAAAGGACGTGCAGCAGTTGAGTTTCTCCGATTTCAGCGCCTCGACGGACCGGGACGACGAAGACCAGAATACCCTCGCGGGAAATCCGGAGATTCGGCAGGAGCAATCCTGGCGTTATGAATTGAACCTGGAAATGCGCCTGCCCAACAATCTTGGCGTGGTGAATTCCCAACTCTGGTATCGCGACCTCCAGGACGTAATCGAACGGATCGATGTTTCGCCGAGTCCGGACGAACTGCGTTCGGCCCGGGGCAATATCGGCGACGGCAAGCGTTATGGACTGAATCTCGACGTAAGTACGCGCCTGCCGATGCTCGGAATGCCCAACGCGCTGCTGACCACGGGTATCCGCTTGCAGGATTCCGAAATCATCGACCCGTTCCTCGGCCAGAAGCGCAGGCAGCCCGGCTCGGAGCGCTGGTCCACCAATGTCGGATTTCGCAATGACATGGTGGAACAGGGTCTGACCTACGGCATGTTCTATGCGCATTCCTCCAACGGCGGCAGCGGCCGTACCGAAATCGACATCATCGATATCGAAGAGCGAATCGAACAGCCGTTCCTGATGGCTTTCGTGGAAAAGAAAGCTTTCGAGAACTTCACCTTCCGGCTGGAATCCCGGAACATCACCGAAAGCGAATATTGCCGTAAACGGACCCGATTTCTCGGCGCGACGGCCGACGGCGTCGTTGAAGAGATCGAACACTATTGCAACGGCAGCGGCATGGAGCTTGCTTTTCGGGTAAGCGCCACTTTCTGAGCCGCCAGTCAATTTCCCTGCCGCAAAGCGGGTTATAATCCAGGTCGAACCCGACAGGCGCAGCGTTTCCGCCTGAAAAATAATGCGCAATCGACTGCTGGTTACACTGCCCGCGATATTGTTGACCGCCACGCTTACCGGATGCGGCGGCGTTGTGCTGGACGGTTTTACGGGTTCTCCTTCAACCGCCAATGCGCCGCCCAATTCCACCCGCGGCCTGATCGTTCTCAACTCGCCCCAGCCCGTTTATCCCTTGCAGGCCCGGACTCTCGGCGTGGAAGGTTGGGTCATGGTGGCATTCACCGTCGATGAGAGCGGTACGGTGATTCCCGATACCATCGACGTCATCAATCAGCAGCCGCCGGGGTACTTCGAACGCGCCGCGGTCATCGCCGCCCGGCGCATGAACTTCGACAACATACTCAACCGCATGGTGCGGGACGTACGTTACGTTTTTCGCTTCGAACTGGAGAATCGGGAAGAACTGCTGGTGGATTCGCCGCGGGTGGAACCGGAATCCCGGGAATACCTGCCGGCGAGTTTCGTTACGCCCGAATACCCGGAATTTGCCCGCGAGCAGGAAATCGAAGGCCATGTCGTAGTCCGCTTCACCATCACGGAGTCGGGCGGCGTACGGGATGCCGTCGTAGTCGAAGCCAATCCGCCGCAGGTATTCGACGTCGCGGCGCTGCGGGCGGCCGCGCGCCTGCGCTATCAGCCGCGCCTGGTCGATAACGAACCGGTGGCCGTGGAAGGCGTTACCTACCGCTTCAACTGGAATCTGCCACGCTGAAGCATTCGCGCATGGAAGAATTCAAGATTACTCAAGCCGGCCAATGGCCGCGGCTAAAGTCAATTGCCGCAGGAATTCGCGATACGAATTTCAGGGAATTGCTGGATTCCGAACGCGCCGCGCGCTACCGGCTCGAATCCGCCGGTCTCTATCTGGACTATTCGCGCAACCTGGTCACCGACGAAGTTGTCGAATTGCTTGCCGGACTTGCGCAGGAATCGTCTTTGGCCGCGCACCGGGAGGCGCTTTTCCGCGGCAAGACCATCAATACCACCGAACAGCGGCCCGTACTGCATACGGCATTGCGCGCCGCACGCGAAGATCTGCAAGCGGACGGTCTGGGCGAACTCGCCGGGGAAATCGAGGTCCAGCTGACGCGCGTACGGGAAGTCAGCGAGCGGATTCGCGCCGGCGAATGGCTTGGCGTCACGGGCAAGCCGGTGCGCGATGTCGTCAATCTCGGCATCGGCGGCTCGGATCTGGGGCCGAAACTGGCCTGCGAGGCATTGAAGGAATTCGCTCACGAGCGGATTCGCTGTCATTTTCTGAGTAACGTCGACGGCGAACCGATTCGCTCAACCTTGCGCGGACTTGACCCGGAAACCACCCTGGTGATCGTTTCCAGCAAATCCTTCACTACCCACGAAACCCTGCTCAACGCGGAAACGGCGGCGCACTGGTTCAAGGACCGTCTGGGCATGGAAAATCCATACGCTTCGCCGCATTTCATCGCCGTCACCGCCGCGCCAGCGAAGGCAATGCAGGCAGGGATTCAGGAAGACCGGATATTGCTGTTCGAAGATTGGGTCGGCGGCCGCTATTCGCTCTGGTCTTCGATCGGACTGACCATCGCCGTCACCGCGGGTCATGAGAATTTTCTGCGCATGCTCGAAGGCGCCCGGCAAATGGACATCCATTTCCGCGCCGAGCCGCCCGATCGAAACATGCCGGTCCTCCTCGCCTTGCTGGGAATCTGGTATGCCAATTTTCTCGATGCCGAAAGCCATGCGGTGATTCCCTATTGCGAGCGGCTGGCGCAACTGCCGTCGTATCTGCAACAACTGGATATGGAGAGCAATGGCAAGTCGGTGACTTTCAGCGGCGAAAACGTATCCCAGGCCACCGGACCGATTGTCTGGGGTCTCACCGGCACCAACAGTCAACACAGTTTCTTCCAGTTGCTGCACCAGGGCACGCATCTCGTGCCGGTGGATTTCATCGGCATCGGCGAGGACGGGCTCAGTTCGCCGGAACATCACCGGGTATTGCTCGCCAACATGATCGCCCAGTCCGCTGCACTGATGGAGGGCAGGAAATCCGGAAAATTGCCGCCATGGCGCAATTTTCCCGGTAACCGCCCTTCGAACGTGTTGTTGCTCGACCGGCTCACGCCGGAGACCTTCGGCGCCCTGATCGCGCTTTACGAACACAAGGTTTTCGTGCAAGGCAGCTTGTGGAACATCAATTCCTTCGACCAATGGGGCGTCGAATTGGGCAAGGAACTGGCACAACGTTTGCTTGACGACGGTGATGACGCAAGAGATTTCGACGGTGGCGCTCGAGACTTGCTCGACAGACTCCGCTGGTAATTGGCAGATGCCGGGCGAGAAAGACCTTCACTATTTCAACGAAGGAACGGCCGAGCATGCCTGGCGCTGGCTCGGGGCGCATGCCTGCAAGCGTGACGGAAAGGCAGGCGTGCGCTTCGCGGTCTGGGCGCCCAACGCGAGGCGGGTTTCCGTCGTCGGCGATTTCAACGGCTGGGACGGCAACCGCCATGTCATGCGGCCGGTTTCCAGTTCGGGCGTGTGGGAAGCCTTCGTTCCCGAAGCGCACAATCACGATCTCTACAAGTACGAAATCACCGACGCCGGCGGACGCCTGTTGCCACTCAAGGCCGACCCCTACGGACGGTCAATGCAACATCCGCCGGACAATGCGTCGAGGGTAATGTTCGAAGAGGATTTCCGCTGGACCGACCGGCAATGGATCGAAACCCGCGATAGCGGAGACTTGCTGCGGCGACCGGTTTCCATCTACGAATTACACGCGGGTTCCTGGCGGCGCAAGCCTGAACATGACAATCGATTTCTCAGCTACCTGGAACTCGCGGAAGAACTGATTCCCTATGTGCTCGACATGGGATTTACCCATATCGAACTCATGCCGATCAGCGAGTTCCCCTTCGATGGCTCCTGGGGCTATCAGCCCATCGGCATGTTCGCGCCGAGTATCCGCTTCGGCACGCCCAACGAACTCAAATACTTCATAAACGAATGTCACCGGCACAACATCGGCGTACTGCTCGACTGGGTGCCGGGACATTTCCCGACAGACTCTCACGGTCTCGGACGCTTCGACGGCAGTTTCCTGTATGAACACGAGGATGTCCGCAGGGGCTTCCATGTCGAATGGAATACGCTGATTTACAACTACGGGCGCAATGAAGTCGTCAGCTACCTGCTCAGCAGCGCCAATTTCTGGATCGAGGAGTTTCACATTGACGGACTGCGCGTCGATGCCGTGGCTTCGATGCTGTATCTCGATTACAGCCGGGAAGAAGGGGAATGGCTGCCCAACGAGCACGGCGGCCGCGAGAATCTCGAGGCCATTGAATTGTTACGCAAGATCAATAGCAGCGTTTACCGCAATCATCCGGGAATCATGATGATCGCCGAGGAATCCACCGCCTGGCCCGGAGTCAGCAATCCGGTGGACCAGGGCGGCCTCGGCTTCGGCTACAAATGGAACATGGGCTGGATGAACGACACCTTGCAATACATGCGGCGGGATCCGATACACCGCAAGTACCACCATCATGAAATGACTTTCGGCATACTTTACGCCTGGACCGAAAAATTCGTGCTTGCCCTGAGTCATGACGAAGTCGTCCATGGCAAGGCTTCGTTGCTGGAGAAAATGCCCGGCGACGACTGGCGGAAGTTCGCCAATCTGCGCGCTTACTACGGATTCATGTGGACCCAGCCCGGCAAGAAATTGCTGTTCATGGGCGGGGAATTCGGCCAGCGGCGGGAGTGGGATCACGATACCAGCCTGGACTGGCATCTGCTCGAACACGCAAGCCATCGCGGTTTGCTGCAACTGGTCAGGGATCTGAATTTCCTCTATCGACACACGCCGGCCTTGTACGAGCGCGATGTTTCGCCGGAGGGTTTCCAGTGGGTGCAAGCCGACAGCAGCCAGCTTTCCGTCTTCGCCTGGCTGCGCCGCGGCGAGCACGACATCTTGCTGGCCGCCTCCAACATGACGCCCGAATGTCACCTTTACTATCGAATCGGCGTGCCTGAACCGGGCCGTTACCGGGAGTGCCTGAATACCGACGCCGAAGTGTACGGCGGCAGCGGTCAGGGCAATGGCGGCGGAGTCTGGAGCCAGGCGATTCCATGGGACGGTCAGCCGCATTCGGTTGTGGTCACACTGCCGCCGCTGGCCACCGTACTGTTTCTCCATGCCGGAAGTCGATGACGGATTCAGGTAGACGCATCGAAGCCGGCGACCCCGGCGAAATGGGCGCCCGTTTCGATGGCGAGGGAACGCGATTCGCGTTGTACTCGGCTCATGCCGAGGCGGTGGAACTTTGTCTCTACGACGGAAGCGGAACGAACTTGATCGACCGGGTTTTTCTGCCGGAACAGACTCACGGCGTCTGGCATGGCTACATCCCCGGATTGCAGGCGGGGACCTGCTATGGCTATCGCGTCCACGGCCCTTACGCGCCCCATGCCGGCCACCGCTTCAATCCGGCGAAACTCTTGCTCGATCCCTATGCCCGGGCGCTGACGGGAGAGTTCCGCCGGGATCCGTCCCATTTCGGATATGAACTCGGGAATTCCGACCTCGATCTCGCCCCCGACCGTCGCGACAATGCGGAGCATATGCCCAAGGCGGTGGTAACCGCCGAAGGCGGCGCGGCGCCCGTTGGCCGCCGGCCACTGACGCCCTGGCCGCAAACCGTGATCTATGAATGTCACGTCAAGGGGTTCACACAACTGCATCCGGACGTGCCGGAACCGCTGCGGGGAACCTTCGCCGGTCTGGCCCGGCCCGAGATCGTCGAATACCTGAAAGCGCTGGGCGTCACCACGGTGGAACTGATGCCGGTACACGCCTTCGTGAGCGAGTTCGACGTGCTGAACAAGGGACTGGTCAACTACTGGGGTTACAACAGCCTGAATTTCTTCTGCCCGCACCCCGCCTATCTCAGCGCGGGCGGCGCGGACGAATTCCGGGACATGGTCAACCGATTTCACGACGCCGGCCTCGAAGTCATCCTCGATGTCGTCTACAACCACACCTGCGAAGGCGATCACCTCGGACCCACCCTCAGCTACAAGGGCATCGACAATCTCAGCTATTACCAGTTGCTGCCGGGCGACAGGCGTTTCTACATCAACGACAGCGGTTGCGGAAACACCCTCAATATGACCCATCCCCAGGTGCTGCGGCTGGTCATGGACAGCTTGCGCTATTGGGCGAGGGAAATGGGAGTCGACGGTTTCCGCTTCGATCTCGCTTCCATTCTCGGCCGCCAGGAACGCGGCTTCGACCCGCGCGCGCCTTATTTCCAGACCTTGGCCCAGGAGCCCGCGCTTGCCGGAGTCAAGCTGATTGCCGAACCCTGGGATATTGGCCCCGGCGGTTATCAACTCGGCGGATTTCCCGCCGGCTGGGCCGAGTGGAACGACCGCTACCGTGATAACATTCGCCGCTTTTGGCGCGGGGACCCGGACCAGTTGCCGGAACTGGCCCGCCGCCTGCATGGCTCGGGGGACCTGTTCGAACATGCCGGGCGCAGACCCTGGGCAAGCATAAACTACGTAGCCTGCCACGACGGCTTTACATTACGCGATCTGGTCAGCTTCGAGGATCGCCACAACGAGGCGAATCAGGAACGGAATCGGGATGGGCATGGCAGCAACTACGGCGACAATCACGGCGTGGAAGGCCCCGCCGACGATCCGGCGATCGATGCGCGGCGCTGGCGCCGGCAACGCAATCTGCTGGCCACGCTGGCCGTCTCGCACGGCGTGCCGATGCTTGCCGCGGGAGACGAGTTCGGTCGCAGCCAGTCGGGAAACAATAACGCCTGGTGCCACGACAGCCGCCTGAACTGGATCGACTGGGAAGATATATCGCCGCAGGGAAAGGAATTGCGGGAATTCACCCGCGAATTGCTGAGCTTGCGGCGGCGCTTTCCGGCCTTGCAGGCGGGCGAATACCGGCATCGTCCGGATGGAAAGGGCGACGACGGCATTCAATGGCTGACCGCCGAGGGGACGCCAATGCGCGATGAACACTGGCATGAGAACGAACGGCGATCGTTCGGTTATCTCCTGACCGAAGGCGGAGACGGTGGTTCACGGCACTTGCTGGTCGTCTTCAATGCCTCCGACCGCACGGAGAGCTTTGCGTTGCCCGAGTCTCCCGAAGGCAACTGGAAACGGATCGCGCATACGGCGATTTCGGAAAACGGAGAGGACGCGGCCGAATTGGCGGCGGGCGAACGCCTGGAACTGCCCGCCCAGTCGATAGGCATATTCGGCAATCCGCCGCTGGAAACAACCGGACGAAGGTGATCCCCGCAGATCATGAATGACTACTCACACGCACCCGTCGACTCGGCCGAAGCTATCAGCCGGGACCTGAGACGCCATTTCGAGTTCACTCTCGGCCGGGACGAAATCGGCGAATCCCATCATTATCTGTACACCGCGCTGGCGATCACCGTGCGCGACCGGATGGTCGGCCGCTGGCGCGCCACTCGTGAGCGCTACCGGAAGGACAAGGTCAAGCGCGTGAGCTATCTGTCCATGGAATTCCTGATGGGCCGCACCTTGACCAATGCCTTGCTCAACCTGCACATCGGGGACGAGGTGCGCGAAGCGGTCAAGGCTTATTCCTGCCAACTTGAACACCTGGAAAGCGAGGAGGCGGACGCCGGCCTCGGCAATGGCGGACTCGGACGTCTGGCCGCCTGCTTTCTCGACAGTTGCGCCACCCTGGAAATACCGGTGACCGGCTATGGCATCCGCTACGAATACGGCATGTTCCGCCAGACTATCGAGGATGGCGACCAGGTCGAGCAACCCGACCCCTGGCTGCGGTACGGCAATCCCTGGGAGATCGAAAGTCCGGACGCCAGCAGACGGGTGAAGTTCTTCGGCAGGCTCGAAAAACACCATGACGAGGCGGGCGAATTGCAGGTGCGCTGGGTCGATACCCTGGACGTGCTTGCCGTTCCCTATGACCTGCCGATTCCCGGTTACCGCAACGATACGGTCAACACCCTGCGCCTGTGGAAGTCCGAGGCCACCGACGAATTCAGCCTCGAGGAATTCAATGCCGGCAGCTACACCGACGCGGTCGCGCAAAAGAATCTCGCCGAACAGATCACCATGGTGCTCTATCCCAACGACGCCAGCGAAGCCGGCAAGGAACTGCGTTTGCGCCAGCAGTACTTTCTCGCCTCCGCCAGTCTGCAGGACGTGATCTGGCGCTGGCAGCGGGACCATGGCGCGGACTTCAGCGGCTTCGCGGAAAAATGCGTGTTCCAGTTGAACGATACCCATCCCACGGTGGCCATCGCCGAACTGATGCGCCTGCTCGTGGACGAGCATCGCCTCGGCTGGAGCGAGGCCTGGGAGATCACTACGAACTGCATGGCCTACACCAATCACACCTTGCTGCCGGAAGCGCTGGAAGTCTGGCAGGTCAGCCTGTTCGAGCAATTGCTGCCGCGCCTGCTCGACATCATTTATGAAATCAATTCGCGTTTTCTTGCCAAGGTCGAGGATCGATGGCCCGGGGACCGGGAACGGCGCGAGCGCATGTCGATCGTCGGGGGCGGCGACCGGCCGGTCGTCCGCATGGCCTATCTCGGCATCGTCGGCAGTTTCTCGGTCAACGGCGTCTCCGAATTGCACAGCGATCTGCTGACAAAGACGCTGTTCCGCGATTTCTTCGAATTGTGGCCCGGGAAATTCAACAGCAAGACCAATGGCGTCACGCCCCGGCGCTGGCTGGCCCATTGCAATCGAGACTTGAGCAATCTGATCACCGAAACGATCGGCGAAGGCTGGATTCGCGAACTGGACGAACTGGAAGCCCTCAAGGACCACGCGGACGATGGCGAATTCGCCCGCCGTTTCATGGCCGTACGCCGCGGAAACAAGGAACGGCTGGCCGAACTTGTGCGGCGCGAATGCGATATCGAATTCGATCCCGACTGGCTGTTCGACGTTCAGGTGAAGCGGATACACGAATACAAGCGGCAACTGCTGAATGTGCTGCATATCGTTCATCTGTACAACCGCATCCTGCGGGGCGACACCGCGGGTTTGCAGCCGCGCTGCTTCCTGATCGGCGGCAAGGCGGCGCCGGGCTATGTCATGGCCAAACGCATCATCAGGTTGATCAATAACGTAGCTTGCGCGGTGAATCGGGAAACAGCCTGCGGTGACTGGCTGCGCGTGGCTTTTCTGCCGGACTACCGGGTCACTTCCATGGAGGTGATCTGCCCCGGCACGGATCTTTCGGAACAGATTTCCACCGCCGGCAACGAGGCATCGGGTACCGGCAACATGAAATTCATGATGAACGGCGCGGTCACGATCGGGACCCTGGACGGCGCCAACATCGAAATCCTCGAAGCAGTGGGCGAGGAGAATTTTTTCCTCTTCGGCCTTACCGCGGAGGAGGTGCGCGAGGCGCGCCTGTCCTATTCGCCTGATGAAATCATCGCCGGCGACAGCGATCTCGCCCAGGTGATGAATCTGCTCGGGAGCGGGTGTTTCGATCTGGGCGAACCGGGTCTGTTTCACGATATCATCGCCGCGATTCGCAGCCCCCATGAACCCTGGATGACCGCCGCGGATTTTCGCGGCTATGTCGACGCCCAGAAACGGGCGGGGGCGGCTTATGCGGACAAATCCCGCTGGCCGCGAATGAGCGTTCTCAACGTGGCGTCGAGCGGCCGCTTTTCCAGCGATCGTACTATCAGGGATTATCGGGACGGTATCTGGTACGCCGGCAAAGAGACCTGAATCCTGGAGGCAAGACCGTTGCAAAATCCGATAAAAGGCAGATCGCCCCGCAGCCGGCTTACGCGAGCCACCCTGGCCCTGATTCTCGCGGGAGGACGCGGTTCGCGTCTGTACGAACTGACGAACTGGCGGGCCAAGCCGGCGCTTTATTTCGGCGGCAAGTACCGCATCATCGATTTCCCGCTGTCGAATTGCGTCAATTCAGGCATCCGCCGCATCGGCGTATTGACGCAATACAAGGCGCATTCGCTGGTGCGTCACCTGGTGCGGGGCTGGAGCCATTTCAAGAAGGAACTCGGCGAATTCGTCGAAGTGCTGCCGGCGTCCCAGCGCTATTCCGACGACTGGTACCAGGGCACCGCGGACGCGATTTACCAGAATCTGGACATCATCCGCGCCGAACAGCCGGAGTTCGTGCTGATCCTGTCCGGTGACCATGTCTACAAGATGGATTACTCGGCAATGCTGATGGATTTCGCGAAAAGCGGCGCCGACATGACGGTCTGCTGTCTGGAAGTGCCGGTGGAGGAGGCGGCGAACGCTTATGGCGTCATGCAGGTCGACGAGAACAACCGGGTGATCGGTTTCGAGGAAAAGCCCGCGCAGCCTGTGCCGATTCCCGGCAACGAAAGTCATACCCTGGCTTCGATGGGCAACTATATTTTCCGTACCGAGTTCCTGTTCGAACAACTTGTCAAGGATTCGCGCGACCCAACGTCTGGCCATGACTTCGGCAACGACATCATTCCGTCGCTGATCGACGATCATCATGTTAGAGCGTACGCTTTCCGCGACGAGGAAACCGGCGAGCGCGCCTATTGGCGGGATGTGGGCACACTCAATGCGTTCTGGCAGGCGAACATGGAACTGATCAGCGCCGAGCCGCGCTTCAATCTCTACGATCCCCATTGGCCGTTCTGGACCTACCAGGAGCAGTTGCCGCCGGCGAAGTTCGTATTCGACGAAGACGGCCGCCGCGGCATGGCGGTGGATTCCATGGTTTCCGGCGGCTGCATCATTTCCGGCGCCGCGGTGCGGCGCTCCCTGCTGTTCAGCAACGTTCGCGTGCGATCGTACAGCACGGTGGAAGATTCGGTGATCCTGCCCGGCGTCGATGTCGGCCGCAGATGCCGTCTGAAGAATACGATCGTCGACCGGGGCTGCTGGATTCCGGATGGCATGGTCATTGGCCATGACCGGGAACAGGACATTGCCAGCGGTTTCCGGGTTTCGCAGGACGGAACGGTGCTGGTGACCCGGGGCATGCTGGGACAACCGGAGGGTTACGCCTGACAACAAAACAGGGACGACCATGAGTACGATCAAGACCATTCATACCATACCGTTCGCCGGCCAGAAGCCAGGCACCTCGGGTCTGCGCAAGAAAGTTGCCGAGTTCAAGCAGCCCCACTACCTGGAGAACTTCGTGCAGGCGATTTTCGATATGCTCGGCGATTGCCGGGGCAAGCGTCTGGCGGTCGGCGGCGACGGGCGCTACTACAATCGCCAGGCGATCCAGATCATCGCCCGAATGGCCGCGGCCAACGGCTTCGGCAAGTTGCTGATCGGGCGAGACGGCCTGTTTTCGACGCCGGCGATGTCCTGCGTCATCCGGAAGTACGCAACCGACGGCGGCATCATTCTCTCGGCCAGCCACAATCCCGGCGGTCCCGATGCGGATTTCGGCATCAAGTTCAACGGCGCCAACGGCGGCCCCGCGCCGGAATCCGTGAGCGAGGCGATCTACCGGCAGACCTTGTCCATCGACAAGTACCTGATACTGGATACGGAAGACATCGAGCTTGGGCAAATCGGGAAGACCGAACTCGGCGGCATGGAAATCGAGATTATCGATCCCGTCGCCGACTATGCCGGGTTGATGGCTTCGATCTTCGATTTCGACAAGATTGCGCAGTTGCTCGCCAACCGCCGCTTCCACATGTGCTTCGACGCCATGCACGCGGTAACCGGCCCTTACGCCAGGGAGATTCTGGAAAACCGCCTCGGCGCGGAGCCTGGAACCGTGATCAACGGCATTCCCGACGAGAGTTTCGGCGGCGGCCATCCGGACCCGAACCTCGTCCATGCGCGAGAACTCGTCGATCGAATGAACGGCGATGCGCCACTGGCCTTCGGCGCGGCTTCCGATGGCGACGGCGACCGCAACATGGTGCTCGGCAGCGGCTTTTACATCAATCCCTGTGATTCTCTCGCGGTGCTTGCCGCCAATGCCGGTCTCGTTCCCGGTTATGGCGAAGGCCTTGCCGGCGTTGCGCGGTCCATGCCGACGAGCCGGGCGCTGGACCGGGTGGCGCAAAGCCTGGAGCTTCCGTGTTACGAGACTCCGACCGGCTGGAAGTTCTTCGGCAATCTGATGGACGCGGGCAAGATCACCATCTGCGGCGAGGAAAGTTTCGGCACCGGCTCGAATCACGTCAGGGAAAAGGACGGCTTGTGGGCGGTGCTGTTCTGGCTGAATATAATCGTCGAATCCCGCAAGCCGGCGCGCTCCATCGTCCGCGAGCATTGGCAGCGCTTCGGCCGCGATTATTTTACGCGCCACGATTTCGAGGGACTCGACTCGGCGCGGGCCGCCGAAATGATCGGGCGCCTGCGCGAGCGGGCATCCGGACTGGCGGGGGAGCAGGCGGGAGAGTTGCGCATTCAGGCCGCGGACAATTTCGCCTATACGGACCCCGTAGACGGCAGCGCCAGCTCAGGGCAGGGCGTGCGCATCTTTTTCGACGACGGCAGCCGCGCGGTGTTCCGCCTGTCCGGCACGGGCACGGCGAACGCAACCTTGCGCCTGTATTGCGACAAGTACGAAACCGACCCATCGCTACTGGAACTCGACACCCAGCGGACGCTCGCGCAATCCCTGCAAGCGGCCGGCGAAATCGCCGGCATCGCCGAATTCACCGGACGAACGGCGCCAGACGTGATTACCTGACCATCGGAGGCGGTAAAGTGAGAATCTGCATGCTTGCCGCGGAAAACGGCGCGATTCCCGGCGCCAAGGTCGGTGGCCTCGGCGATGTGGCAAGAGACATTCCACGAGCGTTGGCGGAACTCGGACATGAGATTGACGTCGTCATGCCGGGCTACGGGCACTTCGCCGAATCGACCGGCGCCGAACGGCAAGCGCCGCTCATGGCGCGCTTCCGCGGGGAAACGCAGCAGGTGGAAGTCAGCCGATTGCAGTTGACCGGCGGAGTTCACTGTTGGCTGCTCGATCATCCGCAGCTCGCTGTCGGCGGGCCGGGCCAGATATATTGTAACGATCCGCCGGAGCGCCCATTCGCCACCGACGCCTCCAGGTTCGCGCTGTTCGGCGCCGCCTCCTGCCAGTTGCTGGCCGAGCGTCGGCCGGGAGAGGTCGATGTCATACATCTGCACGACTGGCACGCTGCTTTCGCCGCCTTGCTGGTCCGCTTCGACCCGCGTTACTCATTGCTCGGCGATGTCCGGCTGGTGGCCACGATTCACAATCTGGCCATGCAAGGCATCCGGCCCTTCGCCAATGACGACTCTTCGCTGGAAGCCTGGTTCCCCGAGTTGAAGTTCAAGAGGAAGACCATAGTCGATCCGCGATATCCGGACTGCTTCAATCCGCTGCGCGCGGCGATCAATCTCTGCGACAAGGTGCATACCGTCTCGCCGACCTACGCCGGGGAAATCCGCAAGAGCGACAAGCCCGAGATCGGTTTTCATGGCGGCGAAGCACTGGAACGCGACCTGCAACGTGCGTATCGGGCGGGCAGGTTGAGCGGAATCCTCAACGGCTGCGAATACGGCGAACCCGACCTGGCCTTGCCGTCGCCGGAAGAATTCATCGAGGCCGCCAGGGAGCAGGTTTTCCACTGGATCGGCGATGGGCCTCACGTGGATAGTAGCCATTTCATCGCCCTCGAACGGCTTGCGTACTGGCGCGAACGACCTCCGGCGCATTGGGTGACTTCGATTTCGCGGCTGACCCCGCAGAAGACTGCGCTGTTCCAGGTCGCGATGGAAAACGGCAATAGCTGTCTGGAAAACCTGCTTGCCGAACTGCCCGGGGATCATGCTTTCGTCATGCTCGGCAGCGGCGATGCGGAAATCGAAGGCTTTCTCACCCGCATCTCCGCCCGCGCCGAGAATTTCCTATTCCTCGAGGGCTATTCAGAGTCCTTGTCGCGAATGATCTACGTGCTTGGCAGCCTTTTTCTCATGCCGAGTTCCTTCGAGCCTTGCGGCATCGGCCAGATGTTGGCGATGCGCGCGGGCCAGCCCTGTCTCGCTCATCGCGTCGGCGGCCTGAAGGACACGATCGAAAACAATGTCGATGGTTTCACCTTTGCCGGCCGCGACCGGGGTCATCAGGCCGACGCCTTTGTGAGCAAATTCAGGCAGGCGCTGTCGCTCAAGCGCCGCTCACCGCGGCGCTGGGCCGAAATCCGCCGGGCCGCCGCCGCGCGCAGATTCAGTTGGACGGATTCTGCCCGGCAGTATTGTGAGCAGCTATATGGCGCTCGCTCTGCCGACTGAGTCCGGCTAGCGATTCCCAGTCGATGCTTTCGAATTCCGCCTCGCTCAAGCGCCAACGCCAGTTGCCGGCGGTCGTTCCTGGCACGTTGATTCGCGCGCGGGAAGGCAGCGCGAGCAGATCCTGAACGTTGACGATCGCGGTTCGCGCCCGCGACGACATGACCAGCTCCAGCAAGCGGGAGACCATTTCCTTCCTGTCGTCCACCCAGGAAACATGTCCGCACAGGCGCCATCTCACGGCATCGTCGCATTCCTCTTCGAGCCAGCCGCGGGCGGTGTTGTTGTCGTGGGTGCCGAAATAGACCACTGAATTTTCGCGATGGTTCTGCGGCAAGTGGGGATTGTCGGCATGGTCGTCGCCAAAGGCGAATTGCAGCACCGACATGCCCGGCAACTGGTAGCGGTCCCGCGCCTGCGCCACGTCGTGCGTGATCGTGCCGAGATCTTCGGCGACGACGGGGAAGCGTGGAAAGACGGCTTTCAGCGCGGCGAACAACGCATGAGTCGGGGCCTGCCGCCAATTTCCATGTATTGCGCTATCGCAGGGAACCGGAACTTCCCAGTATTGCACCAGGCCCCGGAAATGATCGATGCGAACGATATCGAACAACTCGAACAAGGCTCCCATGCGCTCGATCCACCAGCGAAAACCCCGCCGCTCCAGTTCCTGCCAGTCGTACAGGGGATTGCTCCAGAGTTGACCTTCGGGACTGAAATAATCGGGGGGAACGCCCGACACCGCCGTCGGCCGCCTGTCCCGATCAAGCTGGTAGATTTCGCTGTTGGCCCAGACATCGGCGCTTTCCAGGTTCGAGTAGATGGGCATGTCGCCGAAGATCAGCAGTCCCTTCTCGTTACAATAGCTCTTGAGTCGCCGCCATTGCCGGAAGAAGAAATATTGCAGGATTTGCCAGTGCCCGATCGCCGCGGCCAGACGGCGGCGGGCGTCCGCAAGCGCGGCTGGTTCGCGGTCACGCAGTCCGGCAGGCCAATCGGTCCAGGATTGCCCGGGAAATTCCGCCGACAGCGCCATGAACAATGCGTAATCTTCCAGCCAATACCGCTGTCGTCGGCGAAATTCCTCGAATTCGGCATTATCGCCTTGTCCCGCGAAGCGAGCGCTGGCTGCGGCCAGCAGGTCCATCTTGAATCGGGTCACCTGTCCATAATCGATCTGAACCGGAGGCAGACTCGACGGAGGTTCAAGTTCTTCTTTCGTCAACAGTCCTTCGTCGGCGAGCGCCGCAAGGTCGATCAGCAAGGGATTCCCGGCGTAGTTGGAACTGCTGTCATAAGGCGATCCGCCGGCCCGGGCGTTCGGCGGATTGAGCGGCAGCACCTGCCAGTATCGTTGCCCGGCCGCCTGCAATCGATCCGCGAACCGGTAGGCGCTTGCACCGAGGTCGCCGATGCCGAAACGCGAAGGAAGCGAGAAAATCGGCAGCAGCACGCCGCTCGCCCTTGCCGCCAGCGGCGTCAAATTCGACTCATTGTGCAATTCGCACATTCCCTGGTGGATTTCATGGGGACGCGGCGGGAATCATGTCTTCGATGCACTTGAGCGCCATCCGGGCGCGTTGCTCGAGTTCCGCGTCGGACGCGCTACTGACCGGATGCTCGATCACGGCGAACGGGTAGCCCGGCAGGCCGAGCACTCTCGCCATCAATTCCGCCGCCGAAACGAATCGCGTCGTCATCACCGCGACCGCCGGAGTTTGCGCCAGTTCGGCGCTGACCGCGTCATGCAGACTGCACGACGAACAACTGCCTCAGTCGCCGAGACCGGTGATGGCGAGATTCCAGTTCCGCGCCTCGTCGATGATGTCCTGCTCCGCCGGCGCACTGTAATTGGCCTTGGTGCGATGCACGACTTCCGCTACGTCGAAGCGCTCCCGCAACAGCCGGTCGAGATGGGAGAAGAAACCGACCGTGCCTTCCTTGCCATTTGAGATAAAGCCGACGATGGCCCCATCGAGCGAAGCCGGCCGCGCCGCCGGTTGCCTGTCTGCGGCATGGGTCTCACTTGTGGGATCAAGCACACGAATAGCCATCTCAACCTCAAGAATGCAAGTACAGTTGAAATATGAATCTACTGTATCCAAGCCGCATTATAGATGGGACTTTTGTTCAGTTCCGCATCTTGCGGCAACCCACTAATAGTTATTGAAATCGACCGTATAGATAAGCAAAAAGCCATTTTAGATATCTAAATCTTCGATTTGCTTAGCCTAATGTTGACATTTTGGCTAAATGGATATATCCTCGTACTCTTACTACCTCAAATTGATAAGGAGAATACCTGTGAAAATGACTGTTTACGAGGGAACGGTTGAAGAAATTGCCAAGATTGCACGTGCAATACACCCGACGGCTACGAGCATCGTATCAAAGGAATCGCCGCCGGAGGCCCCGCTGCCTGTAGTTACGGACGAATCCATGGATGCTCCCACAGATTCGAACGCACCGCAGGGTTTTGTTTCTGTAGAATTAGCTCGCCTCGCACTCACTCGCCGCCCGCTGTCCGAAGGGCAAAAAATGGTGCTCGGGAGACTGATAGCAGCGCATCCCGAATGGGTGTCGAGAGATGAACTCCTTGAAGTTACAAGCTATACGCCACATCAATTCGCTGGTCTGATGGGGGCTTTTGGAAGGCGGGTATCACACACTGAAGGATTCGTTGCCAATACGTTGATGTTTGACGTTCGGTGGAACGATAGTCTGGGTGCTTGGGACTATCGCTTGCCGGACAATACGTATGAGGCGCTGGTTCTGGAAAATCTGCTTTGATGATTATGTGAACAGCTTCAATCAGGAGGGGCATTGAGTTTAGATGGCAAACTAATTCGGCAGGGATATTTTGAGTGACGTACTATGAGAAATGCGAATCTAGAAAACGCTAATCAGTTGACGTTTTCGCAACGCGAAGGGAAAGTGCCGCTCCCAGAGCAGATGCGGCTCGGGCAAGTACCAACGAAGTTTCGAAATGTGGTTTGGCGCTGCATAGATCTAGCTATATCGTCATGTGAATTTGGTGATGATTTAGATATGTATTGGGAAGACTCCGCGGACACCTTTCCAGCCATAATCTGGTCTTACAAATTTGAAATAAAATTACAACCTCATGACAAAATTCGGACCTCTAGCCCAAGCGCCGACAAAACCTATTCTCGTGAGTTGGTCCTTAAAAGCGAATATCATGAAGTCATTACCTTTGTTGAATACATTCTCCGTCATGAGAAGTGTTCTCCAAAACTGCGTAGATCACTGATTTGTGCATTTGATGAAACGTTTACGCCTTACATGGTTACAGAGATTGAGGGAGTATTTTCAGTTGTTCCGCGAAATAGTCCCGAAAGCGGCGAAGCTACAATCGCAGCAATTGAAACTATTGACCAACATGGTATGAGCGGTGCAACAATGCACCTCCGAAAAGCGGCTAAGCGAATGAATGAAGCGGATTACAGCGGATCAGTTCGGGAGAGCATTCACGCCGTCGAATCCGTTGCTTGCACAATCGATCAGCAGGCAGGTAAATCTCTTGGTCCGGCACTGAACTCCCTTGAGAAAGTAGGCTTGTTGAAGCATCCAGCTCTGAAAGAAGCATTCAAAAAGCTCTACGGTTATACAAGTGATAAAAGGGGCATTCGCCATTCCGAAATTGGGAAAGGAGGGACCGATGTTGATCTGGATGAAGCTATTTTCATGTTCGGAGCTTGTGCTGCATTTGCCGCCTACCTTGCTAGCATGCAGCGGAAGCGTGAGGAACTGGGGTAACAAGGGCCAGTTGGTTGTATAGTCTCTAATTGCCAACGTGAGATATCTGCTGACAGATCGTGTCGTGTGCAATCAGAAGGGGTTTTCTCCGCTACAAACAGGAGGGCATTCATGAATTTCGCGGAATCGTTAAGAGCGCTGGGGGTGGCCGTGTTCGTGCTGGTGTTTACCATTGCAGCGAGCTTCCCCATGGTCGCCGTATACGCATATCTCATTGAGCCGGGCCATTCGCCGGAATTCTATAGTGAAGCGGCGACCTGGATTGCGCCCTGGTCTTCCCACATTCTCGGACCCATCGCGTTTTTCGCCTGCAATTACTGGCTGGTGAAAACCGGACAGGCTCGATTTCCCCTGCGGTTCGCGGCCTCGACCATCGGGTTCTATCTGTTGGTCGATCTGGTCATGCTGGGGACTTTGCTCGGAATTCCCTTGAGCACCTACTTTACGCTTGGGATTTTGCTTTCGCTGTCGGCCAAGATAGTCGCCGCTTTCTGGGGCGCCAATCTCGGCTTGGCCAGACGGACGGCGTCGGATTGAAATCATATCCATGTCTGTCTTGAGTTGGATTGTCTATATCCCGTTGCAAGTGGCGTTCGTTCCGTTCGCGATTTTCGGCGCCGCGCTCGTTGCCTACAGGCAAGTGGTCGTCAGCAAAAGGCTGGGCTTGCCCCAATCGGCGGTTGAAATTCTGAACGGCCGCTGGACGATGCATGTTTTCGGCATGCGGCCGGACCCGGCCAGCGCCAGACTTGCGGCCACGCTGCCGAACGATTCCCTGTTCGGACTTTGGCTGTTTCTGTTCCCCTTGTGGGTGAAAGCCAGAATCTCGGGCAAGCTGTTCCTGTATCCGCGGGCGCCGCAACCGGGGTCGGAAACCCTGCTTGATCTAATCTCGGCGCGAACCCTGTATTTCGACCGGATTATCGAGCGAAAGATTGCCGAGGTCGATCAATTCGTGGTCATGGGCGCGGGTTACGATATGCGCGCGTACGGTGGATTTCAGCGCAACGGAGTTTCTTTTTTCGAAATCGACCAGGTCGGCATACAGCGGCACAAACGCGCATCGCTGCAAAAGGCGGGCATTTCCTGCGAGCATGTCAGATTCGTGGAAGTCGATTTCAGCAAGGAGAACGCGTTCACGAAATTGCTTGAGGCGGGCTACGATCCGGGCGGGAAAACGCTGTTTCTCTGGGAAGGAGTTACTCTCTACCTGTCCGAGGCAAACGTCCGCAAGACCATGCGGGACGTCCGCGCCAATTCCGCGCCGGGCAGTGTCTTGCTTGCGGATATTTACGCCGACCGCATTATTGAGCGCTTTCGGCGCGCCGCCGTGGGCAAGGTGCTCGAATACGCCGAGGAAGGCGTTGATTTCAGCCTCAATTTCGCCAGCGAGTACGAAGAAAAGTTGTCCGCTCTCGTCGAAAGCGAATCCATGTCGATGGGGGAGACTTTCTTCCTGGGGAGCAAGAATGCAGCCGGCCCATACGTGGCCGTCGTGGAAATGCGGAACGATTGAGAGAACGTATGCAGGCTGCATTGTCCCTGGCTACTACTGATCGGCAAACCGGAACGAATAGACCTCGCTATATGCGACGGCAAGAATCTCCTGTACTTCCCGCGTAAATTCCCGGACGTGTATCGCCAGGACTGCCGCCCATTGGGATTCGATATCCGACACCACCTGAGCCAGTTCGGCGCTGTCGGCGGCGGTGAACGCCACCGCGTAAGCGGAAAGCAGTTCGGCGAGTATTTCCCGGTGCAATTCCAGTTTCTCTCGCTGTGCTTCGGGTATCAGATCGTAGTAAGCGCGGATCATCAGGGTCGGTTCGTCCGCCTCGGCCGGGAATTCGATTCGGCCGACGAGATGACCTTCGATGGTGAGCAATATCGGCTCGGGCTCGGCCGCCGGTGAGTGACTGGCAATTGCCCCCAAAATCAACAAGCCCACGGCGGGCAACAGGCGGCGAATCGTTCTGGCGGGCAATTGAAACAAGGCGGCCGCTCGTGCGCATTCCGAATGCATGGAATACGACCTTACATGCAAAAGGCCGCCGCTTGCTAGCGATCTTCCGGCGGAGGGGGCTCGCAATCGACGCAGGCGCCCACGGCAAGGGTCACGGCCTGACTCTTCAGGCCGAGCCAGGGAGGAATGACGGCGCCGAATCCTCCGGCCGGCCCGCCGGCCGCGAGCACGAGCAGATGATCGGGCGAGGGCAGGGCGCAATATTCGGTGTCGCTCTTGTCGCGAACGACCGCGCCCTTTCCCACCTTCGCCCATTCGCCGCGCTTGATGCGCGCTTTCCGGTAGATGAATTCGGCAATATCCGATTTGCTCCAGCCGGCCGCCCGCAAATGATCGCGATGCTGTTTCGGCACGACGATCACGTAGTTCCCTGACCAGATGGAATAGTTGCGCATGTTGGCGCGCATTTCGGCGGCGTAGGTTTCGAGAATCTCTTCCGGCTCGGTGGTCCACTCATTCATGATTTGCCGCGGCGCGCCCGCGGCGAACACCGTCACGGCGGAAACATCGGCGGGAATTCCACGGATTTCGGCCAGCGACGGCCAGCCGGCGCCTTCTTCGTCCTCGGTCAGGCAATAGCTGATCTTTCCCGGATGGCCCAGCGTCGAGCGGTCGATCGCGCCCGGCCTTGCCTCGAGAATATTGATCAGGCCGAGCCGAATCGCGCGTCCGATCACGGCGCTGGCCCGGTCGCCGCCGCCAAGCGCGTTGAAACCGCCGCCAGCACCGATTTCCAATCGTATTGGACCGTTGACGATGACCAGGATCGCACAGCCACCGGTGCTCGCGCTTGCCCCATGCAACAGGAATTCCTCTTGCAGCATCGCCGTCCAGGCCGTGACCACGACGGGAAAATGGCTTGGCAGGCAGCCGGCCATGACGGCATTGATCGCCAGTTTCTCGGCGGTAATCGCCTGTTCCCTTACGGGCTCGACGCCGATCAACTCCCCGGCGGGCAGATTCGCCCATTCGAGACAGGCCTGTACCGCTTCCGGCGTCGGCGGCACGATGGGAAATCCGTCCGTCCAGCCGCGGCTGTGGAAGAACTCCTGGGCGTCTTCAAAGTCCCTCAGTTCGTACTCGGCAGAGTTCAGATTCATCGCCATTGGAAGTCCGGTCGGACTCAGGCAGAGTTCTGAGCGATCTCGGAGACCAGGCGGTCTTCGTCGGGAAACTCTCCCGTCTCGTGCTTTGAGTACGCCAGTTGTCCGTCCACATGCACGTCGAATCTGCCGCCGCCGCTTTCGACGAGGCGAGCGGTGACGCCGAATCGGTCAGCCAGTTTGGCTGCCAGACTGACAGCCTTGGGTTTGTAGTTTCACTGTACGCAGTAGGCTATCGAGATATCCATGTTTGTCGAGTCTCTTTACGAAAGTAGCAGTCTATGGCCAGGAACCGGATTCCAGGCCGTGATTATACTGATCGCCAGCCCGCGCTGGCGACCTTCGTTGCAGTATTCAGGGCAGAGCGTAGACCACCAGGGCCGGGCCTTCGCGGGTCAGGCCACCGAAACGGGACATGTCGCCGGATGTCTGCATGGCGTGGCCGATCAGGGCGCTCGCATGCAGGCCCGCCTGGCCGACTACCAGGGCGATGTGCTGCTTTCCGTCCACGCTGTAGCTGATGGGAAAGGAAGCGGCGATGTCGCCCAGGTCCGTACTCCAGAGAACTGCGCCGTCGGCCTGATCGAAAGCCTTGAAAGACTGGTCGACGGCGCCGCCGAAAACGAGGCCGCCGCCGGTTGCGAGTACCGCCGAGGAAGGCGGCATGAACTCGCGGAAACTCCAGGCCAGCTCGCGGGTTTCGAGATCGATCGCCTGCAATCGGCCGATATTGCCGTCGCTGTCGGGCGGCGCCACGCCCGTAATGGCGGCGCCGGTGCTGAGCAATTGGGAATCTCCCCCGGTCGGCCCTCCCATCATGCAGGTCTCGGCCAGCGGCAGGAAGAGCATGTTGCTTTCCGGATTCACCGACGCCGCAAGCCAGTTGCGCCCGCCGATGGGTTGCGGGCAGATCAGCACGGCACTTTCGGCATTCGGCCGCGCGTTCGGATTCATGCTTTTTACGCCGGTTTGCGGGTCGATCGAAGCCACCAGGTTCTGCAATCCCAGGTCGACTGAAAACAGGTATGCGCCGGTGGCAGCGTCAAGTGCGTCATAAAGCGCCATTTTGCCCGCCGTGATTACGGCCTTGCGGGGCGAACCGTTTACGTCGACTTCGACGATTTGCCGCTCGAATGACCAGTCCAGGTCCCATTGGTCGTTCGCCACATGCTGGAAGTGCCAGGCCAACTCGCCGGTCTTTGGCCGCAGGGCGATCGTCGAATTGGTGTACAGCGCGTCGTTGCTTACGCCTTGTATATCCACCGGATCGAGCAATGGCGCCGTATGGTAAGTAGGCGCCGGGCCGAAAAAGACCAGATCGAGTTCAGGATCGTAACTGCCGGCGACCCACACCGAGCCTCCCTGCCGCTCCGTGCCGGAAATATCGTTCCAGGTGTGTCCGCCGGGATCGTCCGGCCCGGCGACCGTCTGGAAGCGCCACAATTCCTCGCCGCTGCCGGCGTCCAGTCCGACGATGAATCCGCCTTCGGGCACCATCGTCGCGGTGACTCCCTGCACGATCACGCCATCGGCGAGCAATGGCGCGGCGCGCAACGAGTAGCGGTTTGGGCGGTCCGCGGTGACCGCGATGGCATGCTCCCAGACCGGTTCGCCGGTGCGGAAGTCCAGCGCGAGCAGACGCAGGTCGAGCGTGGGCACGATAAGGTTTTCCCCGTAAATCGCGATGCCGAACTTGCCGTTGAGTCCGGCGGTAGCGCCGGAGCCGGTCGCGTGCTCGTAGCGCCACAGTTCTTCGCCGCTACGGGCATCGAGGGCGATTACGACATCGTTGGTGTCGGCCAGGAACATCACGCCGTCATGCACCAGCGGCGTCGCCATGCTGGAGCCTTGCCCGAGCGGGATACGCCAGGCCTGCACGAGTTGATCGACGTTGTCGGTATCGATCTGGTCGAGCGGGCTGTAGCCGTGGCTGTCGTAGGTCTTGCGCCAGGTGAGCCAATTGCCGGCTTCCGGCTCGGCGAGCATGTCGCCGCTGACCGGCCGCATTTCCGCGAGCAGGTCGCCGCCTCGACCGTTCGATTGCGCGAATGCCGGCGCGGCGGCGAAACAGACGCAGAACAGGGCGGCGCCAACCCAATGCTTGTGAAACATATCTATTCCTCAATTCCGACCGCTACGGGTCGGCCTTCAACAATCCTCTTCAGCGTTCAGCGTCTTTGGCTCATTCGTTCGAAGAACTCGTCGAGTCTTCCTTCGAATTCGAGACCGCGATAGAAAGGATAGGAATCGCAGTCGTATTCCAGGATGGTCGTGTCCGGGGTCTTGCGCCATTGGCGATAGCGGACGATGGGCCGCCGATAGTTTTCGGGATCGTGCAGCGTCAGCAGGCTGCGCAGGTTCTGGCCGTCTTCGCTGATCGAAACACGCTCGACCACCCGGGCGTTTCCGGATACGGGCTGTCCGGCCTGATCGACATGGGCCGGCGTCAGCAGCGAGGATTCCACCACCAGGGAGCTGCCTTCCCAATGGCCGATGGAATAGCCCATGGCGCTTGCAGGCACGTCCGCGGGGAAATCGCGGCCATCGAGATAAATTCGGCGCACTTCGCGAAAACTCTCGTAGAGAATGGTTACCTGCCTTTCGTTCTGCAAAATCTCGAGTGGATAAGGCCAGCCGGAAATCCGCACCAGGGCCGGAGAAACGCAGCGCAGGGCCGGATCGTCAAGATAGTGGTAATCGTCGACCAATGCCTGCGCCGATTCGGTGTAGTCGAGATACACTTTTTCCATGCCGGCGGAAATTCGCGACCAGATGCCGCTGAAATCCACCGGCGCCGGCGGCAGAACTTCATCCGGAGTCCGCCGTTCGGCGCGCCATGTTCCGGTGGAGCCGTCGTGCGGGGCCACCAGGGTTCCTCTCATGGAGTCGCCATCGACGGCGCCGATGAGCTGCCGGACCAGATGCCTGCCTCCGGCGTTGCGATAATCCACTTCCATTTCCAGCCGATCGCCTTCCAGCGTGAAATCGACCGGACCGCCGTCCACATAGGCTCTTAATTCGCCCTGTTCGCGTTCGAAAGTGATGATTCCCAGGCGCTCGGCTTCATGCGTCAAGGTGAGCATCCAGTCGCCTTCGACCTGCGCCCGGCAAGCGCCGGCCGCGAACAGCGACAGAACGATCAGGCTGTGGACGAGCGTTTTCATACGGCCCGGCTATTCCGATCCGGACGGTTCTTGCGCGAGCCGCGCGTATCGATCCGCCAGCATGCGCTCGTAGTCTTCCTGGCCCAGGTAGGTCACATCGACCCAGTTGTGGGCCATCTCGTCCACGGTGCGGTCGCCCCAGCCGACCCATTGCGTTGGGTCCGGGTTGTATGGGTTGTTCGCTGTATTGTCGTGCCAGGCCGTGGTTATGATCATCGTGCCCTTCGGCACCAGCGGCGCCGCGTTTTCGGCGAACACGTAATTGATCTGCCAGTTCCATTGGAAATTGTCGACGAAGGCGAGCATTTCCCGGTTGCCGTCGGGATAGATCGCTTCCATCGACATCGCCTTGCCGCGCATGTGCATGTGGGGCTGGAAATTTTCCAGCCGGGCCGGCGCCGCCAGCACGAACGTTCCCTGGGTGACCGCGATCTCGTTGGGCGGAATGTCGAGGCTGCGCGGTCCCCGCGCATCGAGCATGCTCAGGATGGTGCGATGTCGCGGGGGTTCGTCGTGAAACCAGACGCCGATTTCAACCTGGGCCGCGGGTACGCGCTCGCCCATGGCGTGCAAGTGCACTTCCCACAGAATCTGCGAATCCGGCAGCATCAACTTGCCGGAATCGGGCCGGAAAATCTGGCCTGCCTTGCCGACGGCCCATTCCATGAACAGGCGCGGCCCCAGCGGAATGTCCGCGTCTTCGGGCAGGCCCACCATCTCGGTCTCTTCTTGCAGCAGGAATGCCAGCGCATGGTGAACCACCCGCCGCGTTTGCGCGTCTTTCGGGCGAATCTCGATCGCCTTGACCCATTTCTCTTCGGTCAGTCCGGTGGGAACGAGCGGCCGGAACCACTTGTCCTGGGTTACCGCCGGCAAATCGTAAGGCTCGGATTCGACGACCAGGTCCGGCGCCGATCCCATCTGTTCCTGCAAGCGCCAGACCAGGGCTTCGTCGAATTCCAGCGGCGCGGGCGCCAGACTCATGTCGCCCTCGGGCGCTCCCTGATCGACCCAGGCCAGAATCGTCTCGCGCTCTTCCGGAGTCAGGCCGCGTTCGTTGATGAAGTCCTGGATGCCGACGTCCGGGTTGACATGCCAGGGGGGCATGACCCGATTCTCCACCCGATACCGGATAAGCGGAGCGAACGCGCTCGCGTGCTCGTACGTCAGCAAGGGCATTGGCGCGATCGAGTCAGGCCGATGGCATTCCTGGCACTTCGCCTGGAAGATCGGCAGGACGTCTTCGGCCCAGCTCACTTGCTCCTGGGCGGAGGCGAACGCGGGCAAGGCAAAGGCGACACAGGCCGCGATACATTGCCAGTCGATTTTTCGATTCCTGCTCATTGGATCTGCTCCTGGAGACAATGCGTCTCCACGCGGTATGCCGGCCGGCGGCCGGGGCTATTCACTCACATTTACTCTGATAAAACCATTGGTCCAGCAGCATTGCGCATGGCCGGCCGTCGCGGGACCGGTGAATTCCGTCACTCTCGCGCGCAACAGATACTCCCCGGACGCGCCGAATGTTACCTCTGTGTTCGCGGCGCCGCCTTCGGCGGCAACGCGGGCGCTGGACTCGCTGAAGCTTACGTCACCCGGCCCTTGTTGCTTGAACCAGGTCACCGTAACCGGAGGAGGTCCGCCACCGCCGCCGAAAAATTGCGCGAACAGCGGATTCACTTCTCCCCGATCCTCGATCCAGGCCGTCAGGGCGAGTGGAGTATCGACTTCGGCGGCAAGCGGGCCGGCGCTCGTTCCCGCGGGCCCGTGACCCCAATCCGCATCTTCGGCGAATTTGATCAGGGGCGGAAAATTGCCGTTTGCGTCTCCGGCGATGGCGTCGATGATGTAGTCGGTGTGCAGATTGGCCCGGATGTCGAAGGTCTTGCCCTGATTTGCGAGCCGCCAGACGACCGGCTCTTCATGACCTTCAGGAATCTTCACCGTGAAAACGCCCCAATGGCGGTCGACTTCGAAGCGGGTGGGCTGGCCCTGGTCGGCATTGCCGTCGGGGGCGCCGATGATCCGGTTGGCGTCACCGACGGGAATTTCAAGAATCTCCTCGGTGTTGCGGTTGTAGTATCCGAACGACAGCGCGATCATGCCGTCGTCGTCCACGTACCATCCCTCGTAGGCCGGCGTCACGGTCTGCCCGGAACTGACTCCGATGTCCTTGCCCAGCGGCAGCAGTTCTACCGGAAGCGGCACGCCCTGGCCCGACGCCAGGTTCGCCGTAAACAGCAAACAGAGCCCGGGCAGGCAACGCGAGAATGTCGAAGCGAAGTCGGGCATGAATCCTCCGTATACGGTTTTCATCTGTTACTTCAGTTACCGGCGCTCAGGGTAAAGACTTGCCCGTCTTCCAGGGTCATCTTGCTGATCCACAATTTACGGGAGTTTTCCAGTCCGAGAAAGCCCTCCAGCACAAGCTTGTCACCGACCCGCACGGTGTCCCTGAGCCAGCCGGATCGCAGCAGGACGCTGATGGCGTGGGTCTGGGCGTCCCAGATTTCCTCTTCGCCTTCTTCATTGGTAACTGCGACGAACACGCGTGTGTGTGGGTTCACATAATGCACTTCGACGACTTCGCCTTCCTTGGTTCCGAAAAGCTCGTAGGAAAATTCGGCGGCGAAGCTGTGGTGAGCCAGGGCACGGCCGGCGGTCAATACGAGACCGGACAGTATCAGGCTATGAACGAGTGTCTTCATGTGACCGGATTTGTTCCACTTCGACTTGTCTTCAATACTAGTCCCTGTGTGCTTGGTCAAGCAAACTTGGCTTCGATACGTCGCCATCGCGTTGGACTGTTTGCAGCGGACGCCGTAAATACGTCCCTGATGGGATGGTCCGCCCCGCTTCATTTCAACGGCCTCGAAGGCCAAAATGACTTTGGGTTTTTCAACAACGGAGCGGACCATGACCGATATTACACGGGTGGGCATTGATTTGG
>JAJDYJ010000057.1 GCA_022822865.1 Pseudomonadales bacterium | reverse complement strand
GTTGAAGGCCGATGCGGAGGCGGTCGCCCGATAACGGCGGCGCGGTCTTGCGCTCCGGTCGCTACGCTCCCTCCGCGCAAGACCGAAGGGGACATTTCTACTTTGGAGAAAAAGGGACATTTCTACTTTGGTTTGACACCTCAACAATTCGTATTGAGACAGCCCGAACCTTCTGGTAGGCTGTAGTTCCATCTGAAGGGACCGGCGCAGGCCGCTTCCGGGAATTCGGGTGGGCTCCCATGACCCGTTACATTTTCATCACCGGTGGCGTGGTCTCCTCGCTAGGCAAAGGCATAACCTCCGCTTCCCTCGCCGCGATCCTCGAGGCCCGCCAACTCGATATTTCCATGCTCAAGCTCGATCCCTATATCAACGTGGATCCGGGCACCATGAACCCATTTCAGCACGGCGAAGTATTCGTCACCGACGACGGCGCCGAAACCGACCTCGACCTCGGTCATTACGAGCGCTTCAGCCGCATCACCATGGAGCAGAAGAACAATTTCACCACCGGCCGCGTGTACGAGGAAGTGCTGAAACGCGAACGGCGCGGCGATTACCTCGGCGCCACCATCCAGGTGATTCCCCATATCACCGACGAAATCAAGCGCCGCATCATCGAAGGCGCCGGCGCCGCCCAGGTCGCGCTCGTCGAAATCGGCGGCACCGTGGGCGATATCGAATCCCAGCCTTTTCTGGAAGCCGCGCGGCAGATGCGCGTCGAACTCGGCGCCCAGCGCGCCCTGTTCATCCACCTGACCCTCGTGCCCTATATCAGCACCGCCAGCGAAATCAAGACCAAGCCCACCCAGCACTCGGTCAAGGAACTACGTTCCATCGGTATCCAGCCCGACGTGCTCATCTGCCGCTCCGAACACGAGATCGACGAATCCGCGCGCCGCAAGATCGCGTTGTTCACCAATGTCGAACTCCCCGCCGTGGTCTCGCTGCCCGATACCGACAGCATCTATCGCATTCCCGCCATTCTCGGCGATGCCGGGCTCGACGAGATCGTCGTGGACAAGTTGTGCCTGCCTTGCCCCGAGGCGGATTTCAGCGAATGGAACAAGGTGGTCGAGGCCGAACATCAACCGCTGAACGAGATCAATCTGGCGATGGTCGGCAAGTACATGGAACTGCCCGACGCCTACAAGTCCCTGAACGAAGCCATCACCCACGCCGGCATCCATACGCGGACCCGGGTCAACGTCTCGTTTATCGATTCGTCGATCATCTCGGAGCAGGGCACCGGCATTCTGGACGTGCACGATTGCATCCTGGTGCCGGGAGGCTTTGGCGAACGCGGCTTCGAGGGCAAGATTCTCGCTTGCAGGTACGCCCGGGAGAACAATGTTCCCTATCTCGGCATCTGTCTCGGTTTACAGGCCGCGGTGGTGGAATTCGCCCGCAACGTCGCCGGGCTGAAAGGCGCCAACAGTTCCGAGTTCGAGCCGGACACGCCGCATCCGGTGATCGCCCTGATCACCGAATGGATGACCGCGGAAGGCGACGTCGAATGCCGCGACGAGGAATCCGATCTCGGCGGCACCATGCGTCTGGGAGGCCAGGAATGCATCGTCGATGCCGATTCGACGATTTTCGCCTGTTACGGCAAGGAGCGAATCAAGGAAAGGCATCGTCACCGCTACGAATTCAACAACAACTATCTTCGCCTGTTGCAGGACGCCGGGCTGAAACTGACGGGCAAGTCCATCGACGACAAGCTCGTCGAGGTAATCGAGGTTCCCGGCCACCCCTGGTTCGTCGGCTGCCAGTTCCATCCCGAATTCACGTCGACGCCTCGTGACGGCCATCCCCTGTTTTCGGGCTTCATCGGGGCCGCCGTGGACTACCAGACCCGGCGCCGGCGGCCGGCCGCGGTGGCGCAGGAAGCCGAAAGCGGAGCCGCGGCGATGACAGCGGCTCGCGCCTGACCCGTTCCTCGCAATCCGGTGCCGGCGATGACCGTAAAAGAAACGATCGTGGGCGACATCCGTCTGGCCAATAACCGGCCTTTCGTACTGGTCGGCGGCATGAACGTGCTCGAAACGCCCGAAATCGTCATGGGCGTGGCGGAAGAATTCAAGCGCGTCACCGGCGAACTCGATATTCCCTGGATCTTCAAGGCGAGCTTCGACAAGGCGAACCGTTCGTCTATCGATTCCTATCGCGGCCCCGGAGTGGAAGCGGGTCTGGCCATGCTGGCCGAGGTCAAGCGGAATCTCGGCGTTCCCATTCTCACCGACGTACACGAACCCGGCCAGGCCGAAGCGGCGGCCGAAGTGGCCGACGTGCTGCAATTGCCGGCGTTTCTCAGCCGCCAGACCGATCTCGTCACCGCCATCGCGCGCACCGGCGCCGCCGTCAATATCAAGAAAGCCCAGTTCCTGGCGCCGGCGGAAATGCGCCATATCCTCGAAAAATTCGAACAGGCGGGAAATTCCAGGCTGATGTTGTGCGAACGCGGCACGGCTTTCGGCTATAACAACCTCGTGGTAGACATGCTCGGATTCCGGGCCTTGAAGGATTTCGGTTATCCCGTGCTGTTCGATGCGACCCATGCCTTGCAGATTCCCGGCGGACAAGGTCACGGCGCGGGGGGGCGCAGGGAACAATTGGCAGGTCTGGCCGGGGCGGGATTGATGCAAGGCATCGCCGGCCTTTTCATCGAAGCGCATCCGCAGCCCGATCGGGCGCAATGCGACGGGCCTTGCGCCTTGCGCCTCGACCGGCTGGAAGATTTTCTCGGGCAAATGCGGGCGGTGGATCGACTCGCCAAGTCGCTGCCGGCTATCGATACATCTTGATAACTTGAAACACTTATTTACCATAAGGGACTGAAATGCCGTTAATAAAGAAAGTTCACGCCAGGGAAATCCTGGATTCCCGAGGCAATCCGACCATCGAAGCCGAGGTGCGGCTCGAAGACGGCGCCGGCGGCATCGCCTGCGTGCCTTCGGGCGCTTCCACCGGGTCCAGGGAAGCGCTTGAACTGCGCGACCAGGATCCGGACCGCTATGGCGGCAAGGGCGTGCTGCGCGCGGTGGAAAACGTCAACGGGGAAATCCGGCAGGCGCTTGCCGGAGCCGACGCCGCCGACCAGCAAGGGCTCGACCGCATCATGCTCGACCTCGACGGCACCGAGAACAAGTCCCGGCTCGGCGCCAACGCCATCCTGGCGGTTTCCCTGGCGGCCGCGCGGGCGGCGGCAAGCAGCCGGGGAACTTCGCTTTACCGGCATATCGCCGGGCTTGCCGGCAACGACGGCGGCCTCAGCCTGCCGGTGCCCATGATGAACATCATCAACGGCGGCGAACACGCGGACAACAACGTCGATATCCAGGAATTCATGATCCAGCCCACCGGCGCCGCGAGTTTTCCGGAGGCCTTGCGCTGCGGGGTGGAGATCTTTCACGCGCTCAAGTCCGTGCTGAAAAAGGACGGCTTCAATACCGCCGTCGGCGACGAGGGCGGTTTCGCGCCGGATCTGCCGTCCAACGCCGCGGCGCTGGACGCCATCGTCAACGCGATCGAACTGGCCGGTTACAAGGCGGGCGGCGACGTGCATCTGGCTCTTGACTGCGCCGCTTCGGAGTTCTATCGCGACGGGCGCTACGAATTGTCCGGCGAGGGCAAGTCCTGCGACGCCGACGAGTTCGTCGATTACCTGGAACAGCTTTGCGCCGAATATCCGATCCTGTCGATCGAAGACGGCATGGACGAGGCCGACTGGGACGGCTGGGCTAAACTGTCGGCCCGATTAGGCGATAAGATTCAATTAGTTGGAGACGATTTGTTCGTCACCAACACGAAAATACTGAAAAGGGGAATCGACCAGGGCATCGGCAACGCCATCCTGATCAAGTTCAACCAGATCGGCAGCCTGACGGAGACGCTGGAAACCATCGGCATGGCCAGGGAGGCGGGATACGGCATCGTCATATCCCATCGTTCCGGCGAAACCGAGGACAGCACCATCGCCGATCTCGCCGCGGGCGTCGCGGCCGGACAGATCAAGACCGGCTCGCTGTGCCGCACGGACCGGGTGGCGAAGTACAATCGGCTGTTGCGCATACACGAGCAACTCGGCGATGCCGCCGGCTATAACGGGCTGGGTGAATTCTCGCGTTTCGGAGTCTGATGATGATGCGATTGCTGCTGTTCGCCACGGGCGCGATAGTCGTCTGGCTCCAATACCAGTTGTGGTTGGGAGAAGACGGCTGGCTCGCCTTGCGTTTGCGTCAGGCGGAAGCGGCCGAACAGCTTGAAATCATCGCCGATCTGCGGGAAGGCAACCGGGGTCTGGAAGTCGAAGTCCTCGACCTGAAGAACGGCACGGAAGCGATCGAGGAAAGGGCGCGCTCGGAACTCGGCATGATCAGGGAAGGCGAGACCTTCTACATCATCGTTGACTGATCTGGCCATGAACTGCTGGGGGGTACTCCCCGCCGCCGGAAGCGGAAGCCGATTCGGGGCCGAAGTTCCCAAGCAATATCTTCCCGTCAACGGCCGGGCCGTAATTTCCCGTTCCATCGATACCCTGCTCGCCGCTCCACTCGAAACCCTTGTCGTTGCCCTCGACCCGGGGGACACCCATTGGCCCGCACTGGGCTGGGACGGCGAAGCCCGTATCGAAATCTGCGCCGGCGGCGCGCAGCGCCAGCAGTCGGTGTGCAACGCCCTCGCGGCATTGCAAGGCCGGGCCGGCGAAGACGACTGGGTTCTGGTGCACGACGCCGTGCGGCCCTGCGTGCGGGCCGAAGACATCCTCAGGCTGATCGAATCGACCGATGCCGGCGGCAAGGACGGCGGCATGCTCGGCTGGCCGGTCGACAACTCTCTCAAACGCGTTGCCGATTCCATGACAGTGCTGGAAAATGTGGACAGGCGGGAGTGCTGGAATGCGGCGACTCCCCAGATGTTTCGCTATGGCGTCTTGCGCAAGGCCCTGGGTTGGGCGGAAGAGCAGGGCGTGTCCCATACCGACGAATCCGCCGCGGTCATGGCGGCGGGGGGCAGCGTGCTGATGGTGTCCTGCGCCAAGGACAATATCAAGATCACCCACGAGCCGGATCTGGCGCTTGCCGGCTTCATCCTGGAGCGGCAGCGGGAAAATTCCCCATGAGCCTTCCCGACTTGCAAAAGCTGCGTATCGGCCACGGTTACGACGTGCATCGTTTCGCCGACCGTTTCGACCCGGCGAAGCCCTTGATCCTGGCCGGCTTGAAACTGCCGGTGGAGATGAGCCTGAAGGCGCACTCCGACGGCGATCTGGTTTTGCACGCCCTTGCCGACGCGGTGCTCGGGGCCGCCGCCGAAGGCGATATCGGCAGGCTGTTCCCCGACACCGACGCCAGTCTGGCGGGCATCTCCAGCACGGTCATCTTGCGAACGGCCCTTGAGAAAGCCGCGGACAAGGGTCTGAAACCGATCAATCTCGACCTCACCGTCGTCGCCCAGGCGCCAAAGCTCTCTCCTCACGCCGAGGCGATGCGGGATAGCCTGGCCGCATTGACCGGATTGCCCGCGGCCGGCATCAATCTCAAGGCGACGACGACCGAAGGCATGGGCTATCTCGGCCGCGAAGAAGGCATGGCCTGTCATGCGGTCGTGCTGATGGGACCGGATGCCTGAACTTCCCGCCGGGCCGCGGGCGCGCTACTGGTCTGATCTCGCGCGGCTGCTTGCGCCTCCGGCGGGCGCGGCGCGGCTGAAAACGGCGGTGGACGACTTCCAGGTTGCCGAGGAACTCGGTTTCGCCCTGTCCGGCGCGGGCGAACACCTTTGCGTCGAAGTGGAGAAAACCGGTCTGACGACCACCCGGGCGGCAAGCAGACTGGCCGAGGCCACCGGGCTCAAGCGGGCCGACGTCGGCTATGCCGGCATGAAGGACCGCCGCGCCCGCACCAGGCAATGGTTCAGCCTGCGCCTGCCGGCAGGCGAAGAGACGCGTCTGCAATCGGTGGAAGACGAAAGCCTGCGCATCCTGCAGTCCCGGCGCAATCATCGCAAGATCCGTATCGGCAGCCATCGCGCGAATCGTTTCGTTATCGCCTTGCGCGATTTCCGCGGCGAGCGGGACGAGATCGAACACAGGCTGCGCACGCTTGCGCGAATGGGTGTCCCCAATTACTTCGGGCCACAGCGCTTCGGCCGTCTGTTCGGCAATCTCAAGCTGATCGAACGGCGCATTCATGCGCAAGCCGGGGAAGGCGCCGCGAAAATCTCCCGGAAAGAACGATCGCTGTTATATTCCGCGGCGCGGGCGGCGTTGTTCAACCAGGTGCTTTCGGCGCGGCTCGCGCGCGGCGACTGGAGCCGCTATGTGACCGGGGACGTACTCAGCCTCGACGGTTCCGGGCGGCTGTTCCTGCCGCCGGCGGAAGGCTGGAACGAGGATTTGCAGCAACGGCTCGAAGCCCTGGACATCCATGTCACCGGTCCGCTTCCGGGCGCCGCGCCGGCGCAATCGAAGTATGAAATTCGCGGCCAGGCTGCCGATATTGAGATTGCTGCACTGCATCAAAACACCGGGATGCTCGATTGGCTGAAACGGGAGGGATTGCGGGCCGGCCGCAGACAGTTGCGCTTCGCGCCACGGGATATAAACTGGAACTGGACGGATGGTGGCTTGACGCTGCGCTTCACGCTTGCGCGGGGATGCTACGCCACGAGTCTGCTCAGGGAAGTGTGCATAACAGATGGAAGCGAACAGGAAGCCGAACTTGAATCTTGACGGAATTGGAGTAACTTCCCGCAGAACCCGGGAGCGGCTGATTGCCCAACTGCGGGGCAAGGGCATCCGCAACGCGAACGTACTCGACGTCATGCGGGCCACGCCGCGGCATATCTTCATCGACGAGGCCTTTTCCCATCTTTCCTATGAAGACATACCGGTCAATATCGGCTACAAGCAGACGATCTCCCAGCCGTACGTCGTCGCCCGCATGACCGAAGCGGTGCTGGATGCCGGCCCCTTGCAGCGCGTGCTGGAAATCGGCACCGGCTGCGGCTATCAGACCGCGATCATCGCGGCCCTGGCCGAAGAGGTTTACAGCATCGAGCGAATCAGGCCCCTGCACGACAAGGCCATGGCGAACCTGGAGACGCTGGAGCTGAAGAACGTGCATCTGATTCACGGCGACGGCAGCCTGGGCTATCCCGACAAGAGCCCTTATGACGCGATCATCGTCACCGCGGCGCCGCTGGGAATCCCGAACGAACTGCTCGCGCAACTCGCCCAGAACGGACGGCTGGTGATTCCGGTGGGCGGAACGGCCGGCCAGGAGCTCCGCCTGATAACCCGCAAGAAGGATCAGTTCGTCAGCCGGCTGCTCGATCATGTCAGGTTCGTGCCCTTGCTGAAAGGCCAGGTGAAGTATTGAACCCGAGCCGCTGCCGATGAGCAGACTTTCCGACTCCGCCGCGCAACATCTGCTGGTTTACGCCAAGGGAGCCGTCATGGGCGTCAGCGATTCGGTTCCCGGAGTCTCCGGCGGCACCATCGCCGTCGCCGCGAACATCTACGACCGCATCATCTACGCGTTGCGCGCCATGGACGCCGGCGCCTTGCGCCTGCTTCTGAAGGGCCGCCCGAAGGAATGCTGGCAGCGGGTGGACGGCACATTCCTGCTCTTGCTCGGCCTCGGCATCGCCAGCGGTCTGCTGCTCAGCGCGAACCTGATCGTGTACCTGATCGAAAGCAATCCCGAACCGCTGCGCGCCTTTTTCATCGGCCTCATTGCCGCCGCCATCTGGATGCTGCGCGGGGAAATCGTCCTCGGCGACCTGCGCAACGCGTTATCGGCGGTGGGGGGAGCGCTTCTCGTGCTGCTGGTTTCCATGGCCTCCCCGGGCGAATCCCAGCCTTCGGCGGTATATCTTTTCATCTGCGGCATGATCGCGATCAGCGCGATGCTGCTGCCAGGACTTTCCGGCGCCTTCATCCTGCTGCTGCTCGGCGCCTACGAATACATGCTTGCCGCATTGACCGCATTCGACATTCCGGTCCTGCTGATTTTTCTCGCCGGTTGCGTGCTCGGCGTGCTGCTGATGTCGAGAATCGTCGCCTGGCTGTTGCGCCGGCATCGCCGGCGGGCGTATGGCTTCATCAGCGGCATGCTCGCCGGCTCGATTCCGGCGCTCTGGCCCTGGCAGGCCGCCCCGGATGGAGGCGCGGCCGTGCAATTCATGGCCGGCCGCCCCGTAGCGCCTGCCGATTACCTGGAGTTGACCGGCGGTGAGCCCATGACCCTGATCTGCCTCGCGGCATTACTGGCGGGCCTGGGCCTGACCCTGGCGGCGCGCGGTCTTTCCCGCAAACCGCCATGACTCCCCTGGCTTGCAGGCCGGGAATCGGGTGATCAAAGCCCTTCAGTCACCGGCGGGGCAGACGATAACTCATTATGATTCTCTCCGGATTCGACATGCTGCCCGGGGTGACATGATGATGAACTTTCCGAATGGCGCATGCTGGCGTTGGAGTCTGCTTGCGCTGCTGCTTGTGTTGATTTCCTGCGGTTCGCCGCGGGCGCCGATTCGCGACCAGGGCAGGGCGTTCCCGGACCGGCAGCCGGAGATCGTCCGGGACGGCGGCCCCGTGATTTTCCAGCCGACGGGCGATTCCGCGGTCACCGGCCGGCCCGGCATTCACCGCGTCAGGGAAGGCGACACCTTGTACGCCATCGCCTTCATGTATGGCGTCGACTATCGGGAAATAGCCGCGGCCAACAGTCTTTCGCCGCCCTATATGATTTATGTCGACCAGGAACTGAAGCTGAGCGAGGACGCGGTGGCTGCCACGGGTTCAACGGCGCCGGCAGGCGCTACCGCCAGCGCGAGCGCCGCCGCTCCGAGCGGCAGCATCCAGCGCCGGCCGATCGAGCGGCGTCCGTCGGCGCCCGCGACAGGCGGACAAACACCGCTTTCTTCGGGATCGTCCACGGGCGGCTGGCAATGGCCGCTCGCCGACCGCGTTTCGACCAACTACCGCCCGGATATCAACAACCGCCTCGATATCGAAGCGAAGGCGGGAGATTCCGTACTCGCCGCCCGAGACGGCGAAGTCGTTTATTCACGCCCCTTCGGCGACGACGAGGGCTCCCTGCTCATCGTCCGCCACGACAACCGCTACCTCAGCGCATACACGCAAACGGGCCGCGTACTCGTGGAAACGGGAGAAAGGGTTACAGCAGGCCAGCCCATCGTCGAACTCGAACCGGTAGATTCCGGCCCCCCCATGCTCTACTTCAACGTCCAACGCGACGGCGCCTTCGTCGACCCCACTGTTTTACTGCCTTAAGTGGCTTCGATCCGTCGCCGTCCGGCGCATGGGGTGCAGCGGACGCCGTAAATACGTTTTTCAGTCATTGACTTCGGGCAGGTATGTACCTGCCATCCCTGGCGCGAGGCTGTCGACTTCGATCAACCCCAGCCTTGCCATCCATGGCAAGTCGTTCGGCCCTCAAGAAGCTGCGCTTCTTGTCGGCTGCGCCGACCGTGCCTCACCCATGCCTCGCACGCCCGCTGCACCCCATGCGCCGGACGGCGACTCAGGCCGTGACAGAAGGAGAGACATGCACAATGTGAGGCATCGTCTGCTGAGTGGTTTTCAGCGGGCGTGTGAGACATGGATGTCGAACGCGAAGCTTACAGGGACGTATTTACAGCGTCCGCTGAAAACCACTCAGCAGACGGTGCCGGATCGAAGCCACTTAACCTACGCCGGTTACTTTTCCAGGTACTTCAGTTTTTCCTTGACGTCGGTCCAGTCTTCGGCGTCCGGGAGCGGGTCCTTTTTCTCGGTGATGTTGGGCCATTTTTCGGCCAGTTCCGCGTTCAGTTCGAGGAATTGCAACTGGTCTTCGGGCAGTTCGTCTTCGGCGTAGATCGCATCCACCGGACATTCCGGTTCGCACAAGGCGCAGTCGATACATTCGTCGGGATGTATGACCAGAAAATTGGGGCCCTCGTAGAAACAGTCCACCGGGCAGACTTCCACGCAATCGGTATGCTTGCATCGAATGCAGTTATCGCCAACAACAAATGTCATGTGTCGTTCCTATCCGTCAATCTGACAGTCTTGACTTCAGTTCGTAGAGAATGGCCAGGGCTTCTCTTGCGGTGATCGCGTCCGGGTCCAGCTTTTCGAGATAATCGAGAGCCGGATGATCCAGCCCGGCGGGAGTCGATTCAGGTTCGGCAGCAGATTCTAAAGCAGATTGCCCCGCAACTGAAGGGGGGTCTTGCCGTTCCGCTTCGAGTTGCCGGAGCTTGCCGCGCGCCTGGCTGATGACCGAGGCGGGTATTCCCGCGAGCTGCGCGACCTGCAATCCGTAACTGCGGCTCGCCGGGCCCGGCTTGACCGAGTGCAGCAGGACGATGCCGTTGTCGTGCTCGGCGGCGTCGAGATGCACGTTGAGGACGCCCGAAATCTGCTCCGCCAGCGCGGTGAGTTCGAAATAGTGGGTGGCGAACAAGGTGAAGGCGCCCACGTTTTCGGCGATATGCACCGCCGCCGCCCAGGCCAGGGAAAGGCCGTCGAAAGTGCTTGTGCCGCGGCCGATCTCGTCCATCAGCACCAGGCTTTCGGGAGTGGCGTTGTGGAGGATGGCCGCGGTCTCGACCATTTCCACCATGAAGGTCGAACGGCCTCCGGCGAGGTCGTCGGCGGAGCCGATGCGCGTGAAGATGCGGTCGATGGGTCCGACCGCCGCTTCGCGGGCGGGAACGCAACTGCCGCATAGCGCGAGCAGCACGATGAGGGCGGTCTGCCGCATGTAGGTCGATTTGCCGCCCATGTTGGGGCCGGTGACGATCAGCATCTTGCGCTCGTCGTCCATGTACAGGTCGTTGGCGACGAATTCCTGTTCGGCCGACTGTTCCACCACCGGATGGCGGCCGCCGCCGATCTCGATTCCGGGCGCTCCGCGTAGCACCGGACGGCTGTATTCGAGGCTGGTCGCGCGTTCGGCGAAATTGTTCAGCACATCGAGTTCCGCCAGGCCCGAGGCGCAGACGAGCAGGGCCGGCAGGGATTCCGCGATCTCGTCGAGCAGGGCTTCGTAGAGTTCCTTCTCGCGCGCCAGGGCCTTGCTTTTCGCGCTGAGAATCTGGTCCTCGAATTCCTTCAGTTCCGGCGTGATATAGCGTTCGGCGTTTTTCAGGGTCTGCCGGCGCATGTATTCGGGCGGCAGGCCGGCCGCCGACTGGCCCTTGCTGACTTCGATGTAGTAACCGTGGACCCGGTTGAAACCGACCTTGAGCGTGCTCAGCCCGGTCTGGCGCCGTTCGCGCTGTTCGAGTTCGACCAGGTATTGGCCGGCGTTGCCGCTCAGATTGCGCAGGCGGTCGAGCTCCGCGTCGTAGCCTTCGGCGATGACGCCGCCTTCGCGGATGACCTGGGCGGGCTCCTCCTTTACCGCCCGGCGCAACAGTTCGGCCTCGGCCGGAAACTCGCCGATGCGCGCCGAGAGATGGCGCAGGTGCGGAGTTTGCAAGGACGCAAGCTGTTGCTGGAGCCCGGGCAGGGATTCGAGCGCGGATTGCAGGCGCGACAGGTCCCGCGGCCGCGCCGAGCGCAGGCCGATTCTGGCCAGGATGCGTTCGAGGTCGCCCGCGTCGGCCAGCGATTTGCCCAGCGCTTCGTAGCGATAATCCTCGCGCAAGGCGCTGACCGTATCCTGGCGATGCAGCAACTCGTTGCGGTCGCGCAGTGGACGGCTGATCCAGCGCGCGAGCAGCCGCGAGCCCATCGGCGTCGCGCAGCGGTCCATGACCGACAGCAGCGTATTGGCGCGGCCGCCGGCGAGATTTACCTCGATTTCGAGATTGCGCCGGCTGACGGCGTCGATGACCACGCTGTCCCGCTGCCGCTCCACGCGCAGGCCCTGCACATGGGGCAGGTCCGCGCGTTGGGTTTCGCGCAAATATTGCAGCAGGCAGCCGGCGGCCCGCAGCGCCGGTTCCATATCTTCGCAATCGAATGCGGTCAAATCGCTGACGCCGAACTGGCGGCTTAACGCGCGAACCGCGCCTTCGAGTTCGAATTCCCATTCCGGGCGCGGCCGCAAGGCCGGATGTCCCAGATGTTCGTTCAGATCCGGGAGCGTTTCCGGCAGCAGGATCTCCGCCGGACGCAATCTCTCCAGCTCGTTCGCCAACGCTTCCCTGCCGTCGACTTCGGACAGCACGAAGCGCCCGCTGCTGACATCGATCCCGGCCAGCCCGAACGATCCGGCGCCGCTGCCGCAGATCGCCAGCAGGGTGTTGTCCCGCCGCGCGTCGAGCAGGGCTTCGTCGCTGATCGTGCCGGGGGTGATGATGCGCACGACTTCGCGTTGCACCGGCCCCTTGCTCGCCGCGGGGTCGCCGATCTGCTCGCAAATGGCGACGGATTTGCCGGCTTCGACGAGGCGCGCGAGATAACGATCCGCCGAGTGGTAGGGGACTCCGGCCATGGGAATCGGCGAGCCGGCGGATTTGCCGCGGGCGGTAAGGGTGATGTCGAGCAGATCGGCGGCCTCGGAGGCGTCGCCGTAAAAGAGTTCGTAGAAATCCCCCATGCGATAGAACAGCAGGCTGTCCGGATGCTGCGCCTTGATGCGCAGGTACTGCTGCATCATGGGGGTATGCGCCGCATCTGTCGCGGCTTTCGCATCGAAAGCGAGGCTGAATTGCCGGGCGGTTGTTTCGGTGGGGTCTTGCATGGCGACAAAATACGGCTGGTTGACAGGCATCAGGCCCCGGAATTCTATACGGTTTGCCGGGGCGGGTGGACCGTTTCACCGGATTGCAGCAAAATTTCCCAACAGGAATATCAATCGATGACTCTGAACAACCAACTGGAAACCCTCGCGGCAAAAGTCGGCGAACGCCTGCTCGCGCGCAAGTTGCTGCTCGCGGCCGCTGAATCCTGCACCGGCGGCTGGGTGGCCGAGGCGGTCACGGCGGTCGCGGGCAGTTCCGCCTGGTTCGATTGCGGATTCGTGACCTATTCCAACGAGGCCAAACAGCGGCTGCTCGACGTGCCGGCGAGCCTGCTCGAATACGGCGGCCCCGGCGCGGTCAGCGAGGAAACCGTCCTGGCCATGACCGCGGGCGCGATCGCCAACAGCCGGGCGCGCATTGCGGTCGCGGTCAGCGGCATCGCCGGACCCGACGGCGGCAGCGCGGAGAAACCCGTCGGCACGGTGTGGATCGCCTGGCAATGGGAGCGGCGAAAGCTGGTGCGCGAGTTTCGTTTCAGCGGAGACAGAACCGCCGTGCGCGAGGCTTCGGTGCTCGCGGCGCTGGAAGGATTACTCGCGTTGCTGGACTGAATTCCGGCGCAAAAAAATTTTCTAAAGTAATTGCCTCGACTGCCAATATACTGTTTGAATATACAGTAATCGGCCGCGCCGCCGTTACGCCCGGTTTTCTTCCGGAATCAGGCAAAATTCGGAAATTGAACTAGGCTTTTGGCGGTAGCGGTTGAACTGGCGACCAGGAGCATTGAACTTATCGCGCAACTGGAACTCACGGAACCAGCTACGGTTGTGATTCATTGACAGACAAGGGAAATACCATGATGCAAGACAACAGAAACGACCAAGGCAAGGAAAAGGCGCTGAATGCCGCTCTGGCACAGATCGAACGGCAATTCGGCAAGGGTTCCATGATGCGTCTCGGCGACAACGATCGTCAGGCGATACCCGCGATATCGACCGGCTCGCTCGGGCTCGACATCGCTCTCGGCATCGGCGGCCTGCCGCGCGGCAGGATCGTAGAGGTCTACGGGCCGGAATCTTCCGGCAAGACGACGTTGACCTTGCAGGTCATCGCGCAGGCCCAGCGCGCCGGCGGCAGTTGCGCCTTCATCGACGCCGAACACGCGCTCGATCCCGTTTACGCCGCCAAACTGGGCGTGGACGTGGAGAATCTGCTCGTCAGCCAGCCCGACACCGGCGAGCAGGCGCTGGAGATCTGCGACATGGTCGTGCGCTCCGGCGCGCTCGACGTGGTGGTGATCGATTCGGTCGCGGCCCTGACGCCCAAGGCGGAGATCGAAGGCGAAATGGGCGACAGCCACATGGGCCTGCAAGCCCGGCTGATGTCCCAGGCGTTGCGCAAGATGGCGGGCAACATCAAGAATTCGAACACCCTGGTGATCTTCATCAACCAGATTCGCATGAAGATCGGCGTGATGTTCGGCTCTCCCGAGACCACCACCGGCGGCAATGCGCTGAAGTTCTATTCTTCCGTGCGGCTCGACATCCGCCGCATCGGCACGATCAAGGAAGGAGACGAAGTCGTCGGCAACGAAACCCGGGTGAAAGTCGTCAAGAACAAGGTCTCGCCTCCGTTCCGGCAGGCGGAGTTTCAGATCATGTACGGCGAGGGAATTTTCAATCTCGGCGAAGTGATCGATCTCGGCGTGAAACTCGGCCTTGTGGAAAAATCCGGCGCCTGGTACGCCTACCAGGGCGAGAAGATCGGTCAGGGCAAGAAGAACGCCGCAGCTTATCTGCAGGAGAATCCCGCCATCGCCGAGGAAATCGAGGCCTGGATTCGCGCTCGCACGATGGGTGACAAATCGCAGCCGGAATCACATGAGTCCGCCGGCAACGACGATGTGGTGGTGCTTGCCGATTCGCGGAAATCCTGACATCGGCGGGTCCCGCCCTTTCCTGTATGAGCGATTCAGAGTGCGCTTTCGGGTCCATGGCGCTGCGCCGCCGCGCCATGGATCTGCTCGCGCGCCGGGAACATTCCCGCGCCGAACTTGCGGCCAAATTGCGGGACCGCTTTGCGGAAGCCGACCCGGACGCGATCGAGTCGGTGCTGGACAAACTCGCGGCTGAAAACCTGCAATCGGACCGGCGCTTCGCCGGGGAATACCTGCGAATGCGCATGCGCCGCGGTTTCGGCTGGCTGCACATTCGCGCGGAATTGCAGTCCCGGGGCGTGCCCGACTCGATCGTCTCCGAACTCGTCCGGCCCGACGAGGAATGGCTTGAACTTGCCGGGAATCTCGTGGATTCACGCCTTGCCGGGCAAAAGGATCTGACGCCGGGCGGCCGCGAACATCAGCGCCTGTTTCGCTTTCTGCAGGGCAGGGGCTTCTCCGCCGAAACCGCCCACCGGTCGCTCCGGAAAGCGATCAGCCGGAATCCGGCCGCTTCACGTTGACGGTAACGATATCCAGTTCGATGTATTGCTGGTGGCGTACGGAAGCGCCCAGGTGACGCAACATTCGCAGAGAAGTTTCCGTCTGCAATTGCGCTTCTTCGTCCCGGCTGTCCAGCAGAGAGATCTGCTCTTGCAGATTTTCCTCGCTGCTTCCGGCGATGAATTCCAGCACAGCGCTGTTTTCTATCCGGGACGCCGATAGCCGCAGCCGCCGATTGTCTTCCGGCGCAGGTTGCTGCGCATCGGGTCCCAGCAACGAGAGCAATGTCTCTTCGGCGACAGCCGTAAGCCGGTCCGACATTGCGGTATCCCAACCATTGCCTGAGGAAAAGTTTTCCAGAAACTCCCGGATTTCCGTGAGCGCCGAAATGCTGAACCCGGTTTCCATGCGGCTTGGCCGGGGAGCGGTGGCTTCCACGAACCAGGTCAGCAGAATGGCCGCCAGACCGCCGGTCGTAATTCCGTTGGAAAACACTCCGCCGGCAAATTGGGAAAGGATTTCCGGCAATATGGCGCCGTTTTGTACGCCGAGACCCAGCCAGAATGAAAACCCCACGATCAGTCCCTTCCGGTAATCCATTCCATCTTGCATAACCATGCTCACGCCAATCATGAAAAGCATGGTGATCAGGACAAAGAGGTAGGCGGCAACGACAGGTCCGGGAATCGACAATATCACCGCCAGCGCCTTGGGCATGAATGCCACGGCCAGGAAAACCCCTCCGGTCGCCACAGCTACGAGGCGCGACGCTACTCCATTGATTTCTATCAGAGGCGCGGCAAGGGAATACGTCGTGTTGGGAACCGTCCCCGCGAGACCGCAAACCAGATTGCCTAATCCGTCCAGCGTGGTCGTCCCTTGCACCGCGCGAAAATCAGTCGGCCGTGGACGGCGCCAGGATACGCGCTGCAACGCGATATTGCTGCTTATCGCGCGAATCGAACCAACCAGACCGGTCAACAGGAAAACCGGAAGCAGGGAAAGAAATACCGGGCCAAAGTCGAGGTCGAGACCCGGCAATGCAGCTTTCGGTACGCCGATCCAGGACGCCGATGCTATTCGGTCGAGTTCAAACAGGCCGAAAAAGGCCGCGAAAGCGCTTCCGGCCACCACGCCGATAATCGGCGCCCACAGGCGCAAAATTGCCGAGCCTTTCAGGGATACGCCAAGAATCGCCAGAATCGTTACAGCGGCCGTCGCGGGCGCCGCGAATTGATGGTTGCCTTCCGGCGCCGTCTCCAGCATTTCAAAAACGAATGGCATCACCGTAACCGGAAGTATCATGATTACCGCGCCGGAGACAGCCGGAGTCAAGATACGTCGGAACAGGGCAAGGCGGGCCGAGAAAAGCAGTTGAACGATCGCCGTGACCGCGACCAGTGTCGCGAGCAGTGCCGGGCCGCCTTCCGCCAATGCCGTGATGGCGATTCCGATAAACGCTCCGGAACTGCCGGCAACCAGCAAATGGCCCCCGCCGATCCAGCCGAATCGAAATGCCTGAAGCGCGGTAGTCATTCCGCTGATTACGACTGCCGCGAATATCGGCCAGGCCAGATCGGACTCGGCCATACCGGCGGTTCGCATGATCGCCGTGGGAATCAGAATCGGGACGGCAAGAGTCAAGGCGCCGAGCTGGAGTCCGAGTCCGAGCGTCAGCGGTACGGGAGGCGTCTCATCGGCCTGAAAGCGCAACCGCGAAGCGCCGTTTTTCGTTTCAGAGTTCATGCTTCGGGGTCATGCTCATATGCTAGGATTGTCCTTGTGCTGGAAGGGAGAATTTAAACAATGAACCGGGACTTATCTCAGCAAGAATCCAACTCGATTTCAATTGTCGCCGAATCCCGGAAACATTCATATTCCGCCGGAAACGAACCGGTCGCCATCATCGGCATGGCATGCCGTTTTCCCGGCGCGAAGAGCCTGCCCGACTACTGGAAGCTCCTGATCGAAGGCGGAAACGCCGTAACCGAAGGTCCGCCCGGCGCCGTAATCGGCCGCGCGGGGCCGAACTTTCCTCCTTCTAATTCCAGCAACGCAGCGACCCGATTCGGCGCCTTCGTCGAAGATCTGGAGTTGTTCGACGCGGAGTTCTTCCGTATTTCTCCCAACGAAGCGCAAATGCTCGACCCGCAGCAGCGCATGATGCTTGAAGTGAGCTGGCAGGCTCTCGAAGACGCGGCGATCGATCCCGAATCGCTACGGGGCAGCCGCACCGGCGTATACGCCGGCATCAGCAACTACGATTACCGCGACATGGCCTTCGAAGACCCGGGAACGGCGGAAGTCGCCGCCGGGCTGTACGCCGCAACCGGTACTTCCCTGAATACCGCAATCGGGCGCATTTCCTTCGTGCTCGGCCTGGAAGGGCCTTCGATGGCGATCGACACGGCCTGCTCGTCGTCCCTGGTCGCCATTCACCAGGCGGTCGCGGGACTGCAACGGCACGATGCCGACCTGGCGCTGACGGGAGGCGTTCATGTCGTGCTTTCCGGGCGCCCGCAAGAGTTGCGGGCCAATGCGGGAATGCTGTCGCCGACAGGCCAATGCTGGACTTTCGACGCGGCCGCCGACGGCTTCGTGGCCGGCGAGGGCTGCGGCCTGATCGTTCTCAAGCGTCTGAGCGACGCGGAGGCCGACGGCGACCGGATCTGGGCCGTTATTCCGGGCTCGGCCGTCAATCAGGACGGCGCCAGCCAGGGTCTGACGGTGCCGAGCGCGAGCTCGCAGGAAAAGGCCATGCGACAGGCCCTGGTTCGCGCCGGCGTCGCTCCCGCCGAAGTCGATTACCTCGAAGCGCATGGCACGGGCACTGTCGTCGGCGACCCGATCGAACTGAACGCCGCCTCGGAAGTCTTCGGACGCGAGCGCGATGCGGACCGCCCCCTGCTGATCGGCTCGGTCAAGACCAATATCGGCCATCTGGGGCCGGCGGCGGGAGTCGCCGGAATGATCAAGACCGTCCTGGCGATGCGGCATGGAATCATCCCCCGCCATCTGAATTTCAATGTGCCCAATCCCGATATCGATTGGGACCGCATTCCCGTTCGCGTTACCGACGAGAAAACCGACTGGCCCTGCCGTAACGGGAAACCCGCTTTGGCCGGGGTCAATTCATTCGGCTGGTCCGGCACCAACGGGCACGTGATCGTTCAGAGTTACGGAGCGAGCGAAACCGCCGGCGACATCTCGCGCATCGCTTTTCCCGTTGCCCCGGATCTGGCCGTTCCGGCGCAAGTCGAAGTCGGGGAGCGTCCCGAAGCAAGGCAAACCCGCATGCTTCCGCTATCCGGCAGAACCGCTCAGGCCGTGCGCGAGTCCGCCGCGGCGTACCTGTCCTGGCTTTCCGAACAGGGCGAAGAGTCGGCGGATGCAGTGGCAGGAGAAAAGCTTGCGAACCTGGCGTGGACCGCCGCGACAGGCAGATACCACTTCGCCTGGCGCGCCGGTGTGTTGTACAACGATGCCGCCCAACTTCGGCAGCAGTTGCGGCAACGGGCAGCGGAGGAGAACGCGGACCAGATCGCGCAGTCGCGCGCGGGCCGCAAACTGGCCTTCGTTTTCACCGGCCAGGCCAGTCAATGGCCCGGCATGGGCCGCGCGCTCTACGAATGCGAACCCGTATTCCGCGCGGTTCTGGACCGCTGCGACCGGTTGCTGTCCGAAAAACGCGGGATCTCGCTGCTGGACGTGATGTTCGGCCGCGGCGAGACCGACGGGTTGCTCGACGAGCCGGCCTGGACGCAACCCGCCATCTATGCGCTCGAATGCGCCCTGGTCGCGCTATGGGAGAGCCTGAACGTACGGCCCGATGTCGTCGTCGGCCACAGTCTCGGCGAAATAGCGGCGGCGCAGGCCGCGGGCGCTTTCGGACTCGAAGAGGGACTGCGTTATGCGGCTGCGCGCGGCGCGCTGATGGGTACGACGCGAAGCGACGGCGGGATGGCGGCCATATTCGCGCCCGCGGACCGGGTCGCCGCCGCCGTGGCCGAACAGAACGCCGCGGCGGACGGCGGCGAACTCAGCGTTGCCGTGGACAACGGCGCCCAGCAGGTGATCAGCGGACCCGGCGAACAGCTCGAAGCGGTGCTTGCCCGATTCGAGGCCGAGGAGGTGAAAGTCGTTCGCTTGCGGCGCAGTCCCGCCTATCACAGCGCCCTGATCGAGCCCGTGCTCGACGAACTCGAAGCCGCCGCGGCGGAAATCTTTCCCGATCCTCCGCCCTTGTCCATTCCGCTGATCAGCAACGTCAGCGGCAAGCCGATGGGAGAGGAGGCGCGCATGGACGCAGCGTACTGGCGACGCCATGCGCGGGCGCCCGTCGCGTTCCGGGACTGCGTCGAAACCCTGGCGGAACTGGAAGTGGACACGGTGGTGGAGATCGGTCCCCATGCCGTGCTGGGGCCGGTGGTTTCCATGAACTGGCCGGCGTCGGCGCCGGCTGGAGAGCCCCTGGTGCTCAGCAGTCTGCAACGGCCGCCGCAGGACGCCGACGAACTACCCGCCGATACGAGCGGCGGCTTTACCGGGGCGGTCGCCGGGGCCTGGGAAGCAGGACTGGCGGTCGATTTCTCCGGCCTGTTCGGAGGAGAAGCGCGCAGCCGGATCAAGCTGCCGGGCTACCCGTTCCAGCGTGTCCATCACTGGGTCCGCGTGTCGAAGCGCCAGCGCAAGAGCGACGATCACCCGCTATTGGGAAATCGCCATGAAACGGCGCTGGGCCAATTGACTTACGAAACCGATCTGCATCCTTCCGAGCCCGCATGGCTGCAGGATCACCGGGTTTTCGGCGCGCTCATCGCTCCGGGCGCGCTGTACGGCGCCATGGCGGCCTGCGCGTCGAACGACGAGGATTCCCTGCCGGTGCTGGTGGAAGACCTGCAATTGCATAATCCGCTGGTTTTTACGAACAAGGAAGGCGACGGCGAGGAAAGCGGCTGGCGCAAGTTGCAGGTACTGCTCGAAGCGCCGGGAGACGACCCCGAGCGCCGGGTCCAGATACTCAGCAAGGGCGAATCCGATGAGGAATGGGCGCTGCACGCGGAAGGACGCGTATTGCCGGAAGCCGGCGGCGCTCCGCCCGAAACGATGGCGCGTCTCGACCCGGCGGCGTTGAAATCGGCCATGTCGCCGGTCGACGTGGCGGACTATTATCGCTCCAAGCGTGAATTCGGAATTGATCTGGGCGCGTCGTTCCGGACCCTGAAAGCGGTGTGGGCGCGGCCCGGGGAAGCCCTTGGCGAAATCGGCTTTCCCGCGGAGCGCGAACCGCATACGCAAGACATTCACCCGCTGCTGCTCGACGGCTGTTTCCAGGTGATGGGGGCGGCGCGGGGTCTGGAGCCCGAAGACAAGGCCACGACCTATCTGCCTTTCGCATGGGAAAGAATGCGGATACGCGAACGGCTGCCTGATCGCATGCTTTGCCATGTCCGCATGCGGGAGCGCGCCGGGGCCGGCGCGGAGGAAACGGATTTCGGCGATTCGAGGGAAGTCCTGTCCGCCGACCTGCGCCTGTACGACCTCCAGGGCGAACCCGTCGGCGAAGTGGACGGTTTTACCGTCAAGCGCGCCACGCGGGCCGCGCTGCTTGCCGCGATCGAGGGCGCGGACGAACTGTTGTACGAAATCGTCTGGCGCGACAGTTATCTCGCGCCGGGAATGTTACCCGCGAACTTTCTCGCCGCGCCCGCCCGGGTTCATGAAAACGCCGCCCTGGTTTCGGATTATCTCGCGGCGGACGGAATCGAGCCCGCCGAGCGCGCCGCGCTGCTGGCGGATCTGGAACTTCTGTCGCGCGCCTATGCGCTGGCGGCGGTGGACGGATTGGGGTGGCAGCGCAAGGTCGGCGATTCCGTTGAGGCCGCCGAACTCGCCCGCAGACTGAAGGTCGTGCCGGAGCATGAAAAGCTGTTCCGCCGCATTCTCGAAATTCTGGCCCGCGGCGGCGTACTGGAATCGTCGGGCACGGAATTCACCGTCAGGATCGGCACGGGAGACGCCTTGCCGGATGGGGTTCCGGCCGACCCGAATGCGCTCGCCGACAAACTGGCGGCAAGTTATTCACACGGATCGATCGAGATCGGCCTGTTTCGGCGCAGCGCCGGGGCCCTGCCTGAAGTGCTGCGCGGCAACATGGATCCGCTCACCCTGCTGTTCGGCAGCGGCGATCCGACTCCGGCCGACCTGTTCAAGAAGGCCCCGGGCACCCGCTCCGCGAACCGGATACTCGCCGAGGCCACGGCGGCCCTGATCGAAAACCTGCCCGCCGACCGCAAGTTGCGGATCATCGAGGTCGGCGCCGGCACCGGCTCGGCAACCGCCGTCGTGTTGCCGGAACTGCCCGAGGGCAGGTACGAATATGTCTATACCGACATATCAGCGGGATTTTTCGCCGAGGCGGAGTCGAATTTCGGCGGCGCGGAAGCGTCAATCGACTATCGGGTGCTGGACATCGAAGTCGATCCACTGGAGCAGGGCTTCGAACGCAACGGCTACGACCTCTTAATCGCCTCCAATGTCCTGCACGCGACGCGGTTTCTCGTCGAGTCGCTGGAACATTGCCGCCTGCTGCTGGCCCCGTCCGGTCAATTGGTTGCGCTGGAGAACATGCGCGCCCAGGAATGGCTGGACCTGACTTTCGGCCAGTTGGACGGCTGGTGGCGCTATGCCGATTCCTGCCGCCCGCACAATGCCCTCGCGCCGCCAGAGGTATGGCGGCAAGCGCTGGCGGACGCCCGCTTCGAAAGCGTTTCCATTCTGGGCTACGACGAATCGAGCGAGATGTCCAATTCGGATCGCGGCGTCATTCTGGCCGCGGGACCGGCGGAAGTGAAGGAAGAGCGGGGCGTCTGGATATTGCACGCGGACCGCGGTGGAATCGCGACCGGCCTGGCGCGGGATCTGGCGGCGCGCAATCAGCGTGCCATCGTCGCGTGCGCGGAATCGGAAGCGGCGCCAGGAGATGAGCAAAGCGACATTTCATTCGTGCGGGTCGAGGCCGAACGGCGGGAATCCTGGGAATCGCTGTTCAGGGATTTGCCGGAAGATCCACCGCTGCATGGCGTCATTCATCTCGCCGCGCAGGACAGCCACGGGCACACAGCCGGCGCGGAGGAAATCGCCGGGGACGTTCGCCGGTCGACCGCAAGCGCTCTGGCGCTCGGCCAGGGCTTGCTCGATGCGAACGCCGCTCCGGAACACGGTTTGTTTCTGATCACTCGCGGAGCCCAGGTGCTGGAAATCGAACGCGGCGGCCATCTTGCGGGCGCTACGCTATGGGGACTCGGCAGAGTCATCGCGCGGGAAGCGAGCGATCTCAAACCGAAGATGATCGATCTGGATCCCGCTGGCGAAGTGCTGCCTGCCGATCTGATAGAGGAATTCCTCTACCCGGACGGGGAAAACCAGATCGCCTACCGGTTCGGACGGCGCCGGGCCGCGCGGCTGGTCAGAAACGGTGAGATAGCGGGCCGCCTCGCGCCGGATGTCGATGCGGCCTGGAAGGTCGAGCCCGATGCCGGTGGTTCGCTGGAGGCTCTGCAGGTCGTGAAACTGCCGCCAGGAAAGCTGCAACCGGGGCAGGTTCGAGTCGCATTGAAAGCCTTCGGGCTGAATTTTCGGGATGTTTTCGTCTCGATCGGCCTGGACCGGGCTTCGCTCGGTGGCGAATTTTGCGGGGAAGTGCTCGAAATCGGGTCCGATGTGACAAGAGTCGCTCCGGGCGATCTCGTGGTGGGCATGGCGCTCAGTTCGTTCGGAACCGAAACCGTCACCGTCGAGGACATGGTCTTTCCCGCGTTACCGGGTTACTCGATTTCCGAATTGGCCACGATTCCGAGCGCCTTCATGTCGGCGGCGCATTCATACGAGCTTGCGGGCCTGAAAGCGGGCGAGCGGGTCCTGATTCACGCCGGCGCGGGCGGAGTCGGGCTGGCGGCGATCCAGTTGGCCCGGGACATGGGCGTGGAAGTGTTCGCGACCGCGAGCGAGCGCAAGCGCGACTATCTTCGTTCGCTCGGCGTCGAGCACGTATTCGACAGCCGCAGTACGCGGTTCAGTGAGCAAATCCTCGAAGCGACCGGCGGCGCGGGCGTGGATATGGTGCTAAACAGTCTGACCAGCGAAGGGTTCATCGAAGCCAGCCTTTCCTGCCTCGCCGAAGGCGGGCGCTTCGTCGAAATGGCGCGGGTCGACATCCTGAGCGAGGAAGAAATGGCGGCCGCGCGCCCGGACGTCGCGTATTCAATCCTGGAAATCGATATCCTGCGGGAGGAAGACCCGGCCAAGGCCGGCGCCATTCTCAAGCAGATGCTGGAAAAACTGGCGAAGCGGGAAATCAGGCCCCTGCTGCATTCCCGCTGGGCGTTCACCGACGCCGCCGGCGCCATGGATTGCATGCGCGCGGCGCGGCACATCGGCAAGATCGTATTTACCCATTCACCGCTGGCGCACGGACAATTGCGCAAGGATCGAACCTATCTCGTCACGGGCGGGCTTGGCGGTATCGGCTGCGCGATCGCGGGTTGGCTCGCCGGGCACGGCGCCGGCGCCATCGTGCTCAATGGGCGGAGGCCACCCGACCCCGAAGCCGGGGAGGCGATCGAATCCCTGCGCAGGCGCGGCGCCGCGATCAGCGTGGAAATCGCCGATGTGACCGATGCCGCGTCGGTGGAGGCAATGCTGGGACGAATGGACGCGAACCTGCCGCCCCTTGGCGGCGTGATCCATAGCGTCGGCGTACTGGCGGACGCCGCGCTCGGCAATCAGACCTGGAACGGATTCGAAGCGGTACTGTGGCCCAAGATCCTGGGCGCATGGCATCTGCATCAGGCAACATCGCATCTCGACCTGGAGTTTTTCACGCTTTTCTCCAGCGCCGCGGGAATATTGGGCAATCCCGGGCAGGCCAACCACGCCGCGGCGAACGCCTTCCTCGATCAACTCGCGGCGCATCGGCGGGCGCTGGGCTTGCCCGGCCAGTCCATTGCCTGGGGCGCCTGGTCGGAGATCGGCGAAGCGGAAGAGCAACGCGAACGCATCGCCGGGACTCTCGCCGCGCGCGGCAGTTCCTGGATGAGCCCTGAGCAGGGGCTCAAGGCGTTCGAGTTGCTGGTGCAGCGAGACCCCGCCACGTCCGTGGCATTGGCGATAGACTGGCCGACCTTTGCGGAAGCGGTGGAAAGCCCGCCGCCCCTGCTGGACGAATTGCTCCTGGACGAGTCGGATGCGGAGGCCGGTGAATCCGACGAGTTCGAAGATCTGATATCGCGGCTGCGGCAGACACCGCCATCGGATCGCGAAAGCGTGTTCGCCGCCTTTCTGCAGCAGGAGGTACAGGCGGTTCTGCGCCTGCCTTCCGCTCCGTCGCCGGCCACCGGCTTTTTCGAACAGGGAATGGACTCGCTGATGGCGGTTGAACTGCGAAATCGCGTGAACCGGGCGCTCGACGGTTATTTCGTGGCGCCCAACACCTTGATGTTCGACTTTCCGGACATAAACACGCTTGCCGCGTATCTCAACGCGGAACTCGCCGATGCGCTTGGCGCCGAAGTTTCACCGCCCGCGCCGCAAGCCGATTCCGAACCGGCTCCGCCACAGCCAATGTCCGACGCAAACGACGGGATCGCGATCGTCGGCATGGCCGGCCAATTTCCCGGCGCACAAGACATCGAATCTTTCTGGCAATTGCTCGAAGAGGGCCGCGATGCGGTTACGAATGGCCGGGACGATGCCGGTCCGTGGGAAGGCGTAACAGGGGATCCCGCCGCCGAAGATCCCGTCCTGCGGCGCGGTGGATTCGTAAGCGGCGTCGATCTGTTCGACGCCGGATTTTTCGGCATACGGCCGATCGAGGCCGACTCGATGGATCCGCAACAGCGCATGTTGCTGGAAATGAGCTGGCGCGCGCTCGAGGACGCCGGTATCGACCCCGAAGGGCTGCGGGGGAGCCTGACCGGCATCTATTCCGGAATCAGCGGTTGCGAGTATCGCGACCTGATGATGGCCAACGGCGATGTCAATTATCTGGGCACGGCGAGTAGCGTGGCTCTGGGCAGAATCGCGTACTCGTTCGGTCTGATGGGACCCGCAATTCCGCTGGACATGACGTGCGCCTCGTCGCTTGTCGCGGTGCACGAGGCGGCGACGGCCTTGCAGCGGAACGAAGTCAATCTGGCGCTTGCCGGCGGCGTCAAGACGATTCTGTCGCCCGAAGCGGGAAGATACATGGGTGAACTGGGCCTGCTCTCGAAAAAAGGGCAATGCAGCAGTTTCGATGCGTCGGCGGACGGTCACGTCCGGGGCGAGGGTTGCGGCATGCTCGTTCTGAAACGATTGGCCGACGCGGAAGCCAATGGCGACAGGATCTGGGCCGTGATTCGCGGCACGGCCGTCAATCAGAACGGCGCAAGCGCCGGGCTGACGGTGCCAAGCGGAACGGCCCAGCAGCAGGTAATTCAATCGGCGCTGGCCCGCGGCGGAGTCGCTCCTTCGGAGGTCGACTATCTCGAAGCCCACGGAACCGGGTCGGCCATGGGCGATCCTATCGAAGTACAGGCCGCGGCGGCCGTTTACGGCGCCGGCCGCGACCCTGGCCGTCCGCTGCTGGTAGGAACGGTGAAAACCAATATCGGACATCTGGAAGCCGCCGCCGGCGTTGCCGGCATGATCAAGACAGTCCTGGCGATGCGGCGCGGTTCGATTCCGAAACAATTGCATTTTCGCGAACCGAATCCGCAAGTCGATTGGGAAGCGCTGCCAGTAGAAGTGGTGTCGGAGCAAACTGATTGGCCCGCGGACGGCGATCGGCCGCGCCGGGCCGGCGTGAGCGCATTCGCGGTTTCCGGCACCAACGCCCATGTCGTGATCGAGGATTATCGAACATCGGATGCGGCCGGCCCCGGAACCATGCAACCTGCCGGCGCCGCTCGCCCTGTTGTGACCGATTCAACCGCCGAGTCCTGCGAACCCGCTCCGGAGGCGCGCGAATTGCGCGTATTGCCCATTTCGGGCAAGTCGGTCGCGGCGATTGGTGCGCTTGCCGGACACTATCTGGCCTGGCTTGACGCTCTCGATGGAGAACACCCGCGTGAAAAAGCCGCGGAAAAAGAAATTCTGTCCGATCTGGCCTGGAGCGCCTCCATCGGGCGCAGTCATTTCGACCATCGCGCCGCAGTGTTGTTCCGGGATGCCGCCACATTGCGTTGTGGCCTGCAGGCACTGCTGGAGTCGAAAGAACGGCCGGTAATCGCTTCGCGGGCCAGAACCGGATTTGTTTTTGCCGGAAAATCGAGCCGAAGGGATGACTTGAGTGAAACTCTCTACCGGAGCGAGCCGGCATTTCGCGATGTGCTGGATCGCTGCGATGCGTTTTGCAGGGAAACCCGCGGCCAATCGCTGCTCGAAGCCATGTTTGCCAAGGATGCCCGCACGGACTCCGACATCGGCGGCTGGGCCCTGCCGATCGCCTATGCGCTCGAATGCGCGCTCATGGAACTGTGGTCGTCGTTGCAGGTCCGGCCCGCCGTCGTGCTGGGCCAGGGCCCGGGCAAGATCGCGGCGGCGCGCGCCGCCGGCATGTTCAGCCTGGAAGAAGGACTGAGTCTCGCGTTCGTCCTGGGCGATCTGACCGAATCCTTGCCGGAATCGGGCACTCTCGACACGCTCCGGAGAATGCTGAAAGGGATATCGCCGCCGGAAATCTGCTTCGTCTGCGACGGTGCGGAATTGCCGCGGGATTCGGTCGAAGATGCGCGGAGTGTCGAGTTCTGGTTGCCGCAAGCGCCGGCATCTGCAGGCGCCGATGCCGCGCACAGCTTGCCCGAAGGCATGGAAGTGAACACCGTAATCGAGCTTGGGACCGCCGCGAAAAACCTGAAATCAGACTGCGGGCAAGGTTTCGCCGCGGCCGCCGCGAGGGCGTATGAAGCGGGAGCCCCGCTGCGGTTCGAAGGTCTGTTTGCCGGAGAAACGCGGCGTCGGGTTTCCGTGCCGTGCTATCCCTTTCAGCGAAAAAGCTTCTGGATGGAAAATCGTTCGCCGAAGCGGTAGCCGGTTACAAACCCTGGTTGGCGAGAAACTTGCGCAGGAGCGCGGCGCATTGCGCCGGCTGCTCCAGTTGCAGCAAATGCGTGGTGTCAGGCACGAAATCGTAATCCAGTCCTTCGACATGGCTGAGATCGAATGTCGGCAGGTAGGAATAACGCGCCGACGGATCGGCGCCGATCACCTTGGTCGGACAGGACAGGATCGACATATCCAGCAACGGCGAAAACTTTCTGGAGGCTTCCATGATTTCCGCTTCGTATTCGCGTGGGCAACGAAGTTCCACAGCCTGTCCGTCCGAAGTCTTGCGCAAGGTCGTCCTTGCCATGAGTTTGCGCACATCGCGCGGAATCTTGACGAAACCCGGCAGAAAGCCGAGCAACTCGGCAAATTCCTCTTCCGATTGAAACCTGTTGCCGCGGCGCCGGATCGTGGCAATCGCCTTCTCCGTGGCTTCGTACCATTCCGTCTTGCCTACCGCGGGCTTCAGGAGCGGCGGGTCGAACAGTACGAGCGCCGCATATTTCCTGGAGTCGGCCAGCAGGCTTACCAGGGTGGTTACGGAGTGATATACGCCGACCGTCGGTTTGGCGCCGAAGCGCCGGTCGATGGTTTCCAGCACGAGATCGTGGTCGCGAATCAGCGTCGGGATGTTGTGCTCCCGTCTGGGTCCGACCGGGTTCCAGCCATGGTTTCGCAGGTCATACAGAAAGAGATCGAAGTCCTCGGCGAGCAGCGACCAGAAAGGCAGATACAGGTCTATGGCCAATCCGTTGCCGTGACTCAGCACGAGTCGGGTACGGGCTTCCGCGTTCCCGTGACGCCTGATCACGGTGGGCGCCCGTAAGTCGTTGCCGACTTCGCACACCACCAATGGTTCGGGAATTTCCCAGTCGTTTTCCGCTTTCATGGAGAGGTTCACTTGTGCTAGTTTTTTCGGAATTCAATTGTGAATGTACTGTGTTTCCAATGGGCCACGAAATCAATATCGATCCTTCGAACGCAACCTGCGGAGCAACCGTTTCCGGCATCAGGATCGCGGAACTGGACGAGGAAACCTGGCCCGTGATCGAGGACGCCTTCCACGAGCACGGTGTGCTGATCTTTCCCGATCAATACCTGACCGTCGCCCAGCAGGCGGCTTTTGCCGAAAGGTTCGGTGAAATCGAATTTGTGAGCAAGGGCAAAAAGGTCCTCCCGGTCGGGGATCCCGAAACTTTTGGGGGCGAACCGGACGAACATTATGTCATGACCCTGAAAGGCAACGAGCAGTGGCATATCGACAGTTCGTTCATGCCGCTCGCGGCCAAGGCGGCAGTGCTGAGCGCCGTGGTGGTGCCTTCCCGCGGCGGTCAGACCGAATGGGCCGACATGCGCGCCGCCTATGAGGACCTCGATGACGAGACACGCCGGCGAATTGCAGGCTTGTCCGCGTTCCACTCTTATTTCCATTCGCAGGCGTCAATCGGTCACCATGCGAAGGCGGGAGCCAGTTATGGTTTTTACGAGGGCGATAAACCATTGCGCCCGCTGGTAAAGAAACATCCGGTGACCGGCCGGCATTCGCTTTACATCGGTCGGCACGCTTATGGAATTCCGGGACTTTCGGAAGCGGAGTCCAGCGAATTGCTGTCCGATCTGGAGGAATTCGCCTGCAGGCCGCCGAGGATCATGAGGCATGCGTGGCAAGCCGGGGACGTTGCGATCTGGGATAACCGCAGGGTCATGCATCGGGCCAGACCTTACGATGCCGACCAGCCGCGCCTGCTCTACCATACGAGAATCGCGGGAGACCCCGCGACGGAACTTGCCGCCGGCATGACGCCCCAGTGAAGGCACGACCTGCGGCTTTGCGCTTTGGAATGATTGCAATCGATTTACATCAATTCCCGGGCAATAGCCGCGGCGAACCGTTCGTTGCCGATGTTTTCGAGACGCCAGCGGGTTGAAGGCGTTCCGGGGAAGCTGAATTCACCGTCGGATTCACCGTGAATCATGGCGAGCGGAATCTCGAAATCGCAAGTGTCCAGGGTCAGTCCGTCACCGGCCGCCTTGACGAGCGCCTCTTTCAGGGTCCAGAGCCGGTAGAACAACTCCACCTTGTCCCGTCCTTGCGAAGCTTCGAGTTCCGATCGTTCTCCCGGCGCGAACAATGTCCTGATATAGCCATCCAGGTCACGATCGACAAGCCGTTCTTCGACGTCAACGCCGATCCGGCCCCGTTGCGCCAGAATTATCAATCCGTGCCGGCCACCGTGACTGACATTGAATGAAATCTTTGCCGGCGATCCGCCCACGTGAGCGAATGGCTTGCCGAACTTCGAGAACGCGAACGACAGTTCATCGTTGCGGCAACCGAGTTCGCGGCAGATCAGTTCACGGAGTACGGCGCGACAAAAGGTAAACCGGCGGCGCGGAGCGGGATGTACAAATCTGTTTCTGCGCCCCAGTTCGGAATCGTCCAGCCAGCCAATCGCTTCGGCTTCATCGCGAGCGTTCGGCGAAAGGTCTACATGGACAATCCGCGCACTGCCGGATTCAAGAAAAGGGCGCCACCGCATATATCGCTGTCTCCCGCGACACAGCCGGAAGCGCCCCTCACATTGGTTTCCAGGTCAGCTGCGATCGTCGATGTACTTCGCCAAAGCTCGCAAGTTTTCGAATTGTTCGGCATCCACGCTCGAAATAGCCGTTTGAAACTCTTCCGCGACTCGTTTCAGGAAGGCCAGTTGGTCCAGCGAAGAAATCTCGGTGTCTCGCAAGGACACGTCGATATCCACATCCATTCCAAAGTGCTTTTCCGCGAGCGCCTTCATGCGGTCTTCTGTAGAACTCATTTTTTCATCTCCTCAATTTTGCAGATTCGTCATGTTTCGGTGCGGAAGTCTTGATGCAAGCGCCAGCCTGACCATCTGTCTCCTGTAACCGACAGGAAGGCATGATAGGCATGGTTTTTCTGTATGGCAAGCCAACGGGAGCGCGCATGCGTTATCATGCGGTCGCCATGACTTGGAAGATACCCGAGCCCCTTTCGACTCTTGACGTCAAGCTTGATTCCGATACGGAAATTTCCATCAGACGGCATGGCCGGCCGGAAGGAGCGAGAATCGTCCTGACGCATGGTTCCGGCTTCGCGGCCGATCTTCTCTGTCCGTTCTGGACCCTGCTTTCCGACGAATATGACGTGATGATCTACGACCTGAGAAATCACGGCCGGAACCGTGTAGGGCCAAAAAAAGATCACAATCTTCCAACTCTCGTTCGCGACCACGATACTATTCTCGAAGCCATCGAAAACGAATACGGAAGCAAGCCCACCGCGGGCGTGTTTCATTCGATCAGCACGATGATTGCCTTGCTTTCGGAGAGGAATCCGTATTCGGCGCTGGTTCTGTTTGATCCGCCCCTGGTCAAGGCCGGCGTAAATCAGATCGAAATGATAGAAGGCGCGAAGCGCGGCGCCGAAATGATACGCCGGCGCGCGCATCGATTCAGAAACCGGGAAGAATTTGTGGAATTACTGGAGTTTTCGCCGAATTTCAAGTTCATGCTGCCCGGCACACACGAACTCATGGGGCGAACGCTGCTTCGGCGGTCGTCAACGGATGAAGGATACGAGTTGCGCTGTCCCCGTGAATACGAGGCGCAATTGATGGAATACGCTCGAAGTTTCTTTGTGATGATCGATTATGAGTCGGTCGCTTGCCCCGCGAAAATCATTGGCGCCGATCCTACCCATCCGCATGCCTATTTGCCGGATCTGGATCAGCAACTGGCCTCCAGCATGGACTATGATTTCATTCCGGAAACGACGCATCTTCTGCAACTGGAAAAGCCGGAGGATTGCGCGGGGCTCGCTCGGGAATTCCTGAAGCGGCAGGGTCTGGAATAGCGCCGCCGAATCCGCCACGGCCATAATCCAACTGGACCCGGAACCAAATGATCAATAGAATTTTCAGGCACAACAAATCCAACGGCAGTGTTACCGGATGGAACTGGGTCCAGTGAGCCGATACATTCTGGCGATCCGCGTTTGCCCCATGTCGCTCCTGGTGTTGGCCGCCGTCTGTTCTCCGCAAGTCCTCGCCGCGGAAAGCGACGAACTCGAACAAATCACCGTCACGGCCCAGAAGGTCGAGGAGAACGTTCTCGACGTACCGGTTTCCGTCTCGGTGGTGCAGGGCGAATTGCTGGAAGAGAACGGCGCCACCAATATCACCGACCTGAACGGGATTGCGCCCAATGTGATCCTGAACAACGTGCTCATGATGGAAAACGGCGGAAAGTTCTCCATTCGGGGCATCGGGTTTTACGATATCGACCCGCTATCCGACCAGAAGACGCAAATTCTCGTCGACGGCATTCCCCACGCGCGCAATACCGGGGTGATATACGACCAGGCCGAAATCGAGCGCGTCGAAATTCTGCGGGGTCCGCAAGGCACCCTGTTCGGCCGGAGCAGCATGGCGGGGACCGTGAACTACATTTCCAGGACGGCCGCCGAAGAAGCCGGCGTCTCGATGCGTTTGTCGGCGGGTGAATACGGCACGAACCGGTACGTGCTGACGGCGGACACGGGCGCCATGTTCGACGGTTCGGTGCGGGGCCGCCTTACGCATGCGGCAAGGACGATGGACGGTTATATCAGGAACGCTTTCAGCGGCAAGACTCTCGGCAACCTCAATTCGCGCAATACGAAGTTGAGAATCGATCACGATGCGGCATTCGCCGAAACCAGTTTCATTTTGTACCGGCTTGAGGACAAGGCAAAAGGAGTGGGATTGACCAATCAGATTCAGGATCCATATGGCGTCTCGGATGGCGACGTAAACCTGGTCAATCACGATCAGGACGGATTTCGCAATTCCAATGAATCCGGTTTCACCGTTTTGTCGGAAGTTCCTCTCGGCCAGGGTTATCTCGCCTTGCTGGCCAACACGCATCAAAGTGAATTTCTGGCCTATATCGATATCGATGGGCGCGTTGGAGTGGATCCTCCGTCCCCGGCCGGATTTGCCAATATCCCGTTCAATTGGGGATTCGACATCGAACAGGAGCAGGAAAGTTTCGAGCTTCGCTACCATAACGACGAAAGCGAGAACTGGGACCTGGTCGCCGGTGTGTTCCTTTTCAATGAGAGCATCGAGCGGATATTCCATCAGAACATAGGACCGCCGTTCTCCGAGACCCAGGCCTTCGAGGAGGCCTTCGAGACCGCCCTGGCGCGGCAGGACACACGCAGTCAGGCGGTGTTCGGACAGGCGGGCTTTGCCGTCAGCGACTCGGTCTCGCTGATCGTCGGCGCCAGAATGACCAGCGAACAAAAGACGGCCGAATTGAACGATTTTCCCTTGCCGCCTCCCGCGCCGCCGGCGCCCGTTTCGCGATTCGCGCCTTCTCACGAATGGAATCAGCCGACCTGGAAACTGGGGCTCGAATATCAGGCGGAGGATTCGACCTTGTTCTATGCGACGGCGTCCACCGGCTACAAGCCCGGCGGTTTCAACGGCAGGGCGACCTTGCCGGAGAATGTCGGGCCTTACGACGCGGAGTATTCGACCAGCATCGAGGCGGGAATCAAGGGCTCGCTGCTCGACAACCGGATGCGTTTCGCCGCCGCCGGATTCTTCATCGAATACACCGATGTCGTTGGCCTGATCAGGAGACCGAACGCCGCGGGGAGCGGAACCGAGTCGGTAAGCGACAATATCGGAGCGATGTCCATCGGCGGTCTCGAATTTGAATCTACCTGGCTCGCGACGCCCGATCTGGAGTTCGATTTTGCGCTGGGATACCTCAACGCGGTGTGGGACCACAACCTTGCCGATCTGACCGGCGATGGCGTGGCGACCGACAATTCCCATTTCGCAGTTATGATGGCGCCCGAGCTTTCCACATACGGGGCAATGACCTGGTCGCAGGAGTTTTCCGCCGGCACGCTGCAATACCGCCTGGACGTGCGATACCAGTCCGACTACAACGTGTACGGACGTAGCAACGAAGATTTCTACTTTCGTCCGGGGACGGCGAAAGCGAACGCGTCCGTGACCTGGACCTGGGGTGAAGCCAGCAACAGCTTTACCGTGTACGCCAGGAATCTGACGGATCGGCAGGTGGTATCCCAGGCGATCGTCGGAATTTTTCCCGTCATGAAATTCGACTCGCCGCGCATGCTCGGCGTCGAACTGAAACTGAATTTCTGACTTTCGCCTCGAATGCCGGGGCCATTAGAAACGGCGCGGGCGAAGTGCGATAATCGCGCCGCTTCGATACACGCATGACATTCGGCGGAAATCCGAAATGAGACTTGTCAAACCTTTCAGGGGGCTGCGCCCGGCCCGCGAACTCGCCGTGCGCGTGGCTTCGCCGCCTTACGACGTCCTGAGCCGGGAAGAAGCGCTGGAAATGGCGCGCGGCAACGATTGCAGCTTTCTCCACGTCAACCGGCCCGAGATCGACGTCGATCCCGCGACCGACGCGCATGACGGCGTCGTGTACGCTACGGGCAGGGCCAATCTCGACCGGTTCATCGATTCGGGCGTTCTCGTGCGCGACGAGGCGGAAAGTTTCTATGTGTATCGCCAGGTAATGGGCGATCACGTCCAGACCGGCCTCGCGGCGCTGGCTTCGCTGGATGCCTACGAACAGGGCCTGGTCAAGAAACACGAGCTGACGCGGCCGCCCAAGGTGCACGACCGGGTGGCGCATATGCATGCGCTGGGCGCCCAGGTAGGGCCCGTATTCGTAACTTATCGCGCCCGGCGGATGGTTGACGAGTTGATCGCCGAAACCGCGCAAGGCGAGCCAGAATACGATTTCACCGCCGATGACGGCATCCGCCACACTTTCTGGGCCGTCTCGCAGGCCGAGCGGGTGCTGGAGTTCCAGTCCGCGCTGGACGAGTTGCCGGCGCTGTATGTCGCCGACGGGCACCATCGTTCCGAAGCGGCGTCGAATTTGCGGGAAACCCTGAACCTGTTCAGTCCCCGCCGCACCGGTTCGGCCCCCTGGGACTGGTTTCTGGTGGTGATGTTTCCTCACGACCAGATCAGGATCCTCGATTACAACCGCGTGGTGCGCGACCTCAACGGTCTTGCCGCCGGCGATTTCCTGCAAAAGCTCGAACGGGATTTCGATGTCGCGGAAGTCGAAAATTCCCGCGCCAAACCCACGCGGGCGCGCGAGTTCGCCTTGTATCTGGAAGGCCGCTGGCTGCGCCTGCGGCCGCGGCAGAACGTGCTCGCCTCGCTGGAAGAAAAATCGGCCAGCGACCGGCTCGATGTCGCCCTGTTGCAGGATTGGGTATTCGCGCCCTTGCTCGACATCATGGATCAGCGCACCGACGAAAGAGTCGATTTCGTCGGCGGCATACGCGGGCTGGAAGAACTCGAACGCAAGGTAGACAGCGGCGCCTGGGCCGCCGCTTTCGCGCTTTATCCCACTTCGATGGAAAGCCTGATGGAAGTGGCGGACTCGGGCGGCGTGATGCCGCCCAAGTCCACCTGGTTCGAGCCCAAGTTACGCAGCGGGCTGGTCAGCCACGTCCTCGACTAGCTCGCCTGCTTCAGCTTGCCTCTCGACTTGCCGTCGATCAGCTTGCCTGAGCCGATGGGAATGCTCCTCGGCTTCATGGCTTCGGGAATCTCCCGCACGAGGTCGATGTGCAACAGGCCGTTTTCAATGCTGGCGCTGTTGACCTTGACGTGCTCGGCAAGGCGGAAGCGGCGCTCGAAGTTACGGGCGCCGATTCCCTGATGCAGGAACTTGCGATCCCCGTTTTCTTCGGCTCTGCGGCCGCGAATGGTCAATTCCTCGCTTTCCACCTGGATATCCAGGTCGTCTTCGGCGAAGCCGGCCACGGCCATGGTGATGCGATAGCTGTCCTTGTCGAGCAGCTCGATGTTGTAGGGCGGATAGCCGGAGCTTCCGTTGTCGTTTCGGGTAACCGCGTCGAGCAGGGAAGACAGGTGGTCGAAACCTACTGTAGTTCGGTACAGGGGTGAAAAATCAAATCTTGTCATGATCATATCCTCACAATTAAGCAATATGGGTTGATTCGCGGACCTCTCATGAGCATCCGCTGGAGATGAATATCTGTTCAAAGTGAGGAAATTCAAGAGGATGCCAATTGCTGACAGCTCGCCGGCGCCGGGACGGGGTGTTTGGCGTCCGCCGTGAATCCATCCCTCAGACTGCCTCGATGCACGCTATACACGCCATCCCTGGCGCAACTCCTGTGGCTTCGCTAACCCCCAGTCTCGACATCCATGTCGAGCCGTTCGGCCCTCAAAAAGCGTTGCTTTTTGTCGGCTACGCCGACCGGGCCTCACCCTCGCACGCCACCAAACACCCCGTCCCGGCGCCGGCCTACGGAAACCCCTGCCCAGTTCTGCACTATGTTAGTCGCCGTCGGGTGGCAAGGGGTGCGGCGGGCGTGCGAGGCAGGACGCCGAGCGCGGAGCGTACAGGGATGTATTCACAGCGTCCGCCGCACCCCTTGCCACCCGGCGGCGACGGATCGAAGCCACAGCCTCAAGAGTTACCTAACAAGTCCGGTTCTAATGATTCAAATAACAAGCATCGTCATGAAGTGGTGGACCGGGGTGTTTTCCAGAGCTGTTTGGTCTTTGCAGAGGGTAAAGATTTCTTCGCAGCGGTGGGCTGGGAAGCAAGTGGCGAGGTTGGATTGGAATTTTTGTTCGAGGAGGGGGATGCCTTCCTTGCGGCGGCGGCGGTGGCCTACGGGGTATTCGACTTCGATGCGGTCGGTGCAGCTGCCGTCCCTGAACCAGATTTTTATCGAGTTGGCGATGGAGCGTTTGTTGGGTTCCAGGTATTCGTTGGTGTAGCGGGGTTCCTCGTGGATTTCCATTTTTTCGCGCAATTGGTCGATGATGGGGTGCGCGGCGTGGAACGAGTCTTCGTAGTGGTCGGCGGTGAGGGCGCCGAAACCGAGGGCGACGGCGGTCATGTACTGGAGGCAGTGGTCGCGGTCGGCGGGGTTGCTCAGGGGGCCTACCTTGTTGATGATGCGCAGGGCCGACTCGTGGGTGTGCATGTCGATGCGGTCGATTTCGCCGAGACGGTCCTTGACTATGGGGTGCAGTTTCAGCGCGGCCTCGACGGCGGTCTGGGCGTGGAACTCGGCGGGATAGGAGATCTTGAAAAGAATATTTTCCATTACATACGTGCCGTAAGGCATTGAAAATTTGAACTCTTTCCCCTTGAAATTCACGTCGTAGAAGCCCCAGGCCGGCACGCTTAGCACGCTGGGGTAGCCGGTTTCGCCGCGCAGGGTCAGGTCGGCGAGGCGCACGGCGCGGGAGGTGGCGTCGCCGGCGGCCCAGGACTTGCGCGAACCGGTATTGGGTGCATGGCGATAGGTGCGCAGGCTTGAACCGTCGAGCCAGGCCTGGGAGAGGGCGTCGATGACCTGCTGTTTCGTGCCGCCGAGCATCCAGGTCGCCACGGCGGTGGAAGCCACGCGCACGAGCAATACGTGGCAGAGCCCGACGCGGTTGAAACCGTTTTCGAGGGCGATGACGCCCTGGATCTCATGGGCCTTGATCATGGCGGCCAGTACGTCGCGCATGAGCAGGGGAGGCTGGCCCGCGGCCGCCCGGCGTTGCGAGATGTAGTCGGCGACAGCGAGGATGGCGCCGAGATTGTCGGACGGGTGTCCCCATTCGGCCGCCAGCCAGGTGTCGTTGTAGTCGAGCCAGCGGATGACGCAGCCGATGTCCCAGGCGGCTTTCACCGGGTCGAGCCGAAATTGCGTGCCCGGCACGCGGACGCCGTTGGGCACGACGGTGCCTTCCACCAGCGGGCCGAGCAGTTTCCGGCATTCGGGGTAGCGCAGCGCGAGCAGGCCGCAGCCGAGACTGTCCATCAGGCAGTTCCGGGCCGTGTCGTAGGCTTCCTTCGAATCGATTTCGTAGTCGCAGACGTAGTCCGCGATATCGACCAGGACCTGGTCCGGGTCGGGGCGGGTGTTCAGATCCGCGCTGGCGCTCATGGATGCCTCTCTTGTTTCGGATTGCGAGCTTAACAGGGAATCAGCGGTCGGCGATGTCGATCCAGTCTGCGGTCGCCGGTCCGGTGTATTCCGCGCTGGGCCGGATGATGCGATTGTTCGCGCGCTGTTCCTTCACGTGGGCGGCCCAGCCGGTGATTCGCGACATGACGAATATCGGCGTGAACAACTTGGTCGGAATGCCCATGAAATGATAGGCCGAGGCATGGAAGAAATCGGCGTTGGGGAACAGTTTCTTCTCGCGCCACAAGACCTCTTCGCAGCGGACCGATACCGGATAGAGCACGGCATCGCCGACCGACGCCGCCAGTTTTTCCGCCCAGCCCTTGATGATGGCGTTGCGCGGGTCGGATTCGCGATACACCGCGTGGCCGAAGCCCATGATCTTTTCCTTGCGCTCAAGCATGGCGAGGAGTTCGCGTTCTGCCTCCTCGGGGGAGCCCCAGTTCTCGATCATTTCCATTGCCGCCTCGTTGGCGCCGCCGTGCAGCGGGCCGCGCAAGGCGCCGATGGCGGCGGTGATGCAGCTATGCAGGTCGGACAGCGTCGAGGCGACGACCCGGGCGGTGAAAGTCGAGGCGTTGAACTCGTGTTCGGCGTAAAGAATGAGCGAAACGTTCATCGTTTCCCGGAACAGCTCACCGGGCGCCTCGCCATGCAGCATGTGCAGGAAATGCGCGCCGATGGAATCGCTGTCGAGTTCGGTTTCGATGCGCCGTCCGTGATGGCTCCAGACGTACCAGTAGCAGATGATCGAAGGCAGCGCCGCCAGCAGCCGGTCGGCCACTTCGTCCTGGCGTGAAAAATCGCCTTCCGGTTCGAGATTGCCGAGCATCGAGCAGCCGCTGCGCATCACGTCCATCGGATGGGCGCTCGCGGGAATCCGTTCGAGCGCCTCGCGCAATTCGACAGGCAGTCCGCGCAGGCGCTTGAGTTTGCCCTTGTAGCCGTCGAGTTCGGATTGCGTGGGGAGATTTCCTTTCAGCAGCAGCCAGGCGACCTCTTCGAAACGCGCCTCGCGCGCCAGCACTTCGATGTCGTGGCCGCGATAGGTCAGACCCGACCCCGTCTTGCCCACGGTGCAAAGCGAGGTGGTTCCGGCGACTTGTCCGCGCAGTCCCGCGCCTTCAAGCGGTCTTCCTGGCATGTTTCAACTCCAGTTCAATGGGGACGGTCCGCGTTCGGGACTTTTTGGGAATCTTCGGCGAACAGGCTGTCGAGCTTGCGCTCGAACTCGTGATAGCCGAGCACTTCGTACAGGTCTTCGCGGGTTTGCATGTTTTCGAGTACGGCGCGTTGATGGCCGTCTTCACCGATCGAACGATACACCTGCAAGGCCGCCTGGCTCATGGCGCGGAAGGCGCTTAGCGGATAGAGCGCGATCGCCACGCGGGCTTCGCGCAATTGCTCGAGGGTGAAAAGGGGCGTCTGGCCGAATTCGGTGATGTTGGCCAGTATCGGCGCCGGCACGGCCTCGGCGAAGCGGCGGTATTGGTCGAGTTCGGTCACGGCCTCGGGGAAAATCGCGTCGGCGCCGGCCTCCACGCAGGCCGCGGCGCGGTCTATCGCCGCGTCGAGGCCTTCCACGGCCAGGGCGTCGGTTCGCGCCATGACGACGAAGGAATCGTCTTCCCTGGCGTCGACGGCGGCTTTGACGCGGTCGGCCATTTCCTGCTTGCTCACGATCGTCTTGTTGGGCCGATGTCCGCAGCGTTTCTGGAATTCCTGGTCTTCGATATGGACGGCGGCCGCGCCGGCTTTTTCGAGCGCCTTGATGGCGCGGGCGATGTTGAAGGCGCCGCCCCAGCCGGTGTCGATGTCCACCAGCAGGGGCAGGCGGCTCGCGTTGCAGATGCGGTCGACGTCGGCGAGCACGTCGTTCAGGCTGGTCACGCCGAGGTCGGGCAGGCCGTAGGAAGCCGCGGCCACGCCGCCGCCGGAAAGGTAAATCGCCTTGTGGCCCGCCGACTCGGCGAGCATGGCGCAATAGGCGTTGATCGCGCCGACGATTTGCAAGGGGGAGTTTTCCGCCAGTAACTGGCGCAGTTTCAGACCGGCGGGATGGTCTGCCATGTATTGATTCTCCTGCGCGGTGTCTGTGAGGGCGCAATTATACTGTTTTTGAGTTGGCTCGCGTTGATTTCTGGCTTCGATCCGTCGCCGTCTGCGGGCTGGAGTGCAGCGGACGCCGTAAATACGTCCCACTGACTGCCTTCGACTGGTTTGTGCATGCCATCCATGGCGCGACATTGGTGGCTTCGCTAACCCCCAGCCTTGCCATCCATGGCAAGTCGTTCGGCCCTCAAAAAGCTTTGCTTTTTGTCGGCTGCGCCGACCGGGCCTCACCCATGTCTCACACGCCCGCTGCACTCCATCCGGCAGACGGCGACTCACGTTGTGCGTTGAATCGTTGAATCAAAGAGGGGGGTATGGATTGTCGGGTAGTAGATGGGTTGGCAGCGGGGCGCGGCGGGAGGCTTGGCGTTGGCCGTAGTGTTCGGCCAGGTAGTCCAGAATCCGGGCCTCGATGTCCGCGTCGAGTTCGTCCATGCCGTGGGTATTGCGCATGGTGGCGATGCGGATTTGCCAGATGCCGCGGGAGCCCGCGTTCTGGGTGATCAGCAGGGCTGAATGGCATTCGGTGCAGTTTGCCTGTACGAGTTGCCAGTCGCCTTCCAGTGTGAGGCCGGTGACGCGGTCGGTTTCTTCGGCCGCCCGCGGCGCCTGGGCGAGCGCGAGCAGGGCCGTTGCGCAAATTAGACCGGTTAATCGCGGTAATTGCATGATGCGCGGATCAGGTTACCTGCACCGCGATGCGGTGGCAGGCGTTGTTGAGGTAGCCGCGCGGGTTCCAGCCGGGTACGACCATGGGTTGGGAGCGTCCTGCGGCGTCCATCGCGCGGACCCAGACTTCGTAGTAGCCCGGTTCGGGGAATTGCACCCAGGAAGCCCAGTCCTGCCAGGCCAGGCGGTTGGCCGGGGATTGCACGGCCGTCGGCAGCCAGGTGGCGCCGAAGTCGATGGACAGGAACACGGCGCTGATGGTGTCGTCGCCGGCCCAGGCGTGGCCGCGCACGTCGAGGCGTTCGCGCTGGTCTATCGAGATGCCGGAGCGGGGGTAGGTGATCAGCGATTTCACCGGCATCGACTCGATGATGCGCATGTCGCTGTCGGGCACCCGGCTGCCGGGGGCGACGGGCAGGCGCGGGACCATGTAGGAGGGCGCGGCCATTTTCTCGCCGTCGTGCAGGCGGTTGCGCACGACGAGGCGGTTCAGCCATTTGCCGGAAACCGAGCCGGGCCAGCCGCCGCAGACCAGGCGCAGCGGGAAGCCGTTTTGCAGCGGGATGTCCTCGCCGTTCATTTCCCAGGCGATCAGCGACTCGCGTTCGAGCGCCTTCTCGATGGTTACGCCGCGGGAGATGGCGTCGAGGTCCGGGTCGCCGCTCGGATGGATGTCGGCGCCGTGATAGCCGACATAGACCGCGTCGGCGCCGACGCCGCAATAATTGAGCACGTCGCGCAGGCGCACGCCGGTGAAACTCGGGCAGCCGATGGCGCCCGTGGTCCATTGGTTGCCGCTGGCGGCGGGAACGAACTCGCTGCGGCCGTTGCCGCCGCATTCGAGCTGCAATTGCAAGGTGACGGTTTCGAATCGGTCGAGCAGGTCGGCGATGCGGAAGCGCTCGGGCCGCAGGCAGGATTCGCCGCCGACTTCGAGTTCCCAGGTCTCCGGATCGATGTTTTCCGGAACGAGCCCGTTATTGCGAATGAACATGTAGCGGTTCGGCGTGACCGAATCGTCGAGCAGATGCGCCGGCGTCTCCGCGTTCAGGGGGCGGTCGTTGAGCACGATCAGGCCTTCCTTGCCGGGAATTTCTTCGGGAGCGTTTTCCTGGGCGAAAGCCGCCGGAACGAGTCCCGCGGGCATGAAGCGGGCGTATGGAATCGCCGAGCCGAGCGCCGCGCCCATGGCCAGCAGGCCGCTCTTGCGCATGAATCCGCGGCGGGTCACCGGGTGGGATTCGCGGCCCCAGAGCAGCCGGTCTGCGGCTGCCGGGTCCTGCCGCAAGGCCTGCGTCAATCCGATCCTGTTGCGGTGCTTCATGTCGTTGCGCTCCCCCTCGACCGTTACAGATATTTCCCGAACCAGCCGAGATTATCAGATATAGGCGACAAGGTAGAATAGGGCCGTTTTCGCGATGGCGTACTTGCGGCTGGGCATTCCCGATATGGCGCTGGGCAGGTTCCAGGATTTTCTGTGGGGGCTGATTTCCCCGCTGCGCAGGCGCGGCGGCGAAAGGCTGTTGCTCGACGAAGCGCTGCACACGCTGATGGGTTCGCGGGGGGAGGTTTCGACGGCGGTTACGGCAAGGGAAGTGCTGGACAGTTACACGGAGGCGCCGGAGGAAGACAAGCTCGCTTTCTTCCGCAACCTGGAGCGGAACTTCAACGCGGATTTCGAGACCGTCAGGGCCGCCTGGCGGGCGTACGAACACGAGCCGTCCAGCGAGAACCTGAGCCGGCTTTCGCGCCAGGCCGAACCGCGCCGGCTTGCCCTGCTGCGCCGCCTGCACCAGACTCCCAACTCTACGCACGATCTGGTCGCCATGCGCGCCGACTTGTTGCGCCTGATCAAGAACCATCGGGAACTGGAAACGCTGGACCAGGATTTCGAACAAGTGCTTTCTTCCTGGTTCAGCCGGGACTTTCTCATGTTGCGGGAAATTGACTGGTCGACTTCGGCGGCGATTCTCGAACGCATCATCCGCTACGAAGCCGTACACGAGATTCGCGACTGGGAAGACCTGCGCAGCCGGATCGAGCCGGAAAATCGTTGCTGCTACGCCTTCTTCCACCCGTCCCTGACCGACGAACCGCTGATCTTCGTCGAAGTCGCCCTGACCAATGAGGTGCCGGGCGGAATCGGCGAAATTCTGGACAGCGATGCATCCGCGGCGCCGGTCAACGGCGATTTCACCACCGCGGTTTTCTACAGCATCAGCAATTGCCAGCCGGGGCTGAAACGGATTTCCTTCGGCAATTTCCTCATCAAGCAGGTCGTGCAGGAATTGCAGGCGGCGCATCCTTCTATCGAGACTTTCGTGACCCTGTCGCCGGTGCCCGGCCTGGGCAAATGGCTCGAACGCGAAGAAGACGAAACGGACGAAACGCTCGCTGAACTGAAAAGCGAATACCGGGAAAAAGTCAGCGATCGGGAGTCAGCCGCCGAACAGGAGGAATTGCTGCGCAAGCTGGCCTTCAATTTCCTGTTGCGCAAGCGACGGGGCAGTTTCCCGGCGGATTCGGTCGCCCGTTTCCATCTCGGCAACGGCGCATCGCTATATCGCGTGAACGCCGGCGCCGACCGGTCGGACAAGGGCTGGCGCCAGTCCCGCGGCGTGATGGTGAACTACCTGTACGATCAGAAACGGATCGAAGCCAATCACGAACAATACAGCAACGACGGACGCGTGCTGTTCCACGACCGGCTGAAGCCACTGCAAATCAGGAATTGAGTGAAGCCAGGCCAGGCTCTCAGGAATGCGATCCCATATGCTGGATCACGCCGGGCTTGCGGCTTTCGAGCTTGGAGATGCTGTAATGGTAGCTTCTGGCGCTGGGATCTATATCCATCGCCTCGTCGATAGCGGCTTCAAGGTCGGCCTTGGCGGCCTGCCGGGTCAGATAGGGGCCGGAGATTTTCACTTGCAGGGAAGGATCGTTCGGCGCCGTAGCCACGATATAGTAGTTTTCTGCGTTCACGGCATTGTCAAAGGGAATAGCAACAGTATGCATAGAGGCGGATGTTTCGAACCCGGCGCTATTCTAGCTGTCCATCGGCATTGAGCGGCGAGATTTTATGCCAATCTCACAATAAGTTACAAATTTACCGGCGGCTTTTCGGCCGCGAGACTTCCGCGTGCGAATCAGCGTTGTCATCCCCGTATTGAACGAAGAAGCGCAGATCGTTTCCTGCCTGGAGCGATTGCGGCCGATGCGCGCCCTGGGCCACGAAATTATCGTCGTCGACGGCGGTAGCGAGGACGCCTCGCGCGCGCTCGCGGCGCCGCTATGCGACCGGCTCGTGCGCAGCCGGCCGGGGCGCGCCGAACAGATGAATCTCGGCGCGCGTTTCGCCGCCAGCGACGTCGTCCTGTTCCTGCACGCGGACAGCGAACTGCCCGAAGGCGCCGAACAGGCGGTCGCGGAAGCCCTGGCCGGCGGGAAACCCGGCTGGGGATGGTTCGACGTGCGGTTGAGCGGGCGGGCGCCGGTTTTCCGGATTATCGGCGCGTTCATGAACCTGCGCGCCCGGCTCACGGCGGTCTGCACCGGCGACCAGGCGCTGTTCGTTTCCGCCGAGCTGTTTCATACGGCGGGCGGATTTCCCGGCATCGCGCTGATGGAAGACATCGCCGTCAGCAAGAAACTGCGCAAGCTCGCCCGGCCGCGGCCGCTCGCGAAAAAGGTATTGAGTTCTTCGCGGCGCTGGGAGCGCGACGGTGCGGCGCGGACGATCCTGCGGATGTGGCGGCTGCGCCTGCTCTACTTTCTCGGCGTGTCCCCCGAAAAGCTCGCGGCCATGTACTATCCGCGGCTGTTCGCCGCCGGCGCCCGCTACAAGTATCCCTCCGCGCGGATCGCGATCTTCGCCCGCGAGCCGGAAATCGGCGCAGTGAAGACCCGGCTGGCCGCGCAAATCGGAGAAGAGGCGGCCCTGGGCCTCTATCGCGCCATGTTGCGCCGCGTCATCGAGACCGTCGAACAGGCCGCGCTCGCGGAATTCCATCTCTGGGCGGCGTCCGATCCCGGGCACGAGGAATTCCTTGCCTTGTGTAACGTCCAGGATATACGGCTGCAACAGGGAGAGGATCTCGGATCGCGAATGCATCACGCCGCCGCGGCCGAACTGGCGGAAGTCGGAACGGAGTGCGTGCTGATCGTCGGTGCGGATTGTCCCGCGCTGACGCCGGAATACCTGGAGCGGGCGCTCGAAGCCCTGGCGGCCGGCGTCGAAGTGGTGCTCGGTCCCGCCCGGGACGGCGGCTATGTGCTGATCGGATTACGCCGGGTTTCGGCAGAACTTTTTCGCGATGTGGATTGGGGCGGTCCCGATGTGCTGGAGCAGACGCTGGAGCGGGTGCGCGAGGCGGGCTTGCGCCATCAATCGCTTGCGTCGCTGTGGGACGTGGACGACGCGGACGACCTGCCCTTGCTCGATGAACTGCGGCCGCCGTTGCCCTGGCCGCGGCCTTGATCGCCAGGCAGCCTGTCTTCGAATTCGAGCAGCCGCCGCGCCACGCGGGACGCATCGACCCGGTAGCGCCCCGAGTCGATCTGCCTGCTCAACAGCACGGTCCTGCTGATGTTCATTTCCGGTTCCTGCCTGACGATGTCAAGCATTTCCTCGCTGATTTCTTCGCTGGATTCCACGCCGGCGCCGCCGCGCCCGGCGGCGCGTGCAGGTCTGGCGAAGGGGAGCGTATTGGCGGTGCGGCGGTGGTCTTCGTTCATTTCGTTCGTCCCGTGTTATGGATTTCGGCAGGCGCGCCGGGAAGTTGATAAAACTTCGTGTAAACTATGCCCTCGCTCTGGAATCCCATGGTCATGCCCGCCAGCAAATCCCCCATATTGCTGATCTGCGAAGACGAACCCGCCCGGCATGAGCTTGCAGTAAAACTCGAATTTCTCGACGAGGCCGTCGCCGCCGCCGACTTCGGCGGCTGGCGGCGGGCAGCCGCGGGTTTGGGGACCGTCGAGGCCGTATTGCTCTCCGGTTACGATCCCGGGGGTCTGCGTCGATTGCTCGATGAACTCGAATCCGCCTTGCCCGAGACCGCCTTCGTCCTGCTGGGAGAGGAGGAGATTCCCGAATTCGCCGACGAAGGATTGCGCGCGCGCCTGTTCGCGGAACCCGACGCCCTGTCGCATTTCCGCGATCTGCTCGACGTGTTGCACAAGGCGCGCCTGTGCCATGAACATCTCGCAGGAACGGTGGATTCCGACATCACGCGCGGACTCGCGGCGGTGCAGGGACTGATCGGCGTCAGCCCCGCGATTCAGCGCGTCAGGGAAGTGGTTGCGCGGCTCGCGGACACCGAAGTGAACGTCCTGATCACCGGCGATTCGGGCACCGGCAAGGAAGTCGTCGCGCGTAACCTGCATCGCATTTCCGGCAGGGAATGCAAACCTTTCGTGCCCGTAAACTGCGGCGCCATTCCGGGAGAATTGCTCGAAAGCGAATTGTTCGGCCACGAGAAAGGGGCCTTTACCGGCGCCGTCGCGTCAACCGTCGGCCGTTTCGAACGCGCCCACGGCGGCACACTGTTTCTCGACGAAATCGGCGATATGCCGCTCAACATGCAGGTCAAGCTGTTGCGGGTGCTGGAAGAGGGCAGTTTCGAGAAAGTCGGGGGCACCCGCTCGATCGAGGCCGACGTGCGCATCCTGACGGCGACGCACAAGAATCTCGAAGAAATGATCGAGCGAGGCGAGTTTCGCGAAGACCTCTATTACCGGATCAATGTCTTTCCCATCGAGATGCCCCCTCTGCGCCGGCGCATCGACGATATTCCGCTATTGCTGAACGAGTTGATCCGCAATCTCGAAGCCGCCGGCAAGGGCACGGTCCGGTTCAATTCCGCGGCCGTTTCGGCCTTGTGCGCCTATGTCTGGCCGGGCAATGTGCGCGAGCTCGCCAACCTCGTCGAGCGCATGGCGATCCTGTATCCCCACGGCATCGTCGGCGTGGAAAAACTGCCGGGCAAGATTTGCAGCCCGGACCGGGAGACCGAACCGGCATCGGCGGTGCGGGAAATCGCGCCGGAACCGGCCGCGGCCGATCCTTCGGCGGCCATGCCGCCGATCCACGGCATGGATCTGAAGCAATATCTGGCGAACCTGGAAAAGGATTTCATCGAACGCGCGCTGCAGGACAGCGGCGGCGTCGTCAAGCAGGCGGCCGAGCGCCTGCAATTACGCCGCACGACCCTGGTGGAGAAGATGCGCAGGCACAATATCGGCCGCAAGGGCTGAAGCCCGCCTCTGGTTCAAACCCCCGGCGGCGCCGGCGCTTCCATTCCCGTAGCCGGCAACTTCTCGCCGTCCAGGTAGACGCCGTCGTCACGCAGACGCAGGCGTCCCGCTGCGAACCAGCCCGTCACCCTGGGATACAGATCGTGTTCGAGCCGGTGTACCCGCTCGGTCAGGCTGTCCTCGTCGTCTTCCTCGCGCACCGCGATGCGGCTGCGCGCGACGATCGGCCCGCCGTCGAGTTCCTCGTTGACGAAATGAATGGAAACTCCGTGTTCGCGCTCGCCGGCTTCGAGCACGCGCCGATGGGTATGCATGCCCGTGTATTTCGGCAGCAGGGAAGGGTGGATGTTGAGGATCCGGCCGGCCTGTTCGCGCACGAAGGCGGGGCCGAGGATGCGCATGAATCCCGCGAGCGCGATGAGATCGGGCACGAACGCATCTATGGCTTCGAGCAGGGCGCCATCGAAGGTTTCGCGGTCCGGAAAGTCGCGATGTTCGACGATTGTCGCCGGCACGCCCGCTTTCGCCGCGCGTTGCAGCCCGAAAGCCGCCGGATTGTTGCAAACGACTCCCGCCACCCGATAGCCGCAGCTCTCCGACTGATCGATGAGCGCTTGCAGATTCGAGCCGTTGCCCGAAATCAGCACGACGACGTTGCATGAATTCGCTGCCATGATTTCCCCGCCGCTCAGACGAGTTCGACGGCGGCTTCCCGCCCGTCGCCGGCGCACACTTCTCCGACGGGAAAAGCCTCTTCGCCGGCTTCGCGCAGCAGCTCCAGCGCCGGTTCGAGGTCTTCGGCGGCGACGCAGACGATCATGCCGAGGCCGCAATTGAATGTGCGGAACATTTCTTCCCTGGAGACATTGCCGGCGCTCGCAAGCCAATCGAAGATTTCCGGCCGCGGCCAGCTCGCCGTATCGATTCGCGCCGCAAGCCCGGCAGGCAATACGCGCGGCAGATTTTCGCTGATGCCGCCGCCGGTGATATGCGCGAGCCCATGGATGGCGATTTTCTCCTGCAAGGCGGCGACCGCCCGAACATAGATGCGAGTAGGTTCGAGCAAGACCTCGCCCAGAGTCCGGCCGGCGAAGTCCTGTCCGAGATCCGCGCCAGTGACCTCGACGATTTTCCGAATCAGGGAATAACCGTTGGAATGCGGCCCGGACGAGGCGAGGCCGATCAGGCGGTCTCCCGCGGACACCCGTTCCGGGACGATGATTTCGTCCTTCTCGACCACGCCGACGGCGAAACCCGCCAGATCGTAATCGCCGGCGCCGTACATGCCGGGCATTTCCGCGGTTTCGCCGCCGATCAGCGCGCAGCCGGCCTGCCGGCAGCCCGCGCCGATTCCGCCGATGACTTCGGCGGCGACGTCGACATCGAGCGCGCCGGTGGCGTAATAATCGAGGAAGAACAGCGGCTGCGCGCCGCAGACGATAAGATCGTTGACGCACATGGCGACCAGATCGATGCCGACGCTGTCGTGCCGGCCGAGTTCCAGCGCCAGCTTGAGCTTGGTGCCCACGCCGTCCGTCGCCGCGACGAGCACCGGCTGCCTGTAGCCCACCGGAAGTTCGCAAAGGCCGCCGAATCCGCCGATATCGGAAAGCACTTCGGGCCGGCTGGTGGACTTGACGGTCGAGCCGATCCTGCGCACGAGAGCGTTGCCGAGGTCGATGTCGACGCCGGCGTCGCGATAACTCAGGGCAGCGCCGCCGGCCGGCGCCTTGTTCTTCTGCATGGCGGGAGTCGCTTGAATGGCAGCCGCTATGTTAGCGGAATTGCAGTATCATTTCCCCATGATTCAGGGCCTTGCAAACAAGCTCGTTCGCCTGCTCGGCGCGGCCGCGCTGCTGGCCTTTCTGTCTCTGGCGCCGCTCGCTCACGGCCTGCCCGTCACCGGCCTCTACGAGCAGCGCGTGGCGGTGGAAAACGAGAGCCTCGCCGAACGCAATCGCGCCTACCAGGTCGCCTTCCGGCGCATGATCCTCAAGGTCACGGGCGACGAACGCTGGCTGGAATCGGCGCGCATCCGCGACGCTTCGGGCAACGCCGGCGATTACGTCCAGGCCTTTGCCTACGCCACGGAAGAGACGGCCGGGCGGGTCGCGGGACTGGTCGCGGGTCAGCGCTACCTCGAAGTGCAATTTTCCGCGCCCCTGATCAACCAGTTGCTGGCCACGGAAGACATTCCGGTCTGGGGCAGCAACAGGCCCAGCGTACTGGTCTGGATGGCCCTGCAGGACGCAAGCGGCCGGCGCAGCCTGCTCAATTCCGAAACCGGCGCCGAAATCGTCGATTACATGCGCCGCTTCGGCGAGGAACGCGGCCTGCCGATCATTTTCCCCCTGCTCGACCTCCAGGACCGGCGCGACCTGCCCGTCGACGCGATCTGGGCCCAGGACGAACTCGCCATCCGGGCCGCCAGCAACCGCTACGATCCCGACAGCATCCTGGCCGGCAGGCTGCTGTTCACCGCCACGGGCGAACTCGTGGGCCTGTGGCAGTTCCAGTTCATGGACGAAGCGCAGACCTTCGACGGCTTCGATTCCGAACTGGAGTCCTACCTCGAACAGCCGCTGACGCGCATTACCAGTCAACTGGCCGGACATTTCGGACTGGTTCCGGGCGGCCAGAGCGAACAGTCGGTGCGCCTGCGGGTCGACGGCATCGGCGATTTCTCCGACTACTCGGCGCTGGTCGAATACGTCCGCGGCATCGGCCTGGTGCAGGCGGCCGATATCGTCTCGGTGGACGGCGAACGGCTGGAATTGCTGCTCGACCTGCAAGGCAACGCCGACCAGTTGTACGACCTCATCGCCCTCGACCGCGATCTGCTGCCGATAAACAGCGGCGAGAGCGCCGACTCGCCCTTGCTGCATTATCGCTGGATGCGCTAGCCATGTCCGGCAGGCACGAGGATCAACAGCCGCTGGCGGTAGGCCTCGAAGACGAGGCGACCTTCGAGAACTTCGTTACCTCGCTGGAAAACCTGCAACTCGCGACCTGGCTGCAGGATCCGGAACGGCTCGATTCGCCCGTACTGATCCAGGGCCCGCCGGCCTCGGGCCGCACGCACCTGTTGCAGGCCTGCTGCCATCTGGCCGGAGACCGGGGCGCCTTCTTCCTGCCGCTGCGTTACAAGGACCAGTTGCAGCCGGAAATACTCGAAGGCCTCGGCGGATTATCGATGATCTGTATCGACGACCTGCAATTCGCCGCCGGCGACGTGGACTGGGAACTGGCCCTGGTGCATCTGATCGACACGATCAATCCCACGGCCTCCCACCTGGTGCTGTCGACGTCGGCCAGGGCCGCCGACCTGTCCTGGGAATTGCCCGACTTGCGTTCGCGCCTGCAACAGGCGCTTTTCTTCCGCCTGCACCCGCTGAACGACGAAGGCATCATGGAAGCTTTCGAATTGCGCGCGCGCAACCGCGGCCTCATTCTCGCCGCCGGCGTCACCGAGTTCATCGGCAGCCGCGCCGAGCGCCGCCTCGACGCCGTGATGGAAATCCTCCAGCGCCTCGACGAAAGCTCGATGCAACGCCAGCATCGCATCACCATCCCCCTCGTCAAGGAAATCCTCGGCTGGTAGTCAGGGTCCGGCGCCGAATTCGCGGCGATGGCGGCGGATGAAGGCGATGAGGGCGCAGAAGATCAGTACGCAGAGGGAAATATGCGCCAGGCCCCAGGGGAGCCTTTCGGGATTGAAGGCGAGCAGGACGCCGTGGATGAAATAGAACTGGATGATGAAGCCGAGCCAGGCGTAGGCGCGCGGGTGGGAGCGGTGCAGGCCGGGCAGGAAGGCAACGAGCGGCAGGGCTTGTATACCCCAGGCAATCAGGCCTGCGGCGCTGGTCATGCTCAGGCTCAGGCCGGTGCGCAGGAAAATCAGCGCCAGCAAGGCGTATGCGGCGCCCAGTACGAGCAGGCGGGCGTTGCGGATGGATGCGGGCAAGCGCTCCGAGGATTCTTCGGTCTCGCTCACGAGAGTTTGCGCGCGATTTCGGCGACGCGTTTGCCGAGCGCCTTGCACAGGACGGCTTCTTCCTCGCTGATTTCAGTTCCGCCGCCCTCGAGCGCCAGATGGCTGGCGCCATAGGGCGTGCCGCCGGTGGTCGTCGTGCGCAGCGCCGGTTCGGTGTAGGGGATGCCGCACCAGATCATGCCATGGTGCAGGAAGGGCAGCGCCATGGTGAGCAAGGTCGTTTCCTGGCCGCCGTGCAGCGAGGAAGTCGAAGTGAACGTGGCGACGGGCTTGTCGACGAGATCGCCGGAGCCCCAGATCGAGCCCGTGCCGTCGATGAAATACTTCAGCGGGGCGGCCATATTGCCAAAGCGGGTCGGGCTGCCGACGACGAGGCCGGCGCAATCGCGGATATCGTCTTCGGTGCAATAGACCGCGCCTTCGGCGGGCACTTCGGGTTCGGTCTGTTCGGTCGCCGGCGAGACCGCCGGCACGGTGCGCAGCCGCGCTTCCATGTCGCCCGCCTGTTCGACGCCGCGGGCGATCAGCCGGGCCATCTTTCCGGTCGCGCCATAACGGGTGTAATAGAGCACCAGGATATAGGGGTTCACTCATCGTCTCCGATGAGCGCGAGCACGGCCTCGGGCGGCCGGGCGACTATCGCCGTCTCGCTTTTCACGACGATGGGGCGCTGGATGAGGATGGGATGATGGCAGACCAGGTCGTAGACGATCTCTTCGCTCAATTCCTCGTCGTCGAGCCCGAGGTCGTCGTATTCCGGTTCGTTCTTGCGCAGCAGATCGCGAATGCCCAGGCCCAGCTTGCCCAGCAATTCTTTCAGTTCTTCGATGCTCGGAGGCGTTTCCAGGTAGTGGACGACATCGTATTCGGCTTCGTTTTCCTCGAGCAGCGCGAGCGTCGCCAGCGACTTCGAGCAATCGGGGTTGTGATAAACGACAATCCGGTCCATTGCGTCCTCCGCCGATCAGCGTCCGGATCGAATCCGTTCCGGGTGCTGGTGGTAATAGGCGATGTTGCTGCCTGTCAGCGCCGCCATCCATCCAAAGTATACAAAATACATGACGGCGATGACGCCGGCGAATGCCAGATAGATCGAGTCCCGCGCCGCCGACACGAATACCGCCTGAAACACCGAGCCCATGAGCTTCCACACCAGCGCCGTGACGAGCCCGCCGACCAGGGCCGAATCGAAACGGACCCTGGTGGCCGGGATCAACCAGTACATGAAGGCAAAACCCAGCCACATCAACACAAGTGGTAGCGTAGAGGAAATCACCAGGGGAATCTGGCTGCCAAGGGCGAAGTCCTCCAGCCAGTTCAGCAATTCGGGCGCATCGACGACCGCGCTGATACTGATCGACAGCAAGAGCAACACGGGGCTGAGCAAGATTGTCAGCAGATAGCCGAGCAATCTCCGCAGGCGCAGCCCCGCGTTTTCCACGCACCAGATGTAATTGAAGCAGCCTTCGATCTTGCGCAGCATGTCGATCACCAGGTAGAGCAGTAGTATCACGCTAGTCAGCCCGATGTATTCCACTTGCAGATCGTCGATGAAGCCGATGATGTCGTCGGTTATTTCGGCGCTGCGTTCGCCCAGAGGCTCGAGCACCGCCAGCAGCGTGGGGCGCAAGTCGTTATGCACGCCGAATTCCTGCAGCACGGCGAAAACCAGGGTAAGCGCCGGGAAGAAGCCGACGATGGTGATGAACACCAGGCCCATGGCGCGCAGGGAAAGCTGGCCGCCCGCCAGGTCGCGGATGACCGCCGCGCTGACCTGCAACCAGCGCCGGATAATGTGGACGAGGCGCGTTTCGGATGCCGAATCCGCGCGCCACAGCCAGTCGCCCACGGCGCCGGCCAGGGCGCGGGGAATTGCAGCAAGTCTGCGCATGCCGGCGCTCCCGCTCAGGCGGCGGCGAGCAGGTCCGCGATCGTGGATATGGCCGCGTCCGCGGCCAGGATGGATTTCTCGCCGCTGCGGCGGCTGGTGTATTCGACGCCGCCCTCCGCCAGCGCCCGCGGCGAGACCACGATCCGGTGGGGAATCCCGATCAGTTCGGATTCGGCGAACTTGACGCCGGGGCTGGTCTTGCGGTCGCGGTCGTCGAGCAGCACTTCGATGCCGGCCGCCCGGGCCTGCCGGTACAGCGCTTCGGCCTGCTCGCGCACCTGCTCCGACTTGTGCGCGTCGATCTCGACGATGACGAGATGGAAGGGCGCCACGCTGTCGGGCCAGACGATGCCGCGCTCGTCGTGGTATTGCTCGATGACCGCGGCCGCGAGTCGGGTCACGCCGATGCCGTAACAGCCCATGTGCATGACCGTCGACTTGCCCTGTTCGTTCAACACGCCGGCATTGAGCGCCTCGCTGTATTTCGTGCCCAACTGGAAGATGTGGCCGACTTCGATGCCGCGGCGAATCGTCAGCGTCCCCTTGCCGTCGGGGCTCAGGTCGCCTTCGCGTACCGTGCGGATATCGGCGACTTCGTCGTAGCGGCAATCCCGCTCCCAATTGGCGTTGACCAGGTGATGCGCCGCGCGATGGGCGCCGCAAACGAAGTTCTTCATGCCGATAACGCTGGGGTCGGCGATAACGCGAATGCCAAGCGTATTCACCGGCCCCAGGCAGCCGGGGGCGCAACCAAGCCGCTCGCTGATCGTCTCGTCATCGGCGAAACGTAGGGGAGAGCCCACGCCATCGATTTGCTGCGCCAGAATTTCATTCAATTGCTGATCGCCGCGCAGCAACAAGGCGACAAGATCGTCGCCCGGAGCGCCTTTTTCGTCCGCGGCGTGAACGATCAGGGTTTTCACCAGCCGCCGCGGCTCCACATCCAGCAACTTGCAGACGTCGTCGATAGTCGCCGCCGCGCCGGTATCGACGGCTTCGCAATCCAGCGGCTCCGCGTCGTCATCTGATTCGGGAATCCGGCCCGTGGCAAGCTCGATATTGGCGGCGTAGTCGCTCTCCGTGGAAAATACGATCTCGTCTTCACCCGAATCCGCCGGCACGTGGAACTCATGAGAGGTACTGCCGCCGATACTGCCCGAATCCGCCGCCACCGCGCGATATTCCAGCGAAAGCCGGCGCAATATGGCCTCGTAGGCCTCATGCATGTCGCGGTAGGTTACCTCCAGCGAAGCCTGGTCGACATGGAAGGAGTAGGCGTCCTTCATGATGAATTCCCGCGCCCGCATGACGCCGAAGCGTGGGCGCCGCTCGTCGCGGAACTTGGTCTGGATCTGGTAGACCACGACGGGCAACTGGCGATAGCTGTGGCACTCGTTGCGGATGATGTCGGTGACGACTTCCTCGTGGGTGGGGCCGAGGCAGAAGTCGCGTTCGTGGCGGTCCCGGAAGCGCGCGAGTTCGGGCCCCATGTCTTCCCAGCGGCCGGATTCCCGCCACAGTTCCGCCGGCTGCACCATCGGCATCAGGATTTCGAGGCCGCCGATACGGTCCATCTCCTCGCGCACGATTTGCGCGATCTTGTGTACGACGCGCATGCCCAGCGGCAGGAAATTGTAAACGCCGGCGGCCACCTTGCGAATCATGCCCGCGCGCAACATCAGCCGATGACTGACGATCTCGGCGTCGGCGGGGGTTTCCTTCGCGGTCGCGAGCAGGAATTGACTCGTTCTCATAGGCGGAGCGGCGAAAGGCTTACAGGGCGTAATCCTTCAGTTTCTTCAGCGGCGTGACCCGGATCCTGGTCGAGGCGGGTTTTCTGGGCACGTCCATGACTTCTCCCGGCTTGAAGGGATTGGGCACGTTCTTGCGCGCCGCCCGCGCCGCCTTCTTCACGGTCGTGATCTTGAGCAGCCCCGGGAGTATGAATTCTCCCGCGGCGCGTTTCCTGACATGGCGTTCGACGATCGAACCCAGTTCGTCGAACACCGCCGCGACCTGCTTGCGGTCGAGATCGGTGTTGGTCGCGATTTCGTTCAGTATTTCGGTCTTGGTGTATCTCTTGTGGATCGCCGGCTTTCTTCTTCGCCTTTTTACGGCGCCAGCGGTTCGCCTGATCATATCCGGTTCCTTAATTGAATCCCTGTCCTGAGTTCCTGGCCGATTCCCCCAACCGGACTGCTTTCGCGGGATTCAAGCTAATGCATTTACCGCGGCTTTACAAGCAAGATCGGCATTCCGCCTTGTGAGCGGCCGTCAAGATTCTCTACAATGACTTTCGTCAGCGGAAATGTTCTTGATGCGGGGGTCGGTTCCAGTTTTTTTCCCAATTTATGTCGGATTGCGCTACTCGGTGGCGCGCCGCGGCAATCTGTTGCTGTCTTTCGTCACTTTCCTGTCAATGCTGGGCATCAGCCTCGGCGTGATGGTGCTCATCGTCGCGCTTTCGGTCATGAACGGCTCGATCGGCGTATTGCGCGGCGAAGCGCTGAAAGCGGTGCCCCACGTGACCGTATCCGCCGCCGAAGGCGATCTCGACTGGCGGGCGATGGCCGCGCTGGCGCAGGAAAATCCCGAGATACTCGCCGCGGCGCCATTCGTCGAAGCCGAAGCGGTATTGCGCTTCCAGGGCCGCGACGCTTTCGTGCGCCTGCGCGGCGTCCTGCCCGAACGCGAACTCGCGGTGCTCGACGCCCAGGGCCCCGCCGACGGCAATCTGTTCGCCGGCATGGCCGACGCGCCCGACGGCATGATCGTCAGCGCCCGCCTGGCCGCTTCGCTCGGCATATTTCCCGGCGAACAGGCTTCGGTTTTCTCCCTGGCCGGCCTGCTTGCCCGTTCCTTCGACGACAGCCGCGGCCTGACCATCACCGGTTTCGAGGATTTCGGCATCTACGGCGAAAGCAATATCGTGCTGCTGCATCTGGAACAGGCGCGCGAGGTGTTGCGGGCGGACCCCGGCGCCGGCCTGAAGCTGCGGCTGAAAGTCGCCGACGTGATGGAAGCGCGCAGAATCGCCGAAGACAGTTTCGGCGGCGTTCCCGGCGTGGAAATCGTCACCTGGCAGGAAGAGCAGGCGAGCCTGTTCAACGCGCTGGCGATGGAAAAGCTCGTCACCACCGTGATGTTGCTGGTGATCGTGCTCGTGGGGGCGGTCAATATCGTTTCGACCCTGGTCATGGTGGTGGCGGACAAGAGCGCCGACATCGCCATTCTGCGCACCATGGGCGCGGGCAGTGGATCGGTGCTCGGCATTTTCGTCGTCCAGGGCATGGTGGCGGGGGTGGCGGGGACCCTGACCGGCGCGGCGCTCGGCATCCTGCTCGGGCACAATATCACCGCGATCAGCCAGACCCTGGAGCGCTGGCTCAACATGTTGCCGCTGGAAGGCGAGATTTACCTGCTTTCGCATCTGCAAACCCGGGTCGATCTCGGAGAAGTGCTGCTGATCAGCATCGCGGCCCTGCTCATCAGCCTTGCCGCCACCCTGTATCCCGCCTGGCGCGGCAGCAAGGTGCAGCCGGCCGAAGTGCTGCGTTACGAGTAGGCTGTAGGCTGCCGCGATGGACGTCAAGGAACCGGTAATCCGCTGCGAAGGGCTCGGCAAATGCTACGAGCAGGGGCCCCAGCGCGTCGAAGCGCTGAAAAACGTTTCGCTACAGGTCGAAGAAGGCGAGCGCATCGCCGTCATCGGCAGTTCGGGCTCGGGCAAGACAACTCTATTGAATCTGCTCGGCGGCCTCGACGCGCCAAGCAGCGGCAAGGTGTTCATCGGCGGCCGCGACCTGGGCGCCCTCGACGAGCGCGAGCGGGGGACAGTGCGCAACCGCTTTCTCGGCTTCGTCTACCAGTTCCATCACCTACTGGCGGAATTCAGCGCGCTGGAAAACGTCGCCATGCCGCTGCTGATTCGCGGCGAGGGCCGCGGGACGGCCCGGCAGCGGGCGGCGGAAATGCTCGACCGCGTCGGACTCGGCGAGCGGGCGGGGCATCGTCCCTCGCAACTCTCCGGCGGCGAACGCCAGCGCGTCGCCATCGCCCGGGCGCTCGTCGGCGAACCGCGCTGCGTATTGCTCGACGAACCGACCGGCAATCTCGATCACCATACCGGCCTCGAAATCAGCGCCCTGATGCTCGAGCTGAACGAATCGCTGGCAACGAGTTTCGTCACCGTGACCCACGACCGCGAACTGGCCCGGTCCATGCAACGCATCCTGATTCTGGAAGACGGTGGTCTGCGTGTCTGAACGAATGAGGCGTATCGCGGGCGAGGCATGCCTCGCCCCTACAAGAGAAAACTGTGCGGGCAGGCGTAGGGGCGAGGCATGCCTCGCCCGTGCGGGGTGGATTCATGTCTGAGCGGGGGGTGGCGCTGCCGCGTTACATCGCCTTGCGCTATGTCACCGTGGGGCGGGGCAGTGGGCTGGTTTCGTTCATGTCCGCGATTTCCATACTGGGTTTGGCGCTTGGCATAGCCTTGTTGCTCACGGTGCTGTCGATCATGAACGGTTTCGACCGTGAAATGCGCCAGAACGTACTCGGCATCGTGCCCCACATCAGCTTGCGCGCCGAAACTGGGCTCGACGACGAACAATGGCGAGCATTGCAAGCGCAACTCGCCGCCGAAGCCGGCATCGAGTCGTTCTCACCGATCATCGAAATGCAGGCGGTAGTCGCCACGGAAGCGGGCAACAGCGGCGTCATGGCGAACGGCGTCGATCCCGAACTCGAATCGGAATTCTCAGCCATCGACCGCTTCATGCTCGAAGGCGGCCTGAATAACTTAGGGGACACCCATTGGGGAATCGTGCTCGGCGAGCCCCTGGCGCAAGAGCTGGAAGTCGATATCGGCGAGCGCGTGCGGCTTTATTCTCCCGCGCTCGCGGTAAATCCGCTCACGCCCAGGGTGAATTTCCGCGAATTCGAGGTCAGCGGCATTTTCCGCGTCGGCAGCCGCGACCTCGACGGCCGCCTGGTCCTGATCAATCGCGAGGCCGCAAGGGCCCTGTTCCGGCTGCGCGGCCCCCAGAACGCACTCTGGCTGCGCACCGGCGACGTACTCGAAGCACAAGGCCTGCTACAGGAGATCGCCCCGCAATTGCCGCCAGACGTCACGGCGGACTCGTGGATCACCCAGTTCGGCGCCGTCTACGAAAACATCCGCTTTTCCCGCGACCTCATCAGCTTCCTGCTCTGGCTGCTGATCGCCGTCGCGGCGTTCAACCTCGTAGTCAGCCTGATCATGATCGTGCGCGACAAGCGCGCCGACATCGCCGTGCTGCGGGCGCTGGGCGCCGAGCCGGGCATCATCAACCGCATCTTCCTGTGGCAGGGCGCGCTCATCGGCGTGACAGGCATCGGCCTGGGCCTGGCAGCGGGCATCCTGGGCTCGCTCTACATCAGCGACCTCGCCCGCTTCATCGAAGCGCGCTTCGGCGTCGAATTGCTCAACGCCGACGTCTACCCCATGGATTACCTCCCCTCCAGCCTGCAATTCAGCGACATCCTCACCGTAAGCGCCGGCGTGCTGCTGCTTTCCCTCCTCGCCACAATCTACCCAGCCCGCCGCGCCGCCGCCGTCCGCCCCGCCGTAGCCCTGCGCGCCGAATAACGGTTTCTTTCAGGGGCTGCGGCCTCGATCCGTCGCCGCCGGGGGGCGGGGGGTGCGGCGGACGCCGTGAATACATCCCTGATGGGATGGTCCGCCCCGCTTCATTTCAACGGCCTCGAAGGCCAAAATGACTTTGGGTTTTTCAACAACGGAGCGGACCATGACCGATATTACACGGGTGGGCATTGATTTGGCCAAG
>JAJDYJ010000032.1 GCA_022822865.1 Pseudomonadales bacterium | reverse complement strand
GGCGGGGGTGCGGCGGACGCCGTGAATCCATCCCTGGAGGCTTCGCGTTCGGCATCCATGCCTCACACGCCCGCCGCACCCCCGCCACCCGGCGGCGACTCACATAGTGCGAGCCCAATCGAAGCCAAAGACTCTGACGGGGCATTTATCGCCGAAATGAGAATAACTGACAGAGCTGGGTTAAGCTTGGCCAGTTGCCTGGGAGGATGCATGATCGAGCGGCTGCAACGCATTGCCAGGATCATTCAGAAGTTGCGCTGGATCCTGCTCCTGCTCGCCGCGGCGTCCGCCGTCCTGGCGTTCGCCAGCGTGATCGACAATCCCTGGCTGGCCGATGACAGATGGTTGATGCCGGGCGTCGTGGCCTTGTGCTGGGCGCTTGTGCTGCTCAGCTTCGGCAGACTGTTCGAATCGGTCCCGCCGGAGCCTACAAGGAAAATGCCCTGGCATCGCCGGCTCGTGCGCAAGATGCAACGGGGCCTGCTCTGGCTGCTCGGCCTGGCGATGATCGGGCTTACCGGCGCGGTGCTGCTGCTGAGTTGGCAATTGTTGCGGGTATGGATGATGTCATGACCGGTCGAAGCGCCGCCGTAATCTCCGCGATCGACGCGTTCAGCGAAAGAATGGGGCGGATCATCTGCTGGCTGGCGGTGATCGAAGTACTTGTCGTCGTCGTGATCGTGCTGCTGCGTTACCTGTTCAGCATCGGTCACATCGGACTGCAGGAATCGGTCATGTACGTCAATTCGGCGCTGTTCGCCTTCGGCGCCACCTATACCCTGAAAGCCCGGGGCCATGTGCGGGTGGATTTCTTCTACAACCGGCTGACGAGCAAGGCGCAGGCGCTGGTCGACATGTTCGGCGCCGTGTTTTTCCTCGGCGTCACCGGCGTGTTCATCATCTGGACGAGTTGGGATTATGTCGCCTTGTCCTGGAGCAGCCTCGAAGGCTCGCCGGAATCGAGCGGGCTGCCTTTCGTTTTCCTCCTCAAGACGCTGATTCCCGTACTCGCGGGCTTGCTCCTGCTACAAGGGCTTGCCGAATTCCTCCGTTCGCTCGAGAAATTCCGCGCGTGATCGAACTGCTGCCGCTGCTGCTGTTCCTGGTCATCTGCCTGTTCCTGCTGGCGGGTTATCCGGTCGCGCTGACCTTATCGGGAGTTTCATTGCTGTTCGCGGGCCTGGGGCTGGCCGCGGGCGTGTTCGACGGCGCCTTTCTCGGCCTGATCCCGAACCGCATCTACGGCATTTTCGTCAACCAGAACCTCTACGCCGTGCCCATGTTCGTGTTCATGGGCACGATGCTGGAAAAATCCCGCATCGCCGAGGAGTTGCTCGAAAGCATGGAATCGGCGTTTGCCCGCTTGCCCGGCGGCCTCGGCATTTCCGTCGTGTTCGTCGGGATGTTGCTGGCGGCGAGCACCGGTATCGTCGGCGCGACGGTGGTGACCATGGGCATTCTCTCGCTGCCTTCCATGCTCAAGGCCGGTTACCGCCCGTCGCTGGCCGCGGGAACGATCTGCGCCACCGGCACCTTGGGCCAGATCATTCCGCCTTCGATCTGCCTGATCCTGCTCGGTGAAGTCATCAGCAACGCCTACCAGCAATCGCAGCTCAACGCCGGCGCCTTTGCGCCGGACTTCGTTACCATCGGCGATCTTTTCGCGGGTGCGGTCGTGCCGGGCCTGCTGCTCGTGCTCGCCTACGCGGTTTACGTCGGAGTCGTCGCCCGCTTCGACCCGGATGCGGCGCCGCCGTTCAGGAGAGGATCGCGAGAGGTCTCGATGCGCAAATTGCTTGGCGGCCTGCTGCCGCCGGTAGTGCTGATGGTCGCGGTGCTCGGGTCGATCCTGTTCGGTCTGGCCACGCCGACCGAAGCCGCGGGAGTGGGCGCCGTCGGCGCGGCGCTGCTCGCGCTCAGCCGGCGCAAGTTGAATCTGGATGTCCTGCGCGACGTGTCGCTGGTAACGGTGCGGCTCACTTCGATGGCTTATCTGATCCTGCTCGGCGCGACGATATTTTCATCGGTCTTCCGCGGTTTCGGCGGCGAACAACTGATCGAGGAAATCTTCAGCGGACTGCCGGGCGGCGTATTCTCCGCCACTTTGATCGTCATGCTCGTGATCTTCCTGCTCGGCTTCATTCTCGATTTCATCGAGATCACCTTCCTGGTCGTGCCCATGGTCGGGCCGGCGCTGCTCGGCATGGGAGTCGATCCGATCTGGCTCGGCGTGATGATCTGCGTGAACCTGCAAACCTCCTTCCTCACCCCGCCCTTCGGCTTCTCCCTGTTCTACCTGCGCAGCGTAGCCCCGGACGACCTCCCCACCGGCGCAATCTATCGCGGCGCGATCCCTTTCGTGCTCATGCAACTGGGAGTACTGCTGCTACTGGCGCTACAGCCTGGCTTGGCTACTACGCTGCCTCAACTGCTGGGATAGAGATTTTCTAAAATGCCTCTTACTTGCGTGGCGGTGGCGCAGGAGGCGGCGGGGGTTTTGGGGTAGCGGGAACAGGACCGCGTCTGACCCCTTCTTTTATCGGGACGCCATCTCCGTAACCAGGTCTCTGAGAGGGGGGAACGGATGGTTGCTTTGCCATTAGTCGATCTCCTGAGATTGTTCACCATTCATCGGTACGAACTCCACAATTATAACCTCTGAGGCTGGGATGAGAACCGAAACGACCCGAGAAAACGAGACATCCCCCTTCTTCTGCTCCTCCTCAATGCCATCTTTAAGCCATTCGGCCTCAGCAACCCGAAAATGGCCCACATTCGGATCACTTGGCCATTCTTCGGCATATCCGTATAGCCTTCGCTCTCCCGTAAGGTGTAACACAACATAACAGCCATCTCCGTGACTGTCGAAAGCCGAAAACCACTCTGAAGGGTACGAATTTTCTCTAGTAATGCGCAGAAATCGAAGAGGCTTGTGCAACCAATCGTTGTTTGTGATGGTTGTGGCGAACAATCCAAGGCAAACTGCTACGAAAATGGGGAGAGCGGCCTGCCAGCCCTGAAGAGCTGGGGATAGATACTTTACATCGATTGGTTGCTGGAAGATTATCTCGGTAATAGTCTGCCCAACCAATGTAAAGATCAGCGCCACAACGATCCGATCAAAGGCGCCGGGTTTTGGGTGAGACGTTAGTGAATAAAAAACTGCTGCGGCGATAAACCCCGGTAATAGAAAAGTGAGAGTGGCTACGACTTCACTGCTAGCCCAATTCATGTGTATAGCCTCCTACGCAAAAATGCCAACCCCTAAATGCTGGCAAAGATAATATAGACCAAATTCTCCTATACTGCTTAACTTTTTGGAAATATTTGCACAGTTGCTCGCCATTACATCCGGAGGTATCGATCAATTTGACGTGCTTTCAATAAATTCGTGCAATTGCCGCTAGCGGCAGAGTGTACGTTAGAAAGTAGAGGTTATGAATTCCGCAATATCCTTATTTCTCCTTTCGATGTGTTCCTTAGTCCAAACTTCTTGACCTTCAGTCATTTCTCTAATTTTTTTATGCTGCTCCAGATCTGTATAGCTTGCCCTTTTTACTTTAAATGGCTTATTTCCGATAGCACAGTTGTGAGATTTCGGAAGTAACAAATAATTTCCTAGGCAATTAATGTACTTATTCCTGAATTCGTCGTCATATTTATCGTAACCATTGTCAGAATTCTCTGTTTCTGGGGCTATATGCTCCAGTTCTGGATTAGTAATGTGATCGAATCTGGTTAGCGAATATCCTTTATCCAATTTTTTCCTCTGTGACAAAAGATGAATCTCATATTTCCACAATAGAAATTTCGCTACTGAACGATTCAGGTCTCCTTGAATCGATTTTTCTAGTGCTTCGTTGTTCCAGTGGCCCCACCACCAATCATCAACTTCCTTCAAATAGTTTATTCTATCTATTACTGGTCGTATGCTAGGCTTATCTTCCGCAAATTTTTTGAATACGTCATTTAGTCTTGTATTAATATCGGCCCTGGTTCCAATAAGTCTGTTTCGAACCAACAACGATTCAAGGCTTAAACAAAGATCGCATAAATCATTTTTTTGAAGTGCTGACTTGTATGCGCATATAACGAAGGGGAGAGCAATTCCTATTCCACCAAATGATATTAGAGAATGAATATTGATGTATTTTCTTTCATCTTCGCAGAAAAACTGCTCTAGATATATAAAACTTTCATATATTGATTGTGTAAACTGCTTTATAAAACTGATTCGGTCTTCTTCCGAAAGCCTTCTGTTTATCGTGCCAATTGCGTTTGACTCCGTAAGTGACTTAAAATGAACTCTCAGCGTGTAAGCTAACACATCATCTTCGTCTATGTTGTATTCAATGCGGGAGATTGATTTATAGATTTTCTCAAAACGCCTCTTAACATCATTGATTAAGCCCTCTCTTTCTTTCTTGTCAGCGTAAAGATTTATGTTAAACATAAATTGGGCCTTTACTATCTCTAAGTTCGAAGGCCTTTTTCCCCTGCTGTTTTGGAATATGAACATCTGAATTGCTTCAGACTCATCGTTTACTATATGAGTTGTACACTGAGAATTGACTAAGTTGTTGAGTATTTTTCTTAGGTCGCTTTCGCCTTTATCAACAAGCCTTTTTGTAAAGTAATCGCGAGCCGCTACAATTCTTTTTGCAGATTCGGTTTCAAGGCTATCTTTTTCTTCTGAGTTTCCATCGATCACATAATCTTTGAAAACTAAGTTATCGTACCCTGCTGTAGAAAAACAGTATTGTGATTTTCTCTTTATGGTATCCTCGTAGATTACCTCTTCTTTTTCATCGAGTTTGTCGATACATTCTAGCCGTCGAAATAGGACGGCGAGAAAAATTGTAATTGTTGTAAGGCGCTGTTGTCCATCAATAACGCCGAATTTGCCATCATCTTCATTTTTCTTCTCAAAGAGAAAGTGTCCAAAATAATAATTCGTTGTTGATCCGCTATTGTTGTGCTCTTCTAGGTCAGCAAAAAAGGTGTTAACTTGTTTAGGAGGTTTCTCGCTATCATCCCCTGTGTCCCAAGAGTATGCTCGTTGATAATCCGGAACAAAAATTGTATTTCCTGCCATCATTTGTTTGATGTTAGTAAGTGGCTCTATATTCTATTCCATAGAAGATTTGTTGAAAAATGCGTTATTTCTTGCGTGAAGCTTCTGCTTTTTGGGAGCGAGTTTCGGAATTCAAGTCCACTTGAGTTTCTCGCAGCTTTAAGCTTTTGGATTTTCCTTTCTTGTATCGCTGAATTTCCTTGATACCTTGAAGAATCTCTAAACCCAAGTCTCGGCCTTCAGTTTTCATGATAAATCCCTTGTTTTCAGTTCGCCGGCAGGCGGCGGGCTTCGATGAAGGCTTCTTCGGCGATGTCGCGGTAGTTCATGACGCCTTCGCGGAAATCGCGCCAGGATTCGTAGATGCGCGCGGTGGCGGGGTCCGTGGCGGCGAGCTCTTCTACCACTTCCTCGGAAATGCGGCGCAGTTCGATCAGCACGTCGTCGGGCAGTTTGCGTAGCTGTACGCCGTGTTCCTCGACGAGGATGCGCAACGCCTCGTTGTTCTTGGCGGTGAGTTCGTCGTGCAGCAACTGGTTCATCGCTTCGGTGGCGGTGAGCAGGATTTCCTGCAGGTCCGGCGGCAGGGCGTCGAAGGCGGCCTTGTTGATGACGGTTTCGAGGGTCGAACCGGGTTCGTGCCAGCCGGGATAGTAGTAATAATCCGCCACCGTGTGATAGCCGGCGGCGAGATCGTTATAGGGGCTGATGAACTCGGTGGCGTCGAGCACGCCCGTCTGCAAGGCGTTGAATACATCGCTGACCTGCATCGTCACCGGCGTGCCGCCGGCGCGGCGGAACACTTCGCCGCCGAGGCTGGGGATGCGCATCTTCAGGCCCTGCATGTCTTCGAGCGAATTGATCTCGCGGTTGAACCAGCCGAACATCTGCGTGCCAGAATTGCCGCCGCGCACGGGAATCAGGCCGAAGGGCTCGTACAATTCGCGCCACAACTCATTGCCGCCGCCGTAGGAAAGCCAGGCGTCCTGCTCCGAGCCCGTGAGGCCGAAGGGGATGCTGGAGAAAAACGGCGTGGCGGCGATCTTGCCTTGCCAGTAGTAGGCGCCGCTGTGGCCCATTTCGGCGACGCCCTGGGAAACCGCGTCGAACACTTCGAGTCCGCCGACGAGTTCGTTCGCGCCGTAGACGCGAATCTGCAAGCGGCCGTTGGTCATGCGCGCGACGCGCTCGGAAAACTCTTCCGGCGAAGTGCCGACCGCTGGCAGGTTCTTCGGCCAGGAAGTGATCATCTTCCATTCGTGGACGGTTTGCTCCGCTGCCGGCGCGGCCACGGCCGCGGCGCCGGTCGGAGCGGCCGGTTCGCCGCAGGCGCCGAGCAGCAGCACGGGGACGGCCAGGCTCAGGATAGAAGGGAGTTTCATGATGTTTCCCGCAGGTTCAGGACCCGATGAGTTCCAGTTTGGCGTGGGACAAGGCCAGCCATTTGCTTCCGGCATCGTCGAAATTTACCTGTACGCGCGCGTTTTCGCCATTGCCTTCGCTTTGCAGCACCACGCCTTCGCCAAATTTGTTGTGGGAAACGCGCTGGCCAAGGGGCAATCCTCCGGGCTCCGGCCGCGGTGCGGGCCTGGGTGCCCGGGGAATATTGGCCGACCAGCGCGGCTTCCGGACCTGGGCGCGCAGACGCAGGTTTTCGACCAGATCCCGGGGGATTTCGCTGACGAATCGGGACGCCATGCTCAAGCTGACATTGCCATGCAGGCGGCGCGATTCGGCGTAAGTCAGGTACAACTTCTTCTTCGCCCGGGTGATGCCGACGTAGCAAAGCCGGCGCTCCTCTTCGAGACCGTTCGGGTCTTCCAAAGACATGCGGTGCGGGAACAGGCCTTCTTCCATGCCGGAGAGAAAGACGAGCGGAAATTCCAGGCCCTTGGCCGAATGCAGCGTCATCAATTGCACGGCGTCGCTGTCTTCCCCCGCCTGGGCGTCGCCGGCGTCGAGCGCGGCCTGGTCGAGAAAGGCCGACAACAGATTCGGCTCTTCGGCTTCCTCCATTTCCACCAGGCTGGCGAATCCACCGGCGGCGTTGACCAGTTCTTCCAGGTTTTCGAGCCGGTTCTGGGCGATTTCACCGCCTTCCTTCTCGTGATGTTCGAGCAGGCCGCTGTTCTCGATCACGAATTGAACCTGCTCGGCCAGTTCGTGTTTCTCCGATTCGCCTTGCAATGCATCGAGCAATTGCAGGAATCGCAGGATGGCGGCCGAGGCGCGGCCGCCGAGGACGTCTCCGTTCACGCATCTGACGGCGGCGGCCCAGAGTGAACTTTGTTCCCGACGCGCCGCTTGCCTTATGGCGTCCAGGGTGCGGTCGCCGATTCCCCGCGTCGGCACGTTGATCACGCGCTCGAGCGCGGCGTCGTCGTGCCGGTTTACCAGCAGGCGCAAGTAAGCAAGCGCGTTCTTGATTTCCATCCGCTCGTAGAATCGCAGGCCCCCGTATATCCGGTACGGAATGTTGACGCGCAACAACGCGTCTTCGAGTTCCCGCGACTGGGCGTTCGAACGATACAGCACCGCCGCGTCGGAATAGCGCTCGCCCTGGCCGAACCAGGTTTCGATGCGTTCGGCGATAAACCGCGCCTCGTCCTGTTCGTTGAAAGCGTCGTACAGGCTGACCAGTTCGCCGTCGCCGGCGTCGGTCCACAAGGTCTTGCCGAGCCGACCGCGGTTGTGCGAGATGAGTTGATTGGCGGCGTTCAGGATATTGGAAGTCGAGCGATAGTTCCGCTCCAGCCGCAACAGATGCGAGCCTGGAAAATCGGTTTGAAACTGCTGAATGTACTCGACCTTGGCGCCGCGCCAGCCGTAGATCGACTGGTCGTCGTCGCCGACGACGGTAACGCGCCCCTGGTCGCCGGCCAGCACCCGCACCCAGGCGTACTGGATCGAATTGCAGTCCTGGAACTCGTCGACGAGGATGTTGCGGAAGCGGTTCTGGTAGTGTGCGAGCAATTGTGGATTGTTGAGCCAGAGTTCGTGAGCGCGCAGCAGCAACTCGGCGAAGTCCACCATGCCGCCGCGTTCGCAAGCGTCATGGTATGCCGCATACAACTCCAGCACATTGCGCGAACGCGCGTCCTGCCCCGGCTCGATATTGTCGGGCCGCAGACCTTCCTCCTTCCAGGAATTGATGGCCCACTGGCAGCGCCGCGCCGGCCAGCGCGAATCGTCGATATGCATGTCCCGCGCCAGCCGCTTGATCATCCTCAACTGGTCGTCGCTGTCGATGACGGTAAATCCGCCCGGAAACCCGGCCTCCTGCTGGTGCGTCATCAACAGCCGCCGCGCTAGCGCGTGAAAAGTCCCGATCCACATCCCCCGCACGAGGCCGGCGGCCTGCGCTTCCCCGTTTCCGCCCAGGCCCGCCGCCAACAGGGCCTCGACCCGCTCGCGCATCTCCCGCGCCGCCTTGTTGGTAAAAGTCACCGCAAGCAATTCGAAAGGCGAACACTGCCCCGTAGCCAGCAACCAGCCAATCCGATGCACGAGCACCCGGGTCTTCCCGCTGCCCGCGCCGGCCAGCACCAGCAGGTTCTGCGCCCGGCTGGTCACGGCTTCGCGTTGCTGTTCGTTAAGGGAATCAAGAATAGGCGAGGAATCCATGCCCCAATTCTAGCAGTGCTCTGCCCGCGCCGCTTAATCTGGTAGACTTTCGCGCCGCAGCCCGAATATGGCCCGGAGGCCGGCATGTCCAGGAATCCCGACGCATTTCCCTTCCAGTGGGACGACCCCTTCCTCCTTGACGAGCAACTCAGCGAAGAGGAACGCATGGTGCGCGACACCGTGCGGCAATATGCGCAGGAGAAGTTGCTGCCACGGGTGCGCGAAGCCTATCGTAAGGAGGAAACCGATCCCGAAATCTTTCGCGAAATGGGCGAACTGGGCCTGCTCGGCTGCATGATCGAAGGCAATGGCTGCGCCGGCATGAACTACGTCTGCTACGGGCTCGTGGCGCAGGAAGTCGAAGCCGTCGATTCCGGTTACCGCTCGATGATGTCCGTGCAATCGAGCCTCGTCATGCATCCCATCAACACCTTCGGCAGCGAAGCGCAAAAAAGGAAATACCTGCCCGGCCTCGCCAAAGGGGAACTGATCGGCTGCTTCGGCCTGACCGAACCCGATTACGGTTCCGACGCAGGCGGCATGATTACCCGGGCGCGCAGCGCCGACGGCGGCTATGTTCTGACCGGCGCCAAAAACTGGATCAGCAACTCTCCCATCTCCGACGTTTTCATCGTCTGGGCCAAGGACGACGATGGCGTGATCCGAGGCTTTATCCTCGACAAGGGCATGGCAGGCCTGAGCGCACCGAAGATCGAAGGCAAGCTGGCCTTGCGCGCCTCGATCACCGGCGAAATCGTGATGGACGAAGTGTTCGTTCCCGAAGAAAACCTGCTGCCGGGCGCTCGCGGGCTCGGCGGTCCTTTCAGTTGCCTGAACTCCGCCCGGCTCGGCATCGCCTGGGGCGCCCTTGGCGCGGCCCGGACCTGCTGGCATACAGCCCTGCAATACACGCTCGACCGCAAGCAGTTCAACCGGCCCCTGGCGGCGAATCAACTGATTCAGAAAAAGCTCGCGCAAATGCAGACCGACATCAGCATCGGCCTGCAAGGCTGCCTGCGCGCCTGCCGCCTGCGCGACGAAGGCAAGCTCGCGCCGCCGCTGATCTCGATGCTCAAGCGCAATTCCTGCCTCAAGGCGCTCGACGCCGCCAGAGAGGCCCGCGACATGCTCGGCGGCAACGGCATTTCCGACGAATTCCCGGTCATGCGCCACGCGCAGAACCTGGAAGTCGTCAACACCTACGAAGGCACCCAGGACATCCACGCCCTGATTCTCGGCCGCGCCCAGACCGGCATTCAGGCCTTCACCGCGGTCTGATTCAGGGCTGCGGTCGGGGGTTAGACAAAACACGGCAGTCGGTATAACTTGAGTGGCCGCCGGCTGACAGATTCTTTCGGGAGATCGTCCATGAAAACGCTCGCACGTGCTGTTCTTTGTTTTCCGCTGCTGCTGGCGAATCTTGCCGCGGGACAGGAATTGCAACCGGCGGATCCGGCTTCGGCCGGCATGGACGCGGCGAAACTGGAACTCGTTACCGCCAGACTGCAACAGCACATCGACGACGGCGACATACCCGGCGTGGTAGCGGCGGTCGCCCGCGACGGGAAGCTCGTCTACTTCGAAGCCCTGGGACAATACGACCTGGAAAACGGCCGGGCAATGCGGCCGGACACCCTGTTCCGCATCTATTCGATGACGCGGCAGGTCACCAGCACCGCCGTTTTGCAGCAATACGAACAGGGCAAGTTCGATTTCGACGACCCGATCTCGATGTACCTTCCCGAATTCGCCGACCAGCGCGTGCTGCTCGACCCCGGCGGCACCGACATTACGCAAACCCGCGAGCGCGTCGGCGACATTACCGTGGCGCATCTGCTCACGCATACTTCCGGACTCGGGTCTCGCAGTTCCGCGCTCTATCGCGAGCACAACGTGCGCGACAAGTCGATCAGCCTCGATGAAATGACGAGCAATGCCGCGCGCATCCCGCTATACCACGACCCCGGCACGGCTTTCCGCTATGGCATCCACGCCACCATCCTCGGCAAGCTCGTCGAAGTCTGGTCCGGCCAGCCTTTCGACGAATACCTGCAAGAGAACCTGTTCGAACCTCTTGGCATGGACAGCACCATGTTCTGGGCCGAAGGCGAAGACGCCGAACGGCTTGCGGTGGTCTACCGGCCCGCGGACGGCCGCCTGAATCCCTACCAGATCGAACAGGTGCCATGGACATCGCGGCCGCCGCTGATAGAAGGCGGCGTCGGCCTGCTGTCCACGGCGCCCGACTTCATGCGCTACAGCCAGATGATATTGAACAGGGGCGAACTCGACGGCGAGCGCGTGCTGCAAACCGAAACCGCCGAACTGATGTACCAGAACGCCGTGCCCGACGCCGCCATGCCCATCGGCGCCGGCGGCTACTGGCTCGGCTCGGGCTGGACCCTCGGCGGCTTCAACCTTGTCATGGAATCCGAAGCCTACGACTTCCCCGTCAGCAACGGCGTGATCTGGTGGGACGGCTCCGCGGCCACGCGCTATTTCATCGACCCCAACGAGAACATGGTCATGGTAATCATGGGCCAGGTCTCACCCTCTCGCGGCGGCGGCTTCCGCGAAAATTTCCGACGCCTGGTCGACGAAGCCATCGTCGAGCGCAGAAGCTGAATGAAGGCCGGCAAAAGCGACAGCCGGGTCGACGAGTACCTGGACAAACATCCCCAATGGCGCGAGCAGTTTCTCGCTTTTCGCGAAGTTCTGCTCGCCATCGGGCTGAACGAAGACATCAAGTGGGGAATTCCCGCCTATCTCTGCGACGGCAAGAACCTGATCGGCTTCGCCGGCTTCAAGCAACATTGCGCGCTCTGGTTCCACCAGGGCGTTTTCCTCAAGGACAAGGCCGGCAAACTGACCAACGCCCAGGAAGGCAAAACCCAGGCCATGCGCCAATGGAAGTTCGCCCCCGGCGAGGAAGTCCCCCGCGACCTGCTACGCGCCTACGTCCTCGAAGCCATCGAAAATCACAAAGCCGGCAAAAAGGTAAAACCGGTATCCCGACAATTGCGGATTCCACATGAACTCGAACACGCCATGAAAGAAGATTCCGCCTTGGACAAGGCCTTCAACAAGCTCACCCCCGGCAAACAAAAGGAATACGCCGAGCACATCGGCAGCGCCAAACAGGAAAAAACCCGCCTCTCCCGCCTGGAAAAATCCCACCCCCAAATCCTCGCCGGCATCGGCCTCCACGACAAGTACCGCTAAAGCCCGAAAACCCACGATGTTAGCCGCCGGCGGTTCGAAGCCACATTCCGTTGCTAAAGCTGAAATCACCTCGCGTTTCCAATAAAATCCGCGGTCTTGTGCGCCCGGGCGCAAACGAGTGGCCGAGGAAAACGAATTGAGCAGAGGAATCACCGGATTCGGCGCCTATATTCCGCAGGCGCGGCTGCAACGGGCCGTCATCGCCGAGGCGAACGCCTGGTTCGACGCAAGTCTGAAAGGGCTTGGCCGCGGCGAGCGCAGCATGTGCAACTGGGACGAGGACACCATCACCATGGGCGTCGAAGCCGCCGTCGATTGTCTCACCGGATTCGACGGCTACGCGCCGGAAAGCCTCTATTTCGCATCGACCACCTTTCCCTTTCTCGACCGCCAGAACTCCGTCGTGCTCGCCGAAGCCCTCGACCTGCCGCGGCAGGTGCAGGCGCTCGATATCGGCGCCTCCCAGCGCGCCGCAACATCGGCCTTGCTGGCGCTGTTGCAAGGCGACCGCGACGGCATGGTGATCGCCTCGGAACATCGCCGGTCCAAGGCCGGCTCCCGCGCCGAGATGCTTTGGGGCGATGCGGCGGCCGCCATCGCTACCGGCGGCGGGCCGGCGCTCGCCGAATTCCTCGGCGGCGAAAGTCTCGCGACGGACTTCGTCGATCACTATCGCGGCGGCGAGTTCGACTACGATTGGGAAGAACGCTGGATCCGCGACGAAGGCTATCTGAAGATCGTGCCGGAAACCGTCAATCGCTTGTTTGAAAATTGCGGCGTCGCAGCCGGAGACATCGCGCATTTCATCTTGCCGACCGATCAGGCGCGCACGCCGCCGGCGGTGGCGAAGCGGCTCGGCATCAATCCCAGCGCCATCGTCGACAACCAGGCCGCGACCGTGGGCGTTGCGGGAGCGGCGCAACCGCTCCTGCTGCTCGCCAAAACACTCGAGTCCGCCAAACCCGGCGACCTCATCCTGCTCACGGGTTTCGGGCAAGGCTGCGACGCCTTGCTGTTCCGCGCCACCGATGCGATCGGCGGTTTCAAGCCTGCAAGCGGCGTATCCGGGGCGCTCGCCTCAGGCCGCGAGGAAACGAACTACGCCAGATTCCTGGCGTTCAACGACCTGATCGAGCGCGACATCGGCAAGCGCGGCGAAACCGACAAGCAGACGTACCTGTCCGGCTATAATCGCCGCCGGGACCTGGTGACTTCCTTCGCCGGCGGCAAGTGCAGGACATGCGGCACCGTGCAGATTCCGCGGGAAAAGTATTGCGTCAATCCGGAGTGCAACGCCCTCGACAGCCAGGACCCGTACAGCTTCGCCGACAAACAGGGCGAAGTACTCACCTGGACCGCCGACCGCCTCACTTTCGACCCGAGCCCGCCGGCCTATTTCGGCATGGTGCAGTTCGACGGCGGCGGCAAACTGATGATGGATTTCACCGAAGTGCGCGAAGGCAGTATAGAATCCGGATCAAGAATCTCGGTGCATTTCCGCGTGCGGCAGAATGACCCGCAACGCGGATTTCGAAAGTATTTCTGGAAAGCGCGAATCCTGGAGTAACAATCGTCGCCCGAATCGCGGGCGCGAACAGACAACGAGGCAAGACAGTGGCTGATGGCATCAAAGACAAAGTCGTAATCCTGGGCATGGGCTGCAGCAAGTTCGGCGAACGCTGGGACGCGAGCCCTTCGGACCTGATGGTGGAAGCGTTCGAGGAATGCCTCGGCGACGCGGGCATCGAACGCAATGAAATCGAGGCGGCCTGGTTCGGCGCCGGCATCGACGCCTTCCACGTCGGCGCGAGCGCCATGCCCATGGCTATCGCCTTGCGCCTGAACTACATTCCGGTGACCAAGGTGGAGAACATGTGCGCCACCGGCACCGAGGCCTTTCGCGGCGCGGTGTACGCCGTCGCTTCGGGCGCCTGCGACATCGCTCTCGCGCTCGGCGTGGAAAAGCTCAAGGACACCGGCTACGGCGGCCTGCCGCAACGCTCGAGAGGCGTCGAAAACGACATGTACTGGCCCAACCTTTCCGCCCCGGGCGCTTTCGCGCAACTGGCCACCGGCTATCGCGCACGGCACCGGCATAACAAGCAGGATCTGAAACGCGCCATGGCCCATGTCTCGGTGAAGAGCCACGCCAACGGCGCCAAGAACCCGAAAGCCCATCTGCGCCGGGAGATCACCGAGCAGCAGGCGATCGACGCGCCGTTTATCGCCGAACCCATCGGACTGTACGATTGCTGCGGCGTCAGCGACGGTTCCGCCTGCGCCATCGTCACGACCCCGGAAATCGCCCGCGGCCTGGGCAAGGAACACCTGGTTTCGGTCAAGGCGCTGCAACTGGCAGTATCCAACGGCACCGAATCCGGCCACGAGAGCTGGGACGGCTCCTATCTCAAGACCACGCGCATCGCCGCGCAGCGCGCCTACGACGAGGCCGGCGTGCGCAAGCCGGCGCAGGAAATCAGCATGACCGAAGTGCATGACTGCTTTTCCATTACCGAACTGGTGACCATGGAAGACTTGCAACTGACCGAAGAAGGCAAGGGCGTGACCGCCGTGCTCGACGGCGACTTCGACGCCGAAGGCAAGCTGCCCTGCCAGATCGACGGCGGCCTGAAATGCTTCGGCCACCCGATCGGCGCTTCCGGCCTGCGCATGATCTACGAGAACTACCTGCAATTGCAGGACAGGGCCGGGCCGCGGCAACTGGCGGACCCGAAATTGGGACTGAACCACAATCTCGGCGGTTTCCCCCACCAGAACATCTGCAGCATCTCCATGATCGGGCACTTGTAAATCGAGTCGCGGTGAAGCCCGAAGCTGCAGCGCATACGGAAACGGAACACGCGGTCGCGTCGCGACTGCACGGCGAGTTGCGCCGGCAGATCGGACGCGGGCTGCGGCAGATTCGGCGGTTCTGCGAAAAAGGCGGGAAATTCGATCCGTCCCTGCTCGACCGGCATCAACAACTCTGTTACGAACTGGCGTTGACAACGGCCGAACTGAGCGCCGCCGGGACCATGCTCGAGTACGCGGGGCAATTGCCGGACGATGAGCTGGTGCAAGGGATCGCGCTCAGTTTTGCCGCGGAAACCTACCACGGATTGATCGAGCGGCTTGGCATTCGCGCCTCTGAGATGGGGCTCGGCGCCGGCAGCCTGACGGCTCTGGCCCAGCGCGACGACGTGCGCGACTTCATCGATACGAATCTGTCCGCAGACTGCTGGGAAGATCTCGGCCGGCAAATTTGCGAGCAACAGCGAATCCGGCTGCCGTCCTCGCTGTCGGAAGAAGTCGAAATCGTACGCGGCAGTTTCCAGCGCTTCGCCGACGAAGTGGTGGAACCGCAGGCGGAACAGATTCACAGGCAGGATCTCGACATACCGGAAAGCCTGATCGAGGCCGCCGCCGAACTCGGCTGTTTCGGCACGAGCATTCCGGAGCGATTCGGCGGCCTGCAGCCCGACGACCGTCCCGACAGCCTGGCGATGATCGTGGTGACCGAAGAACTGTCCCGCGGCTCGCTCGGCGCCGCGGGCAGCCTGATTACCCGGCCCGAAATCGCCGCGCGCGCGCTGCTCGCGGGCGGAACGAAAAAGCAGCAGAAAAAATGGCTGCCATTGCTCGCCTCGGGCGAGAAACTTTGCGCCATTTCGATTACCGAACCGGATACCGGGTCGGATGTCGCCGCGGTTTCGCTGGCGGCGCGCAGGGTCGAAGGCGGCTGGCTGCTCAACGGCGGCAAGACCTGGTCTACTTTCGCCGGCCGTTCGGAATTGCTCGTGGTGCTGGCGCGCACAAGCCGGGACGCGTCGCTCGGCCATCGCGGCCTGAGCCTGTTCCTGGTCGAGAAACCCGCTTATGCGGGACACGAGTTTCGTCACGAGCAGGAACAGGGAGGCAGCCTGACCGGCAAGGCGATCGCCACCCTGGGCTATCGCGGCATGCATTCCTTCGACCTGTTCTTCGAAAATTACTTCGTACCCGAGGAAAACCTCGTGGGCAGAAAGGCCGGCGAAGGCAAGGGGTTTTATTGCACCATGGCGGGATTCACCGGCGGGCGCATCCAGACCGCGGCACGCGCGACGGGGGTGATGCAGGCGGCTTTCGAGCAGGCATTGCGCTACGCCGGCGACAGGCGGGTTTTCGGGCACGCGCTTGCGGACTTCCAGCTTAGCCGGGTTAAACTCGCGCGCATGCTCGCCCGGCTGACCGCCTCGCGGCAATTCAGTTACGAAGTCGCGCGGCAGCTCGATGCCGGCGACGGACAGATGGAAGCGAGCCTGGTGAAGCTGTTCAGTTGCCGGGCGGCGGAATGGCTTACAAGGGAGGCGATGCAATTGCATGGCGGAATCGGTTACGCCGAAGAATCCATGGTCAGCCGCCTGTTCGTCGATGCGCGGGTGCTGTCGATTTTCGAAGGCGCCGAGGAGACATTGGCGCTGAAGGTCATCGCCAGGCAACTCGTCGCCAAAGCCTGATCAACCCGGGGAAAAGGTCTGGATATGCAAAGATTGCTGGAGAACAAGGTCGTGGTCGTAACCGGCGCCGGCCGCGGCATCGGGCGGGGCGTAGCCATGCTGGCGGCTGCCCATGGCGCCAGGGTCGTCGTCAACGACCTCGGCGGAGCCGAGGACGGCAGCGGCCAGGATACCGGGCCCGCGGCCTCGGTGGTCGACGAGATCAGGGCCGCCGGCGGCGAGGCGGTCGCCAACGGCGCCAGTGTCGCGGACTGGGATTCGGCCCATGGCATCGTCGCCAGCGCGATCGACAATTTCGGCCGCATCGATTGCGTGATCAACAACGCCGGCAATCTGCGCGACGCGATTTTCCACAAGATGACCGAGGAAGACTTCGACGCAGTCGTCAATGTCCATCTGAAAGGCACGTTCAACGTCAGCCGCGCTGCGGCGCCGCATTTCCGCGCCCAGACGAGCGGCTGTTTCGTCAACATGACTTCCACCTCCGGGCTGATCGGAAACTTCGGTCAGGCCAATTACGCCGCCGCGAAACTCGGCATCGTCGGGCTTTCCAAATCCATGGCGCTCGATATGGGCCGCTTTCGCGTCCGCTCGAATTGCATAGCCCCATTCGCCTGGAGCCGCCTGATCGGCACCATTCCCACCCGCACCGAGGAAGAACAGGCGCGCGTGGCGAAAATCCAGCAGATGACTCCCGACAAGATCGCGCCACTGGCGATCGCACTGTGCAGCGATGCCGCGGCCGAGGTCACCGGTCAGATTTTCGGCGTGCGCAACAACGAGATTTTCCTGTTCAATCAGAATCGCCCGATCCGTTACGCTCATCAGGGCGAAGGCTGGACCGCCGAGCAGGTGCTCGACCGCGCGCTGCCCGCCTTCGCCGCCGATTTCACGCCGCTGGAGCGTTCCGGCGACGTGTTCCGCTGGGATCCGATGTGAGAGAAGCCGAAGCCATGTCATTTGACCCCCGCAGCCTGCTGGAAAAGGAGTTCCGCACGATCAGGCATACCTATACCGCCAGGGATTGCATACTCTACGCTCTCGGTGTCGGCATGGGAATGGACCCGCTCGACGAAGAGTGCCTGCCGTTTCTCTACGAAGACGGCCTGAAGGTTTTGCCGAGTCAGGCGGTGATGATGGCGCATCCCGGCTTCTGGGCCAAAGAGGACGCGACCGGGCTCGACTGGGTCAAGGTGCTGCACGCCGGCCAGGAAATCGTCCTGCACAAGCCTTTTCCGGCCTCGGGCACGGTCGAGGCGACGACCCGCGTCACCGAAGTGATCGACAAGGGCGACCGCATCGGCGCGCTGATCATTTCCGACCGGGTGGTGCGCGACGTAGAGACCGGCGAAGACCTTTCCACCCTGATCACGACGATTCTCGCCCGCGGCGACGGTGGCTTCGGCGGCGAGCGCAAGCAGACCGCCCGGCCCGATGCGGTGCCGGTGGAGGAACCGGACGAAATCTGCGACCTGCCCACCTTGCGGCAGCAAGCGCTGCTCTATCGATTGTCCGGGGATTACAACCCCTTGCACGCCGTACCCGAAATAGCCCGCAACGCCGGTTTCCGCGAACCCATTCTGCATGGGCTGTGCACGCTTGGCGTCGCCACCCACGCCTTGATGAAAACCTGCTGCGACTATGACCCCAGCCGCTTCAGGCGAATGCGGCTGCGCTTCTCGGCGCCGGTCTATCCGGGCGATACGATCCGCACCGAGATCTGGCGCGACGGCGATGAAGTGGCGTTCCGCTGCAAGTCGCTCGAACAGGACAAGATCGTCATCAATAACGGTTATCTTCTGACCGGCTGATTCCGGGGAGAAAATTCTTGCAGGCAATTCTGAAGGGAATGCGGGTCGTGGAAGGCAGCGCCTTCATCGCCGCGCCTTCAGGCGGCATGACCTTGGCCCAGCTCGGCGCCGACGTCATCCGTTTCGACCTGATCGGCGGCGGCCTCGACTATCGCCGCTGGCCCGTCGACGGCAAGGGCAACAGCCTCTACTGGCACGGACTCAACAAGGGCAAGCGATCCATCGCCATCGATTTCCGCCGGCCCGAAGGCCAGGAACTGCTTGCCGAACTGATCGCCCGTCCCGGCGAAGACGCGGGCGTCTTCCTCAGCAATTTTCCCGCTCGCGGCTGGCTCGCCGACGAGGGACTGCGCGCGCGGCGCGAAGACCTGATCTATCTGAGCCTGAGCGGCGACCGGCACGGCGGCACGGCGCTCGACTATACCGTCAACTGCCGGCTCGGCCTGCCCTGGCTCAGCGCCGTGGACGACCGCCCGGTGAACAATCCGCTGCCGGCCTGGGACCTGCTCGCCGGTCAGCAGATCGCCCTCGGCCTGCTTGCCGCCGAGCGGCATCGCCGATTGACCGGGGCCGGGCAGTTCGTGCGTATCGCGCTTGCCGATGTCGCCCTGGCGGTAATGGGACACTTGGGATACATCGCCGAAGTCGAAACGAACGGTACCGGGCGGCAGGCCGTGGGCAACCACGTGTTCGGCAGTTTCGGTTACGATTTCGCCTGCCGTTGCGGGCGGCGGGTCATGATCGTGGGCGTCAGTCCGAGGCAATGGCGCGCCATCGTCGCGGTGACGGGAACCGGAGACGAGGTGAGCGCCCTGGAAAAGGAACTACGGATGGATTTCAATTGCGAAGGGGACCGATTCCGCGCCAGGGAAAAACTGGCGGACCTGTTCGCGCCCTGGTTCGCGCAACGCGACTTCGCGCAGGCAAGTGCGGAACTGGACCAGAAGGAAGTGTGCTGGGGGCCGTATCAGACGGTCGCGGAACTTGTCGAACAGGACGCGGAATGCTCCACCGGCAATCCGCTGTTCAGCCGCATCGAGCAACCGGGAATCGGCAATTTGCTGACGCCTTCACAGGCTTTGCAGTTCGGCGGCCTGGAAACCGAGCCGCCTGCGCCGGCGCCGTTGCTCGGCCAGCATACCGACGAGATTCTGGCCGAGGAACTCGGCCTGAGCGCCGCGGAGATCGGCAAATTGCACGACCGCGAACTGGTAGCGGGAGCGGCCCCATGAGCGAGACCGTAATCCGCGGCAACGCGTTCTCGAATATCGCCGAGTTGTTGCACGAGGCGGCGCGGGGAGCGCCGGACGCGCCCGCGGTGAGTTTCAACGGTGCGACCCGGAACTGGGCGGAAGTCGAATCGCGCTGCCGCGCCGCCGCCACGCTGCTGGCAAGACTCGGCGTCGGCAAGGGTGACCGGGTGGCCCTGCTCGGCCTCAACTCCGATGTCTGTTTCGAAAGCTACTTCTCGCCGGCGCTCATCGGCGCGATGTTCGTGCCGCTCAACTATCGCCTTGCGGCCAGGGAGTTGCGGGAATGCCTCAATGACTGCGAGCCTCGGGTTCTGCTCGCGGAAGCGGAATTTGCCGCTACCGCGAAAGCGATGCAGGAACATTGTCCCCATATCCGGCACGTGATCGTTTTCGGCGGCGAAGCCACGGAGTCCGGCGTTCTCGACTACGAAGCCTCTCTGGCTGAAATCATCGCCGAACAGTCATACGTGGAAAGCAATCCGGGCGGCAGCGACGACGCCATCCTGCTGTTCTACACGGGCGGCACCACGGGCAAGTCCAAGGGCGTGATGCTGAGCGATCGCAACATGTTGTCCAATACCGCCTGCGCGGTTGAGGACTATCGCATGGAGCGGGGCTGGAGCTTCATCATTCTCGGGCCGCTGTTTCATCTCGCCGCCGGCGCGCGCATCTTCAATTGCGCTGCCCTTTATGGCCGAGGCGTGGTGCTGGCGCGATTCGACGCCGTCAATGTGCTGGAATCCATCGAGCGGTACCGCATCGATTCGGCGACTTTCGTGCCGACCATGGTGCAGATGCTGCTCGACCATCCGCAATACGCCGACTACGACCTTTCCTCATTGAAGATCGTGACCTGTGGCGCCGCGCCGTTGTCGCTCGCGTTGCAAAGGCGGCTGCTGCAAGCCTTGCCCGATGTGCGGCAATACCAGACCTATGGCATGACCGAGGCTTCGCCCATTCTCACCATTCTCGATTCGGTCTACCACGTGACCGACGGGCCGCTCTCGGCGAAGCTGGGATCGGTGGGCAGGCCGCCGAGCCACGTTGAAATCCGCGTCGTCGACGCGAACGACGAGGATCTGCCGCCGTTGGCCGTGGGCGAAGTGCTCGCAAGAGGCCCCAATATCATGGTGGGCTACTGGCGCCAGCCCGGACTGACCGCCGAGGCCATGCGCGGCGGTTGGTATCACACCGGCGACGCGGGTTATCTCGACGAGGAAGGCTTCCTGTTCCTGGAAGGCCGCACCAAGGACATGATCGTCAGCGGCGGCGAGAACGTCTATCCCATCGAGGTCGAGAACGTGCTGACCGAACATTCCGCGGTCAAGGAATGCGCGGTCATCGGCGTCCCGCACGAAGTATGGGGCGAGGCGGTGCATGCCATCGTCATCCTCGAATCCGGCGCGAGCGCCCGCGAAGACGAACTCATCGCTTGGTGCAAGGAGAACCTGGCCGGCTACAAGTGCCCGGTGAGCGTCGGTTTCCGCAGCGAACCCATGCCGTTGTCATCGGTAAACAAGGTACTCAAGACCGAACTGCGCAAACCCTTCTGGGAAGGCAGGCGGAGCCAACTGGTATAGGCCGGTTGGTCCGAGGCGGACAAGAAGCCGTCGCGGGGTTATACTTCGAGCGCTCTGAAATATGTGAAATTCGATTGATCGACGAGGTACGAACAGTGAAAAGATTCATGATTCTCACCGCCGGCTGGCTGACGGCCGCGATGTCCTGGAACATGGCCGCGGCCCAGGAAGGCGAGGCGCTCGCCATTCTGATTCCCGGCGGCGGCACTTACAGCAGGCCGATTTCGACCGATTCGCCCGAAGCCCAGGCCTTTTTCGACCAGGGTCTGCGCATGGCCTGGAGCTTTTACTTTCCGGAGTCCATCGCTTCCTACCAGGAAGCTTCGCGCCACGACCCGGATCACCCCATGCCATATTTCGGTCTGGCTCACGCCGCCGGACCCAATCCCAACAGCCGCTACGCCGGCCTGCCGGACGACCCACAGGGCGCCGGCCTCGAAGCGATCCGTAACGCGCTCGAGCGCGTCAACAACGGCACCGAGCGCGAGCGGGACATGGTCAACGCGCTGTTCGTGCTCTACAACGCGGACGCGATCGCCGACGACCGCGAGCGGGACCAGGCCTTCGTCAGCGCCATGCGCGACTTGCATCACAAGTACCCCGATGACGCCGACATCGCTTCCATCTTCGCCGAAGCGTTCATGAACACCACCCGCTGGGATTACTGGGAGCCCGACGGTTCGCCCCGACCCGGGGTCGCCGAGGCCCGCGCCGCGCTCGAAGCCGCCATGGCGGTCGAACACGACCATCCCGGCGCCAACCATCTCTACATCCACCTGATGGAAGCTTCCAACGAACCCGAACTGGCCATGCCTTCGGCGCAGAAGCTGGAAGGCAGCGTGCCGATTGCGGGACACATGGTGCATATGCCCGGGCACATCTATCTGCGCGTGGGCGAATACGAAAAGGCGATTTCGACCAACGAACGCTCCCAGATCGTCGATCTGCAGTTCGCCGAAATCTGGGGCGACAACCAAATGCCGATGATCGGCACCTACGGACTTTCCCACAAGTCCCACGCGCCTCACGCGCTCGATTTCGTGCGCTATGCAAACATGCTGCAAGGCAACTACGCGGATTCGTTCGAGGCGGCCCAGCGCGGCGCCGCCAGCGTCGGCACGGCCGCCGAAGCCGTGAACCGCGGCGAGAAGCGCGTGGTGCATTCCTGGGTAGTGGACAAGGTCTTCGGCAAATGGGACCGCATCCTCGAAAGCGAGCAAAGCCATGGCGGCACGCCATATCTCGACGGCATGTGGAGCTATGTGCGCGGCAGCGCCTATGTCGCCGACGGCCAGCTTGACGCGGCCGAAGCCGAACTGGCCAATATCCAGGCCCAGGCCGTAGCCGACGGCGTGGACGATACCGGGGTCGGGCCTACGCCGGCTTCGCACGTGCTGGGAATCGCGACCCATGCGCTGCAAGGCGAAATCGCCGAAGCGCGCGGTAATCTCGATTCCGCCATCGCCCATTACCAGGCCGCGGTGGAAATGCAGGACGCCAACAATTACACCGAGCCGCCGGACTGGTCCCAGTCCATGCGCCTGTATCTGGGCGCGGCGATGCTGACGGCGGGCCGGGCGGAGGACGCCGAAGCGGTCTATCGCAAGGACCTGGAGTGGAACCAGCAGAACGGCTGGTCGACTTTCGGCCTCGCCCAGGCGCTCGAAGCCCAGGGCAAGACCCAGGAGGCCATCATCGTCAAGCGCCAGTTCGATTCGCTCTGGCGCAATGCCGACGTGGAACTCGAACGCTCGCGCTTGTAAGGGTGATTGCGGAATCCAGATGAGAACTTGCCGTTCTCTCGTTTCCGGCAGCGCCGTGCTGTTGGGCGTTGTCTGGTCCTGCCTGGCGTTTTCCCAGGAGCATTTCAATCCCGCCGGCGCGGGGCCGAGCGAACATACTCGCGCCTTGCAGGCCGCATTGCGCGATTCGCTTCCGTTCGAGGATGAGCGGGATTTCGAGGAGTCGCGCCGCGGCCTGATCGCCGAACCCGCCTCAAGGCGGATTTTCGGCGCCGCCGGCAATGTCGTCTGGGACATGAGCCGTTACGATTTCCTGCTCGCGGGCGAGGAGTTCGATTCGATTCATCCCTCATTGCAGCGCCAGGCCCTGCTCAACATGAATTTCGGCCTGTACGAAGTCGTGCCGGATTTCATCTACCAGGTGCGGGGCTTCGATCTGGCCAACATGACCCTGATCCGGGGCGATACCGGCTGGATCCTGTTCGACGTGCTGCTGACCGCCGAAACCGCGGCGGCGGCGCTGGCGCTCGCCGGCGAAACGCTGGGCGAATTACCGGTCAGGGCGGTGGTTTATTCCCACTCCCATATCGATCATTTCGGCGGCGTGCTCGGCGTAATCACGGAAGACCAGGTCAACGCGGGCGAGGTCCGGGTCATCGCTCCCCTGGGCTTCATGCAGGAAGCCGTTTCCGAGAACGTGTACGCCGGCACGGCGATGTCGCGCCGGGCGGTGATGCAATACGGGCGCGCCATTCCTTCGAGCCCTTTCGGCCAGGTCGACTCGGCCATCGGCAAGGGACTTTCGGCGGGCACGACGGGTCTGATCGCGCCGACCGTGGTAATCAGGCAAGACTTCGAGGAACACGTAATCGATGGCGTGCGCATCGTTTTCCAGAACACGCCGGGCACCGAAGCCCCCGCCGAAATGAACGCCTGGTTTCCTGACCGGCGCGTATTCTGGGCGGCGGAAAACATCTCGGCCACCGTGCACAACGTCTACACCTTGCGCGGCGCCCTGGTCCGGGACGCCTTGCAATGGGCGCGGCAGATCAACGAGGCGCTGTACCGCTTCGGCCGCGAAGCGGAAGTCATGATTTCCTCGCACAACTGGCCGCGCTGGGGCAACGAGCGCATCCAGCAGGTCATGCGCGCCCAGCGCGACGCCTATGCCAATCTGAACAACCAGGTGCTGCATCTGGCCAATCAGGGCGTCACCGTCAACGAGATTCACAACCGTTACCGCGTCCCCGAATCGCTGCGGCGGCAATGGAGCGTGCGCCAGTATCACGGCTCGGAGTTTCATAACTCCCGCGCCGTGCTGAACCGCTATCTCGGCTACTGGGACGCCAACCCGGCCACGCTGGCGCCATTGTCGCCGGCGGATTCGGCGCCGCTGTATGTGGAAATGATGGGCGGCGCGGAACCGATTCTCGAAAGGGCCCGGGCCTTGCACGACGACGGGCAATACCGGCTGGCGATGGAGATTCTGAACAAGCTCGTCTACGCCGAGCCCGGCAACCGGGAGGCGAAGAACCTGCTCGCCGCGGTCTTCGAGCAACTCGGCTACCAGTACGAAAGCGCGAGCATGAGGAACGTTTTCCTCGCCGCCGCCCAGGAATTGCGCAACGGCATGCCGCGCATACCCGCCCCGCGCGGAACGAGCCCGAGTCTGGCCAGGGCCATGACCACTTCGCAATGGTGGGACTCGGTCGCCATTCGCGTCGATAGCGAGCGCGCCGACGGCATGGGTTTCACGATGAACTTCCTTACCCCGGATACCGGCCAGCAGTTCGTCGTGGAGTTGAGCGGCGGTACGCTGACCAATATCGAGGGCTTTCAGGCGGAGACGCCGGACGTAACCGTCAGTATCGACCGCGAGCGACTGAACGAGGTCATCATGGGCAATACGACCCTGGAAGAGCTGTTGCAGGCCGTCCAGGGCTCGATACAAGGCGATGCTACGGTACTGACGCAATTAGCCTCGGTACTGGTGAATTTCGCCCCCGGCTTCGAAATCCTCCCCGGCACGGCAAATTAGGCTTGTTCAGACCCTACGACCACACGCGCCCCGGCCAACCGGTTCCGCTTTTGAGCAAATCGAATTCGGCGTCCTTCGAAACAAGCGGGTAGCGCAATTCGATCGCGGTGGCCGCGATGAAACGGTCGAATGGATCGCGATGCCGCCAATCGAGAAGTGCGGCGCGAGCCGCTATCCCGCGGTTGAACGGCGCCGTCAACGTCTCGGTCTCGGAGACGAGTTCATCGAGATGCGGAACGATTTCCGGCCACCCGCCAAGTTTCGCCTTGCGCGTAATCTCGTAGACGCTGATTGGACTGACGAACACCGAATCCGCCGCCGCGATTGCCGCTTTGGCCACCCCGCCGAGGCGTTGCGGCGCCATCAAACTCCAGACCCAAGCATGGGTGTCGAGTAAAATCGAGCTCAAGCGTCACGCTCCCACATGCCGAGTTCGGTTTCGTCGAGGCTGTCGTCGAAATCCGGAACCGCCGTGGTCAGATGCGCGAGTGCGCCAAAGCGGAATTTGGAGGAGTTCAGCGGGACAAGCTTGACCGCCGGTTTGCCGTTTCGCGCGATGACCACATCATCACCGGCTTCCGCAGCGGCTATGAGTTTCGAGAGTTGGGATTTGGCTTCGTGCATATTGATCAGCATGATGCTATCCTGGGATCGTATAGCTAACCTGGCTAGGTTACGCCGGTTTGCCGTATTGGTCAAGCGGCTGCATTGGTTGCGTTGCGCGGATTGGGGATTCGGTTTAGGCTAGCCCGCTCGACAGGACAAAGAAAAGAAATCGGGCAATCATGCGACGCAGGCAGGTTTTTCATATGCTAGGCGCAGCTTTCGCCGCATCCGCTCTCGGTGGCTCCAGGGTTTTCGCCCAGGGTCGAAGGGTGGACAGGGTCGGTTTGCAACTTTACACCTTGCGCAACGAGATGGCCGAGGATTTCGACGGCGCTCTGGCAAGAGTCGCGGAATTGGGCTATGGCGAAATGGAATTCGCCGGCTACTTCGGCCGTAGCGCGGCCGAAGTGCGCCGGGTTCTGGCGGACAACGGGCTCGACTCACCGGCCTCCCACATCCAGTTAAGCGCGATTCGCGAAAACCTGGCGCGGGAAATCGAGTTCGCCGCGGAGGTGGGCCAACGCTTTCTCGTCGTACCGAGCCTTCCCGGCAACGAGCGCAGCCTCGACGACTACCGCCGCCACGCCGAAACCCTGAACCGCGCCGGCGAGGAATGCCGCCGCGCCGGGCTGAAAATGGGTTATCACAACCACGGTTTCGAATTCGAGACCACCGATGGCCGCATCCCGTACGAAATCCTGCTCGAGGAGACCGATCCCGAGCTGGTCGACATGGAACTCGATCTGTTCTGGATCGTGAACGCCGGCTCCGATCCATCGGCCTGGTTCAACGCCTATCCCGGCCGTTTCAGCATGTTGCACGTGAAAGACCGCACCGCCGACGGCGCCATGGTCGATGTCGGCGGCGGCACGATCGATTTTGCCGGCATATTCGCGCATGCCGAAAATGCCGGGTTCCGGCATTATTTCGTCGAACACGACAATCCCGGCGACGGCATTACATCCGTTGCCAACAGCATCAGGCATTTGCGCGAGTTGGAATTCTGACTCTGGAGAAACGCTCATGAAAACCCGGCGCGAATTTTTGCGCGAACTGATCGTCTCGGTCGGCGGCGTATCCGCCCTGGCCGCCTGCGGCGACGCACCGGTCGTGGTCGCTACCGCGACGGGCGAACCCGGCCGTTTCCATACGCCGGAAGAGATGGAACTGGTTTCGCGCCTGTCCGAACTCATCATTCCCCGCACCGAGACACCCGGCGCGCTCGACGTAAACGTGCCGGGATACATCGACGGGCTGATGGCGGACTGGGCCAGCGAAGAAACGCGAGCAGCGCATCGCCGGGCACTGACGGAGATATCGAGCCGTCTCTCCGCTAACGGCGATTTTCTGGCGCTTGACGAAACCGGCGCCGAGGCCGCGCTCGCCGAACTCGACCGGTCGGCGTTTGAGGAAGCCGCGGATGAACTCGGCGGTTATCGCACGTTCAAGGGCTATGTCACCCGCTCCTATTTCGCCACCGAAGGCGGGGCGCGGGAGGAATTGCAATGGGTCGGGGTTCCCGGCCGCTGGGATCCGAACGTCGTCGTAAGCGACCGGCAAGGAGTCTGATCATGGCTGAAGCGACTGAATTCGACGCGATCGTGGTTGGCTCGGGCATGAGCGGCGGCATGTCCGCCAAGGAACTGTGCGAGCGGGGCCTGCGGGTGCTCGTGCTGGAGCGGGGCCCCGAAGTCGTCCCCGAGCGGGATTACACTGACCAGTTGGCGCCCTGGGAAACGAAAAATTTCGACAATGTTTCCCAGGATGAAGTTGAACGGCACTATTTCCGACAGTATCCCGGCGTCCCGTACGCGCTCAAGGAGTCCAACAAGGATTTCTGGGTCAAGGATGACGAACATGACTACGTCGAAGCCGAAGGCACGAGATACGAATGGCTGCGCGGCTACCATACCGCCGGCCGTTCGATCATGTGGAGCCGCCAGACCTACCGCCTGGGGCCGCAGGATTTCGAGGAAAACCTGCGCGAAGGCGTAGCCATCGACTGGCCGGTGCGTTACGAGGACATCGCGCCCTGGTACGAAAAAGTCGAAACCTTCGTCGGCATCGCCGGCAGCGAGGAAGGCCTGAGCCAGTTGCCGGACAGCGTGTTCCAGCCGGCGTTCGAACTGACCGAAGCGGAAAAGGCCTTCAAGCGCGGAGTGGAAGCCGCCTTTCCCGGCCGCAACGTGATTCCGGCGCGCGTCGCCCATCTCACCGACGCTACCGAAGAGCAGCGCTCGCTGGGGCGCTCAAATTGTCAACTTCGCAATCGCTGCCATCACGGCTGCGTGTTCCGCGCCTACTTTTCCTCGCTGAACGCGACCTTGCCGGCGGCGGAGCGCACCGGCAATCTGACCATGGTGCATAACGCCATCGTTCAGTCACTCGAATACGACCCGGAGAGCAATCGGGTCAGCGGAGTCCGCGTGGTCGACGCCGAAACCAACGAGACGCGAACTTATACGAGCAGAATCGTTTTCCTGAACGCTTCGGCCATCGCCTCGGCGATGATATTGCTGCAATCGCAGTCGGAAAGCTTTCCCACCGGTCTGGCCAACCGTTCCGACCAGGTCGGCCGCAATCTGATGGACCATGTCAGCGGCGCCGGTGCTGCCGGCATCATGCGCGGCTTCGACGACCGCAAGGTTTTCGGCCGCAGGCCGGGTGGAATCTATATTCCGCGCTACGCCAACGTCACGGAAAACGACAAGCCGTACTCGCGCGGCTTCGGCTATCAGGGCGGCGCCAGCCCGCTCGGTCACGCAAACGGCCAGATTCCGGGCATCGGCCGCGAATTCAAGGAATCCCATCGCCGGCCCGGCCCATGGCGCGTATCCATCGGCGCATTCGGCGAGCAATTGCCGAATCCCGACAACCGGGTGACCTTGCATCCGACCAGGCGCGACCGCTGGGGCAATCCGCTCGCGGTATTCGAAGTGCGTTACAGCCGAAACGAGGAAATCATGCTCGAAGAGGCGCGCACGGACGCCATCGCCATGCTGGAAGCCGCGGGCTGCGAGCAGATCGTTTCGGCGCCGGTAAACCTGACCAATCCCGGCAACCGCATCCACGAAATGGGCAGCGCCCGCATGGGCCGCGACCCCGCGGAATCGGTGCTCAACGGCTGGTGCCAGGCCCACGACGTGCCCAACCTGTTCATGACCGACGGCGCCTTCATGACCTCGGCGGCCTGCCAGAATCCGTCCCTGACCTACATGGCCTTCAGCGCCCGCGCCGCCAACTACGCCGCCGACCTGCTGGGGGAAGGAGTTCTGTAGAAACCGCGGCTTATTCAGTCAGGGGCAAGACGTCGATGCGGCGGAATTGAGTGGGGTGGCTCTCGGCCTGGATTGCGATCAGTCCTTCTTCCAGCGCCACGGGCGCACCGTTGTTGAGCAGGCTCTGGGCATCCGGGTCGGTCGCGTCGAGCTGCAGGCCTCCGTATTCGAACACGATCTCGCCGTTTACCGTGTGACGCACAAACTCGTTGCCGCGAATCTCGACCTCAAGCGTCACCCATTGGTCGCCATGGAAGGTGTCCGAACTTGAATTCGTGCAGTGCCGGGTAATCAGCAGGTCTTCCAGGCGAAAGTGTGTCCCCGGCGTACAGATATTGGCCGTAGATCGCTCGTCCGCGCCGTTGCCTCCCAGCAACTGCACTTCCATCGAAACCGGGAATTCCTGATCGAGCGTCATTGAATCCGGGGTCTGGCTATGCAACATCATGCCGTTGTTGCGGAAAGCCCAGCCCGGGCCATTGATGACCTGTTCGTCTACAAAGCGGTACTCCACGCGCAGCAGATAGTGGGAAAACGACCGTTCGTGGAACAAGTGACCGAACTCGTTCTGAAAGTCGGTCCAGTTGTCGTAGGAGACTGTGAGCAGTCCGTCTTCGACGCGAAAAGTGTCGAGATGATTTTCGCCGGCGGGGTAGCCGGTAAACTTCGGTGTCCAGCCATCCAGATTCTCGCCATTGAACAGGCTGATCCACTGTTCCGGCCCCGGCGAGCAGGAAGTCGCGACGAGTACCACCACAGCACTAGATAAAGCCGCAAGTCGGCCATTCATGGATGTAATCGTCTGCATTCCCAGGAATCCACAAATTCAATAATTCTTATATCACAAATGGCACGCGTCGATGCCGGCTGACCATATAATTGCGGCAATTCCAAAGATTCGGAGACTACGATGAACTTGAGGAACGTCTGGCTGCTGCTGGCCATCGCCGGCGCTGTTCTGCCCTGGTACTGGCTGATTGGCTATTTCGCCGAAAATTCACTCGACCTGGCCGGCTTTCTCGCCGCCGCCACGTCCAACGATGTCGGCACCGGCTTTGTAGCCGACTTGCTGATTTCCTCTCTGGCGTTCTGGATTTACATGTTCTCGCGCCGCCCCGACGGCCCGTCACCCTGGCCCTTTATAGCAATCAACCTCTTTATCGGCCTAAGCTGCGCGCTGCCCGCGTATCTCTGGGTGCGGTCCGGTCGGCCAAGCCGACAAAAAGCATAGCTTTTTGAGGATCGAACGACTCGACAGGGGTGAGGGCAAGCGGTTACGAGGCGCCGCTTCGTGCGCAGACCGAACGACACCGAGCTATGCTCGGTGGCCGGACTGTCGAGGCTCGGGATTGATCATCCCGAAACACTACTATATTGTTGTGTTGATGATTACAAACGAAAGGCAGTACAGGATCACGAGAAAGAAGGCGGCTCAATTCGCCCGCGAAATCGAGAGTTTCGACGAGGCTTCCAATCAGAGTTCCAACGTTCATCCAAGGCTGCTGCGCGCCGAACTGGACGCAATGCGAAGTCAACTTGCCGATTTGCGCGATGAACTCAAGGAATACGAGGAACTGAAGTCCACCGATCCGTCCGCGATTTCCGTCGAATCGGTTGAGGATCTTGCGGAAGGTTTGATCAAGTACCGAATCTCGTCGGGACTGAGCCAGCGAGCGCTGGCGAAGCGTCTGGAAGTAAAGGAGCAACAGATCCAGCGATACGAAGCGACGCGCTATGAGTCCGCCAGTTATCAGCGACTGTGCGAGGTCTCTCGTGCGCTGGGGATGAATTGGCGCCATGCCGAAATGCCTGGAGGCGTGCGGCCGCAACATCCCGTCGAGACGATTGTGGCGGGAGTCCGCAACCAAGCGCGACGCGATTCCGGACAATGGATGTTCGTGGACATCGGCTTTGCGATGAAACGAAGTAGCTGCGGTATTGCGATCAATGATTCGCAGCCCCGCGATGTCCACTATGGTGATCTGGCACCCTGTATCGCAAACGTATTGGAGTCGGACAAGATGCCCTTGAACTTACTCATCGAAGCGCCGCTTTCGATTGCATTCAATGCCAGCGGAAATCCGACGGGCCGCAGCATAGAGAAAAAGAACGGAAATACAAGATACTGGTTCCAAGGTGCTGGGGCTGTCGTGCTGCTGGCAACGATGCACCTTGTGAAGAACTTGTACGACATGCGCCCCACAAGGGAAGTCCGGCTTTTCGAAGGTTTCGCGTCCTTCAAGCAAAAGGAAACACGCTCCTCCCACGCGGACGATGTTTCAAATCTGCGGCGTGTTGCCTGGGGCGAACACGACAAGGGAAAGATCGTTGAAGCGGAAACGCTGAAAATGCGAGATGACGACATCCTCGTTTCCTCATTCTCAGTACTGGGAATGGATATGGGGATTCCCGCCGTGGTCGTGGCTGACGATTCCTGATGTCCATGGCCTGATAGTCAATTAGGCTTGCGGCGCGTAGCGCGCCGCGTTACAGTAACGCATGCGGATCAGGCACAAAGGATTGCGGGCACTTCACGAGAGGGACGATCCTTCGCGACTGCCAGCCGGTCTCGTTCCACGACTTCGGCGCATTCTGTTTCAGCTGCAGGAAGCAACGCATCCCGGCAGTGCCGATTCACCCGGATTCCGGCTGCATCCGCTCAAAGGTGATCGTGCGGGACAATGGAGCGTTCGCGCCTCGGCCAATTGGCGAGTGGTGTTTCGCTTCGAGGATGGACAAGTTGTGGATATAGACTTGGTCGATTACCACTAAACGCATGGGAGTGCTGATAATGAAGAACATTGCAAGTGAAAATGTCGGGCCGATGCGGAATCCTCCGCACTTGGGGGAATTGATCCGGGAAAACATGGAAGCCACGGGATGGAACGTTACCGAGACCGCGGAGCGCCTTGGTTGCGAACGTGGAACCCTGTCGCGTTTGCTGAACGGAAAGGCGGGAATGTCGGCGAACATGGCATTGGCACTGGAAGATATCGGTTGGGGTACCGCCGACCACTGGATGCGGATGCAAGCCAGTTACGATCTTGCGCAAGCGCGCCGGAGTCGCGCAGCCTGAACGCGGTGCAAGCAACGAACAAGGAAACCATGCAAACAATAATCTTGGAACAAGAGCTTGCGTGCCCGGCGGGTGCTGTCTGGGAGATCGTTTCCGATGTTTGCCGGTCGGACTGGGTGCCGATGGTACATTCCATCACCCTGAACGGCGATGTGCGCTCTTTCGAGATGGCGGGGGTAGGGCAAATACAGGAACGGATACTCGAAGTCGACCACGACGCGCTTCGCCTGTGCTACAGCGCCATCAGCACGCCCGCGAACATCGAACACCACTTAGCGACGATTTGCATAGTCCCGAACGGAGATTCATGCACTCTGCAATGGAGCACCGAAATTTCGCCCGATCAATACATTGAGACCGTGCGCGGCGGCATGCAATTGTCCATCGAAGGTTTGAGAAAAGTACTGCGTTTGAATTGAAAAACGACTCGCTAATAGTATAAGTTCAGTTGATGAAAACTTAACGTGCTAGCGAGGTTTACTGCTGACCACAGCAAGTTATCCTTGTTTGCTGAGTCGATCTTTAAGTTCTTTGATGCTCAATGGAGGATTGATTTTATGAATCATGGCATGACAATTTGGGCATACAGGAATCAAATCCTTTTCTGGGTCAATCTCATATTCCCTCTTGACTGTATGAATGGGGATAATGTGGTGAACATGAATATATTCCTTACCAATGTTTCCGTAATTTTTCTCAAAATTGAATCCGCACACTGAACAGTCATAGCCATGAATATCTATGCACTTGTTTCTAGCTTCTCTGTTTCTTTCATAATTATTTATAGAAATAGTAACGGCTGCGCCTTCAATGTAGGTTGTGCTTGAATCGAGTTCTTCTGGAATAGTGAAGTCTGGTTCATTTATTGCGTACCAGTTATCTCCCTCTCGTCTCAAGAACTTCCTCTCGAGCTTCCGAGTGAAGCTCTCAATTCTTGCCTTTCCATTACGGCTTTCGCCGTACTTCATAGCGAAGGTCATTAGCCGATAGCCCTTACTTTCAATAAATCTGATATGTTGGATAGATTGTTTGTAGGCTGGATTGGTGTATCCTTTTTCATTTTTTTCCCAATCTTTGCTAAGAATCAAAGTTTTATTGCCTTTAACATGAACATCCCAAGCACCGAATATAATAGTCTTCTGTGATTCATTAATGAATGACCAGCTATTAATCCAGTTATTGCAAGTTGCCCCATGAGATGTGATAAACGCCTTGCGACTCATATTTTTAGCTCTCGATAGTTATGACTGCTAGCTCGGAGATTAAATCAGCGGAAGAAAGATTCAAACATTGGCGATTAGTGGTCGTAGTCTTTCCAGTACCGGATGCGGTACTTGAGGGGGTCGGCGAGGATGGTCTTGCGGGCTTCGGTTACCTCTTCCACCGTGAGCGGCTCGAAATCCTCCGGCAATGTGTCGGCGTTGAATTCGTAAAGCATCCAGTTCACGACTGCGGCCAGGTCGGCGTCCGTCAGGGGCGTCTGCGACGAACCCGGCACCTGGACCAGGTAGGGGCGCATTTCCTCGACAACCAGCATGCGTCCCAGTTCGTCGTGCAGCGTCGGCACATTGGGCGGATTGCCGACGCCCGACGGAAGGTGGCAGCCGCTGCAATAGAGCAGGTAATTCGTGCGCGGGCTCGCGCCGGACGCCGCATTGGCGGCGGACAGCGCGGCGATCAGCAGAATCGGGAAAACGGCTCTCATTGCTATTCCGCTACTGGTTCGACTCGCCGAGCACCAGCGCCACGGTGCAATGATAACTGGTGTGTTCGACGCCGAAACACCATAGCACCGTGCTGCTGTTGCTGTTGAAATACACCGGCTTGTCGCCTTCGGTGTTGTGGCAGCCGCAACGGCCGCAGGCCGCCTTGCCGCAACAGTCGTTGTAGGAAATCAGATACTCGCGCTCGTCGAGCGGATTGCGGCAGGTTCCGACCCAGGTGATCGGTGACGGTTCCGCGCCGGGCGGGCATGTGCGATGGCTGCCGCCGCAGCAACTGCACAACTGGCCGCTCAAGGCGCAATAGCGCCAATACTCGCAGGATTGCGGATCGCCGACTTCCCGCAAGGTCGTTTCCTGGGCGAATGCCCTGGCCACGGGCAGCAGCGGCAACGCGGCCGCGCCCGTGAGCAGCAGTCCCAGCCGCGACAGGAAATTGCGGCGCGACAGGCGTCGCGCCAGCGCCAGCGTGGTGCGGCGGGCCTGTTCGTCTACCCAGTACCAGCCGCGGTCCATAATCCGGTTCGTATTCATGATGTCTGTTCCAAAGCCGAGGGCTTGTATTCGTCTTGATCCTGCTGTTCGAGCGGCGCGCCGCGCGCCACGAACTCCTGAATGCTGGCGACTCCCGATTCCATGGATTCCAGCAGACTTTCGAGATGTTCCCGGGAATTCACCAGTCCCTTGCTCTTGAGAATTCCGTCGTTGCCGATCAGCAGTGCGAACGGCAGCTTGCTGACCTGGTAGGTCATTCCCAGTTGCATGGAAATGACGTAGGGATGTTCGTCGATGCGCAGATCCTTCACATAGGCTCTGTGCTGCTGCAATTGCTGTTCGTTCTCCGCGCCGTCGCTGGCGAAGACGAGCGCAAGCCGTCCTTTTTCGGATTTCACCAGCGACTTCGCCGTCGGCACGAGGGATTTGCAGACCGGGCATGTAGGTGAAATGAACAACACCAGCGTGGCGCCGGGGTCCGGTTTTTCGCCGCCGATCGTGACCTTGCCGCCGTCGAGCGCGGTAATGTCCATTGCCGTGGTCAGTTCGCCGACCTTGGGCCCGTTGGTCGGCAGCAAGGCGCCTGCCGGCGCCACGCGTTCGTGCAATACGCCCACCTGCCGCGCAAGCGCGACCACGAGCAGGGCAAGGCCGATGACCAGCAGCCATAGAATCACATTGGAAACGAGCAGCGCCCCGGTCATGTCGCGTCGCTCCCGGCCGAAGGCTTGCGCCAGGAATTGATCGCCTGGGCGTTGAGCAATAATTGATTGGCGCCGGCGTACAACAGGGCCAGCACCAGGCAGGCGCCCGCCAGACCGGCGTAATCGACGAGTATCAACTCCCGCGGAGCGGGTGGAAGCGCCGCCGCGAGCGCCAGCGCGATCAGCACGGCGTTGCGCAACAGCAGACGGCCGCTCAGTTGCTGGACGCCGGCTGCGCCGAAGCCGCAGCCGCAATCGATGTAAGTGCGGCCCCGCAGCAGGTTCACGCCAATCGCGAGCGTGTAAAGAAAAAGCAGGCACGCGGTTGCCCAGGCCGCAAGTCCGAGGTTCCAGCCCAGCGCCCATGCCACGGCAAGCGCTGTCTCCAGCAAGGCCATGAACCAGGCGGCCGGAGCGACCAGCGCTTCAGGCAGCACCTGATAAGCCGAAAGAATGCCGCGGAAGCGGACTTGATCGCTCAACTTGTGCCAGGCGGCCGCCGCCAGCAGCACGGCGAAGGCCAGCGAAAGCACCTTGATGACAAGCGGGTCGAGCATGAATCAGAAGTCCTCGTACATGGAAGCGCCGGGCGCGTCGATCGTGCGCTCGTGTCTGAAGGTTACGGCGTCGAAGATTTCGGTATCGCCGGAACTTGTGCCGACGATCAGTTTCGGCGATGTCTCCTGCGTAACCGTCAAATGGTCGGCGGGATCCTCGAGTTCCAGCCTGTGCACCCGGCGCTGGCTGGCCAGATCGATCACCCAGATTTCGTCGCCCGGATCGTGATGCGTATCGACCGGACCTTCGTGCATGGCCACGTAAAGCAGGCCGTTGGCGCGATGGACGTCGAGAAACTCGAAGCCGCCGGGACGCCACCCTGCCTCGTCTTCGCCGACGATGCTCCAGCCTTCGCTGATATTGATTTCGTCGTCATCTGTGCTGACTTCGAAGATGACGCCCGCGTGGGTGATCAGCAGCCAGCCGTCGGCGGTGCGGGCCGTGCGGTCGAAGACCGCGTCCTCCTGAACGTTGAAGAACACTTCCGAGCGAACGCGGTTTTCCTCGAAGCCGCTGATGTCGAGCTGGCTGAGTTGCAAGGTGCCGTCGCCGCAAATCAGCAGGAAATCGTTTTCCGCCACCGGCAGGATGATTGCGCACCCGGGCGTGGACATTTCGTAGACGAATTCGCGGTCGATCACGTCGACGATGGACACCGAATAACCGGGATTCATGTTGAGCACCGCGAGATGGCGGCCGTTTCCGAGCAGGCCGAGGTGGTTGCGCACACCCAGCCGCGCCATGTGGTTGGGAATCTCGATCTCGGCGACCGGGTTCAGGTTCGCGTAATCGTAGATCGCCACGAGGTCGGTGCGATCGCCATGCACGCCGCGCGAATAATAGGATTCCGCGGCATAGAACTCGCCGCGCGGCAAATAGGGGGCGACCGCCGGCGTGCGGCTGGAAAGCGAAATCGTGCCGAACATTTCGCCGGTTTCGGCGCTGAAGATGCGGGCGCCGTTGCCGGACTTGATGATGAACCAGTTCGTCCCGTGCTCCGGCATGGTTTCCATGGTGATTTCTTCCGGCGGAATCTGGGCGAAGGCGCCGGAAACCAGAACCAGACTGGCCACGAAAATGATGAGCCGCATGATTGCTCCCCCTTGAAGTTGTGTGCGCCCCGGACGAAATCGCTGTCCGCTGGTGGATTTTTCCGGGCGCGGAAAAACCGGGAGTTAATCCATGCTTGATACTACTTTGCGGCGGCAAATGCAATCAGGGCGGGTTCCCGCGGCGATACTTTTCAAGCAGGCTCCAGAGGATGGCCACGGTTTCCAAATCGGGTTCGCCCGAGATGTCGGCGGGGCGGAAGCGCAATTGCATCGCGCGCACGGCGAAGCGCGTCTGGTTGTCGAGTTCGCCAGTTGGTTCAACCAGGTAGCCGAGTCGCAGCAGCGCGTCCTGCAGTCTTTCGATAGAGGGAAGCTGGCTCCCGAAGTCGGATTCGTAGCGCGATCTGGTTTCTTCGTCGTACCAGGCGCCGATGCCTTCCTCGTAAAGCCGCTTCCAGGGAAACAGCGGGCCCGGATCCGACCGTCGCATGATGGCGATATCGGAGTGCGCGAGATAGTCGAGCGGATCGATTCCGGGGTAGCGTTGCTGAATTTCCCGCAGCAATTCAATGGTCATCTCGATTTGCGCCTCGCTGAACGGCAGGAAATCGCATGTCAGCGAGTCCAGGCTGCTATCCAGGGTCGTCCCCGGCGCCGCCTCGCAATCGAACTCGTTGACGATCTCGATTCCTATGGACCGGTCGTTGAGCGCCGTCTCCCCCGCCCAATAGCTGCGGCCGGCGTGCCAGGCCCTTTCCTTTTCATCGACGAACTGGTGCAGCAGCAATCGGTTGCGATGGTAGGTCGGGTCGTTTTCGGCGGGAATCAGGTAATGCGAGCTCACCGGAGGGGTGTCGTTGCGTTGCGTGAGCAATCTGACGGATTCGGCGAAATTCTCCGATGTGGCGTGAATCACCACATAGTCTACGCGGCTGTTCTGGTTGGTCGATTCGATGTATACGACGTCCGAACAGGCCGCCAGCAACAGCGGCGGAATCAGCAATTGCGCAAGTCTCATCAGCATCATGCCTCGTTCTTGTAAGCGCTCTCGCGGGGGCTGTAATTGTGACAGTCTGACCCGCAAGGTCAACGCGAGGCGCTTGCTTTCGGACGATGACGGTTTTGCCCTATCATCGGGGCCGGTTCAAGGCGCCCGCGGGAGGCATGCCGCTTGGATTCCGACAACCTGCTCGCTACGGCGGCAAGCTGCGTGCTGTTCATGGCGCTGGTGGCGTGGATTTCGTATCGCCAGACCCAGGGCCAGACCAGCACCCGGGACGGCTATTTCCTCGCCGGCCGCGGCCTCGGCGCCACTTTCATCGCCGGTTCGCTCCTGCTCACCAATCTTTCGGCGGAACAACTGATCGGCCTGAACGGCTCCGCCTACGGCTTCAACCTGAGCAGCATGGCCTGGGAAGTGACCGCCGCGCTGGCGACGGTATGCATGGCGTTCTTCTTTCTGCCGCGCTACCTGTCGGGAGCGTTTTCCACCTTGCCGCAGTTTCTCAGCGGCCGCTTCGACGACGGCGTGCGCCGGATGACGGTCGTACTGTTCATGGTCGGTTATGCGCTGATCACGATTCCCGGCGTACTCTATTCGGGTTCGATCGCGGTGCTGCAATTTTTCGATGTGCCGCAATTGCTCGGCGTCGGCCAGTTTCCCGCGCTGGTCTTCACGATCGTGCTGATCGGCGTGATCGGATCGGGCTATGCCGTTTTCGGCGGACTCAGGGCGGTCGCTGTTTCCGACACGATCAACGGCGTCGGCCTGCTGATCGTCGGCCTCGCGATTCCCCTGCTGGCCCTGGCGAAACTGGGTTCGGGCAGCGTCAGCGAAGGACTGACGATTCTCGTCACGACCGAATCGCACAAATTGAACGCCATCGGCTCGCCGGACGACCCGACGCCGTTCGCCACCGTGTTCACCGGCATGATTTTCGCCAACCTGTTTTACTGGTGCACCAATCAGTACGTCATCCAGCGAACCCTGGGAGCGCGCAATCTGGCCGAGGGACAGAAAGGGGTGCTGTTTTCCGGATTCTTCAAGGTGCTCGTGCCGATAATGATGATGATTCCCGGCGTGATCGCCTTCCATCTGTACGGCGAGGGGCTCGGCACCATCGACCTGGCCTATCCGCGCCTGATCCGCGATGTGTTGCCGGTCTACGCGGCGGGGTTTTTTCTCGCCGTGCTGCTCGGCGCGGTGTTCAGTTCCTTCAATTCGCTGCTCAACAGCGCCGCCACGCTGTTCTGTCTCGACGTCTGGGGGCCCTTGCAGAAGCGCGAGCTCGACGACGACGAGATGCTGCGCATCGCCAAGCGGGCCGGTATCTGCATCGCGCTGGTGTCTTTCATGATCGCGCCGATGCTGCAATTCGCGCCGGAAGGGCTGTGGCAGATCATTCGCATTTTCACAGGCTTCTACAATATCCCGGTGATCGCCATCGTCATGGTAGGACTCTTCACCCGCCGCACGCCGGCGCTCGGGCCTAAGATCGTCATCGTTTTTCACATCGTCGCCTACGGGCTGTTCCAGTTCGTCTTCGGCGAGCGCACCGGCCTGCATTTCCTGCACCTGTACGCGATCCTGTTCGCGGTCGAGGTGCTGATCATGCTGGCGGTCGGCTGGGTTCGGCCCCGGCAGGAGGAATGGACCTTCCGCCGCCGCGAACTCGTCGATCTGACGCCCTGGCGTTTCGCGATTCCCTGCGCGGTAACATTACTGTCCTGCGTTGTCGCGCTTTACCTGCTATTTTCGCCCGTTGGACTGGTGGACGGCCTCAGCGCGGCATTCTGGCCCTTGCTCGGCCTGCTGGCGCTCGGAAACCTGATCGTCTGGCTGTGGCGACCGGGGATTTCCGCCGCGGCCTTATTGCCCCAAGGGCACAACTGAGAGGAAGAAGATGGAAGCATCGATCAGGCTGGCGGACGGCGCATCCATGCCGAGGGTGGGCCTGGGATTGTGGAAGATCGCCAGGGACAGGACCGCCGGGCTCGTGCTCGATGCGATCGAGGCCGGCTACCGGCATCTCGACAGTGCCGCCGACTATGGCAACGAGCCCGAAGCCGGCGAGGGAATCCGCCAGGCGCTGGCGGCGGGGCATTGCCGGCGCGAGGACCTGTGGGTCACATCCAAGTTGTGGAACACTTATCACCACCCCGATCACATACGCCCGGCCTGTGAAAGAACGCTCTCCGACCTCGGCGTGGATTATCTCGATCTCTACCTGGTGCATTTCCCGATTTCGCTGCGCTATGTCGATTTCGCCGAACGGTATCCGCCGGAATGGTTTTTCGATCCCGCCGCAAGGCGGCCGGTGATGGAACTCGCCCCGGTACCCTTGTCGGACACCTGGGCCGCGATGGAGGAACTCGTCGAGCAAGGTCTGGTCAAGCGAATCGGCGTATGCAATTACACCAGCGGCCTGTTGCACGATCTGTTCGCCTATGCGCGCATCAGGCCCGTGGTCCTGCAGGTGGAATCCCACCCCTATCTGACACAGGAAGCATTGCTGCGGCTGGCGTGGCAATACGGTCTGGCGGCCACGGCTTTTTCCCCGCTAGGCGCCGCGTCTTACGTCGAGCTCGAGATGGCCGCGGACACGGATTCGGTGTTGACCGAACCGGTTGTGGCCGGGGCGGCGGCGAGGCTCGATCGCAGCCCGGCCCAGATCGTGTTGCGCTGGGCCTTGCAGCGCGGAACCGCCGTCATTCCGAAGACCTCGCGCAGGGAACGGCTGCGTGAAAATCTGGCGCTGTTCGACTTCAGCCTGAACGAGGAGGAAATGGCCGGCATCAGCGCCCTGAACCGCAATCGCCGCTTCAATGACCCGGGGGTCTTCTGCGAAGCGGCTTTCAATACCTTCCATCCGATTTATGATTAGGATCCATGAATTTCTCAATCGGTGATATCGTTGAGCCGGAAAGGCGGGCAGGGGACAGTGCGTTTCCCTTGATCTGTGTTCCACCCGCCCCCGCCCCGCGCCTCGATGCCGCGCTCGAGTGGCTGTCGGCGAACCGGCTGCGCCTGCTGGAACAGCTCGAGCTGCATGGAGTCATCCTTTTTCGCGGATTTCCCCTCGGTAGCGACGAAGATTTCGATGCAGCCCTGCGCACATTCGAGTTGGAAAACTTCCCTTACGAAGGCTCCCTGTCGAACGCCATTCGAAGGCATCGCACCGAACGCGTTTTCACCGCCAACGAGGCGCCGCCGGAGGTGGAGATTTACCTGCATCACGAACTGGCCCAGACGCCCGTCTATCCGACGCGGCTGTTCTTCTTTTGCGAAGTCGCTCCCGAGTCGGGCGGCGCTACTCCGGTCTGCCGTTCGGACCGGCTGCTTGCGCGTCTGCGCGAACGCGTACCGGAATTCGTGGAGCGCTGCGAGCGGCTCGGCGTGCGCTACATCAACTTCATGCCCGCCGGCGAGGACATGGAATCGGGCCAGGGCCGCGGCTGGTGCGCGACGCTTGGCGCGAAGAACAGGGCCGAAGCCGAAGCGCGCCTGAAATCCCTGGGCTACGGCTGGTCCTGGTTCGATGGCGGCGTGTTGCGGGACTGCAGTCCGGCATTGCCGGCGGTGCGGACCTTGCCCGGCGGCAAGAGCGTATTCTTCAATCAGCTCATAGCCGCCTGGCGCGGCTGGAGCGACAGCCGTAACGAGGCCGCGCGTTCGATCTGTTTCGGCGATCACTCGGAAATCCCCGATGACGACATGCAGGCGGCGGCGGAAATCGCCGAAGAGTTGACCGTCGACCTCGCATGGCAGGTCGGCGACATGGCGCTCGTGGACAACATGCAGGTCATGCACGGCCGGCGTCCCTATTCCGGCCACCGCCGGGTGCTGGCCTCGCTGGCTGCCTGACCGCCCGCTCAGGCAGTGGAAGTTCCAGACGATATTTTCGATTCCACCGGCGCGCACGCATGGGTGTCGGCCTGTCCCGCTTATGAGGCGACGCCGCTGTCGCTCGCAGAGTTCGACGGCCACCGAATCTGGCTGAAGGACGAATCCCGGCGCATGAATCTCGGTTCGTTCAAGGCGCTTGGCGGCGTTTACGCGATCGCCAGGATCGTTGCGCGCGAAGCACGCGGCGAAATCGAGCCGGCTGCGCTGGTTTCCGAAGATGCGCGCCGCATCGCTTCCCGGCTTTGCTTCGTAACCGCAAGCGCCGGCAATCACGGACTCTCAGTAGCCGCGGGCGCAAGAATATTCGGCGCATCGTCCCGCATACACATCGCGGAAACCGTGGCCGAAGCGTTTGCCCGGCGGCTGCGCGCCCAGGGCGCGGAAGTTCTGCGTTCGGGGGAAATCTACGAGGACAGTCTCGCCGCCGCGGCGGACGACGCGAGACGAATCGGCGCGGTCCATCTGACCGACACATCCTGGCCGGATTCTATCGAATCGGCCCGCCTGATCATGGAGGGCTACACGATTCTCGGCGGTGAGCTGAGAGCGGCTTTCGCGAATTCGGGAGAATGGCCGGCGCGGGTTTACCTGCAGGCGGGGGTAGGCGGTCTTGCGGGGGCGATTGCCTGGTCGATAAGACAAAGCTGGGAAATACAGCCCGAGATAATTGTGGTCGAACCCGACCGCGCGCCTTGCCTGCAGGCAAGCGTGGCCGCAGGGAAGCTTGTGACCGTTGCCGGGCCGGTCTCCAATATGGGCCGGCTCGATTGCAAGACACCGTCCGCGCTCGCTTTCGATATACTCAAGTCCGCCGCCGATCGATTCGTGACGGTTTCCGACGAAGAGGCGGCGCTGGCGGCGCAGCGGCTTGCCGCGCATGACACGGCGGGCGGCATCGAGAGTACGCCCTCGGGGACAGCCGGACTCGCCGCGTGCCTGCGGGAAGGCGGCCCCGGAAATCCGCTGGTCATAATTTCCGAAGGAGACCCCGGCAATGGCGAATCCTGACCTGACCGCTTTCCGGCGGGACTTGCACAAGCACCCGGAGACGGGATTCGAACTCGCGCGCACCGCGGGCCTTATCGCCGACACGTTGAAGCAGGCCGGCCTTGAAGTGCAGGATGGAATCGGCGGCGGACTGGTGGCGAGCTTGCGCCGCGGACCGGATGATTCCGCAATCGGCCTGCGGGCGGACATGGACGCGCTGCCGATCAACGAAAAGAACGGCTTCGCGCATTGCTCGGTACACGAGGGCAAGTTTCACGGCTGCGGCCATGACGGTCACAGCACGATGCTGGTCGGCGCGGCGCTGGAACTGGCGCGGGACGACAGCCTTGCGCAAACGGTACATTTCATTTTCCAGCCAGACGAGGAAAACGGCCGCGGCGCCGCCGCCATGATCGACGACGGGCTGTTCGACCGATTCCCGATGCGTGAGATCTACGGATTGCACAACCTGCCGGGCATGGCCGCCGGCAGGTTCGCGATCCGGGCCGGCCCGTTCTGCGCCTTCGAAGACAATTTCGAGATCACCGTCACCGGCCGCGGCGGTCACTCCTCGATGCCGGAGAAAGGCATCGATCCGACCGTCGTCGCGAGTTCGATCATTCAGCAACTTCAGACCATCGTTTCGCGCAACGTGTCCGCCGCCGACCGCGCGGTGGTTTCGGTCACCGGAATCGAGACCGACGGCGCGCGCAACATCATTCCCGACACCGTGGTGATCAGCGGCGATTGCCGCGGCTTCGAACAGCACGTGTCGAGCAGGATCAGCGCGCGCATGAACGAGATCGTCCAGGGCGCCTGCGCGGCCCATGCCGCGCAAGGGGAAGTGAGTTACAGCACTTCATTCCGGCCGCTGGTGAACGATGCCGAATGCACCGAAATCATCGCCGACGCCGCGGCCGGCGTCAGCGCAGTCGACCGGGATTACGGCCCGGTCACGTTCTCGGAGGATTTCGCGGAGTTCCTGCAACATTGCCCCGGCGCCTTCATCCTGCTCGGCAACGGCACCGAGGGCGCCCATGGCATGTCCCTGCACAATCCCGCTTACGACTTCAATGACGGGATCATCCGCACCGGCGTCGATTTCTGGAAAGCGCTCGCATTCAGCCGGCAAGGCGCGTAAAGCCGAACAGCGCGAAACCGCCGACCATCCAGACGGCGAAGAGCAGCCATTCCTGCGGCCACAGCAGCGCGGCGGGGCTTCCCGGAAAATACAGCACCATAATGCCCAGCGACAGGATCAGCGCCGCACCGCCGAAAAACTCTCCCAGCGGCAGCTTCCAGGGCCGATGCATGTCCGGGAATTTTCTGCGCAGCGCGAGAAACGACAAGGCCACCATGGAATAGGCGATCACGATGCCCAGCCCCCCGGCATTGACGAACCACACCAGGCTTTCTCTTCCCAGCAGCGGCGCCAGCGCCGAAGCGCCTCCGATCAGCAGGACCGCGTTAACCGGGGTGTTGTATTTCGGATGCAGCCTGCCGAGGAACTTCGGCAGCATTCCCGATCGGGCGAGGGCGAATACGGCCCTGCTTCCGCCCACCAGAAACGCGTTCCAGCTCGTCAGGATGCCCGCCACGCCGGCCAGGATCATCAGGTTTCCCGCCCAGGCCCCGCCGAAAATCGCATTCATGGCTTCCGGCACGCCGAGATCGGCGTTTGCCAGTTCTGCGGAGTCAAGCACTCGCGATAGCCCAAGCACGATAAGCATGTACCACAACACGGCCATGGATACCGAAAATACGATCAGCAGCCCGATCTGCCTGAACGGGAGATTGATCTCTTCCGCGGCCTGGGGAATGACGTCGAAGCCGACGAACATGAACGGGACCATGATCAAGACGAGAAACACGCCGTTGACTCCATCCGTGAACAAGGGTTCCATCGTTGCGCCCGAACCGGTGAACAGGGAGCCGGTGAAGAACAGGAAACCCGCCGCGAAAATCAGCAGGATGACCAGCTTCTGCAGCAAGGCGGCCGTGCGCACGCCGATACAATTCACCCAGGTCATCAACAGCGCGCCGGCGACGCCGACCGCGACCCAGCTTGCGTAAACTTCGCCTCCGGCGATCGTCCACAGGTATCCGACCTTGTAGTTCGGCGCCAGATATTCGACCACCGTCGGCAAGGCCACGGCCTCGAAGGCCACCACCGACGCATAGCCAAACACGATGGCCCAGGTGCAGACGAACGAACCGACATCGCCAAGCGCCTTGTGGCTGTAGACATGCTCCCCTCCCACCCGGGGCATGGCGGAGGCCAGTTCGGCATAGATGAGTCCGATCAGCACCATGGCGATACCGCCGAAGAAGAATGCCGCTACGGCCCCCAGCGAACCGGCGTCCAGCACCCAGCCGCCGGCCAGGACGATCCAGCCCCAGCCGATCATCGCGCCGAAGCCCAGCGCCAGCACGTCGACTCCTTTCAGCACGCGCCGCAACTCGCCCCTGTTCTGCCCGCTCATCGGCATCCCCTTTGACTTGAAATCAAGTTTCGGCTGACGGCCGCCACTATACGACATCCGGCCGGCGCGGGTTTAGCGGAATGGTTTTGCTTGCATAATTCTGCCGATGGCGTAACTTCGCAAATTACAGCGCAAAGTGGTGAGAGGAGGGGATCGTGAAAACTCGAACTTCGACACTGACAATTGCGGGCCTGTTGCTCGGCCCGGCCATATTGCTGTTTGGCCAGACCGGTTTCGCCCAGTCGGGCGATGTGCCACGCACCGAGCATGGGCTTCCCGATTTGCAAGGCATCTACACCTATCGAACGCTGACCCCGCTCAACCGCCCGGCGGAACTTGCCGACCGGGAGGTGTTGACCGAGGCGGAGGCCACCGAGTGGGAGGCCTACGAAAACCGGCGCCAGAACCGCGATCTGATCATCGACTCGGTCGGCGGAGCCGGCTACCCGCCCGGCGTGATTTCCTATAACGAATTCTGGTACGAGCGCGGAGTGGAGACCATCCGCGACCGCCGCACTTCATTGATTTACGATCCGCCCGACGGACGCATGCCGGCACTCAACGAGTCCGGCCAGGAACGCGCCCGCATTCGCGCCGACGTGCGCGCCAACAGCATCGGCCCGGAAGCCCGCACCCTGGCGGACCGCTGCCTGATGAGCGGCGGCGCGGGGCCGCCCCTGATTCCCGGCTCCTACAACAACAACATCCAGATCGTGCAGACCGCCGATCACGTGATGATTCTCAACGAGATGATTCATCGTGCGCGGGTCATCCGCTTCGACGACGAGCACCAGACCCGCCACGTCAAATGGGACGGCGATTCCATCGCCCACTGGGACGGCGACACGCTGGTGATCAGCACGCGCCATTTCTATTTCGACCAGAACAGCCGTTCGGGCGCGTCACGGGAAACGGTGATCGAAGAGCGCATCCGCCGCATCGATGCCGACACGCTGGACTACGATTTCACCATCGAAGACCCGCTGACCTGGGACGTGCCCTGGTCGGCGAAGTTTCCGCTACGGCGCATCGAGGATCCGATCTACGAATATGCCTGCCACGAGGGCAACCACGGCATGCGCGGCATCCTCGCCGGCTGGCGCCGACTCGAGTCCATGGGCCTCCCCGGAGACGGCAGCCAGCCTCAGGTGGCGGATACGGAGTAATCGAAGAGGTCAGGCGGGCATGTGTTCCCGGGTTTTCCACGGATTCAGCAATTCGAGGTTAAACTGGGAGAAGTCCTTTTCGTTCCTCGTTACCAGAACCATCTCGTAGCGGATTGCCAGTGCGGCGATTTGCGCATCGGCCGCGGGGGGAGTGCGGCCCTTGCGGTCGCCGTCTCCCATCAATTTTCCCCATACGACAGCAGCCGGACCATCGAAAACGAGTATTCGCCCTTCGAATTGCAGCGCAAGTTCTTGCGTTATCCAATTTTCAAGCTTGCTTCGATGACTGGCGTCCTTGAGTTTGCGCGCTCCCCTCATCAACTCGCCAATGGTTTGCGCGGAAAGAAAGAGTTCGCTTGGCGTCCTGGACTCAATCCAGGAAATCACCGACCGCTCCGGACGTGGCTTGGCGGTCTCGCTGATGACATTGGTGTCAAGCAACCAGGTCATCAATCGAATTCTACTGTGCGACCGGTTGAACGATCACGCTCGATATCCAGTTCAGTCCTGGCCAGCGGAGACATGCGCAGAAACTCGACCAACTCTTTACCGGTTCGCGCTTTCGGAACGGAGAGCAGTGGATGCAGAGTTTCCCGAACTTGCCGGGCGCCGGTACCGCCGGATCGCAATACGTCGGCAACAGCTTTAATCAGCATGGCGTCGTTTGCCGGCACGGTAACTTCAACGCGCTTGCCGCCCCTGGCGCTGACCGCTTTGCGATGACGGGTAACGCGATTGGCGGATGTGGAGTTGGATTCCAGATTTTTCATGGTTGGATCTATGTTTCCGGTAACGTTTCCGTATCATTAACCGGGAGGCTGCATCTGTCAACCTCTATCTGCGGGAGTGCGCCCAGTCGCGTCGCGAACTCTCACAGAGTTGGCGAACTTGATTCTGTTTTTCCTGCATTCTCCGTTTCAAGGTCCGAGAAAGTAGCAATTTTGCGTCTTCTCTCAAGGAAATTCCTACCTTCTCGTACCTTACGACCGCGAAAGTAGGAAAATTGCCAGATACTTCAGAATTTGCCGATTCCGTTGCTAGAATGGGCGGCAAAGACGAACAAGCGGGAATCAAGCTGATGAAACGACACACATTGCCGGTAGCGGTGACTGTTTCGGCCCTGCTGGCATTAGCCGGCGGCGCCGTGGGCCAGGATGCGGCCGGGACCGCGCAAAGGCAGCCGATCGTAGTGGCCGATCTCGGGCCGCAGGTCGGGGAGCTGGTGCCGGATTTCGAGATGGTGGACCAGTTTGGCAATACTCATGATCTCGAATCGATCATGGGGCCGAACGGCGCCATGTTGCTGTTCCACCGCTCCGCGGACTGGTGACCCTATTGCAAAGCGCAACTCGTGGAGTTGCAAGAGCGATTGGATGAGCTGGAAAGCGCCGGTATCGGCGCGGCGGCCATCAGTTACGATTCTCCCGCTGTGCTGGCGGATTTCGCCCAGCGCCGCGGTATCGATTTTCCCCTCTTGTCGGATGAAGAGTCCGAGGTCATCGCGCGCTACGGCATTCTGAATACCGTCGCCGAGGAAGCGCTCGAAGAGGGCAGCGACGATCCTGATCTGGTCGCCGAAGTGGCGCGTTACGTCTCGGTATTCGGCGCCGGCCAGTTATTCGTGGGCACGCCGTATCCCGGCACGTTCATCGTCGATGGCGAAGGCCGCGTGACTTCCCGCTACTTCGAGGAGTTTTACCGCGAACGCAACACGACCACAAACGTGCTGCTCAAGGAAGGTATCGGCGTCTCGCCCATCGAGGCCATCGAAGGCTCGTCGCCGCAACTCGATTTCACCGCCTGGCCGAGCAATACCCTCGTGGGCATGGGAACGCGATTTTCCATCGTCATCGAAGTGCGGCCCGGCGAGAACATGCACGTTTACGCCCCGGGCGCGGAAGGCAACGGCTACCGGGTGATCGGCCTCGAACTGGCGCCTTCGGACATGTACCGGCTCGAGCCCGTGGAGTTTCCGGAATCGGAGATCTACTATTTCGCGCCGCTCGACGAATACGTGCCCGTGTTCCAGGAACCGTTCACGATATTGCAGGAAGTCGTGATGGCCGCGACGCCGGAAACCGAGGAAGCGCTGGGCGACATGGAAACCATTACCTTGTCGGGATTCCTCAACTATCAGGCCTGCGACGACGCGATCTGCTATCTGCCCCAGTCGGTGCCGATCTCATTCGTGCTCGACACCGAAGGTCCCGACCGTCTGCGGGCGCTAAGGTAGATTTTGAAGCTGGACGGGCGACTGCCGGGTCGCCCGGCTCAGCAACCGCAGACCAGTTCCTTTCCGGCCTGGGCTTTCTCGCCTTCGGTGGCGTAGCCGTCGCGTTTCCACCAGTCCATGCCGCCGATGAGCTCGCGCACTTCGAAGCCGAGGGTCAGCAATTTGAGCGCCGTCTTGGTCGAGGCGTTGCAGCCGATGCCGTCGCAATAGCAGACATAGATTTTCGACTTGTCGAGCGACGCCGTGGTAGCGGAGGACAATTCGCGGTGGGGCAGGTTGACGGAGCCGGGAATATGCTCGTTCGCGTAGGCTACGGCGGTCCGGCCGTCGACCACGACGATGGGTTCGCCGTTGCCCAGGGCCTCGTAAACGTCCCACGAGTCCATTTCGAACGCGAGTTTGCCTTGATAGAAGTTCATCTGCTCGATGTTCATGCCGCTTTCCCTCCTGTGTCTCCGTTCCAGTGTCATTCGAATGGGCCGGCAGGCGAATTGTAAACCTATCTGGCCCAATTTCTTGGCCCAATTTGCTATATTTTCGCTGGTCCAATCCTGAATCGGCGCCAATGAGACATCATTCCGAGCTTGATTTGCATCTCGAACGCGGCGAGACGGGCACGACCCTCGCCGGTTCGCTCGTGCAACGGATCAGGCAATCGATCCTGACGGGCGTACTCAAACCCGGAGACCGCCTGCCGGCCTCGCGCCGGCTTGCCAGGCAACTTGGCGTCGCGCGAGGCACGATTACATCGGCAATCGATATCCTGGTATCGGAAGACCTGCTCGTGGCGCGCCGGGGCGCGGGCGTGTTCGTGTCCGAAGCGCCTGCCCGCCTCGACGATACCGAATCCGGATTGAGCGCCGAATTCGTGGTTTCCCTGCCGGAGGTTCCACCCCCGGACATGGATTCCGCCGCGGAAGCGCGATTCGATTTCCGGCCTTGCAGACCCTCCACGAGAGAGTTTCCCCAACAGCACTGGAAACGCTGTCTTGCAATGGCGGCAGCCGGAGACCGGGCCCCGGATTACGGCGACCCTTGCGGTTCGCCTGAACTTCGCCGGGCGGTCGCGGACTATCTCAGGCGTTCGCGCGGGCTGGTCGCGAAGCCGGACGAGATCATAGTCACCAGTGGCATCATTCATGCGGTCGGCCTGCTTTCGGCATTGTTCCTGGAAAGAGGTGCGAAAGTGATTATGGAAGACCCGGGATACCCGCTGGCCCGGCAGGTGCTGCAGACGAGCGGAGCGGAAGTGCTGCCGTGCCCCGTCGACGACAATGGATTGATCGTCGAGGCCCTTCCGGAATCCGGGCGCGATTTCGCTTTCGTATACGTCACCCCTTCCCACCAGTTTCCGATGGGCAGCCGCCTGTCGCCGTCGCGGCGGGAAGCGCTGATCGGGTGGGCGGCGAAAAACCGGGTCATCGTGCTAGAGGACGACTACGACGGCGAGTTCCGCTTCGACGTTCCTCCCCTGCCGCCGCTCGCGGCCATGCGCAACAATTGCGTGGTTCACCTTGGAACGTTTTCCAAGACCCTGTTCCCGAATCTTCGGATCGGTTTCGCCGTCGCTCCGGCGCCGCTGATCGAAGCGATGCAGCGCTATCGCGCCATCCACGAATACGCGCCGAACTCGATCGTGCAGGCCGCGCTCGCCGAGTTCATCCGCGCCGGCCATTTTGAAAAACACATCCACCGCATGCGCAGGGTCTACCGCGCGAAACGCCTCGCGCTACGCGAATGTCTCGCGGAATACGACATTCCGGGAAAGCTGATCGGACTCGAATCCGGCCTGCATGCCGTGCTGATGTTGCCGCATGAGGTGAACGCGGAAAGAATTTCGGCTGCAGCCCGGCACGACAGCCTGCTTGTTCCGCCTGCCGGCAGGTACCACTTCGGCCCGGAATCCCCACCCAACGGCCTGGTAATCGGCTACTCCGAACCCGACATCGAGACGCTCAAATCAGGCCTGCGCCAATTGGCGCTTCTGATCAGACGCTAAAACGTCGCGTTGGCGTTGAAGGGGCTGGCGGTGCCTCCCTCGATCTTGTTGATCTGGATCGACACCATGAATTCCCAGCGCTGATGCCGCTGGGCCGCTTCCGCCACGTCCTTCAGGTAGCCGTTATCCACCAGCGGCAGGCCGAGATTCACCTGGGTCAGCTGGTGAATCGGCCGATTGATGCCCTCCACGCCGGAAGGCTGCACGTCGTTGACCGCGTCGCCCACCAGGATCGCCACGTCGCGCTCGCGCAGCCAGGGCAGCACCGAGGCATGCAGGCCGGCGCCGCCTTGTCCGTAGGCCCAGGGGCCGACGTCGTCGCGCCGCGCCCAGCGGCCCGTACGCACGAGCAGAGCGTCGCCGCTGCCGATCGTCACGTCCGCGAATTCCTCCCAGGCTTCCAGGTCTTCCACGTAGATCGGCGTGCTCGGTTCGAGATAGTCGACGCCCCGCAGCAGCGGGATGTCGACGAGAACGCCGCGGGTCACATAGGAAGTGCCCATGCGGTCCACCGCCAGGTCTTCACAGCCATTGACCGTGAGATTCTGGTCGTAGCCGTTGAAGATCACATAGCGGCCATCGATCTCGGTGCGGTAATGGCAGAGCGCGTCGATGTGGGAAAGCATGCCGTCGTGAAGCGAGAACTGGATTTCATCGAGAGCGAACGTCGGCTCGCCGGTGACCGGATCGACCCGGCTCATCCAGTGATCGAAAGGACCGAAGGACTGACTGTCCATGGCGCGCTCCTTGAGCACGAAATGCTGCAAGGTCACGGTTTCGCCGACTTCCACCAGCGAGGCCGCCTGCACGGTCTTCTCCGGCGTGATCAGGTTGAGCGCGCCGCGCTGGTCGTCGGGGCCCCAGCGGCCCCAGTTGGAAAGTTCCTGCTCCCATTCGGCCAGCGTTTCCAGCGTAACCAGCCTTTCGGAGGCCTGGGTCGAAGGGTGCGCCTGGAATTCCTGCGCCGCGATGTGAACGCCGGATAATGCGAGCAGCAGCGCAGCCGCCAAACCGAGGGGAGTCAGTGCGGATATTCGGGACTTGCTCATTGTTCTGATCCTCCGGAACGAATGCCGGTTCGTCGAAATTGGGTCTGACGACAATATAGCACTGTCGCGTCGGGCCCGGTAACGGCCTTCAGCGCTGGAATCTCAAGGTCAGAAAGTAAAACAGCAGTCCGCTGCCGATGATCGCCAGCGAGCCCAGGGCTTCGACCGGGCGATTGATCAGCGTGAAAGTGAGCGTCCAGCCCATCACCGTCAAATAGACCAGGGGCGGCAGCGGGAACAGGAAAGTGCGATAAGGCCGCGGCAGGTCCGGTTGCCGCCGGCGCAAGACGAAAACGCCGAGTACCGCGGCCGAACTGTTGAGGGCCATGGTGAAACCGGCGAATACCAGCACCGACTCGAAGGTCGAGGTCAGAATGAAGGTCAGCGCGACCGCGGTCTGGGTGTAAATGGCGACGGCGGGGATGCCGTGGCGATTGGTGCGGCCGAAAAATCCCAATGCCGGATAATCCTCGCCGATAACCTGGATCACCCGCGGTCCGGCCATGCTCATGGCGCTGACGGTGGAGATCAGCAGCAAGGCGAACACGAGGCCGACGAACTGGCCCCCGGCCGTCCCCAGGGCGGTTTCGGCAACGATCGCGCCGACTTCCACCTGGCCCACCATCGCGTCCATCGGCGCGACATAGAGAAAAACAAAGTTCAGCAACACGTACAGCACGGTAACGATCAAGGTTCCCGTGACCAGAATCCAGGGCAGGTTCCGCTGCGGATTGTCGACTTCGCTGCTCAGGTAGGTGGCCGCGTTCCAGCCGGAGTACGCGAAGCTGACATAGATCAGTGACACCGCAAAAACGGAACTCGTCAGCACCGCCCCGTCGCTTGCCTGGGGCAGGAAATTCACCGGCTGCGGCTCGTTGGTGACGAGCAGGGCCAGCAGACAGAATCCCAGGATGACGACGATCTTGAAATTGGTGAAAAACAGTTGCGTGCTGCCGCTGGTGCGATGATTGGTGGCGTGGGCCAGGGCCATGACAATGACCAGCGCGGCGGCCACCAGCTTGCGCATGCCGTCGCTCAATCCGTCGGGAAAGATCGAAGACAGGTAGGCGGCGAAAGTCATTGCGCCAAGCGCAGTGGGCCCGGCAAAACCGATTGTCGATGAAATCCAGCCCGATACGAATCCCGCGGCGGGATGGTAAATCCGACGCAGCAGATTGTATTCCCCGCCGGATCGCGGCAGGGCCGCGCCGAGTTCGGCGTAGGTCAGCGCGCCGCCCAGCGCCACCAGTCCGCCGATGGCCCACAACATGAGCAGGGCGAATCCCGAACGGATGTCCACCAACTGGAATCCAAGGCTGGTGAACACCCCGGTGCCTATCATGTTGGCGATGATGACGGCGACGACGGTGAAGGAGCGAAAATTGTTCGAGGCCATGACGGTTTCCGGCGAATCTGCGCGCAATTATCCCGGCCGCGGGCCGTCGCGTCCACGATTTCCGAACGGTCCTTGGCCGCGGCGCGATTCTGTTACTATCGCCCTGTTACCGGGAGTGCGAAGATGATCAAGCCTGTTTCCTGCATCGCCGTCATTTCGGCGCTTCTCGGCGGAGCCGCCCTGGCCCAGACGCCGGTCGGCGACGCGCCCACCCGCGCCCGGGCCGCGGATGGCAGCTTCATAAGCTGGCGCGAACACATCATCGACGATTCGGAAGTCACCGGCGTGCCTTTCAGCGGCAGCGACGGCCTCGTCATGGGCGACATCGACAGAGACGGCTACGAAGACGTGGTTTCCGTTCATGAATCCGACGCCGAATACGATTCCGCGCAATTCGTTCCCGGATTCGTGCCGCCGCCCGCCGGCCATGTGCGAATAGCCTTCGCATCCGAATCGCCGGATCGCTGGACCAATATCACCATCGCCGAGGGCGAGGACGCGCCGGCGCCCGAAGACGCCGCATTGGCCGACATGAACGGCGATGGCTATCTCGATGTGCTTGCGGCCGCCGAACTGTCGCACATCATCTATCTGCAGAATCCCGGCCCCGGCGCTCGCGAGGAACATTGGCGGCGGCTGATATTGCCGATGACCCGGGACCGCGGCTCCTACATCCGCGTTTTCGCCGCCGACCTCGACGGCGACGGCGTCCCCGAAGTCACCGCCCCCAACAAGGGCGCCCAGTCACCTGGCCCGGACGATTACGCCCGCTCCACGCCCGTGGAACTCTACAAGCTAGACGGCGACCCGCTCGACGGCGGCTCCTGGCGACGCCAGGTACTCGGAAATTACAGCATTCCGCAAAACGCCGAACCGGTGGATCTCGACGGCGACGGCGACCTCGACATCATGGTCGGCGCCCGGGGCGAAAGCCGGCTGGTGTTTTTCGAGAACCTGGGGAACGGCGATCTCGAATTCGCGGAACACGCGATCGGCATCAACGGTCCCGCCATGGCCGGCTTCAATCTGGAGTACGCCGATCTCAGCGGAGACGGCCGGCTGGATATTGTCGGCGCAGCGGCCCGCGGCATTTCCTGGATAGAACAGCCCGCGCGCAAGGGCGACGCCTGGAACGCTTTCCGCATCGGCAGCTTCGCTCCGGATAGCGTGACCGGCATGGAAGTGGCCGATATCGACGGCGACGGCGACCTCGACGTCATGGTCGGCAGTTACAGCCGCGGACTTCGCACCGGCGACGGCGACGTCGATCTCAACGATCCCCTCGGCCGGATCGGCTGGTTCGAGAATCCGGGCGACGCGAGGTCGGAGTGGATCCGCCACGATATCTCCCGGCGCAAGCGCGGCATGTTCGACAAGTTCATTGCTCGTGACATCGACGGCGACGGCGATGTGGATTTCGTCGGCACGCGCGGCAACAGCCGCCCATACGATGGCGTGTTCTGGCTGGAGCAGGTGCGGACGGCGGAGCCGGCAGCCGCTTTCACCAGGGCCAGAGCCGTCGAAAGCGACGAGGTGCCTTTGCCATGAATATCCGCCGGACCATTGCCGCGATCCCTGGCCTGCTGCTGGCGGCGGCGGGTACGGCCGCCCTGGCGCAGCCGCTTGAATTCCGGGTGAATCCGGCCTGGCCGCAATTGCCGCTTGGTGAGAACTGGCTGACCGGCGGCATCGGCGGCATGTGCGTCGACGCTCGCGACCATGTCTATCTGCTCAACCGGCAAAACGTGGTCGAGGACGATCTCGACGGCGCCCGGCTTGCCCCGCCGATCATCGAACTGAACCCCGAAGGCGAAGTCGTGCGTGGCTGGGGCGACGCGGAATTGCTCGGCGGCCGCCTGCACGATTGTCATGCCGACGCCGACGGCAATCTGTGGATCGTGGCGTCGGCTACCGGCCATATCCAGAAATACGATCCCACCGACGGCCGTCTGCTGTTGCAGCTCGGCGAGTCCGGGGTCTTCGATTCATCCGACGGCACCCGCCAGGGCGAGCCGCTCAACTCCGACCGCGCGCGGTTCTTCCTGCCGGCGGCAATCGACACCGACAGCGAGGGAGACATTTACGTCGCCGACGGTGAGTTGCCCGGCGGCAACACCCGCATCGCGGTGCTCGATCAGGAAGGAAATTTTTTGCGCCAATGGCGCCTGCGGCGCGAGCCGGGCGAAGAAGACATCGTCGAACTGCCGCATTGCATCCGCGTCTCGAACGACGGGCTCGTTTACGTCTGCGACCGACGCGCGGACCGGATCCAGGTATTCGACCGCCAAGGCGAATTCCTGCGCAATATAGCCGTCGACTTCTCGCCGATGACCCACCCGGCCGGGCGCGCCAGTGGAGCCCGCGGCACCGCCGTGGTGCTTGAATTTTCGCCGGATCCGGAACAACGGCACATCTACGTGGTCAATCAGAATAGTGTCACGGTCAATGTGATTGATCGCGAATCCGGCGCAAAGCTGGCAAGTTTCGGCGGGGGGCCGGGACGCTATCCGGGGCAGTTCGAACTGCCCCACGGCATTGGCGTGGATTCACGCGGCAATGTCTATATCGCCGAACAGGAAGGGCGGCGCATTCAGCAATTTGTTCCCGTAGCGCCCTGATCCGCGGGAAATCCGCCGGGGCGCCGCTTGCTCAAACCGGGGGGCATGAATATGAACGATCAGGCGCTAATACCGGCCCGGCCGCGGCTGGCCCTCATGCTGTTGATCTCGCTGGCGCAGGGTTTCGCCCTGTTTCTGCTCTGGCGGGCGGGAGAAAACCAGGTCTGGCCGAGCCAGACTCCGGTGGCCAACTTTCCGCTCTGGACGATCGCCGTGGCCTTGCCGCTGTTGCTCCTGCTCGGCCTGGACGATCGAAACGAGCGCAGGACGGAACTGTTCGTTGGCCTGTTCAGCGCGCTGCTGGCGCTGCTCGGCGCCTATATCGGCTGGCAGGTAACGCCGTTCGGCGAATTTCCGCCCGATTCGATCATCGCCACCTTTATCCTGCCGCTGATCCTGGGCTGTTTCCTCGCCCTGCTTTTTCTACGGCCCGCTGTCTTATACAGAGCGCCGGATTATGCCGAAGTATTTGCCGATTCCTGGCGCAACGCCCTGGTCGCGGCGCTGTCCTGGGCGCTGACGCTCGGCGTGTTCGCGGTAATGATGTTGTGGGGCGAATTGTTCCGGGTGATCGGCATCGACTTCTTCATCGACCTGTTCACCGAGGACTGGTTCCTGTTTCCCGTGCTGTCCGTCGTCGTCGGCCTCGGCATCTTCATCTTCCGCGGGCTGGCCAACGTGATCGCCGGAATCACCGGCCTGCTGCAAGGCCTGATGTGGCTGCTGCTGCCCCTGGTGCTGACGGTGACGGTGCTGTTTCTAGGCGCCCTGCCTTTCACCGGCCTCGAGCCGCTATGGGACACCGGCAACGGCACCGCCCTGCTCATGGCGCTGAACCTGTTCGCCCTGTTCGCGCTCAACGCCGTCTACCAGAGCGGTGGCCGCGAGCCCTATCCCCTGCACCTGCATCGCCTGCTCTGCATCGGCATCGCCTTGCTGCCCGTAATCTCCCTGCTGGCGCTCTACGGCCTGTACCTCCGCGTCGATCAATACGGCTGGACCGTAGCCCGCTGCTGGGCGCTGATGATCGCCTTGCTGATCACCCTGTTCTCCCTCGGCTACGCCGGCAACGTCGTTCGTTTCCGCGAAGAGTGGACCGGCAAACTGGCAAGCGTAAACCTGCCCATGAGCCTGCTGATGCTCGCCCTCGTCCTGCTGATCAACTCCCCCGTACTCGATTTCCGCAAAATCTCCCTCGCCAGCCAGCAAAACCGGGTTGAACGAGGCGAAATCGCCCTTGAGGAGTTCGATTTCTTCGACGCCCGCGAAAACGGAGGCCGCCCCGCATACCTCTGGATGCAGCAAATAATCGAAGAAAACCAGGAATCGAACCCCGAACTCGCGCAACTCGCCCTGGAGCCCGTAAGACCGACCATTGTCGCCACCACGAGTGACGCGCTCGAAAGACTCGACATCCGCGGCTGGGCCACCTACCGTCCCGAGCCCTTCCCCGTCCCGGACGATCTGGCCGAAGCCATGCAGGCCTCAGTAGTCGCCGCATACATCGATCCAGAAACAATCAGCGAACTGGTCATTTTCCAGGCCGACCTCGACGGCGACGGCGCCACCGAATACATCCTTGCGGCAAGCCTCTCCGTTCCGGCAGTAGATCTAAAGGAACTGATCGTCTCCGGATTTCGCGAGGAAAACAACGGGTGGCGCGAACTCGAATTCTTCCCCTTTTTGGCCCGCCCAGCCAGCAGCCTGCAACTAATGGAAACCGAAATCCAGGTCGTCGCCCCACAATACAACGACCTGCAAATCGGCGAAGTTACCCTGAGAGTCCAAGTCCCATAAGACAGGGGGAGTTGGAGGGAGATTCTGCGACTGCGCTTCGCTTCGCGCAGAATGACGGAGAGGGAAGCCTAGGGCTCCGCACAATGTGAGTCGCCGTCTGGCGGACGGGTTGCAGCGGGCGTGCGAGACATGGGTGAGGCCCGGTCGGCGTAGCCGACAAAAAGCAAAGCTTTTTGAGGGCCGAACGACTTGCCATGGATGGCAAGGCTGGGGTTTATCGAAGTCGACAGCCTCGCACCAGGGACGGCATGTACAAACTTGCTCGAAGTCAATGATTGAAGATTGTATTCACTGCGTCCGCTACATAAGGCCCGCCAGACGGCGACGGCTCGAAGCCAAAAACCTACATCAACCCATAAACCGCACGAATCCGGTGACTCTCACTATCGGTGACATAAACCACGCCATTGCGAATACAGACCCCATGCGGCCGATTGAGCTTGCAGCCCAGCGGATCGCCATCAGGCCCATCCCCGCGCTCACCCGTACCGAGCACCGTATCAACCACCCCCGACGATAACGACATCCGGCGAATCACATGGTTCTCCGTATCGACGATATACAGCGAATTGTCGCGGCTCGAATACGCAATGCCCTTGGGCCCATTGAAAGTGCAATCGAGAGCCGGACCCCCATCGCCCGTCAAGCCCCTCTCACCCGTCCCCGCAATGCGCTCCAGCCGGTCCCCCGCCAGATCGAGCCGATACACCGCATTGCCTTCGCGCAGCACCAGATAGGCCATGCCGTCCGGCGCCACATCGATCGAGCGCGGCCCCATCAGCGGCGTACCCGCCATCGGCCCGCTGTCCGGCGTCCGTTCCCGCTCTCCCGTTCCCGATATCGTGCTGATCACCCCCGTTTGCCGGTCGACCCGGCGCAGGCGGCTGTTGCCGATGTCGCAGATCAGCAGGTTGCCGTCCGGATCGAAAGCGATGCTGTGAGGCTGGCGCAATTGCGAAAGCACCGCCGGCTGCCCGTCCCCCGCATAGCCCGGCTGCCCGTTACCGGCCAGCGTGGTGACCAGCCCGAGGCGCCCGTCGATGCGCCGCACCGTATGCGAGTCGCGCTCGACGATATAGAGGTCGCCGCTGTCCCAACGAATCTCATGCGGCGCCGAAAACGCCGTCTCCGCCGGTACGAGCGATTCCGCCTCCCAGCCCTTTTCTCCATTGCCCGCAACCGTCGATAGCCGATTCGTCTCCAGATTCACCCGACGCGTGCGCCCGGTGTCGACCTCGCAGAAATACAAGCCGTTGTCCGGACCGAACACCACGCCATAGGGGTTGTTGATCGGCGCCGCCGTAGCTTCCGCCCCGCCCCCCGGCTCCGGCTCATACCCGGCAACCCCATTCCCGGCAACCGTAGCCACCGTACCCGCCTGACCCAGCAAGGGACGCCCGGCGAAGCCAAACCCCGCGACAGCTCCCGTTTGCAGAAATCGCCGTCGGGTGGAATGAATCATGGAAAGTACCTCCGGGATTGGCAAACGCACCGAGGGCGCGTGACGGTGTCGGAAGGGGCCCGGCGCAAGCCGGGAAGGAATCCGACAGCGTCAGAAAGCGCCCGGACTTCAAAATATACACCAATCCCGGAACAAAAAAGGCGGGACACGCATAGAAAAGATATGGGTGTCCCATCGTCAGGGGATGTATTTACGGCGTCCGCTGCAATCCGCCCGCCAGACAGCGACGGTTCGAAGCCACGAATCAATACAGGTGGAAATAGCCCCGGTTTTTGGTGTACAAACGGCGATTCTGATACCGGCTTTGAGGAAACCAAGATGTGTGACGAAAAGACCCAACTACGCGCGGACGAATTCCTGCGCAACCGCGGCGAAATCAGCCGGCGTGAATTCGGCAAGGTTTCGGCTACCGTGGGATTGGGCATGATGCTGCCCAGCGTGGCCAATGCACAGGAACTCGGCGAAAGAGACGTGGAAATCACGACGCCGGACGGTGTCGCCGATTGCTATTTCACCTATCCCGCCTCCGGCAGTCATGCGGCGGTGCTGGTCTGGCCCGACATCCTCGGCCTGCGGCCGGCGTTTCGGGAAATGGGCCGGCGGCTGGCCATGTCCGGCTATTCCGTGCTGACCGTCAACCCGTTCTATCGCAGCGCCCGTTCGCCCGTGGTCGAGGTAGGCGCCAGCTTCGGCCAGCCCGAAACGCGCGAGATCGTCTTGCCGATGGCAAGGCAACTCAATGCCGACACGCATTTCACCGACGCCCGCGCTTTCGTCGCCTGGATTGACGAGCAGCCCGAGGTCGACACCAGCCGCGGCGTCGGCACCACCGGCTATTGCATGGGCGGACCCATGGTCATGCGCACCGTAGCCGCCGTTCCCGAACGGCTCGGCGCGGGCGCGACTTTCCACGGCGGCGGCCTAGCGACCGATGCCGACAACAGCCCGCATCTGCTGATTCCGGACACCCGGGCGCATATGCTCCACGCCGTCTCCGCGGACGACGACGCGGACGAGCCCGAAGTCAAGAATACGCTGGCGGCGGCATATGAAGCGGCGGGCATTCCGGCCGAGATCGAAGTATACGAAGGCACCTTGCACGGCTTTTGCTCGATCGACTCGCAGGTCTATCACGAAGAGCAGGCCGAAAACGCCTGGAGCCGATTGCTCAACCTGTTCGAGAACGCGCTCGCTTGAAGCGCCAGCCGTACATCATGCGCCCGTAAAAGTTGAACCACTTTCGGGCTTCCTTGTCGTCGAAGGGATAGTCCGCGCCGAGTTGCCGCGCCGTGACCAGGCCGGTGACGAAACAGGTCTCCTGGCTGTTGATGAGCGTATGGGCGCCGCAGTGCCAGCTTCGCCGCCTGCCCTGAATGAAGCGGAACAGGTGCACGAGCAGCGCGATATGCCGCACGTCATGGACGACGTGCTGGAACCACCAGCGCTTGACGATCCTGCCTTCATCGATGGGGCTTATCGCGTTGTAGGTCACCAGGCAGGGCTTGTCCGAATGCTTCGCCCAGGGCTGCTGGTTGTGCATGATGTAGGTGATTTCGTAATTGTCGGGGCGGGAGGCGTATTGCTCGATATGGTTGCTGCGGGTGTCGAGCGGCTGCGCCTCGTTTTCCGGCAGCAGGGATGCGTCCGAGTGGACGATGGCGTGGTTGTGCAACTCGCTCTCGTAGCGGATCGACGACAGTAGCCAGGTCTCGAAAAAGCTCGCTTTATCGAGCGCCATCAGGGTCTGGTTGGCGTTGCAGGCGAACACGACCTCGTCGAAGGTTTCGGCCTCGCCGTTCTCGTCCACAACTTCCACTTCGGTTTCCCGCCGGATCACCTTGCGCACCGGCCGGGCCAGGTAAATCCTGTCGCGAAAGGACTCCGTCAGTTTTTCGTAGATGTTGCGCGTGCCGCCGTCCCAGGTCTGCATCGGCGTCGCGTTGACGATGTCGAAGAATTCCAGGTAGCGGGCGAACAGCGATGCCGGCATGTCGAAAACGTTCGTCGCCATCAGGAAGTTGACGAACATCGGCTTGAGCACCTTGTATCTGAAGTCGCCGGAATAACGGCCGAAATTCAGCACCGCGCCCATGCTCAGGTAATTGAAGGGATTGAGCGCGTTGAGAAATTTCGATCGGGTCCGGTTGAGCGCGCCGAACCATTTCAGCCGTTTCAGCAGTTTCTGGAATCGGTCGATTTCCTCCCGCAACTCGCGCCCGATTTCGGTATCGAGATCGTGAGCGTAGATTTCACCCTGGTATTTCACGCTATAGCTGAATTTCGTATCGATGAGTTCGACGCCGAGTTGCCGCATCACCAGCAGGATGTGGTGATACACCGTGGGAATGCAGGCGGTGACGGATATGTCGAAAGGGATCGACGAGCCGTCGTCCTGGGGCATGTCGGCGGTAACGGCGTTGCCGCCGACCTGGGGCTGAGCTTCGTATAGCCGGAAATCGAACCGGTCGGGGTTCTGTTGCAAAGCCCAGGCGACCCCGAGCCCGGACACTCCTCCTCCGATGATTGCTATTCTTCTTGGCATCGTCGCTACCCTGCAAGTCACGTGGCACGCAATGTAACAGTTTAAGCTGACAACTTGAACGAGCGGAAATGCGCTAGTATGTATCGCAGTCGCGCAAGAAGCGTGTGCAAGCAGGTAATGGACATTGCTTGACTTGACCAAGAACAATACGGACGCGCTGGAGGCGGATCTGCAATACCAGGCAGCCATTCTGCCTGACGTATCCCGGACTTTCGCGCTGACGATTCCGACCTTGCCGAGCCGCCTGGCATTGGTGGTAACCAATGCCTACCTGCTGTGCCGCATCGCCGATACGATCGAGGACGACCCCCGTCTGGATTTCAGCCGGAAGGAGGCGAATCTCGAACGTTTCCTGGCCACCGTCAGGGGGCAGGAGGACGCGAGCGCGTTCTCGGCCTCGGTGGCGTCGCTGCTTTCCCCCGACATTCCTCCGGCCGAAATGGAACTGATGCGCAACGCAGACAGGGTGGTCGGCGTCACTCATTCGTTTACCGAAGCCGAGCGCCGGATTCTGGAGCGCTGCGTATCCGTCATGTGCGTCGATATGCCGAAATTCCAGCGCAATAGCAGTCTGGCGGGATTGCGCGATCTGCCGGAGCTCGACGCGTATTGCTATGCGGTCGCCGGAGTCGCGGGCGAGATGCTCGTCGATCTGTTTTGTATTCAATGTCCGGAACTCGAAGAAAATCGTCCGGAACTGCGAACGCTGGCCGTTTCTTTCGGCCAGGGGCTGCAAATGACCAACATATTGAAGGACATCTGGGCCGACCGCGAACGAGGCGCCTGCTGGTTGCCGCGTTCGGTATTCGACGATGACGGCCTCTCGCTGGAGAACCTGAAGGAGAAACACCGGACCAGCGAGTTCCAGAACGGCCTGCATACACTGATTGCAATCGCCCACGGCCACCTGGGGAACGCGATGGAGTTCACCTGCCGTCTTCCCGCCAGGGAAGCAGGCATGCGCCGGTTCTGCCTGTGGGCTCTCGGTCTGGCGGTGCTGACCTTGCGGAAGATTCAGCGGAACCCAGGCTTTACTTCGTCCGATCAGGTGAAGATTTCCCGGCGCTCCGTGCGGGCGACCGTGCTGGCCACCAACATCATGTTGCGAAGCGATCGCGGGTTGCGCTGGCTCTTTCGCCGGGCCGCGAGGGGTTTGCCGACCAGGCCGGGCCAGGAGCCTGCGCCGTAGGAATTCACGGCTGCAAATCCGCTCTCACTCGCGCCATTGGCCGCTCGATTTCGTTGCATATTCACCAATATTCGCCTCAATCGATCAGCCAATGGCGCGGCGATATCGGATTTTCGCTATCGCGAATTCCTACGGCGCAGGCTCCTAGCCGGCTTCAGCCTGTCTGGCGCGCCGCCGCCGCTCGTAGAGGCCGAGGGCGTGCAGGGGAAAATACTGCCGGTACAACTCGTAATCGAGCAGCGCCGTGCGAAAAAAGACGCCGGCCATGTCCTGCTTCGGCCAACCCCCCTCCTCGTCCTGTGCGTCCAGCAGAAACCGCACCCCGCGCGAAATCGCGGTCCAGTGGGAATCTCCCGCCTCAAGCAGGGCGATCAGCGCCCAGGCGGTCTGGATTACCTGGCTTTGCTCATGTGCGACATATGCGCCGCTAAGGCAGCCGCTGTGATGTTCGCCCCAGCCGCCGTCGCTCCGCTGGCGGTCGAGCAGCCAGTGACCGGCAAGGCGCAGGGCCGGGTCACCGGGGCTCGCGCCTCCGGCAAGCAGGCCCCTGATGCCGAACATGACGCCATAGATGAATTGCACGCCCCAGACGCCGCGCCAGCTTCCGTCGTGCGCCTGGGTCCGGCGCAGCCAGGCATTGGCCCGGGACATGGATTCAATCGCTGTTCCGTCCACGACCTGAGGGTAGCGCCGCTTGCACGCCGCCAGCGCCGCGAGACAGGAGGCAGTGCATTCGACATACGAATGCTCGGTCATCGATTCGCCGAACATTTCCGCCGGATTCAGCCACTCCAGGCTGATTCCCGAGCGCTTCGCTTCATAGCTGCCAAAGCCGCCGTCGCGGTTTTGGCCGCGCAACATGAACCCGATCGCCTCGCCGAGCCTCTTTTCGTCCACTTCGCCCGGGCCCGCGGCGATGAGTCCGGTCACTGCCTCGGCGGTGCAATCCGTTACGGGCCAGCCATGCCATTCGCCGGCAAAACACCATCCGCCCCTGGGGTCGTTGCGGTAGGCCTCGCCGAAGCCGTCGAAGCTGACCGGAATCTGTTGGCCGCGAAGAAAGTCCGATCCCTTGCGGAGAGCCTGATGCACACCGTCACGGTTGGAAATGGTCGCCAGCGCCTGGAGTGCGAATCCGGTATCCCAGGATGCGCTGCGCGCACCCGTAATCCGCGTTCCGTTTTCCTCGTCTTCCCAGATCCAGCCTTCGAGGCCCTCGACGGCCTTGTGGAAGTCGCCGTCTTCGGGGTCTTGCAGCCACAGGGCGAGAATGTTGAGAAAGCCGCTGACCGGGGAAATACTGGTATGGCTTGAACTCCTCAATTCCCAGCGGATGCGCTCGACCAGTTCTTCCCGGCAGCGGGCGCGCAGGCGCTTGCCGTGGAATCGTTCGTAGATTCGGGTCAACGCATAACCGGCGCGCAGCCACCAACCGGGCCGGGCGAACAGGTCGGCCTCGCGCAGGCGATTTCGGCCGACCGTGAAATCAACGCTGGCGAAACCTTCCGGATACAGTTCATTGCGCAAAGACTCGATCAAGGGGTCTGCCGCAACCTGGAACCGGCGCGAATATACCGTCGCCATCGCCATGTAGATGAGGCGGGTATGGCAATACCAGTTCGAAGGATGCAGCGGCAATCGGCGCGGCAGACTCCACAATTCAGGCAGCACGGCGTTCACTCCGCGCCAGTCGTAGAGATTCAGCAGCGCCAGCCAGAACTTGCCCCAGCTCGGAATGTTCAAAACGCCTTCTTCCTGCAAGAATTCCCGGCCCGGCTTGACCAGGGAGTCGTCCGGCCCGGCTCCGAGCAGTCTGGCCGCGACGTAAACCAGGGTAGTGACGAACAGGCTTGCCTGGGAGTGTTCGTGCAGGCCCCAGAGACCCCCATCAAGGCGGGTCTGTTCGAACTGGCGCAGCAGCAGCCGGCGGCGGTCGGGTTCGATTTGCCGGCCGATCAGGTAGTGGAGCAGCACGTATTGCGCGGCAAGCATCGGACACCAGGTCATCTCGCCTTCCCAGGCGCCGTCTTCGCGCTGCAGGTCCACCAGGCGCTTCGCTGCAAGGTCCAGCCCCGAAGCCGCTTCGACGGGAGCTTGATCGTTCGGTCGAGCGGTTTCCGCAACTTCGGAATGCTCCCGCATGGTAACCAGAAAGGCTCCGGACAGTTTATCCAGGGCGGACTGTTCGTCGGCCCCGCCGGCGCCGCGCGCCTTTTCCAGTTCGCGCGCACCCCGCACCAGCCACACGAGCCGAAGCGCCAGCGTACGAATCATTGCTCGCGCCCGGCGCCAGGTGAGAATGCCGTTTTTCATCCCAAGCTCGCCCACGACTCCGGTCGCCACGGTCGCGCTGAACGCAACGCCGAGTCGCGTCACCGAAGCGTCTTCACAGGCAAGCAGGCGCATGGTCCGGGTCCGGACCAGCTTGCTGGCCCGCCAGTTCCGGTAAACGGCCTGCCTTAATACCGACGACTCCAGCCGATGATCGCGGAACACTTCGTACAGCCCCATGGCGAGGAGTTGCGGAGCCCTGGTTTCCTTCAGCCGGCGATTCGCGAATTCCGTGAAGTTCTTGCCTTCGGCAAGGGCGAGAGCGTCGCCGAAACCGAGGGTCATCCCGGCCGCGGTCATCGGATGGTAATGACCGGCCGCGTCGCCGATCAGCACGCGGCGCGAGGAACCGTAGGTCATACGCGGCCTTAACTCGTTGGCGGCAGCCTGAAATCTCCCCGACCGGAGCGCATCGACAAACGCGGATCTGAGATCCTCCGGCAAGTAACCGGCGTAAGATTCCAGCAACACGCCGATCCGGTCCCGCGGCGTCCAGAGTTCCAATGGCATATCGGCGATGATGCGGACGCGGCCCTCGCCCAGCGGCACCGTGAGCATGGGTCCCGGTGCGCCGAGCACGACATAGCCGAATTCTTCGTGCTGCAGCTTCACCCCTTCGGCCACGACCCCGACCATGCGCGAGCAGGTCATGCGCTCGGCCCGCAAACCCAGCGATTGCCGCACGATCGAGGCGCGGCCGTCGGCGCCGACGATCCGCCCGGCCTGTAGCAGGCGTTCGGCGCCATCGAAGCTGAAAACGATTCCCTCCTCTTCGATTGTCCGCGCTCGCGCATGGCGATAGATATCGATTCCGGACTGGTTCTCGACTGTATCGTGCAAACAGGAGACCAGGGCGGAATGTTCGAACACCAGCCCGGCGGCGCCGGCCGGATAGGACAGTCGGATGGGCTCCGACCGGTCTTCGGGAAACACCACGAATCCCTTGCCGGGGAAAAAGCCCGGCCGGCCTTCCAGGCTGACGCCGATACTTTGCAACATCCGGACGGCCGGCGGATGCAGCCATTCACCGGCCAGCCTTTGGGCCGCCTTGGGATTGGCTTCGAGCAGGGCGACCCTGGCGCCCTTGCGCGCATGGGCCAGCGCGCAAAGGCTGCCTACCGGACCCCCGCCGACGATGGCAATGTCGTAGTGGGGCAGCGCGGAAGCGCCTACTGGAAAACGCCGGCTTGCGAGCGGCGCCTGTAGCGAAGTCGGCATGGCAGCCTGGGTCCTGTCACCCAGCTTCCGTAATTCGGCGCGGGCAACGGATCGTCTAGTTGGAAATCGAAGCGGTCGAGCAGCACCGCCCAGATGGCCTTGATTTGCAGGATGGCGAAGTTCTTGCCCATGCAGCGGTGTTTGCCGCCGCCGAAGCCGATCAGGGTGTAGGGGTGCTGCTTCTCTTCGCTGTCGGGTGGGGCGAAGCGGTCGGGATTGAACTTTTCGGGGTTGGCAAACACGTTCGGCAAGAGGTGCGAGAGTCCCGGCGCCACTACCGCCAGGGCGCCTGCGGGCACCGTGTAATCGCCATAGGGCATGGGCCTGAGCGCCTTGCGAATCAGGATGATCAGCGGCGGGTGCAGCCGCTCGCATTCGCGAACCGCGTTTTCCAGCACCTCCTGTTGCTTGAGGCCTGCATAGCTTAGAGCGCCTTCCTCGCTGTAAATCTCGCGCATCTCGTCGCGAACCCGGTCGAGATAGGGGATATCCCGGTGCAATTCAAGACCGGTCCAGGTCGCGAGCACCGCGCTGGTGTGCTGGCCGGCGAACAAGGCCGTCAGCAACAGTCCCGTAACCTCATTGTCGCTCAGGGGCCGTCCGTCCTTGTAGCGGGCCTCCATCAGCGTCTGCATGAAATCTTCGGACTGGGCCCCGGTGCGCCGCCTTTCGTTCATTATTCCGCTGAAAATTTCGGTGATCTTGCGCCGCGCCCGGTCGCGCGTCAGATGTGCGGGAGTGGGCAGCCGCGGAAAAAAGAAGCCGAGGGTGTTGATGCCGTTCTGGAGGTCGTGATAGGCCTCGGCGAATCCGGAGTCCACCTCGCCGCGGATTTCCTCGCCGAGAAAGCAACGGCTCGCGATATTGACCGTCAATTCGTTCATGACATACGGCAGGTCGAGTTCTCCCTCCTCGCCAAGCGTTCCGGCCAGGCTTTCCGCTTCCTCGAACATGATGCGGACGTAACGGCGCATCGCCGATTCCCGCAGCGCGGGAAACAGGAAGCCGAGTTGCTCGGTCATGACTTCGGACGAAACGTCGTAAGCTACGCCGCGGCCGAAGATCGGCACGGTAAACTGATAGACCGACTTGGGGTCGAGCGTCTCCTCGGGCGCCTTGAAATATGCGTGGTGGGCTTCGGGGCCGGCGAACACGACGAACTTGCGCGGGCCGATGCGGAACTGGAACAACTCGCCGTTCTCATCCCAGCCGCGATACAAGGTCGCGACAGGGTCGCGCTGGAACTCCCGCAGATGTCCGAGCACGGGCCAGCCCCCGCTCATCTCGGGGATTTTCCTGGTCGCTTCCCTTGATACTTCCGCGCTATGCAGTGTCATCCGGTTCCTCAGTAAACGTATGGCACCATCACGAATCGCGCCCGCTGTGTGTAGCGCTCCCAGAGTTCGCCGTACTTGGCGCGGCAGCGGCGTTCATCGCGGCGCGACCGTTGCACGAGCAATGCCGCCAGCCAGGCCGGCAGCAGGAACGGCGCCCAGGAAACAAAGCCCGTGGTCAGGACGAAAGAGAGATAGACGCAGATCTCGCCGGTGTAATTGAGATGCCGCCCGATGCCCCAGAAACCCGAGACGAGCAGGCGTCCATCGAGCGTTTCGACGGGTTTGCCCCAGATTCTGATTGCAGGGTCCTGCCGGAAGCGGTGCTTTTGCTGGTTGGATCCCCGGAACAGCCAGAAACCGAAGACGAACAGCAACACGATTCCCGCGGCGGCGATGGGTGACAATGCGGGCCCGGATGCGTCGACCAGCCACCAGCCGGCAAGACAATAGAAAAACGGCACGAGCACGTAATCGCCCCAGACGAGCATCCAGCCGAAACGCTCGCTGACGATGTCCCAAGTGTGGATCATGCCTTGTTCGAACTGGAAATAGTTGAACACGTACACGAAGGTGAAAACCTGGTATAGCGTCATTCCCAGCGTCAACTCGCCGTAGGTCTCGAATTGCATGACCGCGAATGAGACGTTCAGCAGCGCCAGGCCGATCAGGGAAGGCCGATAGCTGAACATCTTCAGGTCCACGCCCAGGCAGGTGGGATTGAGTTCCCGGCCCATGAAGAAACCGCGCCAGAACCCCTCCGGCGCGTTCGGCTTCCCCGCGCCGCGCCAGTACAGCCAGCCGGAAAACGCGAAGGCGAAGACATTGGCCGTCACGAACAGCGCCGCGAAGTGGGTATACAGCGACGAAAACGAGAACCAGCCCAGGTATTGGACGAGTGCGGCCACGGCCACGACCAGCAGGAACAGCGCAAACCCGTTCAGTTTGAATTCCCTGTTACCGCTTTCTGCGTCGGTCAGAACCAGTATGCGTCCCGGCACGAACAGGGAACCGGCGAACAGGGCGCCGATAAACACCAGCAGCATGACCGCCGCTTCCAGAAGAACGCCGCCTGAGAGCAGCATCGGCCCAAGCGCGGTTTCAGGCGGCGGCATGGCCGGCCTCCGCTTCCCGAGCCAGGTATTCCTGCCACTTGCGAACGGTCACTCGCTGGAATGCGCTGACCACCGGATTGACCTCGATGGCGGGGGCGTCCCAATGTTGCTCATAACCCACTTGCTCCGCCTCGACGGCGACCCGGTCCTGATCGAGCAGTGGGCCGATCAGCAAACGGTTCGACACCCTCATCACCGCGGTCATGGCGAAACGCGGGATGCGTACCGGCAGCAAGGGGATTTTCAGCGACTTGAAGTAGAACAGGAAGAACGTCCGGGTAGTGCGCTCGTCGATGGGCAGCACGAACAGCCAGTGCTTGATCTCGTCGTCGGTGTTCGACCACTGGTAGGGATACTGGTAGCAAAGCTTGATGAAATTGGTGTTGAGCCGGTCGTGGTCGACGAATAATCCTGAAATGCGTCCGCGCCCGACCCGCGTGTTGTAGGCGAGATGGACGTCGTCGCCCTCGGTTTCGAAGTGAGACAGCGCGGCCTCGTCGAAGGGCCGGTACTTGCGATGCAGGTAGGCGTGGGAGAAGTCGCTGACGTTGTCGATGATCATCGAATGGTGAGCGGAGCATGTGAAGCTGATCGGCACGCAGGCCCAGCGGCCCGGCCCCTCGATTTCGGGAATCTCGGGGATAAGGCGCTGGTCCGCAAGTTCGGGATTGCCGGGAAACAGCCAGACCAGGCCGTAGCGGACTTGCACCGGATAACTTCTGATCGAGATATCGGGTATTTTCTCCCGGCCGAACAGGTCGGGAATGCCGACTACGCGGCCCTGTTCGTCATACTCCCAGCCATGATAGCCGCAGACCAGGCGGCAGCCTTCCACTTGCCCGAGCGACAGTTTGAGCTGGCGATGGGCGCAGCGATTTTCGACTGCGTGAAACTCGCCGTCGGCCGTCCGGAACAATGCGATCGATCGCTTCCAGAACACAACCTCGACAATCGACCCCGGTTTGACGTTGCGCACTTCTTCCACCGCGTACCAGTAATCCGGATCCAGGCCCGCGGCCCGCGATTTCTGGCGCAATCCGGAAGCCTCCTCAAAGCCGGGAGGTGCGCTCACTGCCTTGTTCATGCTGAACTTTCTCCCGCAGTTACCTGCATATCCTGTTCGCGCACCGGATTCTCGATCCGGTTTGCCGATTCTTCACACGGCGGTTTCGCGTTCGGATTGGTGATCGCCTTGCGCTCATGATAGTGGAATGCGTAAGCCTGATGCACGGCCGCGCGGATGGTCGTCGGCCGGTAGCCGAGTTCGTTTTTCGCCTTGGCGAGATTGGCGTGCCGGCGCTTCTTCAGCAGACGGATGGCGCCCGGGGTGAATCGTTGCGGAAACTCCGGGTGAAAGCGGCTCAGATAGAAACTCGCCACTTCCGAAAATGCATACATGAGATTGGCGGGCATTCTCCGGTTCGGGCGGGGAATTCCCGAGACCTCCTCGTACAGGTCGATGATGTCGGAAATGGTCTTGTATTCGGAACTGAAGATGTATTTTTCTCCAGAACGCCCTTTCTCCATGCAGAGCAGATGGCCCGCGACGATATCGCGCGCGGCGACGAACTCGAATCCGCCGTCGATGTAGGCGCGCAGCTTGCCGTCGGTGTAGTCGCACATGGTCCTGCCGAGGCGGGATGGGAGATAATCTGCGCCGCCGACCACGGCGCAACAGGTCGCGATGACGACATCCTGGCCCTTGGCGACGGCGCGCAGGCACTCATGCTCGACGAGAGTCTTGCTGCGCTCGTAAGGCATCGTGCGCTCCATGGGATAGAACTGCATCGTTTCGTCGCTCGGCGCCGAAGGATCGTCGAGATCGTAACCCACCGCGCTGAAGGAACCCGTTACCACCACTCGTCCGGCCTCGGTATCGCGCGCGGCCTGCAGCACGTTGCGGGTGCCGACCACGTTACATTCGTAAATTTCCCGGCGATGGGCGATATTGCCGTCGATCGTCGAGACCTTCGCCGCGACGTGATAAACCCCCTGGCAGCCTTCGAGCGCACGCCGGGTGGCGTCGAGATAGCGGATATCCGCCCAGACGCGCTCGACATCGAGGCCTTCCAGCGCCTGGTTATTGTCTTCCTGCCGCAGCAGGACCCTTACCCGGACGCCTTCGTCGAGCAGCCGGCGCACGAGATTGGCGCCAACGTGCCCGGCAGAGCCGGTCACGAGCACCGGCGCAGCCCGCGAGTCGGCAATTGGGGTAGAAGTTGGGCTCACCTCGTTACCTGGCATTTGTTAATCCGCTTTTTCTTCCGTAGCGGTTGGGTGACGTTCGCTACATTATATGACTATCTATTCGACATTTACCTTGCTCGTCCAGAAAATGTCGATATTGCCCAGACTGTTATCGGCGCGGGAAGAAAACCATGTAATCGTGTCCCGGCCGGGCGGCAGGGCCGGACACATGTCGGCTCCCGCGGTATTGACCTGGGGTCCCAGATTGAAGGCCGGTCCCCAACTGTCCTGGCCCTGGGCCGCCGCGCCCCAGATGTCCATGCCGCCATAACCGCCGGGCCGGCTCGAAGTGAAATAGACCGTGCCGTCCTCGGCCTGGCTGAAATGGAATTCCTCGCCGTCGGTATTGATGTTCGGACCCTGGTTGACCGGCTCCATCCAGTTGCCGGCGGCATCCTGGCGCGAACAATAGATATCGGAGCCGCCGAAGCCGCCGGCCCGCCTGGAAGCGAAGCACAGGGTTTCGCCGTCCTGCAGAATCGCCGGGCAATGTTCGTCGCCTTCGTCGGTGCTGATCGGATAGCCGACGAGTTCGGGTTCGCTCCACTGGCCGTTGACCTTGCGGGTAACGAAAATATCGTTGTTGTTTTGCGGCGAGGTGGTCGCCAGCCGGTCCGACTTGAAATAGATGGTGTTGCCGTCGGCGGTAATCCAGGGCTCGCGGTCGTCGCCCTTGCGCAAGGGGTCGACGTCCGTGGCCGGCGCCGCGTTGACCGGAATGCCCATGTTCACCGGGGTGTTCCAGGTGCCGGTCTCCTGGTTGAATGTGGCGATATAGAGATCTTTCGGATCTCCCGGAGCGACGGCCATGTCCTGCCGCGCGCTGCAATAGACCATGGTGCCGTCGGCGGCGAACGACAATTCGCCTTCCGCCCACATCGTGTTGATGGGCGCGCCGAAATTATGCACCGCCAGATCGACCCAACTGTTCTGGGCCTGGGCGGCGCCGCAGGCGGCGAGCAGGGCGCCGGCGAGAATCAGCTTTTGCGATATGCGTAACATGCTTGTTTCTCCTCTTGTTCAGGAACGCGATTCGACGCGGAATGTCCACCAGTGGTCCGGTCGCAAGGCATCGACATCCGGCCTGGGATTGTAGGGGTCGTCGCCGAAATTCTGCAATTTGGTGATTCGGGCGGTCCAGGACTGGTCCATTAGCGCCTGATCCGTAACCCGATTCACCTTGACGGGATAAACCACGCCGTTCAGACGCAGCCGGCCCGGCGAGTCCGTGCCGACATGGCTGGCCCAGTACTTGCGATCGCAAACCGAGCAGCTCAGATACAAGTCCCCGGCGGGAGTCGCCATGCAATTGAGGTTGATCGAATGCGGCCGCCAGCCGCCGGCGTAAATCTGCAAGGTGCAAAGCGGCACTTCGTTGGCGAAAGTCCAATCCTCGACCGACTCGTCTCCGGCGCTGCCGAACAGGTAAAAGCCCGGCGCCCGGTCGCGGGGATATTGCGTCGTCCAGTAAAGCAAGGCGAGCAAGGCCAGCACCAGGATGCCCAGCCCCGCGCGTTTGGCGATCGTTGCCGTATCTGCCATTGTCGCGTTCTCCTCTTTTGTTCCACACCGGCGCCCGCCGGCATTTGTTCGCAGAATATCCCCCAAGGCCCGATTCGGCAAGACATGCCAGCGGCCTCGAGCCGTCGCCGTCTGGCGGGCTGTGTGCAACGGACGCCGTGAATACATCCCTGATGGGATGGTCCGCCCCGCTTCATTTCAACGGCCTCGAAGGCCAAAATGACTTTGGGTTTTTCAACAACGGAGCGGACCATGACCGATATTACACGGGTGGGCATTGATTTGGCCAAG
>JAJDYJ010000083.1 GCA_022822865.1 Pseudomonadales bacterium | reverse complement strand
TTGGCTTGGCTTGGCTTGGCTTGGCTTGGCTTGGCTTGGCTTGGCTTGGCTTGGCTTGGCTTGGCTTGGCTTGGCTTGGCTTGGCTTGGCTTGGCTTGGCTTGGCTTGGCTTGGCTTGGCTTGGCTTGGCTTGGCTAACAGGATGATGTGCTTGGATAATTTCCATTGTCAAGTGCCTTTTCGGAATCCCCGCTTTTTTTTGTGTGCGCCTCATTCACGCGCCGGGAAGTCTACCATAGAACCTAGGAGTCTGCGGATCGTCGGGGTCTGACCTGTTTTGCGATAGTGCGGCCGATCTGAATCTCCGCCTGGCGAAGTTCCCAGGACTTCTGCAGATTCAGCCAGAGTTGTGGAGTCGTTCCGAAGTATCGCGCCAGGCGTAAGGCTGTATCCACACTCACCCCACGCCGACCGTTCAAGATCATCGTTACCCGATTTACCGACACCCCCAGAGCCTTCGACAGTGCGTTGGCCGACAGTCCAAGCTCTTCGAGCTCGTCGCGCAAGACCTCGCCCGGATGTACCGGTCTCATACCGTTCTTCGTGCCCATGTCAGATACCTTCAGTGATAATCGACGATCTCAACTTCGTGCGGCCCGTCGTCCGTCCAACGGAAGCATAAGCGCCACTGTGCGTTGATCCGGATGCTGTACAGACCGGCTCGGTCACCCCGCAGCAGTTCCAGCCGGTTGCTCGATAACTCGGCAAGGTCGCGCAGTGTCGCGGCGCTGTCCAGCACGGCAAGTCGGCGCGCGGCCTGATTGGCGAAGCCTTGAAATGCCGCAACGCGCTTCCCTTCGAAGAACTGTTGCGTCTTCCGATTCTTGAAGCTTCGTATCATGTGCGTTCATGGTAATCTCTGCCACCAAGGGCGTAAAGGATTCCGGCCACCAGCCCGTCGCCCTGACCAACATCGCCGAAGTCGCGTAAGTGCGAGGCATGCCTCGCCCGCTGAGGGCTACCCTAGCGACTTGGATACTATCTCGTTCACGTCCCGGGAGACGCCTTCGCGGTCGCCGATGCGGCGCAGTTGCTCGCGCATCAATTGCTGGCGCTCGGCGTCGAATTTGCGCCAGCGGGTGAGCGGCGTGATCAGCCGGGCGGCGATCTGCGGATTGATCGCATCGAGTTGCATGGCCTGTTCGCCGAGGAATTCGTAGCCCGCGCCGGAGGCGTCATGGAAATTGACGTGGTTCTGGCCGCAGAAGGCGCCGATCACGGCGCGCACCTTGTTCGGATTGCGGAGCTCGAAATCGGAATGCCGTAACAGCTCCCGCACTCGCGCCAGAGCGCCCGGATGGGGACGGGTCGCCTGCAGGCTGAACCATTGGTCGACCACCAGCGGCTCCTCGCGCCATTGCTCGTGGAACTCGGCCAACGCCTCCCCATAAATGCTCTCACCCGCGCGGCTGTGGGTCAGGATCTGCAAGGCGGCGAACTGATCGGTCATGTTGCCGGCTTGCTCGAATTGCCGCCGGCAGCACTCAAGCGATTCCCGGTCGCCGGTTCGGACGAGGGCCGAAAGGGCAAGATTGCGCAATGACCGGGCGGCGATCGATTCGGCGTCGGCCAGATAGTCGCCGGTGGCGGGAATGCTTTCGAACACCTCGGCCAGCAACTTCCGGTGGGATTCGGCCAAGCTGTCGAGCAGGAACTCCCGCACCGCATGAATCGCCTCGACGTCCGCGGTTTCGGCCTGCTCGATCAGATAGCTTTCGGTCGGCAGGCGCAGTAATTCGGCGAGCATGGCCCGGTCCGCTCCGGCGCCTGCGTCAATCGCCTCGGCGAGTATGTTCCCATGCGCCTCGCGCAGGATCTGCGGCAGGCGCAATTCCCTGCCGCCGCGGAAATCGTCCTGTAACCCCCCCATGAGCATCAGCGCCAACTCCTGGCCGGCGTTCCAGCGATTGAAGCCGTCGCTGTCATGACTCATCAGGAACAGGAGATCTTCGGGCCTGTAATCGTATTTCAGCCGCACCGGCGCGCTGAAACCGCGCAACAGCGAAGGCACGGGAGGCTCGGAGACGTTTTCGAATACGAAAGTCTGAATCGGTTGCGTAACCGCGAGTACGCGGTCGCCGGAGATTGCGGCCGGCTCGTCTTGCAAGCGTAGCGGAATCTCCTTGCCCGCCGCATCGAGCAGTCCCAGACGCAAGGGAACATGAAAAGGCACCTTTCTTTCCTGACCCGGCGTGGAAGGACAGGACTGGCGTACGCGCAATTCGAATCGCTGCGATGCGGCGTCATGAAAGCCCTCGACTTCCAGCAGCGGCGTGCCGGCCTGGCGGTACCAGTTGCGGAACTGCTTCAGATCGACCCCGCTCGCGTCTTCCATGGCCGCAACGAATTCCTCGATCGTCACCGCCTGCCCGTCGTGGCGCTCGAAATACAGATCGGCGCCGGCGCGAAATCGCTCCGGGCCGAGCAGATTGCTGATCATGCGCACCACTTCGGCGCCCTTTTCGTAAATCGTGACGGTATAGAAATTCGAGATTTCCATGTAGGAGTCGGGCTGTACCGAATGCGCCATGGGACCGCTGTCCTCGGCGAATTGCACCGAGCGCAGGAAAGCTACGTCCTGCACACGCTTGACCGTGCGCGAATTCATGTCGGCGCTGAATTCGCTGTCGCGGAACACGGTAAAACCTTCCTTCAGACTCAACTGGAACCAGTCGCGGCAGGTAACGCGGTTGCCCGACCAGTTATGAAAGTATTCGTGGGCGACCACGGCCTCCACGCGCTGGAAGGCCCAGTCGGTCTGGGTGGCGGAATTGGCCAGGATGCAAGAGGTGTTGAAGATGTTCAGACCCTTGTTTTCCATCGCGCCCATGTTGAAATCGTCGACGGCGACGATCATGAAGATGTCGAGATCGTACTCGCGCCCGTATTTTTCCTCGTCCCAGCGCATCGCCTTCTGCAGCGAGACCATGGCGTGATCGCATTTATCCAGATCCTTGGGCTCGACAAAAATGCGCAATTGCACCTCGCGGCCCGAGGCCGTCGTGAAACTGTCGTCGAGACTGACGAGGTCTCCCGCCACCAGCGCGAACAGGTAACTCGGCTTGGGAAAGGGATCCTTCCAGGTGCGCCAATGCCGCGCAGGGTCGTCGCAATCGCCTTCGGCGACGCAATTGCCGTTGGACAGCAACACGGGATACCTGTCGCGTTCGGCCCGGATCGTGGTGGTGAATTTCGACATCACGTCGGGACGGTCGAGGTAGTACGTGATGCGGCGAAATCCCTCGGCTTCGCATTGCGTGCAGAACATCTTGCGCGACTTGTACAAGCCTTCCAGGGCGGTATTGTTTTGCGGCTCGATCCGGGTGCGGCAATAGAGCGTGAAGCGGTCGGCGCCGCCGGACGCCAGCGAACGCAACTTCGGAATCCGCAGGCTGTCCTCTTCGAGAGTGAAATCGGAACCTTCCAGCACGCGCTCGTAGAGCCGCAATTCTTCCAGCAGGAGTTCGCGGCCATGCAGCACCAGCATATCCTCGTCCACGCCGCTGAAATCCGGATTGCGCCGGAATTGCAGTCTCGCCTCCACTACCGCGTGGGTCTCGTACAGGTCGAAATCGAGTTCGGTGCTGTCGATGGTAAACGGCGGCGGCCGATAGTCATGCAGATACGTAGTGCGTGCCTGTGCGTCTTTCATTCGATGCCGGTTCCTGTCCGATCTTGCGAAGGCGGACGATTGTAACAGTCCGTGAAACCGGATTGTGACCAGGGTTCACATTTCAGGTTGGGCTTGACCGGGAATCCAGTTAGTCATATTCTTAGCTAACCATAGAAGGCAGAGACGACAATGGTTACAGTGAATGTCCATGAGGCCAAAACAAAGCTATCGCGCCTGCTCGCGCAAGTGGAAGCGGGAGAAGACGTGATTATCGCCCGTAGCGGCACCCCGGTGGCTCGACTGGAGCGCGTACAAAAGCCGGGCAAGCGCGAGTTCGGTTCGATGAAAGGTCAAATCAAACTTGGAGACGAATTCTTCGATCCCTTGCCGGAAGAAGAGCTGGCTTACTGGGAGGGCCGTTAAGCCTTGCGGTTGCTGCTCGACACCCATGCCTTCTTCTGGTGGCTATCCGGCAGCAGCCGGCTTACGCCACCGGCGAAACGAGCCATCGCGGATACCGGCAACGAAGTATTGGTAAGCGCCGCGACCGCATGGGAAATCGCCACCAAGCATCGGCTGGGAAAACTCCCGGAGGCAGATATTCTGGCGCAAGACATACCCGGCGCAATCGCCAACCAGGGCTTCGAGGAACTGCCAGTTTCCGTCGCCGACGCTGCCCGTGCCGGTTCGCTGTCCGGCCCTCTCCGCGACCCGTTCGACCGAATGCTCATCGCCCAGGCATTGTGCCGAGACCTGGCGCTGGTTTCCATCGAGACCGTTTTCGAAAATTACGGCGTCCGTCGACTTTGGTAATCAGGTCAGTTGCCGCAACTCGATTTCATAGCCTGTAAAACGGCGCAGGCTCCTAGCAGTCCATAGGGCATCAGCTTTCGGCCTTAATAAAAGAAGATTTTACAGCCGCACCATCTTCTTCTAGCGCTTCAGCCCGAACGCTTGGCGGTGGTCGGCGCCAAGCCCTTAGTCGTTCGCCAACTTCCCCATAGAATGCAGGAACCATCGCCTCAAGGTCATTGATGAAGTTTGACTGCTGCGCAAACCGCTGTGCGACTTGTTTGCTACGGAACAGATGAAATCCGCGCGCAACGGATTTTTTCGTTCCATCCTCGCAAATACCAATGTTCTCCATCAATTCCTTCACCGAATACTGCACAAATCCAGCCCTGCCTTTGTAATAAACACGCACGACCAAATCGTCTAGATTGTCCGTTTTGATTTGTCGAAGCAGCCAGTTCAAGCGCGCCTTGGTTGTCTTGCGATCTTCCGGCGCTTGCAGGGTCATGCCAACATCAATGCTACGCCTCATGAGGTCCACGACAATCTCGACGGGAGCAGCTGCCCCTTTTACATCCAGCGCGGCTGTTAATTGACATTTCTCCCGGAGTGCGGCCAGTTCATCTTTCTGCCTCTGTGACGGATCGGCCCGATGTTTTAGGGGCAGCTTTTCACCGACTACGGTTTCCGTTAGCCGACTTAAGATTAATGCCAGATTTCGAGTCTCCTGATGCCAAGCATTGTGAGGTGGTCGGGTCTGGTTGGACAGTTCGAGGGCAAAGTTAAGATAGTTTTCCCATGATTGCAAACCCTCGATTTCCATCTTCTCTCACCAACATCGTGGTGGGTTCGCCCCCCTGCCGCGCGCAGGGAGCGTAGCGACC
>JAJDYJ010000093.1 GCA_022822865.1 Pseudomonadales bacterium | reverse complement strand
GTTCGGCATCCCTGCCTCACACGCCCGCTGGACCCATTCCGGCACGGCGGCGGCTTACGGAGTCTGGCGGGTTGGTTTGATGCAGATGAGGCTTGCCATGCGGCCGCAGGGGGTGTTGCGGCGGTGGGAGTAGAAGCGGGTGGGGTCGCCGTGGGTGCAATGGGATCCGCCGGAAACGGTTGTTGCGCCGAGGTGGCGCAGTTTGGTGCGGGCGAGTTGGGTCAGGTCGGCGTGGTATTTGCCTGGTTCGGCGAGGGGGGCGAAAGCGGCGTTGAACTGTTCTTGTTGCCGGGCGTCGGCGGCGCAATCGAGGAATGCTTCGCGCACGTCTTCGCCTACCTCGTAGTGGCGGGACTGGATGGCCGGTCCCAGCCAGATCAGCAGGTCTTCCGGTTTGCTTCGCATGGCGGCCAGTGTGTTTTCGATGACTCCCGCGCTCATGCCGCGCCAGCCGGCGTGAATGATCCCCGCTTCGTCGCCGGTGCGGTTGCAGACGAAGATCGGCAGGCAATCTGCGGTTAGCACGCAAAGGGCGATGCCTGGGGTGGTGGTGATCAGGCTGTCGGCTTCCGGGGCTGCGCCGGCCTGGATTACGATGGCGGGTTGATTGCCATGGACTTGCCGCAGCCATTGGAAATCCGCGTCGGGAGCGAACGCCCCGGCCACGAGTTCGCGATTGCGCAGGACCTTGCTTTCGGCGTCGCCGACATGAAGGGCCATGTTGAGCCCGGTGTATGGGCCCTCACTCCAGCCGCCATGCCGGGTGGTGACCGCGGCGAGGATCGTATCGGGCGCGGGCCAGTCCGGGCGCAGCAGTTCAAGCGCCCGCATCCGCGTCTCCCTGGGTCTGCGAATCCTGCCTCATAAGTTCGAGCAGATTCTGCATGTCCGTCGGCAACTCCATATTAATAGATACTTTTTTCCTGGTTTCCGGATGAGTCAGTGAAAGCCGGCAGGCATGCAGGGCCTGGCGGTGGAAGGCGCCGAGCGCCGCGGCCAGTTCCGCCGGGCACGCGGCGGGCGGTTTCGGTCTGCCGCCATACGTGCGGTCTCCCGTAACCGGATAGCCGAGCCAGGCCACGTGTACTCGTATCTGGTGCGTTCGGCCGGTTTCCAGCGATATCTCGATGAGGGTATGAGCGCGGAATCGCTCGAGTACGCGATAGTGCGTGCGCGCCGGTTTGCCTCCCTCGACTATCGCCATTCGTGTCCGATGGACGGGATGCCGCCCCATGGGCTGGTCCACCGTACCGCCGGCGGTGAGAACGCCATGCACGAGCGCCTGGTAAACGCGCTCGATGCGGCGTTCCTGCAGTTGTCTGACCAGATCCGTATGCGCGCGCAGCGTGCGCGCGATCAGCATGAGTCCGGTGGTGTCCTTGTCAAGGCGATGAATGATGCCCGCCCGCGGCAACTGCGCCAATTCCGGGAAGGAATGCAGCAACCCGTTCAGCAAGGTGCCTTCATGATGACCCGCAGCGGGGTGGACGACCAGATTCTCCGGCTTGTTGACGATCAGGAAATGCTCGTCCTCGTAACGCACATCCAGATCCATGGCTTCCGCCGTCAATTCATCGTCCGCCGCGAGTTCAGCGTCGATCTCGATGACATCACCGGCCTGCAAGCGGTCTTTTTGCTTCATGTTCCGGGAATTTACCGTCAAATCCCCGCTTTTTATCCACAATTGCAGGCGCGATCGCGAAATATCGGGGAAAAGGCCGGCGGCCGCCCGGTCCAGGCGCAAACCGGCAAAGGATTCGGTAACGACCGCTCTGCGGATGATTCTGGCGTCTTGCATGAGTCCAGGCGAAAGTCCTTGCGCAAAGGTTGGCATATACTCCAACACGGTTCCATTGCGGAATTTCAGCCCAACCGAGGCAGATCGAATCCTTCGCGGAGGGCAGCCTCATTGAGTCTGACGTCCAGACAGACGAAGCCGATGCTTGTGGTGTGTTCCTCCGCGACGCTCAGCGCGGCGGCGAGTTGCAGGGCATCCGCAGCTCTCAGGGGATGCGCCAGCAGCAGGCGCTGAGCGGTCGATTTCAGCCTGCGCGTCGGCAGCACTTCCTGATACGTTTCCGTTGCAAGTCTATTGAACCGGCCCAGGACATTCGCGGCTCGTTCGTTGCTCAGGCTGCCTTCGCGCTCGCGGCGTGACATCGCGGACGCGAACTCCACCTGCGCGCCCCACCAAACCGCCACCTCCAGGTCGTCTTCAAGTATCGATTCAAGCGCTCCGGCATGGCGCTCTCCCAAATGGAAGGCCACCAGAGCGGAAGTATCCCAGAAATTCATCGATAGCCCGTTGCGTAGTCCTCATCGCGTTCTTCAAGCACCGCGCCAACCAGATCGGCCTTGTCATCGGGCTCCCGGTCGCGCATGACCTCAAGCGGCGAAGGGCCGCGTCGCCGGGCAATCACCCCCTTGCTTTCGAGTTTCGCCAATAACGCCTCGTTTTCCAGCTTTTTCTCGTCCGCCAACGAGTCGGAAGTAACCTGGGCGCCGGGTACAGGCATGGGTTCAACGGGTACAAGGCGGGCAACCGGCGTATTGCGGTCAAGCACGAGGATGGACTCGCCGGATTTCACCTTGCGAAGATAGGAGCTCAGGCTGTTCTTCAATTCTGAAATTTTTGCTTGCATCATCAGTTCTGCACCGACCGCAACTAACTTGGCCATGTTAGCCAAGTAGCTCAACGCCGTCAACCCGCACACGCCTTGGACCCCTTAACTCCCTGGTAAGGATTGTCCGCATTGGCGGGGACCGCCTGTATTGCAAGGGTTTGTGTGAGAGAGTCGGTTTTTCGTTTCCTCACCCGGCAAGTGTCCCTTGAAGAAGCCGGACAAGCCGTTCCGCACGCGTTCCCCCAAGCCGTCCCGGAAGCGGCGGAAGATTCGTCGGACGTGGGGATGCTGTTGTCGCTGATCTGCTCGTTGGCGCGGGGCCACGGGGCGAAGGAAGCGATCCGATGACCTTGCAACCCCAAATGCGACGGCTGTTGACCTCCGGAACCGCTTATCAGGGAATCAGGGTATTGTTTGGTTTTCGGCTGTTTGGTAATTTTCAGCCTTGAACCATGAGGTGGTCCTGATTCACAGGACAGTCCGAGGGCTGATTTAAGGTGTGCCCAGGTTGATTTGCAGCCCTCGATTTCCAGAGTCTATGCTTGCTGCCCGGCGCCGAACTTGACGCGCTGCTCCTGAATTGACAACCGAATATGTATATTCTCGCCAGCAATAAATAGCGGAAACAAACAAATGGCTGAAATCGTTGGCGATGACAACTCCGAGACTCTGAACGGTACGGCGGAAGACGACGAGATCAGGTCGGGAGACGGTAACGATACCGTACACGGCAACGAAGGCGATGACTGGATCAATGCGATTTACAGGGAATCGGATGGCGATGATCGCTACTACGTCTACTCTGGAACGCTGATCGCCTACGGCGGCCCCGGCAACGACCTGATCGGCGGCAAGGAAGGCAACGACATATTGTATGGGGGAAACGGGAACGACAGAATCTACGCTTGGGCCGGCAATGATTTGGTGGATGGCGGCGATGGGGATGACAATCTCTCCGGGGCCGACGGAAATGACACGGTTTATGGGAAACAAGGAAATGATCGCCTGCGCTCTGGCGATGGTGAAGACACCGTCTACGGCGGGGCGGGCCACGACTGGATAGACGCCTTCTACAACGCGAGTGGAGAGGCCCGGTATTATGTTTCTTCCGGATCCCTGACGGCTTATGGTGGATCGGGCGACGATTTGATCGGCGGCAAGGAAGGGGAAGACGAACTCTACGGTGGGACCGGAGACGACCGGATATACGCAAAGGCCGGGAACGACTTCATCGATGGCGGAACCGGCGATGACACTTTGTTCGGCGCCGATGGTAATGATCAGATAAAGCCGGGTGGCGGCGACGATTCAGCTTATGGCGGTGACGGCGATGACTGGATCAACGCCTTCTACAACGATGAAGGGGAAGATCGCTATTGGATAACGTCCGGAACCTTGATTGCATACGGCGGCGATGGCAATGACCTGATTGGCGGCAAGGACGGCGGCGATCAACTCCATGGCGGGTCGGGTAATGATCGCATGTGGGGAAAAGAAGGGAATGACCGACTCTATGGAGGAAATGGCGACGATGTGCTGTTTGGGGGCAAAGGCAAAAACGAATTGTATGGCGGGGACGGCGATGACACTTACCACATTCGAGGTCTGAACGATCATATTTGGGATTCCTCCGGCGACGACACGGCAATAGTCTCGGTTTCGTTCGCGAAAATTCCTTCCTACATCGAGAATGTTCGATATGTTAATAGCGCAAAGACATTGCCTTACTGGATCGACGCATTGTTACCGGATGGATCCAATGGGTCGTATTACAGGAGCTTGTTAGTTCTTGTCCGTAAACTCTCAACCAACTGATTTGATTGAACAAACTGCTGGAAATCCTGGAAAGGTTCCGGCGTTTTGGGTATCTTTGCGTTGGTCTCGAATCAACAAAAAGACACACCAAAACGCCGGAGGGTTGC
>JAJDYJ010000061.1 GCA_022822865.1 Pseudomonadales bacterium | reverse complement strand
CCCCTCAGGGCCCCGGAGCGAAGCGCTCCGACACAGAGGCCGGATACATGTTCGCAACCGATTCCCGTGTTGCCCATCACACGAACTTCACGCTTGCAAACGCGGGGCGGACCATACATGTAGGCTTCGGGCTCGACATCCATGTCGAGCACGCCCGCTACACCCCGCCCGCCAGACGGCGACTGCCGATTTTGGCGGTCCGGGGACGATTAGCTGCGGATGTAGTTCTGGAGTTGCTCTATGGTGGCGCGCTGGTCGCTCATGATGTCCTTGACCAGGTCGCCCAGGGAGACGATGCCGACTACGAGGCCGTCGTCGACTATCGGCAGATGGCGGATATGGTTGTCGGTCATCAGGTTCAGCGCGGCGTCAACCGCGTGTTTGGACGGCACGGAGATCACGTTGGTGGTCATGATCTCGTCCACCCGGGTATCGCGCGAGGCGCGTCCCTTGAGAATGACTTCCCGGGCGTAATCCCGTTCCGAGATTATCCCCTGCAACTCCGGGCCGGTCATGACAAGCAGGGCGCCCACGCGCCGGTCGGCCATCGATTTGATCGCGTCGTAGACGCTCTCCTCCGGGCGGATCGAGCAGATCTGTTTGTTTTGCTTGCGGTCCAGAATTTGTCGCATGGTATGCATCGCGCTTCTCCAACTTTTTGCCGGGCGCCTCAGTTCAGCCTGGTCAGGGATATGTTCGCGTAACCCACGTTATTGCCGTAAAAGCCCACGCTGTCATTGACGAACAACGCGAGATTGCCGTCGCAGGTTGCAACAAAGCCGTAACTTCCGCTTTCCTCGTCGAATTCGAGGTCGGAGACTCCGGTCAGACTCGCCCGCGGACAGGAAGGCTGGTGCAACATGAGTTCGAACCAGTTGTGATCCCGTGAACGGCGCAGGTAACCGGCCCAGTCCCAGGGCATCAGGCTGTTGTCGAATCCCCGTTCATCGAGTTCTTCGCCGGTCTCGTTGGTATCGATATCGCGGTCGATCCAGGCGCTCAGGATGGTGATGCCCAGCGTGTAGCCCGCGCCAGCATCGAGCGCAACGCCGGTATTGAAGTTCATCTCGTTGGTGAAAAAATCGATTTTCACTTCGTCGCCTACCGCCAGCGGCGTACCTGGTTCGCCATAACGGAAAATATTCAACCGCGGCGTCTGGCAGGCGGCCAGTAAAAGAATGCTTGCCGCGGAAATGCCGGCAATCGTCAGAATCGTGGATCGGCGCACTGAATTACTCCCTGAGAACACGAACAGCAGCGTAAGGCGTTCAGTCTAACCCGAGCGATCATGCCGTCAAGTCCCCGCCCGACGTTGAAATCATCCGGTCTTTTTCGTTAAGTTATCCGCGCGCCCGGGAAGGCGCCGAGGATCGAACCATGAAATTTTCCCGATTGCCGTGCATCGCGGCTTGCCTGTGCCTGCCGGTTTTCGCTCAGCAGCCTGCGCCCGAACCGCTGGCGGATCCGATTCCCGGGCCGATCGAAAAAGTCGACATCGCGGTCGCGCTGGAAGACTTCGCGCAATTTCCGCGTCTGGCGGATTCTTCGGCGGTGCCGCGGACGTCTGACGCTCACGCCCGCATTCAATATCTTCAACCTCTTCCCGACGATTCGGGCCGTCTGGCGGTCAACGACCTGCGCGGAGTGCTTTACCTTGTCGATGCGGACGGGAGCGCCCCGCACGTCTTTCTGGACCTGCGCGAACAGGATGTGGCCTTTGACGATTCGATGTTTCCGAATGAGACAGGTCTGCTGGGATTCGCTTTCCATCCCGACTTCGGCCGGGCCGGCGCGCCCGGCCATGGCAGGTTCTATACCGCCTATAGCGCCACTTCCGCCAGCGGCGTCGCCGACTACCTCGAAGACGACTCCGAAAATCACGAAAGCGTGATCCGCGAATGGATCGTGGACGATCCCTCCGCAAATGCGTTCAGCGGCGTCTCGCGGGAAGTGTTCCGCATCGGCCAGTTCGCCGAAAATCACAATATCGGCAACCTCGCCTTCAATCCCGCGGCGGCGCCCGGCGATGCCGATTACGGCATGTTGTACGCGAGCCTCGGAGACGGCGGCGGCGCCAACGATCCCGGCGAATACGGCCAGTCAACGAGCGAACCCCTGTCTTCGATCATGCGCATCGACCCTCTCGGCGGCGATGGCGCGCGCTACCGCATTCCGCCGGATAATCCTTTCGTGGGCAGGGAAGGATTTGCGCCCGAAATCTGGGCCTGGGGTCTGCGTCATCCGCAACATTTCTCCTTCGACCTCGATGGGACGCTCTATATCAACGATATCGGGCAGACCCAGGTCGAAGAGGTGAATATCGGCGTGCCAGGCGCCAACTACGGCTGGCGATTGCGCGAAGGCACCTTCGCCACGGCATTCGGCATCGGCGGCGTTCGGCCCAACCCGGTTTATCCGAGGCCTGAAGACGAGCGGGAATTCGAATATCCGGTGGCGCAGTTCGACCACGATGAAGGCAACGCCATCAGCAGCGGCTACGTCTATCGCGGCGAGTCCATACCCGAACTGCAAGGCAAGTACGTGTTCGCGGATCTGGTCACCGGCCGGATTTTCATTATCGGGAGCGAGGGTCTGACCGCCGGCGATCCCGCGCCGATCCGGGAACTGCGCGTCTTCATCGATGGCGAGGAGCGCAATATCGGCGAAACGCTCGGGCACCCGAACACCTACGGCCGCGGCAAACGCGCCGATCTGCGGCTGGGTATCGACTCAAATGGAGAACTGTACGCCTTGACCAAGGGCGATGGCCGGGTGCGCAAAATCGTGCCGGGGAGATGAGGGCGGGAAAACAGATGTCGAACGGAAACACGATCAGTTGGAGTGATTTTGAAAAAGTGGACATACGCATCGGCACGGTATTGCGGGCCGACGATTTTCCCGAAGCGCGCAAGCCCGCCTACATATTGCAAGTGGATTTCGGGCCCGACATAGGCATTCTCAAATCGAGCGCGCAGATCACCGATCTTTATACCCGCGAGGAACTGGTGGGACGGCAGGTGGTGGCGGTTACCAATTTCCCGCCGAAGCAGATTGGGCCCATCATGTCGGAATGCCTGGTGACGGGATTTTACAACCCCGATGGTGCGGTGGTGCTCGCCAGACCCGACAGCCCCGTACCGAACGGATCCCGGCTCGCCTGAGCCGACCGCGAACGCACATGTCGCTACTTGAGAACTTTGAGCGCTACCCGCTGACCTTCGGACCGACTCCGGTAGAACCCCTGCCGCGGCTCTCGGAAGCCCTCGGCGGCAAGGTCGAGATCTGGGCCAAGCGCGACGACTGTAATTCCGGCCTCGCCTTCGGCGGCAACAAGTTGCGCAAGCTCGAATACATCGTCCCCGACGCGATCGCCAGCGGCGCCGACACCCTGGTCTCGATCGGGGGCGTGCAATCGAACCATACCCGCCTCGTGGCGGCCACCGCGGCCAGGCTGGGCATGCGCTGCCGGCTGGTGCAGGAAAGCTGGGTTCCCGTCGAAGACGCCGTTTATGATCGCGTGGGCAATATTCTGCTCTCGAAGCTGATGGGCGCCGATTCGCGCATCGTCGACGATGGCTTCGACATCGGCATCCGCAGTTCCTGGCAGGAGGCGATGCAGGAAGTGCGCGACGCCGGAGGCGTCCCGTACGGCATTCCCGCGGGCGCGTCGGAACACAAGCTCGGCGGCCTGGGTTACGTCGGTTTCGCGGAGGAATTGCGCGCCCAGGAAGCCGAACTCGGTTTCAGCTTCGATTACGTCATCGTCTGCGTGGTGACCGGTTCGACCCAGGCCGGCATGATCGTCGGCTTCAAGGTCGACGGCCGCGCGAGCCGCGTAATCGGCATCGACGCTTCGGCCACTATCGACCAGACGCGCGCGCAAGTGACGCGCATCGCCTGCAACACCGCCGCGCTGATCGGACTCGATCAGGAAATCCTCGATGAGGACATCCACATCAATCCCGACTATGCCTACCCGGCTTATGGCGTGCCCAGCGAGGAAACCAGCGCCGCCATGCGGCTCGCGGCCCGCACCGAGGGCATGATCACCGACCCCGTGTACGAGGGAAAATCGATGCAGGGATTGATCGACCTGGCAAGGAAAGACTATTTCCCGGCCGGCTCCAGAATTTTGTATGCCCATCTCGGCGGCGCACCGGCGATAAACGGCTACGCGGACTATTACAGCGACGGATAAACCAGGGATTTTTACGAGCGTTAGTCCGCGCCGGTCGTTGTGTTAGGATTGCCCGGAAAGCCTGTCCCTGGCCGACTGATGGCGGAGGCGAAGTATGGACCGCAGAAAATTCCTGCGATATAGCGGCGTCGTATCGGCTTCGACGCTGATGAGCGGTCGCCTCGGCGCAGCCGAGAACTGGGGCGGCGGCGACATCAGCCATCTCATTCCACTCGCCAGTCACGACACCATCCTGCTCAAGGTCTCCTTTGCCGACGCCAGGCGAAATCCGGTGCTGCGCGTCGGCTCGCGGGATGTTCCCGGCCGTCCCGGCGACACGCTTGGGCGCTTCTGGTCGTTCACCGCCGACGGACTCGAAAGCGCCCGGGAATATGAGTTGCAATTGCGCGAAGGGGGCGCCGCGCTGGCCGAATCCTGGCCGCTGCGCACCACGCCGGCGCCGGAGGCGCCCGCGGAAAGTTTTCGCATGCTGGTCTATACCTGCGCCGGAGGACCGGATGACGCGGTGACCCAAAACGGTGTCTGGCGCTATCTGCCCGTAAGCACCCGGCGCCGCATGTTCCAGCGCGCCCTGAGCTTCAATCCGGACCTCGCCGTGGGCATCGGCGATCAGGTGTATTGGGACCAGACCGTCGCCCGGCGCTGGAACAGCGAAGCCGCGCAGCGAACCCGGGAATTCATCTGGGGCAAATACGGCAGTTTCGATGAAGATTTGCCGGTATTCGGTTCTCCCAACGAAACTGCCCTGACCGGCTGTCTCGACGAGCAATTGGGCGCGTTGTACGCCACGGATTTCCGTTCGGTGCCCTTGATCCTGACCCAGGACGATCACGATTATTTCGAAAACGACGAAGGCACCGACGAAGTCTTCACCTTCCCGCCGCGCAATTTCACCGCCCGGCTCGGCCGGGCGCAACAATCGCTTTATTTTCCCGAATACCTGCCCGAAGCGAATCGGCCGGCTCACCTGGCAGGATCGCGCAGCGATGGCTACAGCGAATCCTATGGCTCGTATCGCTGGGGAAATCTGCTCGAATTACTGTTGTACGACTGCCGCAGGTTCATTTCCGTTGCCGGGCCGACGAGCGTATTCGTCGAACAGCAGGCCGAACGCTGGATGACGGGCCGCACCGCCGATGAAGCGGCTGCCCGTCACCTCATTCACATTCCCTCTACGCCCATGGGCTGGACCGCGGGCAAATGGGGCGAGTGGTATCCGGATTTTCTCCAGCCTGACGGCACGCTGGGCCTGGAGAATCCCAAGCCCTATTGGCAAAGCGGCTGGTTTTCCCAGCACCAGCGCATTCTTTCCTCCATTTCCGCCCAGGACGAACGCATCGCGCTGATGATTTCCGGCGACCTGCACGCGATCGGCTCCGGGCTGATTCATCGCAGTGGAGGAGCCGCCTTCGACAACCCCATCCAGACTGTGCTGGCCGGCCCGATCAGCACCGGCACCGGCTGGCCGAGCGGATCGCGGGGAATCGAGCCCAGGGTGCCGGTCTATCTCGAAGTCGAGGAGCGCGTCAAGCCGCTGGAGCAGAACGGTTTCACCATCGTCGATGTCGACCCGGACAGTATCGAAGTCAGACAGTTCACCTGGCTGCCGGAAATGGGTCTGGACGTCATTGACGACTTGCAGCCATTTTCGACGTTTCGCCTGAACCGGCGCGCATGAAGTCGACGCTGAAGCTCGTTTTCGGATTGTTCGTCGGCGCGGCCGGTGGCGCCATCGTCAACATGGGCCTGATCGTGGTCGGCAGCGAGCTGATTCCGGCGCCGGCTGGAATCGATGTCACGAGTACCGAAAGTCTCGCCGCATCGGGCCATTTGCTGGAGCCGCAACACTTTGTTTTTCCGTTGCTTGCCCATGCCGGCGGTACGCTGGCGGGTTGCCTGATCGCCTGTATGATTGCGCGCCATCGTCCGCGGGCGTCGGCTATCGGCGTCGGCTGCATTTTCCTCGCCGGAGGGATCGCAAACGTATTCATGATTCCCGCTCCGGTCTGGTTTATCGCGCTGGATCTGGTTCTGGCGTATTTACCCATGGCTTTTCTCGCCATGATGATTTTTCAAAGGCTCGAAATGAGCAAAGGGAGTTCCGCATGACCGCAAAAATAGATTTTTATACCAATGCCATGTCGCGCGGCCGGATCGCGCACTGGATGATGGAAGAATTGGACGAGCCTTACGAGACGCATTGGGTCGATTACGGCGAGGAAATGAAATCGCCCGGGTATCTCGCCATAAACCCGATGGGCAAGGTCCCCGCCCTGGTTCACGACGGCGCCGTAGTGACGGAATGCGCCGCCATTCTGACTTATCTCGCCGCCGTATACCCGGAAAAAGGCCTGATTCCCGAAGCGCCCGCGGATCTGGCGACGTTCTATCGCTGGATGTTTTTCGCTGCCGGGCCTCTGGAGCAGGCGACGACTACCAATTCGATGGGATGGGAAGTCACGGCGGAAAGAAAACCCATGCTGGGATTCGGCGATCTCGCGGATACCCTGAACGCCGCTGAAATCGCCCTCGGCAACGAGCCCTGGATTTGCGGAGAACAGTTCACCGCGGCGGACGTGTATCTCGGTTCGCATATCGGCTGGGGAATGCAATTCGGTTCGATGGAAAAGAGGCCGATTTTCGAGCAGTACGCAAGCCGCTGTCTGGCGCGCGAAGCGTCGCGGCGCGCCACCGAGATTAACGAAAAGCGCATGGCCGAAACGGGACAGCAGCCCCCGGGGCAGTCCGGCTGAACTTTTCATGGTGGAGAACGGAGGCAGGGATTTACGGCGGCTGCTGGCCGGGATGGAGCCGCGGCTGCTGCCGGAAGAGTTTGTATTCTGCACGGCGGACGACGGAGAGAACGAAGCGCTGGCGGATTTATCCGCGCTGGCCACATTCAGGGAAGAAGAGGGAATGAGCCTGGTGCTGGAGCGCACAATAGCGGAAAGCCGTGGCTTTCGTTACGGACCGGTGATGCGTTGTATCAGTCTGACGGTTCATTCGGCACTGGACGCTGTGGGATTGACCGCGGCGATTTCAAGCCGGCTCGCCCGGCAAGACATCAGCGCCAACGTGGTCGCCGCGTATTTTCACGATCATGTATTCGTGCCGGCGGAGCGGGCGGATGAAGCGCTCGAGGCACTGCGCGAATTGAGCCATGAGCAAGGCGACCCGTACGCCGCACGGAGCGACTGAACATCGGCCCTTGCCACATTTCGGAAACTGGAGTGAGAAATATGAAAAAGTTGCTGATTTCCTTTCTTGCGCCTTTCTTGTTCGGCGCTTCCGTGCTGCATGCCCAGGAAACGCTCACCGTCGATGGCCTCGACCAGCCGGTGGAAATTCTCAAGGACAAATGGGGCATTTCGCATATCTATGCCGAAACCGAGCACGACCTGTTCTTCGCCCAGGGTTACAACGCCGCGCGGGACCGGCTGTTCCAGTTCGAAATCTGGCGCGCCCAGGCCACCGGCACGACGGCGGAGATTCTCGGACCCCGCGCCATCGCCCGCGACCATGGCACGCGGCTGTTCAAGTTTCGCGGCGACATGGGATCGGAGATGAGCCATTACCACCCCCGCGGAGTCGACATCATTACCTCCTTCGTGCATGGCGTGAATGCCTATATCGACGAAGCGCTCGAGGATCCGGACGCATTGCCGCTGCCCTTTCATTTGCTTGGCATCGAGCCCCGGCATTGGACCGAGGAAGTGGTGATTTCGCGCCATCAGGGCCTGCTCGGCAATATCGGCACGGAACTGCGCATCGGCCGCGCGGTATGCCTGATCGGGGAAGAGCAAGTCAAGGAATTGCAATACTTCCATCCCCATGAGCCGGACCTTTCGCTGGATCCGCTGATCGATTGCGAGTCCCTGCTCGAAAACGACATTCTCGGACTGTACAACGCCTATCGCGGTTCGATCCGCTTCGAGCCCGAAGACATTGTGCTGGCCAGTCACCGGGCAGGCGACGCAGAGTTCAGTCAGCTCGCCGCGGTATTGCGCGAGGAAGAGCGCGAATTGAATGAACGCTCCATCGACGACATCGGCAGCAACAACTGGGTCGTCAGCGGCGATCTCACCCAGGACGGCTGGCCGATGATGATCAACGATCCGCATCGCGCGCAGTCGTCGCCCTCGCTGCGCTATTGGGCGCATCTGATCGGGCCGGGCTGGAACGTAATCGGCGGCGGCGAGCCGGAAATTCCCGGCATTTCCATCGGTCACAACGAATACGGCGCCTGGGGCCTGACGGTGTTCAACACCGACGGCGAAGACCTGCTGGTTTACGAAACCAATCCCGACAATCCCGATCAGTACCGCTTCCAGGGCCAGTGGGAAACGATGCGGATCATCGAAGAGACCATCGAGGTCAAGGGCGGCGATCCGGTTACCGTCGAACTGAAGTACACCAGGCACGGCCCGGTGACTTTCGAAGACGCCGAACGCAATCTGGCCTATGCCGTGCGCCCGGCGTGGATGGAATTCGGCGGCGCGCCCTATCTCGCCTCCTTGCGCATGAACCAGTCGCGCAACTGGGAAGAGTTCGTCGAAGCTTCCAGTTACAGCAATATCCCCGGCGAAAACATGATCTGGGCCGATCGCGACGGCAACATCGGCTGGCAGGCGGTCGGCATCGCGCCGATCCGGCGCAATTTCAGCGGCCTCGTGCCCGTGCCCGGCGACGGGCGCTATGAATGGGACGGCTATTTGCCGATCAAGGCGAAGCCTAGCGAATACAATCCCGACCGAGGCTACATCGAGACTTCCAACAGCAATTACACGCCGCCGGACTTTCCCTATCTCGACGCCATCGCCTACACCTGGACCGATCCCTATCGCTGGGCGCGCGGTTCGGAAGTGCTCGCTTCCGGGCGCAAGTTCAACATGATGGACATGATCGAATTGCAACACGATTATCTGTCGATCCCGGCGCGCAGCCTGGTTCCGATGTTGCGCACCCTGGATGCCGCCGACGAACGCGTGGAACAGGCGCGCCGCCGGCTGCTCGACTGGAACCACGTACTCGACGCGGATTCGGTCGAGGCTGGCATTTACGTGGCCTTCGAGCGGCAATTGCTCGACAACATCGATTCGTTCAAGGTGCCGGAAGAAGCCCAATCCCTGCTACGCATCGGCATGAAGACGGCGATCGACATGCTGCTCGCTCCGGACGGCGATTTCGGAGACGACCCCATCGCCGGACGGGACGCCTTTCTGCTCGATACGCTGGCCCAGGCGGTGGACACGCTCACGGACAGGTTCGGCGCCGACATGGAAGACTGGGTCTACGGACAGGAGAATTACAAGCACGCGCTGATCCGTCATCCGCTGGCCCCGGCGGTGAACGAGGAAATGCGCGAAAGACTCAACGTCGGCCCCTTGCCGCGCGGCGGCAACAGCTACACCCTGGGCAACACCGGCAGCGGCGACAACCAGACGAGCGGCGCCTCGTTCCGCATATTCGTCGACACGCGCGACTGGGATAACACGCTCGGTATGAATACACCGGGACAGGTTGGCGATCCCGACAGTCCGCTGTACGATAATCTGTTCGAGTTGTGGGCGAACGACAGGGTATTCCCCGCGTTCTACTCCCGCGATAAGATCGAAACTGTCCTGTACGAGAAACTGGTGCTGCAACCCCCGAACCGATGAGGTCCGATAATTTCAATTTTCTGTAGGGGCGAGGCATGCCTCGCCCGAACCGAGCGATGAACCATTGAGGTCCAGCTATGGATAAATTTGACAAAGACGGCACAAGACTGCCGATCAAGATCGATTCCACTTCGAACGGCGAGTTCGAGCCCGTTCCCCTTACTCCCACCAATGAGCGGGCGAATCGCCTCGCGCTGGAAAGGGCGGACGAGTTGTCCAGACACAGGGGACAGACCCGCCGCAAATTTCTCGTTTCGGCATGTGGCGCGGCCAGCACGCTGATGGCCATGAACACCGCCAATGCGTATGCCGGCAAGCGCGGCGGATTTTTCGAATTGCGTGACGAAAGCGCGCTGGATGAAGCCTCTGCATTGGCCGAAGTCGGCGGCGACGAGTTCATTTTCGACGTGCAAGGCCACTACGTGAATCCCGAAGGCGACTGGCTGCGGCGTCAGCCGCCGAATTCACGGCCTTACTCGGGATTCGCGAAAGCCTCCTGCGAACTCGCCGACGAACCCGGCGACCGCGCCTATCTCAATTGCCTGAGTGAAAGCGAGTTCATCAAGGACGTGTTCCTCGACAGCGACACCGACATCATGGTGCTGTCTTTCGTCCCTTCCACCCGCGAGAACGAGCCGGTCACGATCGAAGACGCCGATCAGACCCGCCGCATCGTCTCGGAACTCGAAGGCAGCAAGCGCCTGATGATCCACGGCCGGGTGAATCCGAACCAGGGCGGCGACCTGGAAGCCATGGACGAACTGGCCGAGAACTGGAACATCTCGGCGTTCAAGACCTATACCCAGTACGGCCCCGGCGGCAACGGCTATTTTCTGCACGACGACGTCGGCATGGCGATGATCGAACGCGCGCAGCGGCTCGGCGTGCGCAATATCTGCATACACAAGGGACTGCCTTTCGGGCCGCAGTCCTACGAGCACAGCCAGTGTTCGGATATCGGCGTCGTCGCGAAGATGTATCCCGACATGAACTTCCTGATTTATCACTCGGGCTTCGTCACCGGCGTACGCGAACAGGAATTCGTCGACGGCGCCGGCCGCGACGGTATCGACACATTGGTGCAATCCCTGATCGATAACGAAATCGCGCACAATTCCAATGTGTATGCGGAACTCGGCAGCACCTGGCGCTATCTGATGCGAGACCCGGACAACGCGGCCCATGCCATGGGCAAGCTGCTGCGCTATTGCGGCGAGGACAACGTGCTCTGGGGCACCGACTCGATCTGGTACGGTTCGCCCCAGGACCAGATCCAGGCCTTCCGTACGTTTCAGATCAGCGAGGAATACCAGGAGCGTTACGGCTATCCGGCGATCACCGATGAAATCCGCCGCAAGATTTTCGGCCTCAACGCGGCCGGACCTTACGGCATCGAAGAAGACGAAATCCGTGGCTTGACCGCTACCGACCGCGTAGCGACGGAAAAACTGGCCTATCTGGAAGACCCGCAACCCAGCTTCCTGACCTACGGCCCCAAGAACCGCCGCGAATTCCTTAATTTTCTTGCTCTTGGAGGGTGAGGCCCGGTCGGCGAAGCCGACGAAAAGCACAGCTTTTCGAGGGCCGAACGACTCGCCAGGGATGGCGAGGCTGGGGGTTGGAGAATCCTAATAAGTCGCGCCAGGGACGGCATGCACAGACATGATGAGAGATCACTATGAAAAAGTTTCTAGTATTAACTGCCAGCGCCCTGTTTTGGAACTCCTCCATGGTCCTCGAAGAAGTCGATCCCGCACTTGCCGAAATAACGAATTTCCGGCAATACAGCGCGAGCTTCGCCAGCGCGGGCCAGCCCACCCGGGAGCAGTTTCAGGCAGTTGCCGACAACGGCTTCGAACGGGTGGTCTATATCGCCTTCACCAACAATCCCAACGCGCTGCCCGATGCGGATCTCGTAGTGAAGGGACTGGGCATGGAATACATGCAGATTCCGGTGGATTTCTCCAATCCGCGGCCGAGTGAGTATTACGCTTTCGCCGACTCCATGACGCGTAACGAGGGCCGCAAGACCTTGCTACATTGCCAGGTCAACGCCCGCGCCACCGCGTTCAGTTTTCTCTATCGGGTAATCAGCGAGGATGTGCCGGTGGATCAGGCCAAGGCCGACATGAACACCGTCTGGCAACCCAACGAGACCTGGCGCGACTTCATCTTCGAAGTCCTCGAAGAAAACGGCGTGGACCCCAACTGCGCTGGCTGCGACTGGACTCCGCCCCCGCCGCGGCAATAGGAGCCGAACTCAAACGGAAGATTGCGGCATGCAAAAGGTACAGGGAGTAGGCGGGTTCTTCTTCAGGGCGAAGGACCCCAAGGGACTTGCCAGGTGGTACCACGATCACCTCGGCATCGATCCCGCCCCGACAGACATGGAAATGGCGCCCTGGGTGACCGATTCCGGCGTCACGGTTTTCGCGCCTTTCGCCGCCGACACCGATTACTTCGCCGCCGACAAGACTTTCATGCTGAACTTTCGCGTGACCGATCTCGACGCAATGACCGCGCAACTGAAGTCAGCGGGCATCGAGGTCAGCCACGAAAGCGAAATGGAAGGCATCGGCCGCTTCGCCCGCATCCACGACCCCGAAGGCAACCCGATCGAACTCTGGGAACCCGTATCCTGAGCTTGGCGGGATAGGCTGCGGCGATTCATTTCAGTCAGACGGAGCAACAAAGGTGAAGAAAGAGCATATCGTACTGCCGGCTGATCCTTCGGACCCGGAAGATTTCGATGTTACGCGCGAGGCGATGGAGCGGGGACAGCGGGCCCGGCTGATCAGGCAAACTAGAACTGGACTTGGACTCTCGCAGCAGGAGTTCGCGAGCCGTTTTCATGTTCCTGTGGGAACGCTTCGCGATTGGGAGCAGGCGCGAGCGCGGGCGCCCGACTTCGCCATCGCTTACGTGCGCGTCATCGGCAGACATCCCGATATCGTTTCGCAAGCTGTCGGTTGATGCAGGTTGCCTGGACCTTGTCCAAAAGCTAGATTCAGGAAGTGTGAGACAAAAAAAGGCGGGCATAGCCCGCCTTTTTTCGATCTGGCTGAAAACTGGGAGCTATTCCGAGCCGCCCTGGTCGACGTTCTTCCAGCTGTAGAAGCCCATGAACATCTCTTCCCAGCTTTGTTCGCCCCAATGGACTTCGATGTTCGGGTCCGGGTTGAAGTCGTTCTGGGAGGAATTGTCGAAGGCGCCGGTGGCGACGATCCGGGTGCCGGCCGGTACGCGCAACGGCGTTTCGAGTTCGTGGGCCAGTTGCCAGTTGAAGGAGTACGCCGGCACCGACAGGATCAGTTCTTCGGAACCGTCGGGATAACGCGCCGTGAACGCCATGCGCTTGCCGCGGAAGTGCATGTGCGGCATCAGCGAGTAGATTTCGGCTTCTTCCGGCACATAGGTCACGAGTTGCATTTCGTGGTCCTTGGCCTGAGCCGGGATGTCGATGGTGAAGGCGTTGCCGATGCCGCCGGACATGCGCTCGTCGGGCACGTAACCCTCATCGTAGAAGTAAACGCCGATTTCCGTGGCGTCGACGGTTTCCCTGCCGGAGGTGGTGTAATGCATCTGCAGGTTGAGCGTCGAGCCCGCCTTGAGCAAGCCGCCGACTCCTTCGGGATTCAGCGAGAAACTGTTGCCGGGAGCGTAACCCGCGACCGAACCCTGATCGGGGTCGCCGCCGCCGAGCAGCGAACTTACGTCGATGTCGGGATTCGCCGCGAAGATGTCGTCGATATCCGGTTCCTCTCCAGCCGCCATGGCCGCGAAAATTTCGGTGCGAATCGCTACCGCGCGCTCCTCGGGCAGGCTGTTGATGGCTTCGATGAACAGGTCGAAACCGTTGCGGCGGCCTTCCGGAGGAATCACGGTGGTGATGATGTGGTGCAGCACCTCCGGCGCGCCCGGGGCGACTTCAGAGCCGCGTACCCAGCGATCTTCGGTCAGACCGAGGTCGATGGGAATGTTCATGTAATCGACCACGCCGGTTGCCGGGATGCTTTGCGGCGGTATCTCGATCACCAGATCGGGCTCGCCGAGCGCTTCGGCCAGCGTCCACTTGGTGTCGGGCCATTCGAGCTGCGTCAGCGGGTCGGTCTCGCTTTCGGTATTCGCGCCGGCGTCGATCCAGCTGACGAGTTTTTGCATGTCCCCGTCGTCCAGATTCATTTCGTTGCGCATCTTGTATCCGACCTTGTTGTCGATCTGGCCGGGAGGCATGCGGCGCGTCAACACGACTTCGCGGATCATCGGCGACCAGCCCTGGACCGCCAGCTTGCTGTCCATGGCGAATGGCGCGATACCGCCCTGGCGGTGACATTCGGCGCAGTTCTCGGCGATGATCGGCGCGATGTCGCGCTCGTAGGAAAGCTCGCCGTGAGCATCGAGGCCGCCATAGGAAATCGCCGCGCCGTCGGTGGCGGCAACGGTCAACTCGACGTTTTCGCCATCGAGGACCTGATCGAGAACCTGCGCGAGGGACGAACCCGCTTCGCCGCGATACAGCACTTCAAAAGTCGCGGGATCGTAAACGACAGCCTCGTCGAAGCGGCTCATGCCGAGCATGTTCGCGACGAGTTGCGTGTCGTCCATCAGGATAGGCAGATCGATGCCCGCCTGTTCGGCCTCCGCCCGCACCGCGTCGCGACTGGCGTCGAGCCCCGGGTTGAGCAGCATGAATACCACGCCTTGCACTTCGTATCGGGAACGCAGTTCCTGCAATGCCGCCAGCGCCTCGGAATCGGTTGCGCCATTGGCCTGGGGCAACAGCACGATGGCTTCCTGGTCGTCATACCAGGCCATATGGTGATAAACGCCCTGATGATCGATCAGGGAGAAATCGCCCACGCGCTCGCCGGCGAACACGGGTGAACCGGCTATCAAGGCGCAAACGGCCGTTAACATGATCTTTTTCACGTTATGGTCCTCATAATTTATGGTCTACGGTTGATTCGTGCAGGTATCTCGAAAGTGTTCGAGTCTAACATGGTTCCTGTTACCAAAGTACACATTTTTTATTCAAAACTTGATCAAATAACTTCTAACGGCTGGCCGTGACATTCATACGCAATGAATAAAGACTCGTGCGCGCGGTCATGTACAAGGTGCGGCCGTCAGCGCCGCCGAAGCCGACATTGGCGGGGTTCTGCGGGGTCTCGATGAATTCGATCTCGTCACCGTCCGGATTGCGGATGCTCACGCCGCCGCCCCAGGTCAGGTAGACATTGCCGTATTCGTCGAGCGTCATGCCGTCCGAGCCCTGATCGGCGAACTCGGTCCGGTTTTCGAGCCCGCCATCGGTTGCGATGTCGAATCGGTAGATCTTGCGTGTCTCGGTGCTCGCCAGATACAGCGTGCCGCCGTCTTCGGTGCCGACGATTCCATTGGGCTTGGGAATATCGGTGACCAGCGCTTCGACGCTCTGGCGGTCGGGGGAGATGCGATAGACATATTCGCCGGGCTGTGAAGGCGGCCCTTCCGGGAAGCGGTATCGCGGGTCGGTGAAATAGATCGAGCCGTCGGGGTGGACCCAGAGATCGTTCGGGCTGTTGAAAGGCGCCCCTTCGTAGCTGTCCGCCACCACCGAAAGACTGCCGTCGGCTTCCCGGCGGGTGATGCGCTGAGCGTTCTGCTCGCAAATCAGCAGCGAGCCGTCGAGATCCAGGGTAAGCCCATTGGCGTTGTTGCTGGGCTCGATGGCGACTTCAAATTCGCCGCCGGCGGTGTAGCGCCAGATCCGGTTGTTGTTGATATCGGTGAAATACAGATCACCCGAGCGGTCGGTCACCGGCCCCTCGAGGAACCCGAATCCGCCGCGCACTTCAACAATATCGGCGCCGCCGGCGATCAGTCCGCTGTCCTGGGCGTGCGCCGGAAAGAGGGGAAACAGCAGCGTAGCCAAACCAAACAGGGATGTTCCGCGAATCATGATATTCCTCCTAATCTGGGCAGTTGAAACCGTAACGCAAGATTACCGGATTGAGGCTAAAATGCGCAGGACTTTCTCGCTGGTATCCATTCGTCTCGCCGAGCCATGTCCAAAGCCGTATTACTGATCAATCTGGGAACGCCGGCGGAGCCCACGGCCAGGGGACTGCGCGAGTTCTACCGCTGTTTTTTTGCCGACCGATTCGTATTCGATATCAATCCCATCGGGCTGTGGCTGTTGCGCAATCTGATCGTCCTGCCGCTGCGGGCGCCGCGGACCGCCCGCGACTACGCCGGTATCTGGATGGAAGAGGGGTCGCCTCTACAAGTTTACTCCGAGCGGGTCAGACAGGGCGTCCAGGAGAAATTTGATGCGGCCGGGTCCGACGTGGCGGTGCGCATCGCCATGGCCTATAGCAAACCGTTAATCGCAGATTCACTGTCAGAACTTGAGCGCGAAGGCCGTGACGAGATTCTGGTTTTCCCCATGTATCCCCAGTACGCCAGGGCAACGACGGAATCGGCCATGCATTCGGTGCGCTCTGCGGCGGCAAGTTGGCGACAGGCGCCGAATTTGCGTTTCATCGATGACTTCTTTGCCGACCCGGCGTTCATTCGCGTCTGGGCTGACGTGATCCGCGCCAATCTGGCCGAAGCAAATATCGATCACCTGGTCTTCAGCTACCACGGACTGCCCGAGGCGGCGATTCGCAAGGCCGACGTCAGCGGCTATTGCAATTTCGGCGCTTGCTGTGACGAAATCGGCAAGGCCAATCGCAACTGCTATCGCGCCCAATGCCTGGCTACCAGCCGCGCTATCGCCGCCGCACTCGGCCGGGAAGCAGAAGCTTGTTCAACGGCATTCCAATCACGATTCGGCCCGGCCCAATGGATCAAACCCTATCTCGACGCGCATCTGCTGGAACTGCTCGCCCAGGGCAAGAAGCGCATAGCCGTGGCCACACCCTCATTCGTGACCGACTGCCTGGAAACCTTGCACGAAATCGGCCGCGAATACCGCGAACAATTCATTGAGGCGGGCGGGGAAGAGTTGATTCTATTGCCGAATCTCAATGATGCGCCGGAATGGATAGACGCAATCTACGAAATCGCCACCCAAGAACTACCGACAGTGTGAGTCGCCGTCTGGTGAGTGGTGTTTAGCGGGCGTGTGAGGCATGGATGCCGAACGCGAAGCCTACAGGGACGTATTTACGGCGTCCGCTAAACACCACTCACCAGACGGCGACGGATCGAAGCCACCAATACTCAAGCAGCGATAGCCCGCTTCACCAGATTCTGCATCAACGGAATCTTGAACCCGTTGTGAGCCAGCGCTCGCGCGCCCGCCGTGGCCATCGGCGCGACCGCTTCCGCGGTGGCCATGTCCTTGCTCATTCCGGTTACGGCGTTTTCCACGTTGCGCAGGCGACGCGGCGTGGTCTGCACCGCGCCGCAAACGATGCTGGCCCCGGCGATGCTGCCGCCGTTGACGCGGAAGGCCGCGGCTATGCTGACCAGCGAGAAATCCCACACGTTGCGGTCGGCGACTTTCTCGAAGTAGAAAGTCGCGTCGCGCCAGTCGGCCGGCAGCCGGATCGCGGTGAGGATGTCGCCGGGACGCATGATCGTGGTGTTGAGGATGTCCCGCGCCGGGCCGACGAAAAAGTCTTCCGCCGGGACCTCGCGTTCACCGCCGCTGTTGCGGATCACCATGGAAGCGTTGAGCGCGACCAGCGCAGGCGCCGTGTCGGAAGCCCCCGCCGCGACGCAGCGGCTGCCTTCGAACAGCGAATGTTCGCGGTTCATACCCTGGGGCGTGTCGGCATAACACAGGTTGCCTCCGGCACGATAGCAGGACAGGCCGCGGCGGTAATACCAGCAGCGCACGTCCTGGGAGACATTGCCCCCGATCGTGCCGATGTTGCGGATCTGCGGACTCGCAACGATCGCCGCCGCATCGGCCAATAGCGAAAAATGCGCACGGATCAGCGGGTCGTTGGACACTTCGGTCAAGGTGGTCATCGCGCCGATTTCCAGCGTGTCGCCGTCCTGGCGCACGCCGCGCAGGGATTCGATCGCGCTCAGGTCGATCAGCGCATCGGTGGACTTGGCGCGGTCCTTCAACCAACCGTAGGTATCCTGACCGCCGCCCACCAGCCAGCCCCGTTCTCCGAGGCGGTCGGCAATCGCAAGCGCGTCTTCCAGCATCACCGGCTGGTACAACTCCATATTTGGCATTACGTCATGAGATGGCATGGCTGGACCTCAGAATGTGTTGGTTTTCAGGGATTGGGTGCTGTAGGAATTCCCCGCCAGATGATTGACGATCATGTCCGTCGTGATCGGCGCGGAATTGAACAGATGTCCGTCGAGGGCATCGGAGATGGCTGACGCCAGCGCGGCGCAGGCCGCGCCCTGGGTAGGCTCGCCGATACCGCGGCCGCCTGCCGGATTTTGCGGGTCCGGAATGTTGACTGCGGCCGACCCCGTATCCACGGGCACGTCGAGAATGGTCGGCGGCTTGCTCTGATACAGTCCCACGTTGGCGGGCAGTCCGTTTTGCGGATCGTAGACATGGCGCTCGAGAGCGGCCAGGCCGACGCCCCAGACGGCGCCGCCGCGCATGGCGTTGTCGAAATTCTTCGGATGCACCACGGTGCCGCAATCGGCGACCGCGGCGTAGTCGAGAATGTCGTACTTGCCGGTGTCGGTGTCGAGTTCGATCTCGATGAAGCCGACGACGACTCCCGGCGGCTGTCCGACGCCCGGAATATTGTCCCTGGCGACGCCGATCAGGCCGCTTCCGGCAAGTCCCTGTACCGCGAGCTGAGTCAGCGGATTGATGTCGTCGGGATATTCCTCTCCGCTGAAGCTGCCGCCGAGTTCCATCGCGCGCTCGGCGCATTGCGCGTAGCTGAGCCCGGTATCGGGGTCGGCGCTGCGGAACACGCGCTCGCCGCCGATCTCGTAATCGTCCGCGCTGCCGCCGAGGTCCGTGGCGGCGATTTCCTTCATCTTGGCGATCATGTCCTGGCCGGCGACCCAGTTCGCCCGGCTGTGGGTGAACACGGTGTTGGAGCCGCCCTGGCCGGAACTGTGCGGCAGATGCCGGTCGCTGCGGCCGCGATGAATCTGGCAGCGCTCCCATGGAATCTGCATCACTTCAGCCGCGGCGCGGCAGGTCGCGGCGTAGGAATAGGTGCCGAGATTGCCCACGCCGCAATGGATGTGCAACATGCCGTCGGTATCCATCCGCAACAGGCCGTCGTAGCCGCGGCCGCCGGCGCCGTGATAACCGATGCCGACGCCGAGGCCACGCACCTTGCTGCCGTTGCGCCTGGGCTGCTCACTCCTCTCGCGCCAATTGAACATTCGTTCGCCCTGGTCGATGGCTTCGCGCACGAAGGCGCTGGTCACCGGACCCTGGCTGCCGCCCTGGAAGCCGTCGCTGTTCAGGGCGTTGATCTTGCGGAACTCCACCCGGTCGATGCCGGCGGCAGCCGCCGCCTTGTCGGTTACCGGGCCGAGGATGGCCGACATTTCGTTCTGGCCGGGGCCGCGCTGGGCGCCCCGCGGCGTGGTGTTGGTGTAGACCGAAATGTGGCGGAAGCGCATCGCCTCGGGTTGCCAGGCAACGGTGACGTGCTGCGCCGAGGAGTTGCCGCTGCCGCCGCCGGTCATGCCGCCGTCGTTGACGATGACGAGATCGACCGCGGACACCTTGCCGTCCTCTTTCACGCCTACCTTGATCCAGCCTTGCATGCCGGAACGGGCCGAGCCGATGTAGAACTCCTGCTCCCGGGTAATGCGCAATTGCACGGGACGGTTCAACTGACGCGAGAACTGTCCGGTAATCGCCATGTAGGGATAGGGCCCGATCTTGGAACCGAAACCGCCGCCGGTGGCCTCGTTGATGAATACCAGGTCGGCGAGGTCGATATTGAGCATGCGCGCCAGGCCCGCGTTGTTGGCGCTCTGGCTTTGGGAGGAACCGTGGAAATAGCACCTGCCGTTTTCCCAGTACGCCATGCAGGTGCGCGATTCCAGCGAGTGATGCGGGTAGCCGATGGTGACGAAGGGCTCCTCGACGATGGCGGCCGCTTCCGCGAATCCCGCTTCAAGATCGCCGAACTCCCATTCCCTGGTGAACTCGGCGCCGACCGGTTCGCGTCCGGCGCGCATGGCGTCGATGGCCTCCTGCGGCCATTTGACGTCCATGATCCGGGCGCTGTTGATCGTCGTTCCGTCCGGGCCCTCCTCCTGAACGGGAACCAGGGCGTTGCCCTCGGGATAGGCGGTAGCGCCGCCCGGGGTAAGGCTTTCCAGTGGGTCCACCACGAACGGGCGGCGTTCGTATTCGATCTGAATCCGCTGAATCGCGGTTTCCGCGATCTCTTCGGTAGTCGCCGCGACAGCCAGGATCGGCTGGCCGACGTAGGTGATGTAATCCGAAGCGAGCGCCGGATTGGCCGGAGGCGCGACCGGCGGCAGGTCGGCGGCGGTAAAGATGCCGACCACACCGTCCATGCGCAGCGCTTCGCTGGCGTCGATGCTGGCCACTCTGCCCGCGGGCAGGGGACTGGTCAGCAGCCGGGCAAAGACCATGCCTTCGCGGCGATAGTCTTCAGCGTACTTGATCTCGCCGGTGACCTTGCCCGGAACGTCCGGCGGAACGAAATCGAATCCTATATGCGTAGTCATGCCAGTTGCCCCGCTGCGCGCAAGACGCCGTTGATGTAATGTTCATAAGCGCCGCAACGGCACAGGTTGCCCGCAAGGGCCATGCGCACCTGTTGCCGGTCGGGCGCCGGATTGTCGTTCAGCAGCGCCACCGCGGACATGATCTGTCCCGGCGTGCAGAATCCGCATTGCGGAGAGTTTTCGTCGATGAAGGCCTGCTGCACCGGATGCAGCGTACCGTCGGCGGCCTTGAGGCCCTCGATCGAAGTCACGGCCTTGTCCTTGACGTTATGCGTCAGCACCGAGCACGAATAGTTCGGCACGCCGTCGATGAGCACGGTGCAGGCGCCGCATTCGCCCCGGTTGCAGCCGATCTTGGTGCCGGTCAGATCGAGCCGGTAACGCAAGGTATGGGCCAGGGTTTCCTGGGGCAGAACGTCGACGGGCCGCTCGCGGCCATTGACGTTCAGGGTGATCAGACGCTCCGCGGCGGACAGCCCGGACTGCGCCTGGGCGAGGTAGACTCCCGCAGCGCCGGTCGTCGCGGCCGCGCCGGAGAAGATCACCCCCTTGATAAAACGTCTGCGCGTCAGTTTTGCATTCACTGGGTTAGCTCCGTTTCTTATGCAAAGGGAGTCCGCGCCCGCCATCGGCAGCGGGCGCGAACAATCCGTTGAGGCTAGACTTTTTGCCGCCCGATTGCAACAGCCCGGAAACTGGCAGGGAGTTCAGAACTCGAACTGGATTCCCACGCGCAATTCCCACAGGCTGCGCTGTTCGAGCAGGTCGGTGATGTTGCGGTCCCGGAAGCGTTCGAACACGTATTGACCGCGGTCGTTGAGCGAGGAAGTGACTACCTGCTGGGAGAAGAACTGGCCGTCGTATTGCAGGCCGAGATCGTCGTCGATCATGTTCAGCAGGTTGTAGATCTTGATCCAGCCCCGGGCGCGAGTGCCGAACAGCAACGGCAGTTGCTGATCGATGCGCAGGTCGAGTCGCGAGGACCAGTCGGCGTGATTGGCGTTGCGGTCGACGAAACCGGCGCCGTAGCCTTCGCGTTCGACAAAGGCGGAGAAGGCTGCGAGGTCGAAGTTGTTAGCCCAAAGCAGTAATGTCCCCTTTGAGCAAAGTTAAAGTGTCCCCTTTTTGTTTTGTTGGGAGGGGCTGTTTTGTCGAGCGAGGAGGTGGTGTTGAGCCTGCGGGAGTCGGATCGCGCTGGCGTGATCCGGGATG
>JAJDYJ010000056.1 GCA_022822865.1 Pseudomonadales bacterium | reverse complement strand
GGCCGGCCTGGAAACCGCCGCCGGACCACCCCTGGCGGCGGCCGTTGAAGGCCGATGCGGAGGCGGTCGCCCGATAACGGCGGCGCGGTCTTGCGCTCCGGTCGCTACGCTCCCTCCGCGCAAGACCGAAGGGGACATTTCAACTTTGGAGAAAAGGGGACATTTCTACTTTGGTTTGACATAGCCACTTTTTCACTTGACTGAAAACACTGCGGTCATTACACTCTCGCCTCATTTTTCGAACGGCGATTTTCACGGAAAAACATGGCAACCATTAACCAGTTAGTGCGCAAGCCCAGGACGAGCAAACCCGCCAAAAGCGGCGTGCCCGCCCTGCAAGGCTCGCCGCAGAAGCGCGGCGTCTGCACCCGGGTGTACACCACCACGCCGAAGAAGCCTAATTCGGCCTTGCGCAAGGTTTGCCGCGTGCGACTCGTGAACGGCTTCGAGGTGACTTCGTACATCGGCGGCGAAGGGCACAATCTGCAGGAGCACTCCGTAGTGCTGATCCGCGGAGGAAGGGTCAAGGATCTTCCCGGCGTGCGCTATCACACCGTGCGCGGCGCTCTCGACACCTCGGGCGTCGCCGACCGCAAGCAGGGACGTTCGAAATACGGCGCCAAGCGCCCGAAGTAATTCCCGCGACACGTTTCAGGCAGGGAAAAGCCGGCTCATCAGCGGTTTTCCGCGAAGAAAAGATGAGAATCGAGTAAGGCCGGGTAGCCGGATGGACTATCCCGGGTAAACCTGAATAAACATAGAGGTCAGACATGCCCAGAAGAAGAGTTGCGGCAAAGCGCGAAGTTTTGCCCGATCCCAAGTTCGGCAGCAAGACGCTGGCGAAATTCATGAATCACGTAATGGTCGACGGCAAGAAGTCGGTCGCCGAGAAGATCGTCTACGGTGCGCTGGATGTCGTCGCGGAAAAATCCGGCGGCGAGCCGCTGGAAGTGTTCGAAAACGCTCTGGACGCCATCGCGCCGATGGTGGAAGTCAAATCCCGCCGCGTAGGCGGCGCCACCTACCAGGTGCCGGTCGAAGTGCGCGCCGAGCGGCGCAGCGCTCTCGCGATGCGCTGGCTGGTGGAGTTCTCGCGCGATCGCGGCGAGAAATCCATGGCCTTGCGGCTCGCGGGCGAAATACTCGAAGCCGCCGACGGCCGGGGCGCCGCGGTGCGCAAGCGCGAGGACGTCCATCGCATGGCCGAAGCCAATCGCGCGTTCTCGCATTATCGTTTCTGAATCGAAAACCAAGTTTATAGAGGGCAGTACAGTGGCCAGGAAGCATCCTTTGAGCCGTTATCGCAACATCGGCATCGCCGCCCACGTGGACGCGGGCAAGACCACGACCACCGAGCGCGTGCTGTTCTATACCGGCGTCTCGTACAAGATCGGCGAAGTGCACGACGGCGCCGCGGTCATGGACTGGATGGAACAGGAACAGGAGCGCGGCATTACCATCACCTCGGCGGCGACTACCTGTTTCTGGCAAGGCATGGACCGGCAATATGACGAACACCGGATCAATATCATCGATACGCCAGGACACGTGGATTTCACCATCGAGGTGGAACGTTCCCTGCGCGTGCTCGATGGCGCCGTGGTCGTGCTATGCGCGACTTCGGGCGTGCAGCCCCAGACCGAAACGGTCTGGCGCCAGGCCAACCGCTACCAGGTGCCGCGCATGGTCTTCGTCAACAAGATGGACCGCGCCGGCGCAGACTTCCTGCGCGTCGTGGAGCAGATGAAAGACCGGCTGGGCGCCAATGCCGTGCCCCTGCAAATCGCCATCGGCGCGGAAGAGACTTTCAGCGGCGTGGTCGACCTCGTGAAGATGAAGGCCATCGTCTGGAACACCGAAGACCAGGGCACGACTTTTTTCTACGATGACATTCCGGCCGACCTGCAAGACCTGTGCGAGGAATGGCGCGAGCATATGCTCGAAGCCGCCGCAGAGGCCAACGAAGAGGTGATGGAGAAGTATCTCGAGGAAAGCGATCTCAGCGAACAGGACATCGTGGCCGCCATCCGCCAGCGCACGATCAATAACGAAATCGTTCCTGTGCTTTGCGGTTCGGCCTTCAAGAACAAGGGCGTGCAAGCGGTACTCGACGCCGTCATCGACTATATGCCGGCGCCGACCGAGGTGAAGGCGATCGAAGGCGTCACCGATGACGGCGAGCCGGCGGAATGCAAGGCCGACGACGATGCGCCCTTCGCCTCGCTGGCTTTCAAGATCGCCACCGACCCCTTTGTCGGCACCTTGACCTTCTTCCGGGTGTATTCCGGCTGCATTAATTCCGGCGATACCGTGTACAACCCGATCAAGTCCCGCAAGGAGCGCGTCGGGCGCATGGTGCAGATGCACTCCAATTCGCGCGAGGAGATCAAGGAAGTGCGGGCCGGCGACATCGCCGCCGCGGTGGGTCTGAAGGACGTGACTACCGGAGAGACGCTGTGCGATCCGAAAAACATCGTCACGCTGGAGAAGATGGACTTTCCCGAACCGGTGATTTCGGTCGCGGTGGAGCCGAAGAGCAAGGCCGACCAGGAGAAGATGAGCACGGCCCTCGGCAAGTTGGCCCAGGAAGACCCCTCCTTCCGCGTCGAGACCGACGAGGAATCGGGCCAGACGATCATTTCGGGCATGGGCGAGTTGCATCTGGACGTGCTCGTCGAGCGCATGCGCCGCGAGTTCAGCGTCGACGCCAACATCGGCAAGCCCCAGGTGGCCTATCGCGAGACGATCCGCCGGCAGGTCGAAATCGAAGGCAAGCACATCAAACAGACCGGCGGTCGCGGTCAATACGGCCATGTCTGGCTGCGGCTGGAACCGCTCGACCCCGATGCCGACTACGAGTTCGTCAACGAGATCGTCGGCGGCGTGGTTCCGAGGGAGTACATCCCGGCGGTCGACAAGGGCGTGCAGGAACAGATGAAGAACGGCTGCCTGGCGGGCTATCCCCTGCTGGCAATGAAAGTGACGCTGTACGACGGCTCCTTCCATGACGTCGACTCAAGTGAGATGGCCTTCAAGATGGCCGGTTCCCAGGCATTGAGGAATGGCGCGCTGGAAGCGGATCCGGCCCTGCTCGAGCCGGTCATGGCGGTCGAGGTTGTGACTCCCGAAGACTACATGGGAGATGTCATGGGCGACCTCAACCGGCGCCGCGGCATGGTGCAAGGCATGGAAGACTCTCCCGCGGGCAAGGTAATCACCGCGGAAGTTCCATTGGCGGAGATGTTCGGCTATGCGACCGATCTGCGTTCGGCAACCCAGGGCAGGGCGACTTTCACCATGGAATTCCAGAAGTACGCGGAAGTGCCCGGCAATATCGCCGACAGTATCATCAACGAATCGAAAACCTGATTTACATCCTGACGAGGTAAGCAATCGTGGCGAAGGAAAAATTCGAGAGAACGAAGGTACACGTGAACGTAGGCACGATCGGTCACGTGGACCATGGCAAGACGACATTGACGGCGGCGCTGACGAAGATCTGCGCGGACCGTTACGGCGGATCGGTGAAGGCGTTCG
>JAJDYJ010000076.1 GCA_022822865.1 Pseudomonadales bacterium | reverse complement strand
GTGACGAAGACGAAACGCACCAGGTGGGCGCTGCCCTTGATCACGCCATAGAAACCCCGCAGGTAGTCGCGATTCGCCCTGGCCCGTTCCGGGTCGTTGAGCACGTCGAGGATGGGCTTGTCGTATTCGTCCACCAGCACCGCCACCTGCTTTCCGGTCTTATGGTGCAGCCGGTCCAGAATGTTCCTCAGGCGCCTTGGGCCCGTGTTCGACGAATGGGCCGGTTCCAGACCTTCGCGCCGTTCGATACCCTCAATCTGCTCGATGATGTCTCCCTCGAGATCTTCCGGGTTGCGGTAGTTCCCGTCAAAGCTCAGGCGGATGACCGGATGCTTTTCGTCCCAGTCCCAGCGGTCGTGGATGCGCAGTCCCCGGAACAGGTCTTCGCTGCCCGCGAACAGTTCTCCCAGGGTGTCGAGCAGCAGGCTCTTGCCGAAACGGCGCGGGCGCGAGAGGAAGTAGTGCTCTCCCCGGTCGATCAGGTCGCCGATGAGCGCGGTCTTGTCCACGTAGTAGCAGTCCCTCTCCCGGAGCCTCCGGAAGGACTGAATGCCGATGGGGAGTCTGCGGCGCTGCATGGACGGCTGGGCACGAAGTTACCGAGTCCCGGAGATCATAGCATTGCGAGGCCCGCTCAATCGACCTCAAGGTCCATTTCGTAGCTGAAATGCTCGGAGTCGAGAAATCTTGGGACACCCACGTAAGGGAAATCCTGGGACACCCACTCCGAGCCTCATCGGCGCGAATCGCCGTTGGGTTGAGAGGAATGAGAAAGTTCTGGGACACGCATCGGAATCATCGTCATTCTGCGCGGAGCGATTTGCATCGCTCGTTGGCTACCCGGACGGTCTCTTGAAGTCGGAATGGATGTCCCATATATTTTTGTTGAAACCTTTTAGGGGTTGAGGGCGTCTAATTGGTCGGGAGGCCAGGGGGAAAAACGAATTGGGGTAAGGGTCATGGCGATGCGGGAAGAGCTTGAGTTGCGGAGGGCGCGGCTTGAGGATTTTGAGCTTGGGGAGTGGCGGGTAAGGCCAGGTTGCAATCGAATCGCGCACCGGCGGCTGGGCGTCGAGCGCAGGCTGGAGCCGCGCTTGATGCATTTGCTGGGCCTGCTGGCGGCCAATGCCGGAAAGACCGTAAATCGCGATCGGCTCAATGGCGAGTTGTGGCCGCGGGTGATCGTTACCGAAAACTCCCTGACCAGGGCGGTATCGGCGCTGCGCAAATCGCTGTCGGCAGATGGCCGCGGCGGCGTGAGAATCGAAACCGTGCCCAAGAAGGGATACCGGCTTGTCGTGGAGCGAACGGCGAATGCAAACCCGTGGCGACGCGCCCTGCCCTGGCCGGCGTTCGCGCTTCCCGCGTTCGCCGCGGCGATTCTGGCCGGAGGCTGGTTGACGGGAGGCGGCGCCGATCCCGTTGCGCCTTACCGGTCAGACCCTGTCCCGGCCGAATTCATTCGGGAGTTCGTTCCGGTTAGCAGCAACGGCAACGACGGGCTCGCGGGCGTTCGGCACGAAGCGCCGGTGCTTGCGGCCGACGGCCGCCGCTTCGCTTTCGTTCGGCGCGACGCTTCCGGTTCGACGATCTGGCTTGGAGACCTGCATGGCGGCGGCGAGGCGGTTGCGGTCTACAGCAGCGCCTTGCCACTGGCGAATCTGGTCTGGTCGCCGGCGGGGAATGCGCTGCTGTTCGCCAGGCAAGGCGCCGTCAATGCCGAGGCGGTATACGGCGGCGCCCAGTCCACGCAGTTGATGCAATTCGACCTGACGACGTGGACAGTATCGGCGCTCGTTGAAAATCCGGCAGATGCGGAGCAGCCAGAGCCGGCGGAAATCGATCTGACCTGAAGCCCTTACATCGGCATGGCCGGCGGACCGACCGCGGTGGCCAGATAGCCGGTGACCGCGAGAATTGCCGCCGCGACGGCGATTTCCACCCTGATAGCCCACGCCAGGCTGCCGGGTCCGGCCCCGGCCAGCATGCGCGGCACGAGCACGAAGCGGTTCCCGGCCGCCGCTAGCAGGAGAATTCCTACCAGCCCCAACTTGATCGACAGCGTTACCCCGTAAGGCGTCGAGATCAATTCGCCGGGGGAATTGAACAGCTCCAGCGCCAGGATCAGACCGGCGGCGAACAGCAGCAGCAGGCAATATCCGGCCATGTCGCCGAAGCCCTTCATGGTGGCGGCGAGAGTTTCCCCCTCGCTGCTCAGGCAGAGAAACAGCAAGGGAAGAAAGGCCCCGACCCAGATGCTGACGGTCAGAATATGCAAGGCGATGGCGGCTTTGGCGATCGGTCCGAGCACCGCGATATGGCCGGCCAATATGAAACTCGCCAGCAACAGCAGCATGGAGAACGCGTTCACCGCCCCGAACGCATGATAGTGCGAGCGGGTCGGCGGCCGGCTGCCAAGACGGTGGGCCAGGACGGCGCAGGCCACTACGGGCGCCAGAAATCCAGCCAGGCGCAGCAACGTGGCGCTGCCGATCTCGAATCCCAGCAGCAGGCGCGCCATATCGGGGTCGAACATGCCGGCGAGACCGCCGCCGCTGGTCATTCCGACCTGGAACAGGAAGCTGAACAGGGCGCCGTTGAATCCGAGCAGACAACACAGGCCGATATAAGCTGTCAGCAGAACGACGGTCCGGCGGCGGTCGTCCCGATAGAACAGCAGGCAGATCGTGCCGCCGGCCAGACTGGCGATGCCGAGATATTCGAGCAGCTTCGCCAGTTGAATCGCGAGTTCCCAGCCGGTCGCGGGCGTAAGGCCCATGGATTACTCGGGCCGGGCGTCAGTTTCCAGCGACGTTTGCCGCGGCAGGGTCGACAGTGAAGCTGAAAGTATCGGTCAGGGTGTGCCCGTCGGCGCCGATCGCCGCCCACTCCACGGTGATCTTGCCGGCGGGAATATTCTTCGCGGCGACCCGGTAGGCGGTCACCGGTTCCGGATTCACCGCGAATTCGGTCGCAACCTCCGTTTCGCCATGCATGACTTGCAGACGCACCAGCCGTACCGGTCCGTTGAATTCCACTTCGATGGCGGTAGCCCGCGCCACGGTGGAATCGGCGGCCGGCGAGGAAGCCTTCAGCGGCGTATGGGCATGAATTGCCAGCGGGACGATCAGGGCGGTAAGCAATGCCATGAATCGGAATGTCGATTTGAACCGCATTATCGGACCCTCTTGCGCGAGGCGCTGCCCGCTGATTTGGAGACGGTCGATTATCGCAGGTAAATCCTTGCGGCAGCACTGATTTGCTCTGCGTCATATTGTCGCATCGCGCGAGGGCCGACCGCGATCATTTCCGGCGCCAGGACTGTATCAATGGCGACAGGTTGATTTCGTCGAGGACGGTGCCGGGCCGCGCGTCGAGCACCATGGCGAGAACCGCGGCGACGTCTTCCGGCGCGCTGGCGTTGTCCTCGCTCTCGCCGGGCTCGAAGTTCAGGTCGTCAAAGAAGGGCGTGCGCACGGCGCCGGGATTGATCAGGCTGACGCGCACGCCGGACTTGCCGCACTCTTCCCGCAGCGCCTGGGCGAAACCGCGAATGGCAAACTTGCTGGCGCAATAGACGCTGCCCTGCCGGCCGCCGCTCAGCGCGGACTCGGAACCGATGAATACGATATCGCCGCGGCCCTGGCGTTTCAGCAAGGGCAGAAAGGCCCGGGTGACGATGGCGTGGGACAGGAAATTGGTGTCCATGACCAGGCGCAGGTCGCATACGGACAATTGTTCCAGAAAGGCCATGCGGCCAATGCCGGCGTTGTTGACAAGGGCGCGCACGGGCCGGTCGAGGCCGCGCAGAATCTCTGTGACGCGGATTTGCAACTCGTCGGGGTCGGACAGGTCGACCTGTTCCTGGCGATAGCCGGGATGTTGCACGGGGTCTTTCGCCGCGTCCTGCACGAGGCCGAGTACGGCATTGCCCCGATCGAGCATTTCCCGGGCCATGGCGAGGCCGATGCCGGAACTCGTTCCGGAAATCACGACAAGTGGTTTTTCTTTCACGCCCATGGCTGTCCCATTCAGTCTGCGCAGCGATAGTAACTTGCCGGGTCGATGTGGCGAAACAGCATTGTCTCCAGATTCGCCAGCCAGGCTTCCCGGTCCGGTTGTTGCAGGGTCACCACGCCGTTACGGGTTTGGGTCTCGCGGGCCAAGAGGGGTTCGTCGGGATAGAGTTTCAGGGTGTTGCGGAAATAGTCCGCGGGCATGCGGAACAGGCCGGTGCTTGTCGAATGCAGGCGGTCGGGGTCGAGGCGGCTGAATACCCGGTCGAACAATGCGGCATGGGCGTTCGGATCCGGGTCGGGCAGCAGCGGTTCGAAGCGCACGGCGACGGGCCAGCCGGCATCCTGCAGGCGGGCGAGCGCTTTCAAGCGTTTTTCGATGGATGGGACGTCCTGTTCCCAGCGCTTCGCGGCGGCTTCGGTGGTGAAACTCATGGCGACGATGCAATTGGGCGACGGCGCCATTTGCAACAGGCTCGAAATCTGGGTGCTCTTGGTGCGCAACTCGAGTACGGCCTGAGGAAACTGCGCGAAGAAGGGAACGAAGAACTCCGCGAATCCGCTGACGGGCTCGAGCGCCAGGCTGTCGCAATCGTATCCGCTGTAAAAGACCTGTTTACCTTCGCCGGTGGCGATGTTTTGCCCGATCGATGCAGCGAATTCCTCGTAATTCACGAACAGCACGCAGTGGGCGGATCGATACATGCCTTGCAGGAAGCAATAGCGGCAGTCGTAGATGCAATTGAGCATGTGGGAAAAGTAATGGCTTTGCTCGGCCTCGAAGCCGTATCCCGCGGGCGCCGGCAGGACCTTGCGTCCGTGCTTGCGCGCCAGGATCAGGGCGGGATATTGCTTTTGCATGCGAAAGTTCTGGGCCTTGCGATTGAATATCTGGCCAAAGCGTTCGCATTCGATATGGGCCAGGTCGCGGTAGCGTTCGAGGATCGCCTGCGCGCGCGGATGATCGCGCACTTCGGATTCGACATAGACGGCTGAAAACACGACTGGCCGCTCCTCACCGGGAAACTTCGCCGGGCTCGTCCGCCCTGGCCAATTCCAGGCGCATGGCGGACATGAGCGATCCCGCGTCGCGAAAGCGCCCCTGGACGAGTTCGCTCAATCGGCGCTGCCTGCCGAGAGCGCGAAAGCGGCGGCAATACTGGCCCAGGGCGGCCCTGCGCGTGGCGCTGAACCGGTACTTGCGCAACAGCAACTCGTATTCCGCCGGCATGTCGTACCAGTCCGTGAAAGCCGCGCTGCGCGCGCGCAAATGCCCGACCAGTTCGCGAATGGCGGATTCCTGCCGCCGGAACAGTTCCGGAACCTGTTGCGGGTCCACTTCGCCGACGGGATTTTCGCGATTGTCGGAAACGATCTTGAACACGTAGACCAGGTCAGTCGTGGCCAATCCCGCCGCGGCCGCGTAGAAGCCCGCCGCCTCCATGTCATAGGCGGCGTCTTTCAGATAAGCCGATTCCGGTTCGTCGACCGTTACCAGCCCGCAGCCCGGCAGATTCAGGCCGGGAACCGGCGGCCAATGGCATTCGCCGGTTCTTCGATGCTCGATCCGATCGATCAGAAAGCCGCTTCCCACCGCCGCCGAAGGATGACCGGCTATGCCGATATTGAGCCAGGCGCGAAATCCCGCAGGCTGTTACCCATGCAAACGGCGAACGCCGGCGGCGGAGCTTTCGGCGCCCATGCCGGTAATCATTAAAGCGATTCCTTGATTATTGCCATAACAGCGAAGCGTCCCCGCCGGTTCAATTTCGTCGAGATCGAACCACTCCAGCAGCGCTTTCGCCTCCAGCGGATGCGCCACGACCAGATTGACTTCGCCGTTCATGCGCCCAGGCCTTCGATTTGCGCCAGCAAGGCTTCGTATTGCGTCACGATTTCCGAATTGCCGCGTTTGCGTGCGCCGGTTATGAGAATCCGGCATTTCTCGCGCAAGCTTGCCAGCGCCGCCTGCCGGTCGGATTCGGATAGACTGCCCGTGGCCAGCAGATCGCGCAATGCCTGTACCCGAAAGCGATCCATACCCCAATGCTTGCGTGAAAGCTGGTCGTCGTGGCCGCCGTACTTGCGCAGCAACGGCCGGTCGACATAAAGCACCGGAAACCGGCTGCAGACGCGCAGCCACAAATCATAGTCCTCGCAGGCCGGAAGCTGTTCATTGAAGCCTCCCGCTTCGATGAGCAAGCTCCTCTCGATCACCGCCGCAGACGGAGAAATCACGCAAAGCGGCAAGCAATACTCGAAAATCCACCCACCCCGCTTGCGATGCCGGTCCGCCGGATTCACCCTGCGGCCATTGCGAATCCAGATCTCGTCGCAATGAATCAACCGATGTCCGGGATTTTCAGCCAGCGCCTCAAACTGAACCCCGAGCTTTTCCGGCAGCCACTCATCGTCCGAGTCGAGCAAGGCAATCCAGTCACAACCACAATGCCGAATCCCAAGATTGCGCGCCGCACTAACACCGCGATTCTCCTGCCGCAGATAGCTGACGCCAGGGTAGCCCGCCACCAGATCGGGAGTGGAATCGGTGGAGCCATCATCGACAACGATAACCTGCTGCGGCGGCAAGGTCTGGGCAAACACCGAATCGAGCGCACGAGCTAGCGTATGCGCGCGATCAAACGTTGGAATAACTACTCCAACCGATGCCGGCATGTATGGCCTCCCGGATTCCCCGAAGCGATTTCGCAGGTCCGCACAACGTGAGTCGTCGTCGGCTGGTGAGTTGTTCAGCGGGCGTGCGAGACAGGGATGTCGAGCGCGAAGCGTACAGGGACGTATTCACAGCGTCCGCTGAACCCCACACACCAGACGGCGACTCACGTTGTGCGGGGCCGACCATTCGTCACTCTGGCAGACCCGCCATTCG
>JAJDYJ010000045.1 GCA_022822865.1 Pseudomonadales bacterium | reverse complement strand
CCCGGATCACGCCAGCGCGATCCGACTCCCGCAGGCTCAACACCACCTCCTCGCTCGACAAAACAGCCCCTCCCAACAAAACAAAAAGGGGACACTTTAACTTTGCTCAAAGGGGACATTACTGCTTTGGGCTAACAAACGCTAACGCTATCGCTATCGGGGAGTGAAGCATTAGGGCACAGATTCTGAATGAGATCAGCGAAGTTCGGCGGCCAGCACCTCGGTAAGATCAGGGTATGCAGGAGTGAAGCCGATTTCCTCGTGGCGGCGGGAAACCACCCGATTGCTGCCGAGCAGCAAGGTCTCGCCCATTTCGCCGAACAGCAAGCGGATGAGCCAAGCGCGCAGGAAGGGCGAAAACGCCGGCCTTCTCAGGACTTTGCCGAGGGCGCGGGTAAACTCGGTATTGGTCGAAGGTTGGCCTGAGACGAAATTGATCGGGCCGCTGATGTTGTCGTCGCGCAGGCACAACTCGACGAGGGAAACGACATCGCTCAAGGCGATCCAGCTCATGTATTGACTGCCGTCGCCGAGCTTGCCGCCGCCCCCGAGCTTGAACGGGAGCAGCATCTCCTTGAGCACGCCGCCGTCACGGCTCAGCACCACCCCGAATCGCATGTTGACGGTGCGAATGCCCGCGGCCAAGGCCGGCTCGCAGGCAGCTTCCCAGTTGCCGGCGACATCGGCGAGGAAATCCGCTCCGCGCGGTGAGGACTCGTCGACGGTTTCCGTGCCGGTGTCTCCGTAGTAGCCAATAGCGGTTGCGGAAAGAAACACGCGCGGTTTATGCGCCGATGCCGCCATCGCCTCGGTCAATGCCTGGGTGAGTTCCACCCTGGAGTCCATGATGAGCCGCTTGTAGCTATCGCTCCACCGGCTTGCGGAGATGTTCGCGCCGGCGAGATTCATTACGGCATCGAGCGCAATGTCCGGGTCGAGCCGGACTTCCCGCTTTTGAGCCGAATAACGGAAAGCCGCTCCCGCATCGCTACGGTCGAGCGCAAATACGCGATGCCCCCGGCTTTCCAGGCGCTTTCGGAGCGCACCGCCGATCAGGCCGGCCGCGCCGGTAATCAGTACATTGAGGCTGTCCATTGCCCGTTCCTCCCGGATTTATCCTGCGACCTGCTGCCGTTCCTTTTCTACCAGCAGGCGGCGCAGGATCTTGCCGGAAGCGGACTTGGGAATTTCGTCGACGAATTCGAGGCGGCGGATTTTCTTGTGGGGCGCCACGCGTTCGGCGACCCAGTCCATCAGTTCCTGTTCGCCGAGTTCGCCCTTGCGCAAGACGAAGGCTTTCGGCACTTCTCCCGCTTCCAGGTCGGGCGAGGGGATCACGGCCGCGTCGGCGACCGCTTCGTGGGTCAGCAGCAGCGCTTCGAGTTCGGCCGGGGCGACCTGGTAGGCCTTGTACTTGATCAGTTCCTTGACCCGGTCGACGATGAAGAAACAGCCGTCGTCGTCGGCGTAACCGATGTCGCCGGTGTAGAACCACCCCTCGTCGTCCAGCGAGTGGGCGTTTGCTTCGGGATTGTTCAGATAGCCGAGCATCACGTGGGGGCCGCGAATGAGCACTTCTCCGGTCTCGTTGGGACCGAGTTCGGCGCCGGATTCGACATCGATGACCTTGCTTTCGGTATTCTGCAGCACCGGACCCACCGAGCCGGGCAGGTCGAGGTCGCTGCCGAGGGCGCGGATATGCGAGGCGCCGGCAACTTCGGTCAGGCCGTAGCCCTGGATGATGCCGCAATTGAGCCGCTTCGCGCAGGCTTGCTCCAGGTCCACGCCGAGCGGCGCCGCGCCGCAGGTTATCAGCCGCACGCAACTCAGGTCGTAATTGTCGACGATGGGGTGGTTGGCCAGCGCCAGCACCAGCGGCGGCACGAGGCTGAGCAAGGTGACCCGGTGGTCCTGGACGATCTGCAGGAACTGTTCGAGTTCGAATCGCGGCGACGACAGCAAGGTGACGCCGGTGTAAAGGGACAGGCAAAGCAGCAGCGTCATGCCGTAGATATGGAAGAAAGGCAGCACCGCGAACATCTTGTCGTCTTCCTGCTGGGGATTCACCGCGGTGGACAGCACGAAATTGGCGATCAGGTTGCGATGACTGAGCATGACGCCCTTGGCCAGCCCGGTAGTGCCCGAAGAGTAGGGCATGGCGACCATGTCCCTGGCCGGGTCGATTTGCGCCTGGGGCGCATCGCCGGCGTTGTTGAGCAATTCGGCGTAGGGCGTACAGTTCTCCGCGCTGCCGAGGACGAAAATCTCCTCGATGCCGGTCGCCTCGGCCGCGGGCAGCGCACGGTCGAGAAAATCGGGAATGGTCAACAGAAAGCGCGCGCCGGAATCCTTGAACTGGTGGATCAGGTCGTCGGTCGAATAGAGCGAGTTGACCGTGGTGTTGACGCCGCCGAGGTATGCCGTGCCGAGGAACGCGATCCCGTATTCGGGCACATTGGGCATGAAGATCGCGAGCACGTCTCCCTTGCCGAAGCCGCGCTCGGCGAGCCCGGTCGCGAACCGGCGCACCATGACGGGCAATTGGGCATAGGTAATCTGGCGTCCGCTCGGCCCGTCCACGAGAGCCTGCTTGTCGCCCAGCGCATCGCAATGCCGCAACAGGACATCGACCAGATTGCCTTCGGGAATGTCCAGATCGGGAAGTTTGCTTCGGAAAATCACGGGAATCTCTCCTGCTTTTTGTCGCTCAGGGAAAACTATAACTCGGTAATGGCGAAATGATGGCTGTTTATGTCGAATCCTTCGCGCAGATAGAACCGGTGGGCGCGGAATCGTTGTACGCCGGAATCGAGATGCAATTGCCGGCAGCCGTTGTCGATCGCGTATCGTTTGAGCCAGTCCATCAGGCAGCGTCCCGCACCGCGGGAGCGTCGGGCGGCGGCGGTTACCAGATCGTCGACATAAAGATGCTTGTGCCAGGCGAGCTTGCTGGTGATGACGAAACCGGCGACGGCCAGCACTTCGCCGTCGTCTTCCACGTAGGCGACCACGTAGCCGTCCTGCTGTTGCCGCTGAATCTGCGCGATCAGGCCTTCGGTGTCGAAGTGGTCGCGCAATTCGAGCATCACCGGCGCGATTCGCTTCAGTTCCCGTTCATCTCTGGCGATATGTACTTGCATGCGGGTCATTCGGGGTTCAGCCGTTGCCACCTGTCCAACGGCGCATAGTAATATCTATGAAGGCGCTTCGCTACGGAATTGAATCCAACGTGTACCGGATTTCATTGCTGATCCTGATTCTCGGCTTCGCCCGGCCCGCGCCGGCGCAGATTCCGGATGGCTTCGTCGACATGGGCGAGTTTATCGCCGACGTGCGGATCGAAGCGCGATATGCCGGACACGGCAATTTCGTCGGCGCGCCCATCGATGGCTACGAAGCGGAAAAAGTGCTGCTCACCCGCGAGGCGGCGGACGCCCTGCTCGCGGTGCAGATCGAGTTGCGCCAGATCGGGCTCGGCCTGAAACTGTTCGACGGTTACCGCCCGCAACGGGCGGTGGATCATTTCGTGCGCTGGGCCCGGGATCCGGAAGACGATGCGATGAAGTCGGTCTACTACCCTCATGTCGATAAATCTGAACTTTTCGAGCAAGGCTATATCGCCGAACAGTCGGGGCATTCGCGCGGGTCGGCGGTCGATCTGACACTGGTGTCGCTGGAGACCGGCGATGAACTCGACATGGGTACGCGCTGGGACTTTTTCGATCCGCGCTCGGCGCCGGCGAACCAGGAGGTTTCGCCCCAGCACCAGGCCCGGCGCACGCTGTTGCAGATTACGATGATGAAACACGGCTTCGAGCCGCTCGCCGAGGAGTGGTGGCATTTCAAGCTCCGCGACGAGCCCTATCCGGATACTTACTTCGATTTTGTTATCGAGTAGTGGTGGGTCGCAGTTCGGGGGCTATTTCGATGCCGGCTTCTTCGTAGTAGCGCAGGGCGCCGGGGTGCAGGGGAATGACGATGCCGGCGAGGGCGCGGTCAAGCATCATTTCCCGGGTGGCGCTGTGGATCTCGCGCAAGGTGGGGAGGCTTTCCCACATGAGTCTGGTCAATTGGTAAACGATCTCTTCGGGGACGTCCTCACGTGTCACCAGCACATTGGGGCTATACGCGGTGGTGACATCCGCCTGCTGGTAGGGGTAGGTGCCGGCGGGGAGATCGTAGAAATTCCATAGCGGCAACTCCCGGTTGATCGCATCGAGATGTTGCCGGGTGAAATTCAGCAGCGTGATGCTGTCGCGCATCTGGGCGAAGGATTGCGTAATTGCCGCCACGGGCGCGCCGGCGGGCACGTTCATGCCGCTGATATTGCCGTCCTGGATGGCGCCGGCGACCGCGCCATAGCCCATGTAGGCGAGACTGAAACGATTGCGGAAATCGATGCCGACGGCGTCGAGAATGTAAGTGCCGGTCTGCTCGGCGCCGGAATTGCGCATGCCGAGCACGAATCGCTCCCCGTCGATATTGGCGAGATCGTCCAGAGTGCCGCTGCTGACGAGTTCGCTGCTCAGGACGAAATGCTCGACGTTCGGCCAGGTCGCGCCGATTGCGCGCAGATGCGCCTGGGGCGAGCCAATCGGGCCGCTGCCCTCCCAGGCCCAGGCGGCGAAGACGCCGAGAATCAGGCCGAACTGCGCCTGGTTGTCGCGCAGCAACTTGATGTTCTCCATGGAACCGGCGGAACTGATCGCCGTCAGCGAAAAACTCTCGCCCTGGCGCGCGGAGACGATGGTCGACAGCGCCACGCCGACGGGATAGAAGGTTCCGCCGGTCGTGCCCGTGGTCAATACGTAAGTGCGGCGTTCGAACTGGCGGTCGGAACAGCCCGCCGCGATCAGGCAGATCAGCAGCAGGCAGAACCCAGGCAGCCGGGTAGACACTGTATTCACCCGTTCCCGAATGCCCGTACCGGTTCGGGACAGTCTCCTTCCATGGCGGCGATCCAGTCGTGGATCAGGGCGATGCCCTCCTCGTGCGCCAGCGAACGGCCGAGTTCCGGCATCATCTCGTCGGGTTCGGAGGATTCCATGCGATAGAGCAGGATGGAGCGTTCCGGCGCACCGGGATGAATGCTGTACAGGAGATCGCCGGCGCCGCCGCCCGCGGCCACAGGGGTTTTGCAGACGCCGAGTTCCACCGGATTGCGGTGCCTGCCGTCGAGTACCAGCGCCGAAGTGTCCGCCGCGCCGTCGGGATTGTGGCAATGGCCGCAATGAATGTTCATGTAGGCCAGGGCGCGGGTGTCCAGATCGGCCCGGCTGTCTTGCCAGGAAGCCGCCGCGGTCCGGACGGGCGCGGCCTCGAGCCAGTCCCGTTCCCGCATTGCCTGCAACTGGGATGGGTGTGCTCCATCCGGATTTGCGGCCGCGGCGAGTTGCTCCGGAACCGCGCCCAGCGGATGCAGCGGGCCGTCGGGATGTACGGTCACATGGCAACCCGCGCACTGGTTTTCATTGGGAACGAAGTAAACGAAATCCTCTGTTCCCGACGAGCGCTGCAGGCTCGCCGGTACGCTCGCCCCGGCCACGCGCAGGAAGGCCTCGGTCTGGTCATCGTTCCAGACGTAAGCCATTGCGTGCCAGCCGTCATCGCGCCGCACGAGCAGCCGCGTTTCGATCATGCGATGCCGCTGCCGGTCGAGTTCGTTTTCGTGGTCAATGCTCTCCAGCAGAACGCCGTCGGCTCCCGTCGGGTAATAGAAAGTCTTGCTCAGGATCGAGCCGGCGGGAAATTCGAGTTCACCGCCCCGCATGCTCGCCTGCCCGCCCGCCGGCAGCCACATGGTGCGCAGTTTGCCCGCGTAATCGGTGAACAGGGGATTCGCCGGCGCGAAAACAAGGGTTTGTTCGCGAGGAATGAACCGGGAACCGTCGTCCCGGAACAGATTCCAGTCCGACAGGCGTTGCGGGTTGTCCTGCTCGAAAAAACGCGGTTCCGCGCAGGCCCCAAGCAGGCAAGCGGACAAAATCGCCGGCGCAAGAACCCGGAGCACGGAACGGATCATGGCCCGGTGCTGATCGACACCTCGGGCAACTCTTCTCCGGCGCAATCGTGAGGGCCGATTTCGAACGAAGGCGCGGCAAAACCGCCGGGCGCATCGAGATTGACGAAATCGGCGTCGCCGTTGCCGCGCATGCAAATCACATCGGGCGCCGTCTTGCCCGGCAGGATCGTGCCGTCCCAGACGATATCGGGCACCGCCTGCCCGGTAGCCTCCCGCAGCAGCGCCAGCGGCTCGGAGTCGGGCTCGGCGCCGCCGCCGCTGAAACTGTTGTCGTGCACATGGATCGATTCGGGGAACGGGTCGTAATTCTCGTCGTCGATCGGCAGGCCGGTGATGTGGTAGCTCACGACCATCATGTTGGCGCTGTTGTTGCCGGCGAATTCGTTGCCGAAGACTTCGATATTGTCGTTCGCCAGCACCATCAGGCCGCTGCCCGCCGGCACCGTGGCGACGATATTGCCTTCCGGGGCGAAATTGGCGGTGTTGTTGTCGACGATGCTGTTGTTGAACACCCGCGTGTTGCGGCCGCCTTGCACCGGCAGGTTGGGCAGGTCGAAGACGAGGATGCCGCCGGTATTGTTGGTGGCCACGTTGTCGTACACGTCGGCGAAGGTCGAATTCTCGATCTCGATGCCGGCGACGTTGTACTCGGCCCGGGAGTTGCGCACGATGATCCGCGTCGACTGGCCGACGTAGATGCCGGCGTCGGAAGCGCCGATGGCGACCGAGCCGTCGATCAGTATATTGCTCGACTGTACCGGGTAGATGCCATAGGCGCCATTGGTCGTGAGCGGACCGCCGGTCCATTCGGTGCGCACCCGGCGCACGGTGACGTTGTCGCTGTCGTTGATCTTCAGCGCGTCGCCGACGGTGTCCTCGATCGCAAGATCCTCGATCGTGAAATCGTCTGCGCTGACGAGCAGCCCCTCGGCGCCCTGCAATTGATTGCGGAACGACAGGATCGAGCTGTCCATGCCTGCGCCGCGGATCGTCACGCCGGGCACGTTGAGCGACAGGCTGCGGGTCAGTTCATGGGTGCCGGCGGGAATGTCGATGACGTCGCCGGGCTCGGCTTCGATCAACTGCTGCTGCAGCGATTCCTCGAAACTCAGTTGCGGTTGCGGCTCGCCGCAGGCGGCAAGCATCAGGGCAACGGGGATAGCAAGGGCAATGCGGAAATCGGTAAACATGTACTGGGTCTCAGGGAAACAGGGGGCGGATCGGGTCAAGTTTACACTGAATAGTGAGCAGGGGCCGCTCCCGCGTGGTGCGGGAACGGCGCTTGTCGGACCGCCCTGCCTGATTTCGGCTTCAGGGCCGGGTCGGAGTGGCCAGGTATTCTTCGTCGGTCGTCGGGTCCATCCAGACTACGCTGCCTTCATAGATGGTGATTTGCAGCGCCGATTCCTCGGGATGCGCGCCATGCCAGTGCTCGACATCGGCGGGAGTCCACCAGGGCTCGCCCGGATGCATCTCCATAAGCGGTTCGCCCCGTACCTGGGTCAACGCGCGGCCTTCCTCGATCATCAGCAACTGGCCCCAGGTATGGGTGTGCCAGGAAGAGCGCACGCCGGCGGGAAACAGGATGCGAATCGAAGTCATGTCCGGCGCCTGGCGCACGTCGGGCGCGCCGCCCTGGAAATTGCTCGACTGGGCGATACTGCGGTCGCTTTGCAGGCCAATGACGACAACGGCCAGAGCCAGCGCCACGGATGCGGAAGCGAGGTATTCCAGCGTCCGCTTCTTGCGCGACGCTCCCTTGGAAAGTCTTGCCATGATTTTCTCCAACCGGGAAGATTCGGTAAGCCGAGAATTAAACAAGCCTCCCTGCTTGTCAACTGGTTTTCCCCGGGATGTTGTATGTGGCTTCGATCCGTCGCCGTCCGGCGGGAGTGGTGCGGCGGACGCCGTGAATACATCCCTGTAGGCTCCGGGCTCGGCATCCTGCCTCGCACGCCCGCCGCACCACTCCC
>JAJDYJ010000043.1 GCA_022822865.1 Pseudomonadales bacterium | reverse complement strand
ATGGCAACCCTCCGGCGTTTTGGTGTGTCTTTTTGTTGATTCGAGACCAACGCAAAGATACCCAAAACGCCGGAACCTTTCCAGGATTTCCAGCAGTTTGTTCAATCAAATCAGTTGGTTGAGAGTTTACGGACAAGAACGAACTAACTTCTTGGCTACTTTTTTGCTTAAGTGATCTACCTGCTTCCTGATAGCACCAACGCCGGCAGCCAAGGCGATTTCTGTTAAGTTGGAAGCATTATCACCAGATACGTCGGATTTCCGCTCTGCAATCCTTTTTATGATTTCTGGATGATAGTAGATGGATTCAATTGAGTAGAACGGGAGCGCGTATACTCCTTTGCCTCTTTTTGTTTCAATTTGCTCAGTCACAAACCCGTCGCCATCGACAATTCCAAAGGTGCTGAGCCAATGGAATGACTCTGCTCCGCGCGTTCCTGCTACAGCATGCTCGACATCGCGACAGCTACCCTTCGGAATAATGGATACCATCGGAAAGATGATGCTATAAAGCGGTTTGTCTAAACTTTGCTCCGTGCCTTCGACAAATAAGATTTTCCGCCTCGCACCAATCAAGTCGCGCTTAAGAACGTCATCAATTGTTTGATCTGACGATAACTCATCAGCCTCCCAATTCTGAACATTCTTTCCATTGAAATTGCAAGAGCGCAGAAGGAGGACTCTTACATCAGGCACTTGAAGAGGCAAATCATGATCATGAGTAGAAATGACGAAACCACAATCTGAGCGACGCTCGAATAGTTGCTTAAGCAAGGGCGAAATTATCGATCGATGTAGATGCCGTTCCGGTTCATCGATAATCAAAAGCGAGCCGATTGGGGCTGTTAATACATTGCCTGCTATCAGCAATGCATTTCTTTCTCCATCCGATAGTTCCGCTGCGCTGAAGTAAGGACTGCCACACTTGCTTGCGACTACGCGCTCATCATTATAAACGTTAATAGATATTGGAATGTTAGACTGAGCAAGTAGTTCGTTTATGACGGAAACTGGCGCTTCTTCTTTTGATGCTTCTACAGCATCCTCAAGTTTTTTACTATCAACAAGTGCGGCAATTTTCCGTGCGCGGACATTTTCTGCATTGATCAGTTCAAAGATTGTCATACTCGTACGTGCGGCGGCATAGGCATCTCGAAAACGTGACTGGTGATTTCTATCCTCGTTAAGGATATCCCGTTCTGTTCGGAGTTTGTTGCTGGGGGTCATGTCCAGTGTATCGGAATTCATCCACGTTTGGCGATGGGCCGAGATCTTTCGAGTCTTACCTGTGTTTTTTTGGGCAAAGTGAAACAGCAGACTGGACTTGCCACTGCCATTCGCGCCTAGAACGAAAATCATTTCGCCCGGCTCCAGACCTAGCGTCAGTTCGAGATCGTGTTGAGCCGGAAAACTCAGATTGAAGGTCATTGGGTCACCGCTTCCATTTCGCCGCGCATCCTAGCATTTGGTGCAGCAACTTGTTTAAGCAATCAGACTTGTAGGAAGCCGTGGGTTTGGAACGCTACTGTGGGTAAGAGCGCAATCCGCAGCTATGGTACAGCTAGTCGCGCTAAGACCGGTTTCGGTCCGGTGCCAGATGAGAAACGGTAGATCGTGCTGCGCAGCCAGCGTCTGAGATTTCTGCCTTCGATCGACCGGCTGCTGTCTGCGCTCAAAACAACTGCTGTTCCTAAAAAATAACCCCGCCGGGGCCTTTCGGCAAGTCCGGCGGGGAGTAATTACGGACAAGTCTGGGGGCCTGCAGGGCTTACGTCAAGAATCCGGCAAGACTTCAAGAATTTCGATGCTGAACGGGAAACCACAGATCATGCAGAAGGGTCAATCAACTCAACGCCCGTGGACTGAAAGTGGCGCGTATTCCGCGTCACGACCGCAAGCCCGTGCTCAAGCGCCGTGGCGGCCAGCAGCAGGTCGGTGCTCTGGTTGCCGATCCTGGCGGAAAGCTGGCCCCAGCGCCGGGCCACCGCCAAATCGATCCCGAGTATATGATCCCCGTACATCTCGATCAGACCGTCCAGCCACTCACCGAGTCTGAGAGCGAATTCCGGATCGGATAGTCGCTGCCGCGCAATGCCTCTTTCGATCTCGCCGACGGTAACGACACTGATATAAAGATCGGCAGTGCGCTGGTTTGCCAACCAATCGACGACATGAGGGAATCGATCTCTCCTGCGCAATGCGGAAAGCACATCGGTGTCGATCAGATACATCAGAATTCGACTTTTCTCGGCGCAACTTTCAGTCGCGCGAAATCCTCACCGCCCTGCGGCATTTCCAGTAGTAGCTCGGCCAAGCCCGGCGCCGCGGCCTTTTCCATCCGGCGAAGCCGCTCATATTCGGTCGTCGAAAGCACCACGACAGCCGGCTTCCCGCGCCGCGTCACCTGCTGCGGCGTACCGGCCAGCGCAGCTTCAACCACGGCGCTGAACTTGTTCTTGGCATCTTGAAGGGGCCACTCGATCATGCGTAATCCTCTCTCTAAACAGCTAGATTATCTATCTAGCCGAATGCTAAGTCAATTAAGCAAGCCGCTACGTCGGTGAGAGTGCATGGCGCGGCTGTGATAGAGTTGGCGACGCCTTGCCGGGATTGGCCCGGCGCCTGGTGGGGAGTGGGAATAGTGCCCGCTAATAAACGATTGAGAACCTTGCCTTCGGTCGACCGGGTGTTGAACGCGCCGGAACTTGCCGGGCTGATCGAGCGCTATGGCGTCCAGGCCTGCAAGCTTGCCGCGCAGGATGAACTTGCGCGTTTGCGCGAGGCTTTGCGGGACGGCGACGGGGATGCCGAGGCCCGGGTTTCGGCGGCGGATTTTCAGGACGGACTATATGCGGCGGTGCAGCACAGGATCGCCGCGGAATTCAGCGCCTTGCTCAAGCCGGTCTTCAATCTCAGCGGCACCGTGGTGCATACCAATCTGGGCCGCTCCGCCTTGCCGGCGGAAGCGGTCGAGGCAATGGCTACGGCAGCTGCAGGGGCCTGCAATCTCGAATACGATCTCGAAGCGGGACATCGCGGCGACCGCGATCATCACCTCGAAGCGACGCTTTGCGAACTGACCGGCGCCGAAGCCGCCACCGTGGTCAACAATAATGCCGCCGCGGTGCTGCTCGTGCTCAATACGCTGGCCGCGGGGCGCGAAGTCGTGATTTCCCGCGGCGAACTCGTGGAGATCGGCGGCTCGTTCCGCATGCCCGAAATCATGCAAAGCGCCAATTGCATCCTCCGCGAAACCGGCACCACCAACCGCACTCATCTGCGTGACTACGAAAACGCGATCAATGAACGTACCGCGCTGCTGATGAAGGTGCATACCAGCAACTACGAAGTGCGCGGCTTCACCAATTCGGTTTCCGGGCAGGAATTGAGCCAACTGGCCCGTGAAAAGGGGCTGCCTTACGTACACGACCTCGGTTCGGGCACCCTGGTTGACCTCGTGCGTTACGGATTGCCGCATGAGCCGACCGTGAACGAAGCGCTCGCCGAAGGCGTCGACCTCGTAACGTTCAGCGGCGACAAACTGCTCGGCGGACCCCAGGCCGGAATAATCGTAGGTGAGCGGGATCTGGTGGACCGGGTACGGCGCAATCCCCTCAAGCGCGCCTTGCGGGTAGACAAGATCACCATCGCCGCTCTGCGCGAAGTGCTGAATCTGTATAAGGACCCGCAACGGTTACCGGCAAGGCTGCCCATGCTGGCGGATCTGACCCGCTCGGCGGCGGAAATTCTCGCCCTCGGCGAACGGCTGCTGAAGCCCGCGTCCGAGGCGCTCGGGCCTGGCGTCGAAGTTGCCCTGACCGAATGCAAGAGCCAGATCGGCAGCGGCGCCTTGCCCCTCGAACGGCTCGAAAGCACCGCCTTGCAAATCACCCCCATCGCTTCGAACGGCGGCAAGGACGCGGCCCTGCAGCAACTCGCCGGGCGCTTGCGGGAATTGCCGCGGCCGGTAATCGGCAGGATTCGCGACGGGAGTCTGTTGCTCGACTTGCGTTGCCTGCGCGATGAAGAGCGGTTTCTCGCTCAATTGCGGGAATCGGCCCCGCCTGACTGATCGCGCAGTCTGGAACTCGATGCCAGACCGGTATTGCCAAGCCCCACTCCGATGCGAAAGCTGCCCAGGGAAAGCAGCGAAGCCGCCAGCATGATGAACAGCAGCGGATACGCCGTGCCGTTGTAGACCGCCGCGACAAGCTGGGCCGCCAGGGCCGACAGCGCCATCTGCAGAAATCCCGTCAGTCCCGAAGCGCTGCCCGCCAGCCGCGGGAACTCGTTGATGGCCGCTGCCTGGGCGTTCGGCAGCGTGATGCCGTTGCCGAGTACGGTCAGCGATACCGGCGCGAACAATGCCAGCGGATGCATCCAGCCGGCAAGTTGCAATGCGAAGGCAAGGCAGATTCCGGCGATGGCGATCGTCATGCCGATCAGCATGAGCCGGTCGATATGCAGCCGCAGCCCGTAATGTCTGGCGATGTAAGTTCCCGCCATGAATCCGCAAGGCATCAGGATGAAGTAGTAGCCATACTCGTTGGCGGGCCGCCCGTAAACCGAAACCAGGATTTCCGGGCCGGCGGCGATGAAACTGAAGAACACGACCGAGACGAAGGCAACGCAAAATGCGTAGCCGCTGAATACGCGCGAGGACAGCAATTCGCCGAAAGTCCGCAGCATCGAGCCGACGCCTTCGAAAGGCACTGGTTCCTTCAGCGTTTCCGGCAGGCTGAATCCGGTCATGAAAAACATCGCCAGGCTGAATATGGCGAACGCCGTGCCGATCGACTCCCAGCCGTAGCGGATCAGCAGTTCTCCCCCCACCGCCGGAGAAATCATCGGAATCACGACCATGACCATGACCAGGGTGGCGATTACCCGGGCCGATTCCGCGGGGCCGTAAACGTCGCGAATGATGGCCCGCGCCAGTACCAGTCCGACGGCGGCGCCGAAGGCCTGCACGAAGCGGCCGACGACCAGCAGTTCGATGGTTTCGGCCAGGGCGCATAGCAGCGAGCCGGCAAAACAGATGAAGAGACCGAGCAGGATGATCGGTCTGCGGCCGAACTTGTCCGCCAGCGGCCCGTAAGTCAGGGTGCCGAAGGCGATGGCGGCCATCGACAGGCTCAGCGTCAATTGGGCGATGTCGTCGCTGACGGCGAAATCCTGCCGTATTACGGGAACCGCCGGCAGCAGAATCTGCGTGGCGGAAGGTCCGAGCGCGGAAATCGCCGCGAGCAGGACGATCAGCCGCTTCGACAAATGTTTGCGGTCGGTCACTGGACTGCCGTGAAGTCGAAAGGGAATGAGCCGGTCAGTTTTCGGACAACAGTTCCGGGCTGTTTTCCATGCGCCTGGCGCCGTTCGCGAGTATCACGCTCGATCCGCGCAGAATCGAGCGTTGCGCCTTGCTGATCTCGAATCCGGGCCCGAAAGCCCAGGAATGAAAAGCCCGGCTGGCCTCGCTGGCGTTTTCGGCGGGAGCAGTATAGCACGAGAGGTTTTCGCCGGACCTCGTGCGCAGGCAGACGGCGCCGTCGCCGCCGGCTTCGAGCGGGAAGCCGTTCTCGTGTTCGCTGAAACGCGGCGAAGCGTGCAGGTTGTCGGCCAGTTCTCGTGAAAGTCCTCCGCCGGAGACACGCAGGCTGACCGGCAGTTCGATGCCGAGCCGGCGGCTGACGCCGGGATCGACGCGGAACGCGTTTTCGAGATGTTCGAGCGCGTTTTCGTGTTCGCCAAGGCGCCAGTGCGCATCGCCCATGCGCGCCGCCACCCGGGCGCGCAAGAGCGCTTCCTGACCAGGCAACTCGGCCAGGGCGCGGGCGCCATGTTCGATCACCGCGCCTTCATTGCCTTCGACCGCCGCGGCCTCGGTGAGCCAGGAATGGTAGTAACCGGTATTGAGTTCGAAGGCGCCCGCCGCGAGCGCCTCATCGAGCGCCTTGCGTACGACGCCGGCGCCGATCATGCGCACGAGATCGGGCTCGATCCATTCCGGGATATGCACATCGAGTGGAGCATAGGGCCGCAGCCGATTGAGCAGGATTTCGGGGCGGGTGAACAACGAGGCCGCGTAGCGCTCCGAACGCCAGGCCGCGAACAGCAGGCCCGCCGCATCGATTCGAGCCTTGAGCGCGCCGGTCCAGCCGGCGCCGGCCGCTTCCTCGAGACGCACCTGGTACTGCATGCGATTGGCAATGGCGTTGACCAGGGCAGCCATGGCGTCCTTCTGGAAGTCGTCGGCGCTATAGGAACCGTTGCGGTCCGGCTGGTTCAGCGCAGTGGCCGACAACACAGCGGCGTCCTCGGCATAGCCCGCAAGCAACATGAACGCGGCGCTGACCATGTAATGTTCGGCCCGATTCATGACGCCGACGATGGGCTTCTGGTTTTCGCGCCAGATCAGCATGCGGTCGAGCGCCGCGCGGGCTTCCTCGAACCGGCCCTGGCTCATGGTGAGATAGAGTTTGTAGACCCAGGGGTCGGCGACGCTGTCGGGGTTCAGATTGCGGGTGGCGCGGTCGAGGTAGTCCTCGGCGGCGTCCATCCGCAACAGCGACAACGCTACTTCGGAAGCGTTTGTCAGGTACACGGTATCGCCCGTGTTCGACCGGGCGGCGAGATTTTCGTCTTCGCTGATCGCCCGGTTGCAGACCGCCATGGAATCGACCGGCGCCAGGCTGGCGAGCTCCACCGCGCACAGCGTATTCCAGGCGCGCGCCCGCTCGCGTTCGTTTTCGCTGTTTTCCAGCACGGCCGTCGCGCTGGCGCGGGCGGCGTCGTATTGCTTGAGCTTGAGCAGCGGCCAGCCGCGGAAGGACTCGATGTCCTGGCCGTAGATCTCCTCGATCCTGTCGAGATATTCGAGCGCGCGCAATTGGTCGCCCATGAGTTGGTGTACGTTCGACAACTGGCTCAGGGTCAGGTAGTGCCACTGGATGTTGCCCGACTCGACCGCCTCGTTGATATCGGCATAGCCGGTAAGGCTTTCGGCGCGATTGAGATGGAACATGGCGCGGGCGAGATTGCCTTCCGCGGTGTACAACACTTCCGCGAAGGCGAACTGCGCCGCCGGCGAATCCGGCTGCAGGCGAATCCATTCCTCGGCGAGTTCCCGCGCCCTGACGTTTTCTTCGAGTTCAAGGGCGTCGCATATCTCCAGCGCGCGGGGATTTTCGATATCGGTGAAGCCGAAACAGGTCGAAGACTGAACGATTTCGATATCGCCGAGATCCGGCCCACTGTCGTCCTGGGCCAGAGCGGACATGCAGATACAGGACAACGCCCAGCCCAGCAGCAGGACAGGAATCGCGCGCCGCGGCCGGCAGGTCTCAGTCGAGCGTGCTGCCGGCCAGGCGCTCCATGGGTTCGCGCATGTTGTCATGCAGGATCCTGTTCAGGTCGGCTACGCCGGGGGCCAGTTCGATGCGATGGCCCAGCACCCGGGGCAGCAACAGTTCGATATCCTCGGCGCTGACGAAATTGCGTCCGCGCAGGGCGGCGGCGGCCTGCAGCGCCGGCAGCATCAGCACCAGCGAGCGGGTCGAATTGCCTTGCAGCACCCGCTCGTCGGCGCGGAGTCTGCGCGAAATGTCGACCAGCGTGGTCTTGACGACTTCGGCGATCGCCACGCCCCGGTCGATGGCGGCGCGGCTTGCGAGAAGTTCGTCGCGGGTAACCGCCGGATCGCCACGGGCGCCGTCACGCCGGCTTTGCCAGGTTTCGAGCACCTCGAGTTCCGACTTGCGGTCGATATGTTCCATGCTGATCTTGAACAGAAATCGGTCCAGTTGCGGCACCGGCAGCGGGTAGGTGCCGACCAGGTCGAGCGGATTCTGGGTCGCGATCACGAAAAACAGTTCATCGAGCGGGTAGGTCACGTTATCGACGGTGACCTGTTTCTCGCCCATGGCCTCGAGCATGGCCGCCTGCACCTTGGGCGAGGTGCGATTGATCTCGTCCGCCAGCACGACGTGGGCGAAAATCGGACCGTGCCGGAAATGAAAGGCGTTGCTCGCGCTGTCGAAGACCGGCACGCCGGTGACGTCCGAAGGCAGCAGGTCGGGGGTGAACTGGATACGGCGGAAAGGCGCGATGAAATGTTCGATCTCGCGGTCGTCGCCAATCGCGTCGCCAAGCGCCTTTGCAAGGGTCGTCTTGCCCGAGCCGGGAAAATCCTCGAGCAGCACATGGCCGTCGGCGATCAGCGCAATGATGACGAGTTCGATGACGTCGTCGCGGCCGATCACCTGGCCGCGCATTACATCGCGCAGGCGCTGCAGCACGCCGATGGCGTCTTCCAGGCTGCCGTCCGGCATGTTTCGAGTTTCGTCTTGTTGCGCCTGCATGGCCGAATCCCAATTCATATGGTGCTATTCCCTACTCCCGGAAGTTACTTTGCGCGCAGCCAGGAAAACGGGTTCAGGATTGCCAGAATCCTTTTGCCTGAGCCGGTATTGCCGCGAATCTCGCCGCTTATACGCCGGCGCGCGGCGTTCCAGTCTTCGATATCCAGACTGGGCGGCCGTTCGCCCAGGGCATGGGCCAGGTGCCAGGCGGTAAGCGTTTCCAGCGCCGGCGCGGTCGCGCTCGCCCGATGCGCGAACGCCTCCCGGCTTTCGCCGAAGCGGCGGCGGACACCCACCGCGGCGAGTCGATCGAGAGCGGCGCGATAGCTGAGTCTGTGCTGCGCGGCGAGGCCAGCCGCGGCCGGAATCCAGAGCCGATAGATCTTGACCGCGTAACCCGCCAGCACGAGCGCCGCGAGCAAGGCCGGCAAGGCGCCGAGCACGAGTTGCCAGTTGATCGTGAAGCCGGCCTGTTCCTGCAGGAACTCCTCGAAGGCCGCTTCGCCGCGCAGCATGTCGCCGAGCAATTGCTGCAATTCGTTCTGCGGGTCGGTGGTCATGTCGACCAGGGTTCGCTGGGGCGCCGGATCGACGATGACCCAGCCATAGCCTTCGAAATAGATTTCCGGCCAGGCGTGGCCGTGAATCGCCTGGATCAGCAGCGAAGAACCGCCCGCGCGATTGGCCGCGGGAACCGAATAGCCGATGCCGACCCGGGCCGGAATGCCGAGACTGCGCAACATGTAAGTGGAGGCGAAAGCGAAATGCATGCAATAGCCGGTCAGGTCGCCGAACAGGAACGAAGCCGCCGGGTCTTCGGCATAGGCGTGTTCGTTGGCCAGACTGTAAATGCCATTGCGGTCGAGGTAGTTCTTGACCGCCCAGGCGCGGGCGAAAGGATCGTCGGCGTATTGCGGCCGCAGACCGCCGATGATTTCCCGCGCCAACTCGCCATAGCGCGGATCGTCGGGCAAGCGCAGATATTCCTGCCGAACCTCCGCGGACCAGTCCGGGTCGCCGACCGGCCTGCCGAGCATCTCGTTCAGATCGAACTCGGGCACGAGCGAATGCGCGTCCCAGGTGCGCTTGAATCGCAAATTGTTGGGATTGGGGGCGTTCTCGAAAGCGATCGGCGCATCGAGCCCGAACGGCGAGCGATGCGGCACCAGCGTACCGATCGTGGCGCTGACGAGCCGGCGACCCTCGCTGCTGACAGTTTCCCGCGCCGGGGCGCCGGGCGCCGCGATCAGATCGCGGTCCATGTCCGGCAGCGAGGTGAAATCGAGCATATAGCCGTTCCATTGGGAATAGGCCGATTCGCGGAAGTAATAAGCGCCGCCGTCGGGTTCGTAATCGTCCCGGAAAACGACGATGGCGACCGGCGCCTGCTTGTTTTCGGTATTGTTCTCGCCGTCGTGGAAGGGGTTTTCACGGCGCTGGGCGCTGTTGCCGGTGAGGCCGAGATCGTCGGTCATCTGCGGCGTCGGCAGGCCGAAAGTCTGCACGTAGCCGATCAGGGACAGGCAGAGCAGGCCGAACAGCGCGAAGTGGTAGGGCAGGCGCCGCCGGTTCTCTTCCACCAGCAGCAGCGCGGACAGGCACAGCACCGCGCCGCAGCCGAGCACGAGCAGGATCGTGGCCGGGTCGAGACCCCGGCTCAAGGCGAAATCGCCGAGGAAAAAGGGCCGGTTGATCATGCCGTTGCGATGCGCGGAGAGGATGATGACGAAACCGGTGGCGACGAGCAGCACTTCGATGATCCCGCCGGCGCTGCTGCGCACCGCCAGTACGCGCACGGCGCCGGTCAGGGCGAAACTGAAACACAGCCATTTGACGCCTTCCGCCAGATGAAAGGCGGCGACAGGTCCGAACAACGAGGCGACCGGACTGCTGCCGGTAATCAGACTCCCGGCAATCATGCCCGTGATCGCAAGCAACGCCGCCGCGATCAGGATCACCGGGGTGCGCAGCCGCTCGAGCGGATTTTCGCGCTCCGGCAAACCGGTCAATACGCAGGCGGCGATACAGCCGGCCACCGCCGCGAAAGAGCCGGTGGCGACAGTAAGCGACAGACTCAGCAGCCAGTAGCTGCCGGCGATAATCGCCGCCCGCGCCAGCGCCGCCGGCAAATGTTGCCGATCCGCAGACTGAAATTCCGCCAATTGCGTCATCCGGTCAAATACGCTCGTTCAGATGCTCTTGTCTAGATCTTGCGCAACTTGTCGTCGTAGCAGGTTCCGGTGGTCCGGTCGACCAGCACGATCGACTCTACCGTGGGCCCCAACTGACGGCATAATACCAGCAATTCCTCGCGTGAACCGCCGCTGCCGCCTTCCTTGCGCCGCTCGGCGGGACGCAGGAAAAGGCGGTTCCAGGGCGGGCGCCGTTCGGGTTCTTCCATGCCGTCGGTGGCCAGCACCAGTGAGAATCGGCCCTGAAAGGCGCCCTTGCCGATCCCGGCAAAACCGGAAATCGTCCCCGCGGAGGCAAAGACAATGCAATGCGTGGCGCCGCGCTGATCGGCCGCGGCCAGGAAACGCGCAAGTCCCGGCCCATGGGGCGCCCCGAGACCGCGGGAGCGCGCCACCGCGCGCAACGAGGATTCGAGATCGTCGCATGGCGTCTCGGTGCCGTCGGCGGAGAACTGCCAATCGTCGCCGAAAGCGCCCGATTCGAGCGCCGCCCGCGCTACCGCCGCCGCGGCCTCGTCGCCGGGTCCCGAAAGCAGGTAGGCCAGGATGCGTTTGCCATGCGCCACGCTGCGTTCGCGCTGGCGCACATTCAACTGCCGCGTGCGCGCATAGTTCTTCCAGAGTATGTCGCGCACCGAATCTCCGGCCGCATAGGGCCGGATCTCCATACGGTCGCCCACGGGCTCGCCGCTCTGCCGCGGCATGCCGTCCTCGGCGGCAAGCGAATGCAACAGGGGCAGATTTTTCAGGGTGTTGATACGCGGCAATACGTAACATTCCCGCTCGCGCCGCACACGCCAGGAATAGCGGCACAGTCCGAGCACGTCGGACACCTCGAAGCGCCGCGTCACGTGGCCGCTCAGGCAACGCAGCCGCGGCGTGATCTCTTCTTCGAGAAATTCGTCCGGAGCGACGCGGATGCGGTTGTCGATCCTGTCCGGATAGTGCCAGGACCATTGCAGCCGCACGAGCGGAAGCAGGCCGACAGGCGGCAGGCTGAAACCCGTCCGGTTGGGAAACCCGGCCTCGAAGGCCTTGCCGTTTCCGGACCCCCGCCCTGATTCGTTCCCGGTTTCGCGGTGGATGCGGCGCTGCAGGATCAACCCGCAGACAATCACCGAGAACAGGCAACTCACCAGTATCGCCAGTGCGCAGATGCCGAGCGCGAACACCATCAGATCCATGGCGCCATAGCCGAAGAAGCGCAGCGCCAGCGCAATGCAAAGCAAGGTAACGACGCCCCGCGCCGTCAGCGGAAACAACCCGGCCAGCGCGCGCAACTGGTTGGTAACGGTGCTGATGGGCTTCACCTCAACCTGGGAGCCTGCGCCGTAGGAATTCACGGCTGCAAATCCGCTCTCATCCACGCCCTTGGCCGCTCGATTTCGTTGAATATCCACCAATATTCGCCTCAATCGATCAGCCAAGGGCGCGGCGATAGCGAATTTTCGCTTTCGCGA
>JAJDYJ010000070.1 GCA_022822865.1 Pseudomonadales bacterium | reverse complement strand
GGGCGCTCAGATAGACGGTGGCGAACATGCCGTCGGGCGCGACGGCGGCATGGTCCGCGAAGCGGGCCATGTCGAGGCCCGCGCCAACCAGTTCCATCGAGCACCGGTTCACGGCGCCGGAGGCGTTGCGCAGAAACAGGCGGGAACGGAAACCCTCGCCGTCGGCCACCAGCGGAATCACGTGCTCCCGGCCGGGAGAGTCGGCCGAAGTCTGGGCAAAAGCCCACAGGGCCGCCAGCGGGGCCAAGGCAAAAAGCGCGAGTCGGTCCAGCGGCAAACTCCGCGGAAGAGACTTCTCCGCCCGTCTTTCCGTTCGAACCGCGAACATTCCGAACCGTCCTCCCCTCAAGGACAGGACTTCAGCATAAACCATGAGCCTTGCGGAACGCCAGAAAAATCCACGATCATTCTTCGCGAAGTCGCGAGATTTGATTTCGTGGGAGTTCGGACGGGCTCCGACAGGTCGTTCGCGCCGTCGCTAGCGAGCCGTTCGTCCAGCCACCGAGCACAGCTCGGTGTCGCTCGGCCCGCGCATGAAGCTGCGCTTCATAACCGCTTGGCCTCGCCCCTCAAGAAGCTGCGCTTCTTGTCGGCTTCGCCGACCGGGCAACGCACATCCTGACAGATCGTACGCGCCTTCCCTGGCGCGGCGCTTGAGGCTTCGATAACCCCCAGTCTCGACAGTCCAGCCGCCAAGCACAGCTTGGCGTCGTTCGACCTGCGCACGAAGCTACGCTTCGTAACCGCTTGTTCTCACCCATGTCGAGCCGTTCGGCCCTCAAGAAGCTGCGCTTCTTGTCGGCTTCGCCGACCGGGCAACGCACATCCTGACAGATCATACATGCCTTCCCTGGCGCGGCGCCCGAGGTTTCGCCAACCCCCGGTCTCGACAGTCCAGCCGCCAAGCGCAGCTTGGCGTCGTTCGACCTGCGCACGAAGCTGCGCTTCGTAAACGCTTGTTCTCACCCCTGTCGAGCCGTTCGGACCTCAAAAAGCTGCGCTTTTTGTCGGCTTCGCCGATCGGGCCTCACCCCTCGACACGAACGGTGACGATGTCGATATCGCGGTATTGCTGATGGTCGACCGACGAGGCTGCGTGCCGCAGCAGCCGCAACGACACTTCGCGATCGACTGACGGTTCCGAAGGCGTGTCCTTGATCACCGTCAGCAGATCCTGGATGTTCTCGCCGCCCGGCGAGGCGATGAATTCGAGCACGGCGTCGTTGCCGTCGCGGTAGGCCACGATCTGCAGGCTTCGTTCCGGCCGCGGTTCGTCGGTTTCGTCGCCGAGCAGGGTGTACAGGGTTTCTTCGCCGGCGAGTTCGAGCCGGCTTTCGATTACGCCGTCCATGTCGTTGTGCGCCGCGAATTGAGCCAGAAACTTGTGGACCAGCGGCAGCGTCGTGGCCGCCAGCGGCATTTCGATCGTGCGCCGGCGCGGCGACGCGACCATCAGGAACAGGTTCATGAGCATCGCGCAGAGCCCGCCCGCGGTCATGCCGTTCCGCAACAGGCCGCCGGCGAATCCGGATACGATTTCGGGAAAGATCACCCCGCCCTGGCAGCCGACGCCGATCCAGAAAGATACGCCGACGATGACGCCGCCCCGATAGTCGATGCCATGTTGCACGACGATCTTCATGCCAAGCACGAACAGCATCGACAGCAGCACCGTGGTGTAGGCGCCCACTACCGGCCCTGGAATGGCCAATATCACCGCGAGAAACTTCGGCGAAAACGCCGCGATCACGAATATCAGGCCCAGGGCGACGCCGACCATGCGCGAGGCCACGCCGGTGAGTTCAGTGACGGCTACGCTCGAAGAATAGGTGGTATTCGGCACCGTGCCAGCCAGCCCGGAGAGCAGGTTTCCCAGCCCATCGGCGCCGACCGCGCCTTGCACGGCCCGGAAGTCGATGGCTCGCGGCTCGCGTCGGGATACTCTTTGAATCGCGACTGAATCGCCGATGGTTTCTATCGCGCCGATCAGGGTTACGAAGATGAAACTCGGCAGCAACGCCCAGAACACCGGGCCGAATTCCAGGCTGATGCCCGGCCAGCCTGACGCCGGCACCCCGATCCAGGCCGCATCGGCCAAGCGCTGGACATCGTACAGCCCGAACAGGCTGGAAACCAGCGAGCCGATAACGACGCCGATGACGAGCGCCCAGAGCCGCAGCACGCCGGTCGCTTTCAGCGCGATCAGCACCACGGCCAGCAAGGTGATGAGAGCGCTGATCGGCGCCCCGACCGGATTGGCTTCGGCGGGTATGTCCGCCAGCAGATCCCAGATGATCGGCATCACGGAAACCGGAATCAGCATGATTACCGTGCCGGATACGACCGGCGTCAATACGCGCCGCAAGAAGGAGAGCCGCGCCGCCAGCGTGAACTGAAACAGGGAGGAAGCGATCACCAGGGCGGCGAGCACCGCCGGGCCGCCTTGCGCCAGGGCGGTAACGCAGACCGCGATGAAAGCGCCCGACGTGCCCATGGCCAGCACGTATCCGGCGCCGAGCCGGCCCACGCGAACGGCCTGTATTATCGTGCTCAGGCCGCTGACGATCACCGCCGCGAACACGGCCCAGTTCATATAGGTCTCGCTGCCTTCGGCGGCGCGGATGACGATGGCGGGCGTAAGCACGATCCCGGCGACGACGAGCAGGGCGAGTTGCAGCCCAAGGCCAAAGGCCAGCGGTCCGGGCGGCCGTTCATCGGGTTCGTAGCGTACGCCTGTGCGTTGTTCGTTGTTTTCTGTGTCCATGGTCGTTTCCTCGTGAGCGCCGCCTACATTTCGTAGGTGACCTGGATTCCGAACGAGCGCGGCCGGTTGATCGTCAGCCGTTCACGGTCATTACCGTACCACGATGTCAGCACGGCGCGCTCATCGGTCAGGTTACCGATGCGGGCATCGATCCGCCAGTTGCCGCGAATGACGCCGGCGCTGATGTCAAGGACGGTCCACGCATCCTGTTCGATGCGATTGATCAGTACGATATCGCTGTACGACGAAGAAGAATGGCTGAATTGCGGCATGACATACGCGTCCATGCCGTTGCCGAGGCTCCATTCGTAACGCGCCCGCAGACTAGCCTGGAATCCCGGCGCGTTGGCGAGTTCGCTGCCCGCCGGCGCGATCGCCGAGGTCGTCGAAATCGTTTCCAGTATATCCGTGTCGAGCAGGGATATCGCGCCGCTGACGGTGAGGCCGGCGACCGCTTCGGGCAGCCAGATGAAATCCGCCTCGACTCCCCGGACCCGCGCGTTTGCCGCATTGTCGGAAAAGTACAGGTTGACGATATTGGAATCGAAGATGGTGGATTGCATATCGTCGATGTTTTCGACGAAGGCCGACCAGTTCAACTGCAGGTTCCGTTCCGCGCTCAGAGTCTTGCCGCCGATTTCCCAATTCACCAGTTCGTCGGTTCGCACGACCGCGGGAACGACCCCGCCCGCGCCCACGGGACGATTCAGCAGCGGCGGCCTGAATCCTTCCGAGTATGTAGCGTAGTACAGGGAGCCATCGCGCGGGGTCCAGGCCAGATTCAGTTTGTAGATATTGCCGCCGGCGTTTGCAGTGTCCGGCAAGGCGATGGTCCGCCCCCCGACCTCGGCGGTGTTGTTGCCGTTGTACAAGGCCGAGAGATTCGCGCCAAAACGCTGCTGGTCCTCGGCCTGGCCCAGGTTGCCGAAAGACGAGTTGGCGCTGCCTTGCAAATCCACGTCGATCTCGTAACTGCGGATGCCCGCGGTAATCGTCAGCGTATCCGGCGCCAGGTCCCAGCTCAATTCGGCGAAAGCGCCGTACTGTTCGTCGGTGCGCCGGATGTCGTTCCGGAAGATCGCATCCTCGGGAAACGGCCCCGGATCCTGACGCCACGCGCCCGGAAGCGGGTAGTTGGGCGGAAAGCCGAAAACGCCGGGGGTGAAGCCTTCCGCGTTGACCGACCCGGGATAGGTGAAGTCGTTCAATTCAAGGATTTCGGCATCGCTGAAGAAGACGCCGAAGGTCGAGCGCAGCCGGTTGTCCGACGGCGTATTGAATCTCAGTTCCCTGGAAAACACGTTCGATCTGGTGTTGCCGACAAGAAGGGTGCGGGCGTCGTAACAGTTGCCGGCGGGCGCTTCGGCCGGATAGGTTACCGACGCGTCACAGATGTAGTAGGGCAGGAATTGACCGACAAAAAGGTAGTCGGTGTAATCGAGCACGCTGTCGACTTCGCGGTCGAGCCAGGCCACGGAAAGCAGGGCCTCCAGTTCGCCCATGCGGCCTTCCACTAGCAGGGAAGTATTGTCGAATTCGTCATCGGCGTATTCGTCGACGAAGCGCTGCACGGACAATTCGTCCGTGTCGTCCAGATTCGGGTCGATCATGAAGACGCCGTCGGCTTCCACGCTCTGCCGCATGTGACTGAGCGTGACGCGCCAGTCGAAACCGATTTCGTAGAGGCCGGAAATCCGGAAGCCATGGTAGGTAACTGGATTGAAATCCTCTTCCACGAACTCGTCGTTGTTTCGCCGCTCGAAATTCACTGCCGAAAGATCCGCTCCCGCCTGGAATCCCTCGCTTTCCGGCCCCAGCGGGACACCATTGCTGCGCACCACGGACGCAGGCTCGAAGCGGCGCGAGCGGGAAGCGTCGATCGATGCCGGCACGTTGTCTATGAAACCGCCCTGCCGGTCTGAAAACACCACCGCGCGCAAGGCGAAGTCGTCGCTTACCGGAGCGTTCATCACGGCTTCGACCTTGCCGCCGGGCGCGCCGTCCGGCGTGGCCGACGCGCCGAACGTGATGCGGGAGAAGAATTCCTCCGGATCGGGTTTGGCCGTGATCAGCCGTACGTTGCCCGCCTGGGAACTGGCCCCGAACAGGGTGCCCTGCGGCCCCGAAAGCACTTCCACGCGTTCGAGATCGGCGGCGTACACATCGAGATTGCGACCGGGCTGGGTTACCGGCTGTTCGTCGAGATAGAGCGCCACGTTCGGCGTCAAACCGGCTACCGTCGCTACTGAGATGGTCGGGGTGGTCGACGCCACTCCGCGAATGTAGATCGTGCCCTGGCCCGGACCGCTGCCGCCGGCGGTTACGCCGGGAAGATGCACGAGGTAGTCGGTGAAGCTGTCGATGTCGAGCTGATCGAGGGTTTCCGCGGTCAGCGCGCGCAAGGCGATAGGGACGTCCTGGGCGACTTCGGGCCGTCGCGTGGCGGTTACCTCGATGACTTCGATCTGCGCCCGAGCCTGGGAAATCAGCAACGATGACGAGGCAATCAGCGATACTGTCGTGATCGTCTTGCTCAAGATTCCGTCCCTTCCTTGTATTGTTCCGTTTGCGTTTTTTCCTTTCCTCGCCGGCCCGATGAGACCCGGTCCTAAATCTCGTTGCGCTGCGCGAACTGATTGATATGCTCCGACGCGCGGAATGCGAGCGCCATGATCGTCATGGTCGGCTGGCCGCGGCTCGAGGTGACCATGGAACTGCCGTCGCACAGGAACAGGTTGGGCACGTCATGGGAGCGATGGTAGCGGTCGACGACCGAAGTCGCGGGGTCGTCGCCCATGCGGCAAGTGCCGAGCATGTGCGAACTGTTGGTCTGGCCGTTTTCCGGATAACTCGCATGGATCCGCAAGGCGCCGGCCGCCTCCATCAGTTCGACGGAACGATCCATGAAATAGCGCATGGTCGCGAGATCGTCCGGGTGGTCCATGTACGTGCAGCGCAAGGCGGGAAGGCCCCACTTGTCCCGCACTTCCGGATCCAGGGTGATGTTGTTCGAATCGAGCGGCAATGACGTGGTATGGCCGTCGAAGGCCGCGGAATGAGTGAACTCTTCGCGCAGCAAGGCCTTGTATTCGCTGCCCCAGGTCGGTCCGCCGAACATGCTGCTGGCTATCGCCGACTCCATTGCGGTGCCGCTGCGCACCGGGTGGCGTCCGTCGATGCCGCCGCCGCCGTAGAATCCCTCGCCGGGATCGATTTCGTACCAGTCGTGCACGACGCGGGTAGCGGGGATGCTCTTCCAGGCATTGACGGGTTCCGGGAACAGTCCGGTAACTTCGCTGAAGCCGTTGAACATGAGATTGCGGCCGACGAAACCGCTGCCGTTGGCGAGCCCGTCGGGAAAGCGGGAGGACTCGGATAACAGCAGCAGACGCGGCGTCTCCGCACCGTTGGCGCAAAGCACCACGGCCCGGGCGCGCTGGGACTGTTCCGCGCCGTCCGCGTCGAAATAGGCCACCTCGCTGGCGCGTCCGGCCTCGTCGGTTTCCACTCGCGCGACCGCGCAATGTGTGCGCAACTCGTAGTTTCCCGAAGCGAGCGCGGCGGGAATCATGGTGATCATCGAAGAGGACTTGGCGTTCACCTCGCAGCCGAATCCGAGGCAGTAGCCGCAATGTATGCAGCCGGGTCTGCCGTTATGAGGTTGCGAGAGAATCGCCACCGGCGCCGGATAGGCGGTATGGCCGAGCGCCCGGGCGCCGCGTTCGAGCAGCACGTCCGAGCCTTTCACCGGCATCGGCGGACAGGGATAATCGCGCGAACGCGGCGGATCCCAGGGGCCTTGCAGGCCGGAGACGCCTACTTCCCAATCCACCCGGGTGTAATAGGGCTCGAGTTCTTCGTAGCTGATCGGCCAGTCGGCGAAATTCGTGCCGGGAATCGTTCCGCGCACGCTGGCTTCCATGAAGTCGATCGGCCGCAGGCGCCAGAAATTGCCGGAAAAATGCAGACTGCTGCCACCGACGTTGTGCGCGTAATTGCATACCCGGTCGCGTACGGTCGCGGTTTCGTCCGCGGATTTGCGGAACGTCTGCGGAAGACCCTGGCGATGGCTCCAGGTCAGGTCGTGATTGTTGAATGTGCCCCATTCGTCGTGCCTGAAATCGGCCGCCTGCAAATGGGGGCCCTGTTCCAGTTGCACGACCGAATGTCCGGCTTCGGCAAGTTCCTTCGCGACGATGCCGCCGGCCGCGCCGGAACCGACGACGACGAAATCGACCGCTTCCCGGGTCGGGAACGACGCGCCGGCCATGGCTATTGCCCTCCCCTGTTCATGTAATCCTCGTCGTAGAAACCGAAGGGCGGCTGCCAGACGCTGCGCGGTTCGTAGCCGATCAGTCGATAACCGACGCCGTCGCGGTTGCCGCCGTATTCCGGCAGGGCGAACATGCCGGCGACGGCGAGATAGCGAATCGTGGCGAAGAATTCGGTGTTTTCGATCTCGCGCAGCAGTCGATCCTGCTGTTCGGCGCTCAAGGCGGAGAACCCGGCGACCTGGAACTCGGCGTTGGTCCGATCCTGCAATTCCCGCAGTCCGGCCCGCAAAATTTCAAGTTCCGCGTCGCGCTGATCGCCAAGCACGGTATCCATGAAATGCACAACCCCGGCTTCACGGGCGCCGGGAGTGTCGTCAGGCGGGATTATGCGGTCGGCGATGGCGGCGAATTCCTCCGCCTCTTCGCTGCCCAGAAGTTGCAGGCCGACGCCGTCGAGTTGATTTTGCGCGGAGCGGGAACACGCGGCGAGTATCGCCGGCATGCCGAGCACGACCGCCGAACGCGGCAATGCTTCGAGAGTCGATCTCAGCAACGCGCGGCGGGAAAGTGTCTTGCGCTCCATCTCGAAATTGCCCCGATCGCCCAACGGCGAACTCGGGCAGGCCCCCTCTTGAATTGGGTCAATATAGCACAACGGCATCGCACAGTGCCGTTTCGTTCCCGCTATTGCCGTTTCGTCGCAAGAGCGTTGTCAGGCCCGGTCCCGCGGGGCTAGATTCGATCGCAAGTCAGTCAATTCCGTATGGGAGCAAGACCATGAAAACCAACAGACTCATCAGCGCATGCCTGCTTGCCGCGGCGCTCGGCATTTATACCCGGGCCGCGGCCGACACCCTGACGATCGTCATCGAGGACATCCGCGACGCCAGCGGCGCCGTGCAGGTGCAGGTACTCGCCGGACAGGCGCAATTCGAAGGCGGCGGCGCGGTGGCGCAGTTTCTGGAACAGGCGGTCGAAGGCACGTTGACGATTACGGCCGAGGACCTTCCGCCCGGAGAATACGCCATCAGAATCATGCACGACGTGAACGGCAACGACGAACTCGACGCCAATTTCGTCGGCATGCCCACCGAGCCCTACGCCTTCTCCAACAACGCCAGGGGCATGTTCGGTCCGGCCACCTGGGAAGACGCGCGCTTCGTGCTCGAAGGCGAAGTCACCCAGGTCATCAGCCTGGTTCATTGATCGAGACCAATACCATGAAAAGACGTGAATTCTCGAAACTGCTCGCCCTGCTGGCCTGCCCCTGGCCCGCCGGCGCCCTGGCCCAGGCCGGCGATGCGGACTGGTCGACCCAGTTCGCGCAGGCACTGGAAGAATTTCCCTGGCTGGCCGCCTGGGGCAATATCGACCGCGACCGCTACGCGAGCGACGCGGCCGTCTCGGGACGCTGGCCGGAGGAGTTGCGCGGCACCCTGTACCGCACCGGTCCGGCCGGACACGAAGTATTCGGCTATCGCAATCATCACTGGTTCGACGGCGACGGCATGATGCACGCTTACCGAATCGGCGGCGGTGGCGTTCGGCACGAGGCGCGGCTGGTGGAAACCGCCAAGCTCAAGGCAGAGCGCGCAGCCGGCCGCGCCCTGTATCCGGGTCTGGCGGCGGCGCCCCCCGGCGCCGCCGGACTGACCGGCCCCGACGATCTGAACCTGGCGAACACGAGCGTTCTCCATCACCACGGCCGCCTGCTGGCGCTTTGGGAAGCCGGCAGCCCTTACGAAATCGACCCGGACGACCTATCCACCGTGGGCCCCTATTCGTTTGCAGAGCCCGGCGGCGGATTGAGCATGCGCGGCGTGCCGTTTTCCGCCCACCCCCGGGTCGACGCCGACGGCAGCGTGTGGAATTTCGGCTATGCCTCGGCCGCGGGCCTGCTGGTGTTCTGGCATATCGGCGCCGACGGCTCGTTGCGCAATGCGGGACGCGTGGCGGTCGACCCGATGACGATGCCCCACGATTTCGTTGTCACGGAAAGGCACCTGGTACTGCTGCTGCCGCCCTTCCATTACCGGCCGCAAGCGAACGCCACAGGTTTTCTGAATATGCACCAATGGCGGCCGGAAGACCCTTGCCGGGTGCTGGTGGTGGACAAGAACGACCTGTCCAGCCACTTCTTCCTGGAACTGCCCGCGCAATGGGTGTTCCATTTCGGCAACGCCTGGGAGGACAGCGCCGGGGTTATTCGCTTCGACGCCGCCAGGGCGCCGGACCCCAGCATCATGACGGAGACTTTCACGGAAATCATGCGCGGCAATCCGGACTACGGCAGGGCCGCGCGTCACCACGCCTACCGGCTCGATACCCGGGCGCGAACGATTTCCGAGGAAGCCATGCTCGAACCGGAGATATTCACCGAGTTTCCGAGTATTGACCCGAGAGTGAGTTGCCGACAGTATCGAAAACTCGTCTTTCTTTCCCAGAACGAATCCAGTCCCGCGGAACACGGCACATTGAACGAGGTCAATCTGTTCGATATCGAGAGCGGCCGGCGCGACTGGTTCCGCTATCCGGACACACAGATTCCGGAAGAACATCTGTATGTGCCGCGGCCCGGAAGCGAACCCGAGTCCGAAGGCTGGATTCTCGGCAGCGTTTTCGACTGGCGGCAGGGAAAACAGGTTCTCAACCTGTTCGACGCCGAACGGGTCGCCGACGGCCCGGTGGCCGCGGCTGAACTGCCTTATGCGATCCCGCTGGGGCTGCATGGCAAGTTCGTGAGGGGATGATCGAAATGAATTTCCATTCCGGCAGACGTTTCCTCGTCAGCTTCGCTCAAGTGGGGATTTTCTCCACCGCAATCGCGGTGCTGATCTGGTGGCTGACCGACCTCGGCGGCTTTAGCGAGATTCTGGTTATTTCGCTGAGCATTGGCTGGTCGATTCTCATTGCCTTTATGGTGTTGCACGAATGGCTGGGCAACAGGATTGGCCCCTGGCTAGCGCCCGCGCCCATCGTCGCCTGCGGGCTCGCCGCGGGATTGATGATCGCGGGCGCGCTGACGACCAATCAACCGCTGTTTTTCTTCTCGCAAGGATTCAGCACGCTCGGGCTCGCACTGTTCTTCGGCATCACGGGCTCGCTGATTTTCGTCACGCGGGAAAGGCTGCGCACAGCCAGGGAACAACTCGCCGAAGCCGAGCTACGCGAATCGCGGCAGGAAAAATTGCTCGCTGAAACCGAACTCAAACTGTTGCAGGCCCAGATCGAGCCCCACTTCCTGTTCAATACGCTATCCAACATCTCCCAACTCGTCCGCAGCGACCCGGAGCTTGCGGTGGAAACGCTCGAAAATCTCACTACCCTGCTCCGCGCCTCGCTGGCGCGAACCCGCTCCGGCGAAAGCACCCTCGGCCAGGAAATCGATTTCGCGAGCGCCTACCTGGCGATTCAGGCAACCCGCATGGGGGGACGCCTGCGCTACGAAATCGATCTGCCGGACGAATTGCGGGAAATTCCCTTGCCGCCGCTCCTCGTGCAGCCCCTGCTGGAAAATGCGGTGCTACATGGCATCGAACCGCAAGCCGAAGGCGGAGAAGTCCTTTTCACCGCACGGCGAATCGACGACGAATTGATTCTGAGCGTGAGCGACAACGGCGCCGGAGTCAGCGAAACCGGCACCGCCGGAGGATCCGGCCTGCGCAACATCCGCGACCGCCTCCGCCTGCGCTATGGCCCGAAAGCTTCGCTTGAACTGACGCCGGCGAATCCACGCGGCGTAAACGCCCTCATCAGCATTCCACTGGGGGCGGCGCCAGTAGAGAATTCGGCGCCGTCATGACGACCGCCCTAATCCTTGAGGACGAACCGCTACTCGCCGAGCAGTTGCGCGACAAGCTTGCGCGGTTGTGGCCGGAACTTGAGATTGTCGGCATGCCTGGCGAAGGGCGCGAAGCCTTGCGCATGGCGCGGCAAACGCAGCCCGATATCGCCTTCCTCGACATTCGCCTGCCCGGCCTTTCCGGCCTCGAAGTCGCCGCTGCCTTGCCCGAGCATACCCGGGTGGTATTCGTCACAGCCCACGACGAATTCGCCGTGGAAGCCTTTCGCGCCGCCGCGGTGGATTATCTGCTCAAACCGGTCAGCGACGAGCGCCTCGTGGCCACTATCGAAAGACTGCGCCGTGAAGGGAGCCAGAATCGGGAGGAATTGCTCGCACTGTTGCAGCAGGTCGGCGCCGCGCCGTCATGGCTGCAATGGATTCGCGCCGGGCTGGGAGAAACCACGGTACTCGTGCCGGTGGAAGAAGTCGTCTATTTCCGCGCCGACGCCAAGTACACCAGCGTCGTCACCCGCGACAAGGAGCATCTGGTGCGGCGCGCCATCAGCCAGTTGGAATCGCAACTCGACCCCGACAAGTTCTGGCGCATCCATCGCGGGGTCATCGTGCGTGTCGACCAGATCGCCTCCGCCGGCCGCGACCTGCGCGGCCGCTACGTGCTCACACTCCGCGACCGCCCCGAAAAACTGCGCTCCAGCCAGGCCTACGGTCACCTGTTCAGGCACATGTGAACCCGCTGGCAAAAATTCCCGCTCCGGGAGACAATCCGCGAAATTTTAGTTGACGGCCTGGAAGGGTCTGCCGCCGGTGATGCTCATGAAAAGCCTGGTTTCCGTTTTACTTCTGGTCTGGATGTTTTGCCCCGCCGCGGTGGCGCAAACTCCAGCCAGAGCTACCCCGTTCTACCCGCCAGAGATCAATTACGACCCGGACATCCCGCGGCCGGAGTCCGTCATCGGCCATCCCCTGGGCGAACGCATCGCCCGCAACGATCTGCTGGTGCGATACCTGCGGACCCTGGCGGAGATGTCGCCGAGAATCACGGTGGAGGACATCGCCTACACGCACGAAGGGCGCCCTATTCTCGGTTTGACCATTACCAGCCCCGAAAATCATCAGCGACTGGATGCAATCAAGGCCGCCCATGTGGCGCTGAGCGATCCCGGCAGCGCGCAGGAAGTGGACGCGGACATGCCGGTGGTCACCTGGCTCAACTACGGCGTGCATGGGGCCGAGGTGAGTTCCACCGATTCCTCGATGGCGGTGGCCTATCATCTGGCCGCGGCCCGGGGAGAGGCGATCGAAGCCACTCTTGAGCAAAGCGTGATCGTTCTCATCGCCGTGTTCAATCCCGACGGCAACAGCCGCATGTCCGCGTGGAACCATATGTACGGCGCCAACGTGCCGGTCACGGATCCACGGCATCAATTGCACAACACCTTCTGGCCCGGAGGACGCACCAACCATTACTGGTTCGATCTCAATCGCCAGTGGCTGATCCTGCAGCACCCCGAACCGCGGGGGTGGGTGGCCAAATTCCACGAATGGAAGCCGAACATCACCGTCGATTATCACGAGATGGGGCAGGACAGCACCTACTACTTTCATCCCGGCGTGCCCGACCGCACCTTTCCCTATATTCCGCGGCGATCCATGGAACTGCTCGATCAGGTAGCCGAACGGCCCCGCTCCTGGCTGGACAGCGAGCAGCGTCTCTACTTCAACGAAGAGGGTTACGACAACTTTTACATCGGCAAGGGATCGACCTATCCCCACATGCACGCCAGCATGGGCATGTTGTTCGAACAGGCCGGCAGCGAAGGATTGCTCGATACGCCCCACGGCGTCCTGTCGTTCCGGGACAACATCCGCACACAATTCCGCACGTCGCTGGAAATGATCCGCGCGGGCGTGGAAATGCGCGGCGATCTGCTGCAATTCCAGCGCGATTTCTCCCGCGAAACGCCCGGTCTCGCGGCTGACGATGATGTCAAAGCTTATGTTTTTTCCTCGCCCGGGGATCCCGCCAGGGCTTACCACGCGATCGATCTGCTGAATCGGCACCAGATCAGCGTGCAGCGCCTGAACCAGGACATTGAAGCGGGCGGGACCGGTTTCTCCTCCGAAAATTCCTATGTCGTGCAAACCGATCAGGCGCAATATCGCATGATCAAGGCCCTGTTCGAGCTGATCACCGAGTTCGAAGACGAAACCTTTTACGATGTGTCCGCCTGGACAATGCCCCTGGCTTTCGATTTCGACTATGCGCCGCTCGATGCGGGAGACATTCGCGGGAATGTGATCGGCGACGATGTGCGCGCCGAATTCCCGAGTGCTCCCGAACCTCCCGAGGCGCGCTTCGCCTACCTGTTTTCCTGGTCGAACTACTATGCGCCGCGGGCGCTGTACCGATTGCTCGATGCCGGCGTACGTCCCAAGGCAGCGACGAGGCCCTTGACGGTCACCGATAGCGACGGAGAAGCGGTCAGCCTTGAAGCGGGCGCGATTCTCGTCCCGCTCGGCTGGCAAGGCGGCGACCTGGAAGATGCGGAAATTCACGAGTTGATGAGCGCAATCGCAATGGAAGACGGCATCGCCGTGCATGCGGTGAACAGCGCCCGCACGCCCGTCGCCGGTATGGATCTCGGCAGCCCCAGCTTCGCCGACATCCCCCTGCCGACGGTGCTTTTGCTGGTGGGCGAAGGCATTCAGGCCTACGACGCCGGCGAAGTCTGGCATCAACTCGACGCGCGCATGAAGATGCCGGTCCACATGGTGGAAAAGAGGCATCTCGGGAGTACCGATTTGCGCGATTACACCCATATCGTGCTGGTCGGCGGCAATCACGGCGATTTGTCGGAGCAAACGGACGAAATCGACCGCTGGGTCAGGCGGGGCGGCACGCTGGTTGGCATTCGCCAGGGCGCGCGTTGGGCCTTCGACAACATTCTTCACCCGGACGATTCGTCGAGCGCAAGCGATGAAGTGATCGAAGTGGAAGTAGAAGTTGCGGCCGAGGCTGAGTCTGAAGTCGAGGCCGAACGATTCGATTATGCCGACAAGGACGACATCGAGGCGCAGGACATCATCGGCGGCGCCATCATGCTGGGCGATCTGGACAACACCCATCCCATCGGATTCGGCATTCACGATCGCGCCATCGCCAGTCACCGTAATTCCCTGATCGCCTTCGATCCTCCGGAAAATCCCTGGGCGAGCCTGATCCGGATTCCCGAAAACGCCCTGTTGTCCGGGTTCGCCTCGGCAGAAAATCAGGCGGTGCTGGCGGGGAAAGCGATGGCGGTAGCCGAGCGGCACGGCGGCGGCAGCGTAATCGCCTTCGCCGACAACCCGAACTTCCGCGCATACTTCTTCGGCACCAACAAACTGTTCATGAACAGCCTGTTCTTCTCCCTGGCGTTCGACCGGCCGCGCTGAACGCGCGTTTTGGCTCCATCCTCAAACGGCCGCGCGCGCTTCGGACCAGGGTAGTACCTTTTGCAGGAATCTCCCGGTGTGGGAGGCCGGGACTTGCGCCACCTGCTCCGGGGCGCCGCTGGTGACGATGCGGCCGCCGCCGTTGCCGCCTTCGGGGCCGAGATCGATGATCCAGTCGGCGGTCTTGATCACGTCGAGATTGTGCTCCACCACGACGATGGTGTTGCCGTGGTCGCGCAGGCGGTGCAGCACTTTCAGCAACTGGCGGATGTCGTGGAAATGCAGGCCCGTGGTGGGTTCGTCGAGGATATAGAGCGTGCTGCCCGTGTCGCGCTTGGATAACTCGCGCGACAGCTTCACCCGCTGGGCTTCGCCGCCGGACAGGGTCGTCGCCGATTGTCCGAGACGGATGTAGGAAAGGCCTACGTCCATCAGCGTCTGCAACTTGTTGGCGATGACCGGGATGGCGTCGAAGAATTCGCGCGCTTCCTCCACGGTCATGTCGAGCACCTGGTGGATGTCCTTGCCCTTGAACTTGACCTCGAGCGTTTCGCGGTTATAGCGCTTGCCCTGGCAGAGGTCGCAAGTTACGTACACATCGGGCAGGAAATGCATTTCGACCTTGATCAGGCCGTCGCCCTGGCAGGCCTCGCAGCGGCCGCCCTTGACGTTGAAACTGAATCGTCCCGGCTTGTAACCGCGGCTGCGCGCTTCGGCGGTGGCGGCGAACAGGTCCCGCACCGGCGTGAACAGCCCGGTGTAAGTCGCCGGATTGGACCGTGGCGTGCGGCCGATGGGGCTTTGATCGATGTCCACCACCTTGTCGAGCAATTGCAGGCCCGTGATCGAATCGTAAGGCGCGGGCGACAGCGACTGGGCCTTGTTCAGGCGGGTCGCGGCGATGGGATACAGGGTGTGGTTCACCAGCGTCGACTTGCCGGAGCCGGATACGCCGGTCACGCATGTGAACAGTCCGAGCGGCAAGGAAACGTCGATCTGTTGCAGATTGTTGCCGCGGGCGCCCTTGATCTGCAGCAGGCGTTCCTTATCAAAAGGCGTTCTGCGTTCGGGGACGGCGATGATTTCCTGGCCTGAAAGAAACTTGCCGGTAACCGACTCCGCGCAGTTCTCGATCGCGCCGACCTGGCCCTGGGCCACGATTTCGCCGCCGTGGATGCCGGCGCCCGGTCCGATATCGATAATGTGGTCGGCGCTGCGGATCGCTTCTTCGTCGTGCTCGACCACGAGCACGGTATTGCCGAGGTCGCGCAATTGCAGCAGGGTGCTGAGCAGGCGGCCGTTGTCGCGCTGGTGCAGGCCGATCGAAGGCTCGTCGAGAATGTACATGACGCCGACGAGCCCCGCGCCGATCTGGCTCGCCAGGCGGATGCGCTGGGCTTCGCCGCCCGAGAGCGTTTCGGCGCTGCGATTCAGGGTCAGATAGTTCAGGCCCACGTCGACGAGGAACTTCAGCCGTTGCTGCAATTCCTTGAGTACCTTTTCGGCGATGCGCGCCTGTTTTCCTTCCAGTTCGAGTTCGTTGAAATAGCGCGCGGCCCGGGCCACGGTCATGTCGGTGATTTGCGGCAGATTGTGGCCTTCGATGAATACGTTGCGGGCGTCCTCTTTCAGCCGCGCGCCGTCGCAATCGGGACAGACCCTGAAACTGAGATAGCGCGCCAGTTCGGCGCGCACGCGATCGGAATCGGTTTCGTTGTAGCGACGCATGATATGCGGCATGACGCCTTCGAACGGCTTCTTGCGATTGATGCTCATGCCGCTGCTGCCGACGTAACGGAAACTGATTTCCTCGCCGTCGCTGCCGTGCAGGATGACGTCCTGAATTTGCCGGTCGAGCCGCCGGAAGGGCGTGGCGAGATCGAATCGGTAATGTCTTGCGAGCGCTTCGAGTTTGGAGAAATACCAGAGATTTCTCGGCTCCCAGCCGCGAATCGCGCCTTCGGACAAGCTGCGGTCGGGATCGGTGACGACGCGCGATTCGTCGAAGAACTCGCGTACGCCGAGGCCGTCGCAGGCGGAGCAGGCGCCGGCGGGATTGTTGAAGGAAAACAGCCGCGGCTCGAGTTCGCGAATGCTGTGGCCGCAATGGGGACAGGCGAACAGCGCCGAGAACACCATGTCCTCGCCACCTTCCGCGTCCATGTTGGCGACCATGGCCAGGCCTTCGGACAGATGCAGCGCGGTTTCGAAGCTTTCCGCCAGGCGCTGGGCCTGATCCGGCCGCACGCGCAGACGGTCGACGACGACTTCGATGGAGTGCTTCCTGTTCTTGTCGAGCTCGGGCGGATAATCGATTTCGCAAATCAGCCCGTCGACTCGCGCGCGGATGAAGCCGCCGGTGCGCAACTCGTTGAACACGTGGATATGCTCGCCCTTGCGGTCGCGCACTACAGGCGCGAGCAGCATGACGCGCGTGCCTTCGGGCAGGGCCAGCACCTGGTCGACCATCTGGCTGACGGTCTGGGCTTCGAGCTTGACCTTGTGCTCGGGGCAGAATGGCTCTCCGGCGCGGGCGAACAGCAGCCGCAGGTAGTCGTATATTTCGGTAATGGTGCCGACTGTCGAGCGGGGATTGTGGGAGGTCGATTTCTGCTCGATGGAAATTGCGGGAGACAGCCCGTCGATGTGGTCGACGTCGGGTTTTTCCATCATGGACAGGAACTGCCGGGCGTACGTGGATAGCGATTCGACGTAGCGGCGCTGGCCTTCGGCGTAGAGGGTGTCGAAGGCGAGCGAAGATTTGCCGGAGCCGGACAGGCCGGTGATGACGACGAGTTTGTCCCTGGGGATGGTGAGGTCGATGTTCTTCAGATTATGGGTGCGGGCGCCCTTGACGAAGATGGTGTCCATGGGTTTTTCGGTGGCGAAGTTAAACGGTTGATTATCTGCCAAGCTCATTCGCTGGGCAAATGCGTTTTACTTGTCTTGTGGAGGCCGAGAAAAGATTGGAATGAAATTAAGCGAGGTTTCATTCAATGGTATAGACTTCAGAGAGGACGAAATGGGCCGGCAAGTTAACTTGGGAGGTGGATGTGGCAGGTCGCGGAGTGAACAAGGTAATACTGATCGGTAATCTCGGGAGGGATCCGGAAATTCGCTATACGCCGGATGGGGTGGCGATCGCCAATGTGACGGTGGCGACGACGGATTACTGGAACGATCGAAATACCGGGGAACGGCAGGAGCGCACGGAGTGGCATCGGGTGGTGTTTTTCCGCAGGCTGGCCGAAATTGTCGAGCAATATCTGAAAAAGGGCTCGAAGATTTATGTGGAGGGCCGCCTGCAGACGCGGTCCTGGGAGCAGGAAGGGGTCAAGCGCTACACTACGGAAGTCATTGCGAACGAAATGACCATGCTCGATTCGCGCGGCGATGCGGGCAGCGGTGGGGGCTCTTTTGAACAGCGTCAGCCGGCTGCGGCCGCGGCGGCGACGGGTGGAGGTCAGCAGGAAAAGGCGGCGGCGGGCCAGGGCCAGCCCTCGGGTTTCGACAACTTCGATGACGACGATATTCCGTTCTGATCGAAGCTGCGGAAAAGTACACGATACGTCGTCTTGCTTGCCATGAAGCTGTTTCTCGTTGGCGCCAGAAGTCCTACCGGAAAAGCCCTGACCGAGATCTTGCGCAAGCGCAAGATCTCGTTTCTGGCGCCGGCGGAAAAGCATTTCACGCCGGGCAACGCGTCGAAGATCGCGGCGATGATCGGTGAGTACGAACCTACGCAACTGATCAATCTGGCTGATTTCATTTCCGGCAATCACAGCGCCCTGAAGCGGGCCCAGTTGATGGAAGAGCGTTGCTGCGCGATCAATGCGGAACTGCCGGGGGTGCTCGCGGAGATCTGCGAGCGCCTGGAGATTCCCCTCTTTCACCTGTCCAGCAGTTATGTTTTCGCCGGCGACAAGAAACTGGCCTATGGCGAGCACGACGAACCGAACCCGGCCGGAATTTACGGCCGGTGTTCGCTGGAAGGCGAACGGCGGGTACGGGAGTTGCCGAAGCATATCCTGCTGCGTCCCGGCTGGCTGTTCGGCCCGCACAAACGGGGGCTGATCAAGTCATGGATCCGCTCGATCAAGCGTCACGGCGGCGAGATTGACGTCTGGCGCCGGCGGCTGAACCCCACGAGCACGGAAGATCTTGCCACGGCGATCCTGGCGATCTGTCATCAGGTGGATTGTGACGCCAATGTCTGGGGCACTTATCACTATTGCGGGTTGACGCCGACCTGGGAGAAGGAAGTGGCGATGCTGACGCTTGAATTCGCTGCCGCCCGCGACGCGGACATTTATGGTCTGCTGGATCGCGTGAACCTGATCGAGAAGCCAGTGCGGGCGCCGGAAGTTCTTAATTCGACGCTATCCGGCAAGAAACTGTTCGATACTTTCGGCATCAAGGCAAGAAGCTGGGAAGATCAATTGAAGAAAACCGTGCAGTCGCTGTACGATCCGGCGAAAAAGGCCGCGGCCTGAAGCGGCGGCGGGAATCAGCGGCAAATCGGCGCAAACATGCAACCCTCGACAACAGTATCCGGCAGCGCGTTGACTCCGGTGGATGCCGCCTGCCGGCAGATTTGGGAAACCGTACCGCAAATCAGCGGCGTTGAATCCGTCGACTTGCTTGCCGCCCGGGGCAGGATCCTGGAGCGGGACATACACGCGGGCATCGATGTGCCGCCTTTCGCCAACAGCGCCATGGACGGTTACGCCCTGCGCGCCGCGGATGTGCGCACGGTTCCGGTAAGCTTGCCGGTCAATCGCCGCATTGCAGCAGGTCAGGCCGGCGACGCGTTGCCGGTGGGTGAAGCGGCACGAATCTTCACCGGCGCCGCATTGCCGGAAGGCGCCGACGCCGTCGTGATTCAGGAAAACTGCCGGGCCGGCGACGGCGAGGTTACCGTGCTTGCACCGGTAATGCCGGGAGATCATGTGCGCGCGGCGGGGGACGCCGTGCGCGAAGGCGATCTGCTGTTCGGCAGCGGTCATCGCCTGCAGCCACAGGATATCGGCGTACTTGCCTCGATCGGATGCGCCGATGTGCCGGTGCGAAGGAAACTGCGAGTCGGTCTGCTCGCAACGGGCGACGAGCTGGCGGCGCCCGGGACTCCCTTGCTGTCCGGACAGATATACAACGGCAATTTCTACGCCCTGGCGAGCATGTTGCAGAACATGCCTGTGGAACTTGCCGACCTGGGCATCGCCGCCGACGATCTGGAACAGACGCGGCAGACCCTGCTCGAAGCCTCCTCCAGAGTGGACAGCATCATAACCACCGGAGGCGTGTCCGTCGGCGACGAGGACCATGTCCGCGCGGCCGTAGAAAGCGAAGGCGAGTTGCAACTCTGGAAACTCGCCATCAAGCCCGGCAAGCCCCTCGCTTACGGCAGGGTTCGGCAGATGGCTTTCTTCGGCCTGCCGGGCAATCCCGTTTCCGCATTCGTCACCTTCTGCCTGATAGTACGGCCGGCGTTGTTCCGCATGATGGGCGCCGCCGCCGCGGTTCCTGCCGGTTACCGGCTGCCCGCCGGATTTTCCCGTCCACCGGGCGGGAACCGGCAGGAGTATCTTCGCGTAACGGTCGAGGCCGATACCGATGGCGGGGAGCAGGCGCTTCCCTTCGACAACCAGAGTTCAGGCGCCGGCTCTTCGCTAAGCCGTTCGAGCGGGTTGCTGGTGGTGCCTCCCCATACCGCGGTCGAGCCGGGAGATCGCCTCGTTTTCATACCTTATTCGGAGTTGCTGGCGTAAGATACGGACATGCGCGATCTACGACTTTCCTGCCTGCCGCTCCTTGTTTTGCTCCAGGCCTGTCAGATGCAGGCGCCGCCGCCGGAGCAGCCAGCCGAAAGTTCCGCGGCGCTGCCGGAAATGCGCACGATTCCCGTGGAAGAACCCGAGATCGAGCAAATTCCGCGGAATATGCAAAGGCTGATTGCCGATTTGCTTTTCTCGGGCCTGCAAGCGCTCGACGACGACCGTCTGCTCACGCCGCGATTCGACAACGCTTACGACTATTTCCGGGAAGTCCTGCAATTGCAGCCGGAGAACGAGATTGCGCTTGAAGGCATGCAAAGCATCGTCGAGCGCTACCTCGAACTGGCGCTGGAGGCGGCCAATCGCGGCAATTTCGCCAACGCCGACCGCCTGCTGGGCCGGGCGGAAATCATCGATGGCTCCCATCCCGGCATCGCCCCCGCCCGCGAGGCGCTCGCGGCCGAACGTGATTCGGGAGACCTGTTTTTCCCGCTCGAGGAAAGGGCATTGCGCCGCCAGGACGATGCGACACGCGCGACATTGGCCGGGATAGCGGCGCAGGCGAGAGAGCATGGCGCGTTCGTACTCATTACAGCGCCCGACGACGAACTCGCGCGCTGGATGTATTCGACCATGCGCGAATCGGTTGCGGGCTATCGGTTGCGCGGCAATATCGAGATATCCGGCGTTACCCTGATCCGCCTCAGGATGCCCGATTCCTGAACGCCGGCGCGAACGGTCCAGGCGGTCCATTTGATGTAAACTGCAAGCCATGGTCGGCTGGTTCAGACAAAAATTCGGAGACTTACGCGCCCGCATCAGATGGCCGGGCGGCGGCGGACTCGCGCGAAGGATTCTTCTCTGGGGTTTCGGCGTTCTTGCCGTCTTCGTCATAGCGCTCGGCATTTACTGGAGTTGGGAACCGGACCCATTTTCGGTGCGCCTGAACACCGCCGAAAAACTCGCCGCAAGCGGCAACGATTACGTGATCGGCGCGTCCACCACGTCCGCGATGATCCGCGTCGCCGAAACCTTGCTCGACAAACCGGGCGGTTACCTGACCAACGACATCATGCCGCCGGGGATCTACCTCGACAATATCCCCAACTGGGAATTCGGCGCCCTGGTCCAGGTGCGAGACCTTTCGCGGGCGATGCGCGAGAGTTTCAGCCGCTCCCAGTCCCAATCGACCGAAGACCCGGACCTCATCGTCGCCGAGCCCAACCTTCATTTCGACAACGATAGCTGGATCTTTCCCGCTACCGAGAATGTGTACGGGGAGGCCGTCGAGAGCCTGTACTCATACCTGGCCGGAATTTCCGATCCGGCCAACAGCGACGCCCAGTTCTTCGCGCGCGCCGACAACCTCGCGACCTGGCTGGAAGACGTGGAGACCCGGCTCGGCAGCCTTTCCCAGCGCCTGAGCGCCAGCGTGCTGCAAAACCGGGTCAATACCGATACCGCGGGAGAGCCCGCCGCGGCCCGGTCGACCCCGGCGGATTCCGAAATCCAGGTGCGCACCCCGTGGCTTGAAATCGACGACATCTTCTACGAAGCCCGCGGCGCCACCTGGGCGCTGATGCACTTCCTGCAGGCGGTGGAAGTCGACTTCGAGGCGGTGGTCGAAGACAAGAACGCCGGCGCCAGCCTGCGCCAGATCATTCGCGAACTCGAAGCGAGCCAGGGCACTGTGTATTTCCCGGTGATTCTCAACGGCTCCGGATTCGGCACATTCGCCAACCACTCGCTGACCATGGCGAACTACATCTCCCGCGCCAACGCGGCAATCATCGACCTTCGAAATTTGCTGGAGCAAGGGTGAGACCCGGTCGGCGCAGCCGACGAAAAGCAACGCTTTTCGAGGGTCGAACGACTTGCCATGGGTGAGAACAAGCGTTTACGAAGCGCAGCTTCGTGCGCAGGTCGAACGACGCCAAGCTGTGCTTGGCGGCTGGATTGGCAAGGCTGGGGGTTAGCGAAGCCACTGAAGCCGCGCCAGGGACGGCATGAACAACCTTAAGGAATGCAGTCACCCAATTCGCCAAAAAACACCCCAACCATGAACCCCAAAACTCCCGATTCCTTCATCCCAGCCTTAACCTGGGCACGCCACTACCGCATCAGGGACCTGCGCAACGACGCCGTCGCGGCGGTAGTGGTCGCGGTCATGCTGATTCCCCAGGCGCTCGGCCTGGCGCTCGTGGCCGGAGTGCCGGCCCAGGCCGGGCTCTATGCCGCCATGTCCGGGCTGACGATCTACGCGTTGTTCGGCAGCAGCCGCGCCCTGTCCGTCGGTCCGGTGGCGATCCTGTCGCTGATGACCGCCGCCGCGCTCTCCCGCCTGCCGCTGCAAACTCCGGGCGAATACGCCGCGGCGGCGCTTACGCTGTCTTTCATGACCGGCGCCATATTGCTGCTGGCGGGATTTTTCCGGCTCGGCTTCGTAGCCAATTTCATCCCGCGGCCGGTGCTGGTTGCTTTCGTGACCGCCTCGGCCATCCTGATCGCCCTGAGCCAGACGGACTTGCTGTTCAACGTCCCGGTTTCGGGGAGCAATGCGCTGGCGCTGTTCGCCTCGCTCATCGCGAATTTGACCGGCGCGCATCTGCCGACCCTTGCCCTCGGCTTGGCGGCGATCGCTTTCCTGGTGATCTGCCGGCTCCGTCTGGCGCGGCTCTTTCTCTGGATGGGAATCCGCCGCGGCGTGGCCCGGTCGCTTTCGCGCGCCGGGCCCATCGCGCTGGCGGCGCTAGCGATCTGGCTGAGCTGGCAATTCGATCTCGAGCAGGCGGGAGTCGAAGTTCTCGGCGAGATTCCATCCGGCCTGCCGGCATTCACCTTGCCGGATTTCTCGCCGGCGCTGCTCGGCAGCCTGTTTCTCTCGGCCCTGCCCCTGGCGGTCGTCTGCTACGTGGAATCGATCTCGGTCGCCCAGGCCCTGGCCGTGCGCCGCCGCCAGACCATTTCGCCGAACCAGGAACTGACCGGGCTTGGCGCCGCGAATCTCGTCACGTCTTTCAGTGGCGGCATGCCCGTCGCCGGCGGCTTCTCCCGTTCCCTGGTCAATTTCGAAGCCGGCGCGGCGACTCCGGCGGCAGGATTCTATTCCGCCCTGATCATCGCGTTCGTAGTGCTCCTGCTGACGCCGGTGCTGTACTGGCTGCCCAAGGTCTGTCTGGCCGCCGTAATCCTCGTCGCCGTCTACGCCCTGCTCGATTTCTCGATCCTGGCCAAATCCTGGCGCCACTCGCGCGGGGAATTCTTCGCCGTGGCCATCACCCTGATCGTGACCCTGACCCTGGGCGCCGAAGCCGGCATCGGCGCCGGCGTGCTCACCGCCGTGCTGATGCATCTATACAAGACCTCGCGCCCCCATGTCGCCATCGTCGGCCGGGTGCCGGGCACCGAGCACTTCCGCAACGTGAAGCATTATCAGGTGGAAACAAGCGAAAACCTGCTGACCATGCGTATCGACGAAGCGCTGTATTTCCCCAACACGCGCTATCTCGAAAGCCTGGTGTTCCGCCTCGTCGCCGAGCGCCCCGGCCTGAAACACGTGGTGCTGATGTGCCCGGCGGTGAACGATATCGACCTCAGCGCGCTCGAAACCCTCGAAAACATCAACGACGTCCTCGCCGATTCCGGCATTTCCCTGCACCTGTCCGAAGTCAAGGCGCCGATCATGAAAATCCTCGAAGGCTCCCGCTTCTTCAGCCGCCTCAGCGGCCGCACCTACCTCTCCCAGAACCAGGCCTTCGAGGACTTGCGGGAGAATTGATTCAGACTTCGTCCGGCAAGCGATAGCTGGTGCTTCGCCCGCCGCCGGGATTTTGAACGAATATAGCTCTGGCTTTCAGATTCTGGATGTCCCTCAGGGCAGTATCCGACGAGCATTTTGCCAGGCTGGCGTATTTCGATGTATTCATGAAGCCGACGAAATCATCTTCCAGCATGCGGTTGATGACCCGGCGTTGCCGTTCGTTGACGGGATTTTCATTGATCTTTTCCCAAATTCGCGCCTTGTAGAGCACTCGCGACAAGGACTCTTCCGCGCTCGTGATGGCTCGGCCGAGACAGTCGACAAACCATTGCAGCCAGTCCGTGATGTCGGGAGTCCCGCGCTGCTGCCTTTCAAGTTGATCGTAATAGTCCTTTCGCTCGGACTCGATCTGTGTGGAAAGGCCGTAATAGCGGTCAGCCATGCCGTCCGCCCGCGCCAGGGCCATATCGGCAATGGCTCTGCCGATCCGGCCGTTGCCGTCCTCGAACGGGTGAATTGTCAGAAACCAAAGGTGGGCAATACCCGCTTTCAGAACCGGGTCGAATTCGTCATCTGTTTCGAACCAGGCCAGAAAGGCGGTCATCTCCTGTTCGAGGTCTTCCGACCCGGGCGCTTCGAAGTGAACCGTCTCCCGCCCTGCGGGCCCGGACACCACCTGCATTGGACCGCTGTCGGCGGTGCGCCACGCACCGACCGTAATCCGCCGTATTCCACTGCGGCCCGTCGGGAACATCGCGGCATGCCAGTCGAACAGGCGATCTCTGGTAAGCGGTTCGGAAAACCTGCGCGTGGCGTCAAGCATCATTTCCACGATGCCCTCCACGTCCCGGCCGACGGGAACCATGCCGGCCGTTTCGATTCCGAGCCGGCGGGCGATCGATGACCGAACCTCTTCGGCGTCAAGCTTTTCCCCTTCGATCGCCGAGGATTTCAAGACCTCACTGGTCAAGCTGCGCAAGTTCGCTTCACGCCTGAGAGGAAATCCCAGCCCTTCCATCCTGCCTTGCAAGCGCCCTTGCCGATGCCTGACTTCCGCCAGTGTTGCAGTCAGCCTGTCAGTGTCCCAAGTGAAATTCGGCCAATCCTGATGTTGATGAATCCACATTTTCGCCGCACCTTTTGCGGTGTTTATAGCTGTTATTCACCGCAAGGGCAAGCATAATCGCCGCAATATGTACGGTGAATATGGGCATTATTCGCCGCAGGGGCCATTTGGAGGTCTATTTTAGGAATAATCGTCAAATTGTTGACAACCACCATATGTGGTGTATTATTTCTCTCTCAAGCACTATATGGGGTGTGGATAGATGTTGCCTCGAGAACAAATCGAACAACGAGTGATAGCCCTTCAGAGAGAGATTCTTCGATCGGTTGAGTTGCTGCATCCAAAATACAGCGGTGACCCGCTCGAATTGCTGGAGCCGAGATTCCTGGCACAAGTGCTGGGAGCCACCTTTGTCGAACAACCAGGGCTTGCACTGCAGCCTTTCTCGTATAAGGGCCGAATGATGCAAACTGCCGGGCTTATTCATCGGCCATCAAATCAAATCGCTATAGATCCCAATTTTCCAATACCAGTTCGACGCTATACCGGCGCCCACGAATGCGGTCACTGGGAGTTGCATCCTCGTGAAATGTTGCATCGAGATATGCCACTCGATGGCAGTGGGCTTAACCATGTCAGGTCGGATCAGGAACGCGAGGCAGACCACTTCGCCGCGTTGTTTCTAATGCCCCGAAAGCAAGTCCTCAGGGAATTCAGAATACGATTTGGTACTGAAAAGTTAGCCTTCAATAACACCGTCGCCCAGTCGATTTGCCCGGAGCGTGTAGACGAATTGCTTGACTCCGACCCCGGAACGAAGGTGAGAGAAAAAGCGCTTGCACGCTGCCAAATTCTTAGCGGTAGACATCGTCCATCTTTGGCGCAGAGATTTCGGGTGTCAGTTACGACCATGGCTATCCGGCTGGAAGAACTAAAGCTAATCGAATGGCCGTAATCGGTTTCTTTATAGCTGAGATAGCTCTTCCAGGAATCCCTTTAGCAATTGATCGACATCGCGATAGATCGTGGTTGAACCGAGGTGCGACTGAATGTCCGAGAGTATTCGTTCTTCGCTTCTGGCATTTTCCATATCCGGATCGCTCCAAGCCCAGTCTCGTCCTGGATGAAGAGTATCCCAAGGCGATCGCCGATTCGCCCGCGTGGAAGGGGCATCACTATATCTGGTGTTCCCGGCAGATTTTTTCGATGCAGGCGAAATCGGTAGCCCATACGGTGAGCCAGACTGCGAACCGCCATTTCCGCCTTGCTATCCTTCAAGCGCACACGGCGCATCCGCTCGCTACGCTCGGCCTTGGTTAGTGTATCGGCCATGTTCCCAGCCGTTCGAATTACCTTGCTTTTCTGGTCTTGCCTTCAACTAGTCGCTAGCGATTTCTACTGAAGGCGTGGAGTTTTCTGTCTTCCTCGCTTTTCCCAGCTTGCGTAACCGGGATACTGCCGAAGAATATCGTAGTCAATTCGCGTAAGACCTTTTTCCAATAACTGCTTGCCTTCATCGTTCGTTCGGTATACTCCCCGACGAACCCGGGCCACGATTCCCGCGATCTCGAAGTAGTTCGCGGCCCAGTTTACGCGATTGTTAAACGTTTGCTGACCACTCTCCATGGTCTCATTCAGATCTTTTCCGGTTAACCCGAGATTCGACGCGACTATGCCTCGCACTTCAGATAGTGCTATTTCATTTCGACTGCTTATCGCCTTTAGGACTGGCAATAGCAAAGTCTCGAAATCTGGTACAGACATGTATTGCCCTCCCGTGCTCCCCAATTCCTATAACTTCACGACCATCTTGCCGAAGTTGTCGCCGGAGAACAGGGCGAGGAAGGCGTCGACGGCGTTTTCGAGGCCTTCGACGACGGTTTCGCGAGCGCGGACCCGGCCGGACTCGATCCATCCGGACATGTCCCTGAGGAAGTCTTCGCGCATGTCGTTGTGGTCGAAAACGATGAAGCCGTTGATGCGCACTTTCTTGCCGACGATCAGCATCAGGTTGTTCGGGCCGGGTACCGGCTCGGCGTCGTTGTAGGTCGAGATCATGCCGCAGGCGGCGATGCGGCCAAACGGATTCATGGCGTTGAGCGCGGCCTGCAGATGTTCGCCGCCGACGTTTTCGAAATAGACGTCTACGCCGTCCGGGGCGGCTGCCCGCAAGGCTTCCGTCAGATCGCCGCAGGTACGGTAATTGATCGTCTCATCGACGCCGCATTCCGCGTTCAGGTATTCGGCCTTGGCGTCGCTGCCGACGCTGCCGACGACCCGGCAGCCTTTCATTTTCGCGATCTGGCAGACATTGGCGCCGACCGCGCCGGAAGCAGCCGATACGAACACGGTTTCGCCCTCTTTCGGCTCGCCGAAGCGATTCAGGCCGACATAGGCGGTCATGCCGGGCATGCCCAGGGTGCCGAGATAAAGCGAAATCCGCTCGGGGTCGAAGGGTTCAAGGCGTTGCACGCGGGAGGCCCTGGTGAGCAGACGGTCCTGCCAGGCGCCCTGACTGAGGACGATATCGCCGGGCTGCAGATTCTCGTCACCGGATTCGAGCACTTCGCCGACCGCGCCGCCATACAAGGGTGCGTTCAGGGGATATGGCGCAGCGTACACGCCCTCGGCGCGCATGCGCCCGCGCATGTACGGGTCTACCGACATGTAGCGGTTTTCCACCAGTACCTGCCCTGCCTCCGGGGCCGGCAATTCGACCTCCACCATCCTGAAATGCTCCTGTCCCGGCATGCCTGCCGGACGGCTGACCATCTGAATCTGCCGCGCTGTTCGAGAACTCATGAAACCTCCTCAACTTCTACTTTTGCCAATGGGGCCGGGGCCGCAACGAACGAGCGTTGCCAGACGACTATGCCGACCAGCAAGGCAGCGCCGGCCGCGTGAAAATAAATCGGAAACGGCGTCCACAGCAGCAGGGCCGCGCTGACGGCGAGCAATACCGCGAGCACCGCGTTGATCGGCTTTTCCAGATGCCATTGCAGGAGCCCGGCGAGGCAATACAAGCCAGGAACGGCCCAGGCGAATACTTCAAGGCGTTCGGCGAGCGTGCCTGAAATCAGCGGCGAAAAAGCGAACAGCACTGGAATCAGATACAGGCCCTTGGCGATCTTCCAGCTCGTGAATCCGGTGGCGATCGGGCGCGTGCCCGCGATGCCTGCCGCGGCGAAGGACACCAGGCATACCGGCGGCGTGACGTTACTGTCCTGGGACAACCAGAAAATGATCAGGTGCGCGCTCAGCAACATGCCCATGAGCAAATCCGCGGGCAGCATTTCAGCGCGGATCAATTGCTTCATCTGGAGCGGCATTTCCTGCAGGGCGACCGCGGCGTCGCCACCGAAAAGGCCGATTGTGGCGGCAACATTCGAAGGAATATCAGGAGCTTGCAGCGCTTCCAGTAATTGCGACTGGCTGATCAGGTCGAAAATCAACGGCGCCGACAAGGTAGCGAGCACGATATAGGAAGCGGTCACGGGCAAGCCCATGCCGAGCACGAGAGACGCCAGCGCGACGAGCACAAGCGTGATCAGCAGCGAGCCTCCGGCCCAGTCGGCGATCATCAGGGAAAAGGCGTTGCCGACGCCCGTGGTCGTCACGACATTGATGATGATGCCGACCGCCACGAGCAGCAGCGCGGTGGAAACCATCGTCTTCACGCCGTTGACCACGGCTTCGAAGATGTCGGTCAGACGCATCGGCCGCGGCGAAATCCACGACGCAAGGATCACGCTGATCGTGGCGAACGCCGCCGAAGTCGTCGGCGTGCGCCCGCTGACGAGAAATCCCACCAGCGTCGCGATGGGGATGATGAAATGCCAGCCTTCCCTGAGTACCGTGGACACCTTCTCCGCATCCCTGGCCAGCACCGGCGCGAGTCCCATTCGTTTGGCCTCGATCCGCACGAAGAAGGAAACCGTGAGGAAATACAGCAAGGCCGGCAGGATCGAGGCGCCGATCACTGTCAGATAGGGAATCTGGGTGTAACTTGCGAGTACGAAGGCGCCCGCCCCCATGACCGGCGGCATCAGCGCTCCGCCGGTCGACGATGCCGCTTCCACGCCAGCCGCGAAACGCGGTTGAAAGCCCGATTTGCGCATCATGGGAATGGTGATGACGCCGGTGGATACCGTATTCGCCACCGCCGACCCGGACACCGACCCCATCAGGCCCGAACCGATCACCGCTACCAGCCCCGCGCCACCGGTAAAGCGGCCGGCGAGACATTGCGCGAGGCGCACGATGAAGTCCCCGGCGCCGGACTTGAGCAGGAAGGCGCCGAAGATGATGAACATGAAGACGAAAGTCGACGAGATCTGGGCGGTAAGCCCGAACATGCCTTCGCTGGTAAAAAAGCTGCGATAAAGCACGGTTTCCAGGTTGAGCCCCGGAAAGGCGAATACGCCGCTGATGTAGCGTCCCAGAAACAGGATGTACGAAAGACTGATCGCAATCAGCACCGGCATGAACCAGCCCGTGGTGCGGCGCGTGAACTCTATCGCCAGACCGATGGCGAAGATCGAGAATACGTAGTCGCTGAGGATGTATTCGGTCTCTCGTGCGTAGAGCGCGTTTTCGAACAGGATCAGGTAGCTCGAAGTCGCCACCGCCAGCAGCGCGAGGCCGATGTTGACCCAGTAATAAGGCGACTTGCGCGTCAGATTGGGGGCCTCGTTGGCCATCAAGGCGCAGATCGCCACGAAGCCGCCGAAATGGATGGCCGACAGCCACAACTCGGAAATGCTGGCGAACACATTGCAATAAATATGGAAAAGCGCGAAGAAGAACGCGGCCCAGCGCAACGGCGTAGAAGTCATGGGTCGGCTCTTCGCCCGGTTTCGATGTCCAGGCCGGTTTCAGCGCCGGTCGAGGGCTCTTCGAGCAACAGGCGCTCGGGAATTTCCAGCCCGACTTCCCGATAGTAACGCAACGCGCCGGCATGCAGCGGCGCGCCGAGACCCGCGATAGCGATCTCGGGCCGCATGTCCCGGGTCGCGCCGTGAATCTCCTGCAAGGTGGCCAGATTCTCCCAGATCACCCGGGTGATCCGGTAGACCGCCTCTTCCGGGATATCGACCCGGGTCACGAGCACATTGGGCGAGGCCACGGTGCGCACCGGCTCGGTCTGGTTCGGATAGGTGAGCGGCGGAAAATCGTACCAGTCCCAGAGCGGATAACGGGAATTGATCAGGTCGAGTTCCTGCTGGGACCAGTTCAGGATCGTCATGCGCTCGCCCATCATCGCGTAAGCCTGCGTGATCGAGCTCACCGGCGCGCCGGCGGGGATGTTCATGCCGACGATATTGCCGTCCTGGATGGCGCCTACCGTGGGCCCGTAACCCATGTAGGCCAGGGAGAACTTGTCTTCGTAATCGACGCCGAGCGTTTCGAGGATGAAGCGGCCGGTCTGTTCGGCGCCCGAATTGCGCGCGCCGAGCACATAGCGCTCGCCGTCGAGATTGTTCAGGTCCATGATGCCGCCGGAAGTGACGAGTTCCGTCAACAGCACGAAATGCTCGACGTTCTTCCACAAGGCGCTGACCGAGCGGATATGCGTTTGCGGCTCGCGCACCGGACCTTCGCCGGTCCAGGACCAGGCGCCGAACGGGCCTTGCAATATCGCGAACTGCGCCTGGTTGTCGCGCAGCAACTTGAGATTTTCCATCGACCCGGCGGAACTGATCGCCGTCATCGAGATGTTCTCGGTAGCGGACAATTCCGCGTGGGCGATGGTGGCGATGGCGACCCCCACGGGATAAAAGACTCCGCCCGTGGTGGCGGTAGTCAGCACGTAGGGCCGCGCCCGGCTCAGTTCGTCGCTGCAGGACGACAGGCTTGCCAGCAACAACAGGATAAAGGGGGCAATTCTGGTCACCGGGCCATTTTACGCGCAATCAAACGTAATGGAAGCTTCGCGGTTCGCGTCGGCGGGAAGCGCGGCTTCGGGGGCTTCGCGGTTTCTGATAGTGATACACTGTGCCCTTTCCGAAGCAACGTCACGTGAAAGATCATCACGCTTCCCGTCGCGCCCTGGCGCTTTGCCTGCTGTTCACTGCGCCATTCGTGCCGCCCGCCGCCGCGCAAACGGACAGCGCCACCTACGAAATGACCTTCGCAGGCGACTGGACGGCGGCGGACATTTCCGACAGCAGCCTGCCCGGCGGCGCTCACTTCACTTCGGTCGTGGGGGCGCCCCACGCGCCGGACGCCACGCTTTGGGCGGCGGGGGCTTCGGCGAGCCCCGGGATCGAGAACGTCGCCGAGTTGGGTTCAACTTCGCGCCTGCGGGCGGAAGTGAGCGCCAATGCGGCCGCCGGGCCGTTCATTTCGGCGGGGAGTTCGTTCATAGGTCCGACCTCCACGGTAAGCGCCACCTTCACCACCACCTCCGCGCGGCCCGAGGTTTCGGTCATTTCAATGATCGCGCCGTCGCCGGACTGGTTCGTGGGCGTGTCGAAACTTTCGCTGCGCGGAGCCGACGGCTGGCGGAACGAGATCTCGATCGACCTCTACGCCTGGGACGCCGGAACCGAAGACGGCGGCGGCTGGTCGCTGTCCAACCCCGCAACCAATCCCCGGGGAGTCGTCACGTATATCGGCGATTCCGGCAAATTCAATGGCCGCAAGCTCGGCACGCTCACGTTCGAACGGACGGACAAGGACGATCCGCCTGCGCCTGCCGACCCCGACCCTGATCCGGACCCGACGCCGGATCCCGAAGCCGAACCTCCGGCGCCGCAATACTCCGCCGCGGCCCTGGAGCATCCGTTTCCGCTGTTCGCCGACGGTGACGGTTTCCGCGGCAATCTATTCCTCACCAACGCCTCGCCCCTGGACAACCGCTGCATACTCGGCCTGCACGGACCTGGGCTGGACACGGGCCGGTTCGATGACAATCCCGCCCTGACCGTTCTGGACGCGAATTCCGCCGAATTCGACCCCGGCGCGGCCGGCGCCGGCGTCTTGCTGACGACAACGGGGGAACACCCTCTGGCGGTGGGCTATGCGACACTCGCATGTGAGCAGCCAGCGGTGGCGCGCCTGCTGCTCGGCGTGGAAAGCGGCGGCCGGCCGCTGGCCATGACGACCATGGAAAGCGCAAGGGCGGGGAACGTCTTCCGCTTCCCGGTGCTGCCCGAACTCGGCCGCCTCGGGCTGGCCTTCGCCAACGCCGGCGATCTGGAAGCCGCCTGCGCGGTGGAAGTGGAAACCGCGCAGGGAACCCCCACCGAAGGCGGCAGTTTCGCCGTGCCCGCCGAATCCACGTTCTTCCGCTTTCTGGACGAATTCGTTACGCTGGACGCAGACGGCGGTACGGCCGAAGTGACCTGCGGCCGGGCGGTAACGGCCCTGGGCGTGCAACTCGAAAACGGCGTCTTCGCCGCGCTGGAGGCCGCCGAAACGTCCGCGGAAGAATCCGGGGAAAAGTCGCAGTTTTCCCGCGTTCTGCCCCTGGCGATCGATGGCGCGGGTTTCCAGTCCCGCCTGCAGGTGACGAACCGCTCCGCCGGAGCCAACCGCTGCGAGCTGCGCCTGTATGGCGCGGGATTGAACACCGCCCGCTTCGCAAACGCAGCCGGCGTCACCCGGGACGGTTTCCTCCGCGCCGTACTCGACCTGCCCGGCCCCGACGACCGGATCTCAATGACGAGCTTCGGCCGACATTTCTTTGCCTACGGCCATGCCACGCTCGATTGCGACGGGCCGGTGCATGCAAGCAACCTGCTGAGCCGGGCTTCGACGGAATCGGCAACCGCTGGCCTGCTCGGCATGACGGCAATATCCACCGCCCAGCCCGCGCTGGCGTTCCGCTTCCCGGTCATACCCCGGCTCGGACGCATGGAGCTGTTCCTGAGCAACAGCGCCGAAGCCGCCGTCGCCTGCCGGGCAACACTGGATGTGGCAGGGCGGGAAACGGCAGGGCGGGAAACGGCGCTCGCGGCGGAGTCTCCGATATCGGTCCCCGGCGAATCCACCGCGGACCGGTTCCTGGACGCGCTGTTCGAGTTGCCCGACGGCTTCGCCGGCGGCGCGGTCCAACTGCATTGCGACGGGGACATCGCGGCGGTTTCCCTGCTCCATTCCGGCAAGGCCTTCGCCGCGCTTCCGCCGATCGTTCCGGCATTCGACGCCCCGCCGCCGAATTGATCGGCACAAGCCGTTCCCGCACCCACGGCGAAAGAATACCTTCAGTTGATTCCCGCCGGTTGTGCTTTTCCGGTTCTCCCGCGCCACTCGTAGATGAATTGTTTCAGTTCTTCCGCGCTTTCTATGATGCGGTCGTTATGGAGCAGGTCGGGATGGATTTCGTCATGGCGGTAATTCGCGGGAAGGTGGGTGGCGGAAGAAACGACCCAGGAGGCGGCGGGACGTTTGGCGCCGAGAATGCGTCCGACGCCATGGGGGGGGATGCCCAGCAGGCCCGCCACCGCGCCGCAGGTGGCGCGGGTCTTGCGCTGGTTCAGGCAGACGAGCACTTCCCGGGGGCTGAAGCGGTCGGAAACGGGCCGTTCGCCGCTCATCCCTTTCACCAGCAGGGTCGATCCGGCGAAAACGGCGGCAACCACGGTAACGCTCAGCACGAAGGTGAGGCGGTAGAACATGGCTACCTGGACGCCGGCGAAGTAATTCATCGCCTCCGCCAGTAAATTCACCGCGACCAGCGCAACGAAAAAGGTAATCCAGACGATTTTTTTCACGGCGACCTCCCCGCGGGGGCCGGCTCCTGCCGGAACGGGCAGGATTCCCGGTTCGGTCCCGCTTCTTGCGAGAGTAGCAACAATCCTCGACGGGCGGAACAGCGGCAAATTCCACCGCTCCGCCAAGACCCTGGCCCGGGCCAACCACTCGGGCTACCAGGCGATGACGAAGCCGAGGTTGAAGCGGTTGCCCGAGCCGTAGGCGCCGGCTTCGCCGCGTTCGGCGCGCAGTTGCAGGGAGAGGTCGAAGCGGTCGCCGCGGGCCTTGCTCAGGCGCCAGGCGAACTGGGCGCCGATGGTTTGGCGCGCTTCGTTGCCGGAGTCCGGGGATTCGTGGGCGTCGAGGGCGTGGTTCAGGCCTTGCCGGAGGTCTGGCTCCAGGCCCGGTATGCCGCCGGGGCCGGTGAGCGCGGCCGCGCCGAAGTCCACTCCCCCGCCGATTCCCCAAGGCATGGACTGGCTGCGGGTGACGGTCAGTTCCAGCGACAGGTCCCGCTCAGGGGACAGGGATTTCAAGCGCCAGCCGAAAGTGTAGTCCCGGGCGCCCGAGCCTTGGCTGAAGGCGAGCTTCGGGCTGCCGAGGAACTTGCCGGGCAGGGCCAGGCCGTATTCGGCTTCGGCGGTCCAACGGCCTTGCATGGGCGAGTCGTAGCCGGACTGGTATTGCATGCTTTGCTGGTTGGAGAACATGCTTTGCAGCAGGCCCGAAGTCGCGCCGCCGAGATCCTGGCCGAGCTTGAGCAGCAGGCCCTCTTCCGAGGCGGCGTCCGGGTCCCAGGTGACGGAAGCGCCATAGCTCCAGTCGCGGAAGCCGCCGCTTTCGCGGCTGGCCGCGCCCCGGCCCTGGAGGGACAGGTCGAGGCCGAGTTCCGGCGCCCGCCAGGCGATGCCGCCGCCGACATCGACGCCGAATCCGGTTTCGGCGTCGCCGGCGTCGTGGCGAACGCCGGCTTCGAGCGTGGGGCGCAGGTCGCCGAATGCGCCGAGGGAAAGATTCCAGCTTCCTTCGAGGCCGAGCCTTGCGCGGCTGACGTCGGCGCTGGTGGCGATGAGCCCTTCGGCGGCGTCCGAAGCGGTGCGCGCCCAGAGCAGGTCGGATTTGGCGGAAACGGCTAGCCCGCCGAGTTGCGGCAGGGTAAACAGCGCCTGTTCGCCGCCCACCGCGGCCATTTGCCAGCCGAGATCGGCCTCGATGGGTTCGGCGTCGCCGCCCGGCGAAAGTTCCATGGTTCCCGTACCGATGCCGAAGGCGCCCCAGACTTCCCTGCCCTCGGCCAGACGCAGCTTGCCGTAGGGGGTGACGGCCGCGAGGCGGGCGCGGATGTCGCCGCCGTTGAGCGCCGATTCGTCGCCGTTGGCCGCTGCTTTCGATTCGCCGGGGCGGTAGCTGCCCAGGCCTTCGGTGAAGTTGAGGCCGATGCCGGCGAGCCAGTTGTCCCGGGAGACGTCGCCGCCGAACATGCCGGTGAGCATGCTGCCTTCGAGGCCGAGGGCGCCTTCGTCGCCGCGGAACTGCGCTTCGTTGAGGCTGCCCCAGAGCGACCAGGTGGTTTCGGGAATCGGCGCGGGTTCGGCGTTGATTTCCGGCAGCTTCGCGAGCCAGTCGCCGGCCGTGCCAGCCTGACCGCAAGACTCCGTCATTCCGCGCGCGGTCGCGCCATCTTCCCGAAGTGAGCACTGCGGGAGATTCTGCGACTGCGCTTCGCTTCGCGCAGAATGACGGGTAAGGGGCGCAGAATGACGGGCGGGGGGCGCCGAATCGCCGCCGATGACGCCGGTCATGGTGAATTCGCTGCCGCGGAGGAACTGGCGCAGGGCGGCTTCGCGGTCGTGGTTCGCGCCCATGCCGGCGGAACCGGACGGGGCGGACATGGGCTCGCCCATGGCGCCGGCGTCATGGCCCTGCCCCATGCCGCCGATGTCGTGTCCCTGCCCCATGCCGCCGCCGGGGAAGCCCATTCCGGGAACCTGGCCGGGCAGGGAAGCCGGGAAGCCCGAGGTCATGCCGCCCATGCCGATTCCACCGGACATTCCGCCCATCCCGGTCATGTCCATGCCCCCAGACATGCCGAACGAGTCTGGGCCCATGGGCATCATTGGGCCACCCGTGGCGAAGCCTCCGCCCATCATCGGGACACCCATCGCCGCGGTCCCGCCGAAGGACGACTGGAATGCGCCGCCAAATCCGCCGCCGTTCATGCCCGGCATGATCGGGGCCATTCCCGGGACACCCATTCCGGACATCGATGGGACACCCATTCCCATCGCGGAGGCGCCCATTCCCGGCATCATTGGGACACCCATGCCTGAGCCGAATCCCATGCCCGGCATAGCCGGGACGCCCAAGTCCGAATCCATCGCTTGCGTCGGATCGCGCTCGCCATACGTTCCCTGCCCGGACAGGTTGCCGCGCCGGAAGGCATCGCCGCCCCAGGCTTGTGCGTTCATGCCGCCCAGGGAGACACTGCCGATGCGGCCGGTGAAGCCGGGGGTGCGCGGCGCGTCCCAGCGCATGGACACCCCGTCCACCACCTGCTGGGCGAGGCCGCGGCCAAAGCGCGCCAGCCAGGCCTGGGGCAGCGGGTCGGAATTGACGATGGTTCCCAGCGCCACGCCGTCGTCGATGTTCGCCCCCGCGGCGTTGGACAGCACGAGCTCCAGCGTCTCCCTGCCCTCGTCGTGGGCGTCGTCGAGCACGGTGACGGTGACCTGCTTCTCCACCTCGCCCGGCAGGAAGTTGAGCGTGCCGTTGCCGCCGCTGTAGTCCGCGCCGCGGGTTGTGGTCAGGTCCCGGGTTTCGTGGTCCACGGTCACGGTTTCGGCGGCGGCCCCGCTCAGGCGCACGGTGAACACGAGTCGCGCTCCCGCGCCCTCGGTCACGGTGGCGTCGGCCACCGACAGGCTCACGCCGCCGGAGTCGGTTCGGGATTCGGAAGTCGAAGTGCCCGAACCGGCCTCCAGACATTCCAGCACCTTGCGAACCGGCGTCCAGCCGGACCAGACCTTCTCGCTCTCTTTGGCTTCCTTGACGGTGTAGGGTTCGGTGGGCTTGTCCGCGGCGCCGGTCCAGTCGGGGAGTTCCTGGTCCGCAAGGGCCTTGCCGTAGGCGATCAGGACGCGGTACCAGTTCGCGCCGTAGTTCGGGGCCTTGCCGGCGTTGGAATCGTAGTAGCCCGCCACGGTTTTCCACTGGGCGCCGCTGACGCAGGCGGCCGGCGGGGGCTGGGGCGGGTTTTCTTCGTCCTGCTCTTTCTCGTCCGGTTTATCCTCGTCCTGATTTTCCCGGTCGTTTTCGTTCTCGTCGTTTTCGTTCTCGCTCGGGGGTTCTTCGTCTTGCGAACTTTGCCCGGAGTCGTCATCGACAATCGTGCCAATAGCCTCGTCGCGCGCGAAAATCGCGCCGCCCTGGGCGGTGGACAACTCGAAAGCGAGCGTCTCGTCATCCTCGGTCTCGGCGTCGTCGATCACCGCGATCCGCACCCGGAATTCGGTCTCGCCCGGCTGGAACCGCACCATGCCGGCGCGGTCTTCGTAGTCCACGCCCGCGGTGGCCGTGCCGGCGCCGAGTCCCCAGATCGCCCGCACTTCCTTGTTGTGGCCGGAACTGCGATCAAGGGTGACGACGAATTCGAGTTCGGCGCCCGGCCCCTCCGTCACCGTGGCGTCGGCCACCGAGATCACCGCCTCGCCCGCCGAGGTCTCGTCGTCGACGATCTCGACCGCGGCATTGTGGCTGGTCTGGCTCGACCGGTCCGGCTCGTAGGCGCCGTCCGGCGAGGAACGCACGTACACCACCATCTGGCTGTGCCCCTGGGTCTGGTTGTCGTCGGTGATGGCGAGGTTGAAGACCGCCTCGGTCTGGCCCGCGAGCAGCGTCACACGGGCAGGCTGTGGTCCCGAGGAGAAGTCAAAACCCTGATAGCCGAAGGCCGGCGGCGCGTCCACGCTGAGCACGATCGTCATGTCGTTCGCCGGCGCCTGGCTCGCGGTGAGCGTGAACGGCACGGTGTCGCCCTCGGTGGCGCGCTTCGGCGCGGAGACGGACACCTTGATGTCCGACGCTGGCGCCGAGTCGTTGTCGCCCACCCGCACGGTGTCCACATACAGGTACCGGCCCGCCTCGTCGTTGGGCGCGCGGTCGATGTTGTAGGCCGCGGCGTCCAGAACCTCCGCCTTGATGGACTCGTTGCGCCGATTCACATCGTCGTCAACGGTTTCCACCTCGAAGCTGACGCGGGTCTGTCCCCGCGGCAGGACGACGGTTCGCACGCCCGCCTGCCCTTGCTTGAGGACCTCGCCGTCGCCGAGGCAGCAGTCGTAGCCGACGTCGATCCGCACCGGGACGTCCGCGGTTGGCACGCGGTCGGCCGTCAAGGTGAATGTGGCGCTTTGGCCCTCCGTGATCCTCCGGCCGGCGGCGATGCCAATGGTGGGCACGCCGATCACGCTGGTCTCCAGCGGCTTCGGCAGCCTGGCGTTCCGGTACATCGGATCCTGGCTCTGCACGGTGGTCATGATCTCCACCGCGCCGTCCGCGACGCCGTGGACGGTAACGTCCTGGGGCAGGTTCCAGTTTTGCGGCGTGAACGTCAGGGTAACGCTCGTGCCCCGCGGACTCGCGCTCAACTCGGCGACAGTCGGATTGGAACTCGTCAGCGTCACCATGGTGTCCATCGTCGGCTGGGAAGACAGCGTGACCTGGATCACGGTGGTTTCGTCCTTCTCCACCTTGACCGCTTCGGTGGAGAAATTCACGCTGGCCACGTCGTCGTTGCGGATGGCGAGGCTTACGTCGCCCGGAGCGGCAACGCCGCGCCCGCCGCTGGCCGCGGCGGACACCGTCAGCGCCTTGTCCGCTTCCGCGCGGTCGTTGTCCACGGCGGAGACGGTGACCGTTCCCGTGCTGGCGGTGGCGCCCGCGCGAATGGTGAGCGTGGCGTTGCCGCTCAGGCTGAAGTCGCTGGCGGTCGCCGGCGCCACCGGGGCGGCGGCGACGGTCAGGGTCACGTCCTCGCTGGACGGGCCGGTCAGGCGGGCGGTGACGTTGGCGCGGCTCGCCGAACCCTTTTCGTCGATAGTCGCGCGCGACAGATGCAAGCTCACGGTCGGCAGGGGATCGTTATCGACGATCTCGATGCCGCCGCCTCCGGTCACGCTCAAGCTGCCCGATTTTCCGCTGATGCTCAGGCTCTCGTTCGGTTCGTCGATGTCGTCGTCGCTGGGGTCGAGGCGGAAACTGCCCTGCCCGCTCATGGCGCCGGCGGCGATTTCGATGTCGAAGTCGGCCACGTTCGCATAGTCGGCGCCTTCCGCGGCGGTGTCTCCGGAAGCGCCCACTTGAACCGTGACGGTGGCGTCGGTGGCGTAGGCCGTGCCGCCGGTGACGTCGGCGGTGACGGTGACCGTCGCGGTGGCGGCGTCCTCGGCAATGGTGGCGATGCTGGTGGTCAGCCGGATGCCGCCGGGCGCGTTGTCGTTGTCGGTGATATTGAAACTGGCTGCGCCGGAACCCTTCGCGCCGCCGCCGAGATGGGTCCCCGAGTTGGCGTTGAGCCTGCTGAGACCGACGCTTAGCGACTCCGCCGCGCCCTCGTCAATCTTGTCGCCCGCGGCGGTCACGGTCAGCGTGGCGGTTCGGGAAGCGCCGGTAACGCCGGTGAAGGAGATCGTCGGCGGATTTGCTGAGAGATTCGAGCTCGCCAGGTTCGAGTAGCTCACCCCGGCCGGCGTCGAGTTGGGCGCGGCGAGCGTGTAGTCCACCCCGAAGGTCGCGCCGCCGCCGAAGGTCAGCGGCACGTCCAGGGATTCGTTGCCGGTGAGCGCCCGGCCCAGCGTGACGGTGACGGTCTTCACGCCGCCTTCCTCGGCGATGGCGGCATTGGATGCCGACAGTGTGACCGGGGTGGCGTCGTTGTCGGCGATGGTGACGGCGTGGCTTGTATTCGCATTACCCAGCACCGCCCCGGTTCCGGCGGTCAGACCGACGGTGAAGCGCTCGGCCGGCTCGTCGGCGGTGTCGTCGGTGATGGCGACATCGAAAGACTTGCTGGTGTCGCCCGCGGCGAACGTCAGATCGGCGGCGATGGCGGTGAAGTCGCTGCCGCCGGTGGCGGCGCCGTCGGCGGTGGCGTAGCTCACCGTCGCGGGCAGCAGGGTCGCGCCGGTCTTCTCCACGGTCAGCGTCACGGCGTCGGCGTTCTCGGCCGGGGTGCTGGCGGCGGAAGCAAACGCGAAGCGCGGCTTGTCGTCCTCGTCGGTAATGGCGCCGGTGGCCGAACCGGCGGTCTGGCTGATGTTGTAGGTGTCCGTGCCGGTCAGCGTCAGGGTGAAATAGTGGTCGCTCTCATAGGTGTCGTCCGGGGCGGTGGGGATGCTGATCGTCCCGGTGCGGTTGTTTTGCGTGACGGTGATTGCCGCATTCGACGCCGCCGCCGTGTAGTCGGCGCCGGTGGCGACCTGGTAGGGCTGATCGCCGTTGTTGCCGCGGCCGTTGGAGGTCGAGTACGCAACGGTCACGCCACCCGCCGGCGCGGGGTCCGGCAGCGTCACGGTGAATTCGACGGCGCTGCCCTCGGCGGCGCTGGCGTCGGCAACCGTGATCATCGCGTCGTCGTCGACGATGGTGACGTTGGCCGCGCCCGCTGTGCGGATGCCGCCGGAAAGGCCGGATGAGCTGGGCGCGCGGGCGTTCGCGCCGAAGGCGATGGCGGCGGTGCGGGTCTGGCGGTCGCTGTTGTCCTGCGCCGTCAAGGTGAGGGTCGCCGTGCGCGCGCCGGCGCCGGCGAGCTTCACGGCGGGGTCCTGGGCGCTGTGCGGGCTGCCGGTGTCGATGGACACGCCCTTGCCGCCGTTGCCCTTCAATGCCAGGCGATAGTGCGTCGTCACGGTCGCGCCGGACACGGTCAACGGCACGGTCACGCTTTCGCCCGCTGCCAGCGCCCGGCCCAGGGTGACGGTCACGTCCCGCGCGCCGCCGTTCTCGGCGATGCTGCCGGCGCCGGCGAGGGTCACCGTCGTCGGATCGTCGTCGCGCACCGTTACGCTTGCGGGAGCCTTGCTCGGCACTCCGTAGTCACTGCCGTCCTCCAGGGTCACCTCCACCGAACCGTCAGCTTCGTCGGTGGTGTCGGACTGGGTGGCGACGGCGTAGCTCGCGCTCTTGCTCCCCGCTTTCAAGGCAACCGTCTGCTTGCCCGTCACGCCGCCGGCAACGAAGCCCGCGGTGGCGTCAACTGCAAGATTCACCGTCAAGTCCGTGGCGGGGGCGATGTCGGCATTGACCGTGAAGCTCGCCGCCGTGCCCTCGTCCACCGCCGCACCCGCCGCGATGCTGAGTTGCGGCACGTCGTCGTCGGTCAGCCTGATGCTGGCGCCGGTCACGGTGAGCGTGCCCGACGCGCCGGTAACGCTGATCGATTCCTCCAACTCGTCGATGGAGTCATCCGCGGGATCAAGCCTGAAGGTCTTCTCGGCGCTCATGCTGCCCGCTTCGATCTCGATGTCGAAGGCCGCCACCGCCGCGTAGTCGGTCGCTGACGTGGCGCTGTCGGTGTTCTTGCCAACCGTGACTCTGACGGTCGTGTCGCTGGGATAGGTGGTGCTGCCGTTCACCGTGGCGGTCACCTTCACCGTCTTCGTCGCCGCGTCCTCGGCGATGCTCGGCGTGTCGGTGGTGAGCGTGATGCCGCTGGGGGAATCGTCGTCGTCGGTGACCGTCACGCTGACCGCGGATGCCGTGACGTCGCCGTAGTCGGAGTCGCCCGCAACGACGCTGTGGGTGATGCTCGCGCTGCGCGCATCGCCCCGGTTGTCGACGTCATCGTTCGAGGCGGTAACCGTCACGGGCTGGGCAGTGTTCCAGTTCGACGGGGTGAAGACGAGGCGGGTGGCGCTGACGGTGAACGGCGCGCCCTGCGGCACGACGACGTTGATGGTGACATCGTCGGTGGGCTGGCTGGTGAGCGCCACCGTGTAGGTCGCCCGGTCTTCGCGATTGTTCCGGGTGCTCGCATCGTCGGCCTCGTCCACCGCCAGCGGGCCGCCGGTGACGGTGACGCCCCGGGTGTCGTTGTCGGTCAGGGTGACGGTCGCCGGGGAAATGGTCGCGCCGTCCGTCGTGCCGGAGACTTCAATGGTCTCGCTGTCCTCGTCGACGCGGTCGTCCACGGGCGTGAGGTCGAAGGATTGCGACACGCTCGACTGACCTGCGGGCAGGGTCATGCTGAAGCCCGCCGCAGTATAGTCGGCGGGGGAGGTGGCGGTGCCGTCCCCGATGGCGATGGCCAGGGT
>JAJDYJ010000051.1 GCA_022822865.1 Pseudomonadales bacterium | reverse complement strand
CGGCGGGCCGGATCGCGCCGGAAACGACGCAAACCCCCACTGGATCGAAGAAAAACCGCCTCCCGGATACCCGGTTACAACCGATCGGACGGAATCGGCAAACGAAAAAAGACCAGAAAACGGAGTTTACGGACAAGAACTTGTTAGGCGAGGAAAAACTCTTACGGTATGTTTTTCCAGCCGCTCCACCTTCATACTTGGTCCGGGAAAAAGATTTCGCTGGCTACAGACAGTTAACGGCGACGCAACAGCGCAACGCCGTGACCGTGTTGAATTATCTTGAAGAAATCATCGATGTGGCAGTCAGGGAAACTCGCAATCCCGATCAACCAAACACATTCGCCATTGCGATGAACCAACAAGTAACCTCGGGCGGTTATGCCTGGCATCCGGGTACGGATAGCAAGGATTCCGATATTTTTCTCAATGATGCTTCTTATAATTCCACACTTGGTTATGGCAGTCCGGGAGCAAATACTCTCGTCCATGAACTCGGTCACGCGCTTGGACTAAAACATCCTTTTGACGAGCCAGACACTGACGGGGACATCGCGGAACCTCAATATCTCCAAGGCTCCGAAGACCATGCGCGCTGGACGATGATGTCGTACACCGAGACTCCGGCCGAGTACAAGTTAACGTTTAGCGACCTCGATATCGCGGCCCTGCAATATCTCTACGGCCCGAGCAAGAAGTCGCGCGCCGGCGACGATACCTATGTCTACAAGATCGGCGCCCCGAATTTCATCTGGGACGGCGGCGGCGAAGATACGGTCGATGCGTCCGCATCTTATACAGCGGTGGTCATTTACCTGGAACCGGGATACCAGGGTTTCAACAGGTGGCTCGGTAAATCCGAGCGGATCACTTCCGCCGGACAGATCACCGTCAATTTTGGCACCGAAATCGAAAATCTGATTGGCTCCGGCCAGAGCGATTTTCTGGTGGGCAATTGGCTGAATAATGAAATCCGGGGCAATGACGGCAACGACAGGATTTTTGGCCAGCAAGGCGACGATTCGCTCGTTGGCGGAGCAGGCGACGACGAACTGTCCGGCTGGACCGGGAACGACCGGCTGATCGGCGGCGACGGTTCCGACACGCTGGATGGCGGCGCCGGTCTCGATTTGGCGGTGTTTTCCGGCGAGAAAAGCGATTATTCCATCTCCGCCGACAAAAACCTTGTCATAACCGTTACGCGGGACAGTTTTTCAGAATCCGAAAAGGATGAACTCAGCGGGGTGGAACGGCTCGAATTCTCCGACGTCAATCTCGCGTTCGATATCGATGGTAATGCCGGTATCGCCGCGAAGGTCCTCGGCGCGTTTCTGGGGGCGGCCGGTCTCCGCCGCACCGATCTCGCGGGACAGTGGCTGAACCTGCTCGACGACGGAATGGCCTACGACGATTTGCTGCAAACCGCCATCGACACGATTTTTGGCGCCAACCCCAGTGGCGCGCGGATGGTTGGCCATTTCTTCACCGCGCTGACCGGCGAGGAAGCCCCGGACGATGTGATTTCGGAATGGGGCGGGAAAGTCGACAACGGCGAACTGTCCCCGGTCGAACTGAGCAGGTTGGTGGCCGAAATCGATCTGAATCTCGCCAACATCGACTACGTCGGCTTGTATTCAACAGGCGTTGAGTATTTGACAGCATAGCCGATTCCCGAATTGACAGTTTTGTCGGACGTGCATATTGCGCGATCGTCCGCACAATTCTCATTACGGTAATGGGCGTACTCACATCAGTCATCCTGCGCGCAGTCGCAGGATCTCATTGCGTGGCCACTGCAAGAGATTCCGCGACTACGCTTCGCTTCGCGCGGAATGACAGGAAGGTTGGAGCGCCAAAATGAGAATTGCCGCATTGATTCGATCTGCCTTGGACCGAGGTCGGCGGTGGCGTTACAATTGGCGGCAGCAAATGCATGGCTGCAGACCGGATTCATGACTCAATTCCTGCGATTATCGAGACTCTCGCTGCTCGTCCTGGCCGCTTCGCTGTTCGTATCCTGCGCCTGGTTCGGCGATGACGAGGACGAAGACGAATTTGCCGGGCTCAGCAGCGAGCAACAGTTTTACCAGCGCGCGCTGGACCAGCTCACCAACCAGAATTTCCGCGGTTCGATTTCCACCTACGAGGCGCTGGAATCGCGTTTCCCGTTCGGCCGCTTTGCCGAACAGGCCCAGATCGAGATCGTCTACGCCTACTATCGAAGCGGTGACCGGGAAGCCGCCCGGGCCGCGGCGCAACGCTTCATCCGGCTGCACCCCGACAGCGACAACATCGATTACGCATACTATATGCTGGGATTGGCCTCATTCGACGACAACAGCGGTTTTCTCGACCGTTTCGTCCCGGTCGACCCGACCAAGCGCGACCCGGGCCGCACCGAGGAGTCCTTCAACGATTTCGCGCAGTTGCTTGCGCTGTACCCGGACAGCCCCTACTCGGCGGACGCCAGGGCGAGGATGATCTATCTGCGCAATAATCTCGCCGCTTACGAGATTCATGTCGCGAATTACTATCTGGAACGCCGGGCCTTCATCGCGGCCCAGCGCCGGGCGCAATACGTAGTGGAAAACTTCCAGGGAACCCCCGCCGTGGCGGATGCGGTGGCGATCATGGTCGAATGCTATCTGCGCCTGGGCCTGAACGATCTTGCGGACACCTCACTGGCGCTGTTGCACGAAAACTATCCGGAGCACCCCTCCATCGACGAGGGCGGCGAGTTCATCATTCGCACGGAGATATCCGATCCGTCGCTGTTGTATACCGTGACCTTTGGTCTGCTTGGCGATAATCGCGGCAACCCGCCCCTGGCGCCGACTTCGCGGCCTCCCCTGTCGGGCAGCCAGCAGATCATCAACAGCCAGGAGGCGCCGGAAGAACCGGACCGCTCCCTTCTCAGCATCATCACGTTCGGAGTTTTCGACTGATACTCCGAACGGTTCAATCCCTGGAATTGTTCTCCGACGAATCGGAGCGAACCTAGTCGCCCGGTGGCCAGGCATTGGTGATCGGGTAGCGGCGATCCCGGCCGAACGCCTTCTGCGTCAGGCGCACGCCCGGCGGACCCTGGCGCCGCTTGTATTCGTTGCGGTCGACCATGCGCACCACCCGGGCGACGATATCTTCGTCAAAACCGTCTTCCACGATTCGATTCGCGCTCCAGTCCCGCTCGACGTAGCGCTCGAGAATGGGGTCGAGCACGTCGTAGGGCGGCAGGTTGTCGGCATCGACCTGCTCCGGAGCGAGTTCGGCCGACGGCGGCCGTTCGATGACTGCGCGCGGAATGACCTCGCCCGCGTCGTCCGCCAGTCGATTGCGATATTCCGCCAGACGATAGACCATGGTCTTGGAAACGTCTTTCAGCACATCGAAACCCCCGGCCATATCGCCGTACAAGGTTGCGTATCCGACCGCTAGCTCACTCTTGTTCCCCGTGGTCAGGACAAGCAGACCTTTCTTGTTGGATATCGCCATCAGCAACACGCCGCGGCAACGAGCCTGCACGTTCTGCTCGCTTGCATCGGGCGCCGCGCCGGCGAATTCATCGGCCAGCGCCGCAATGAATGCGGCATAGATATCGTCAATGGGAATCACGCTGAATTCGACGCCAAGCGCACGGGCCTGACCGGCGGCCGCGTCCTTGCTCAGATCCGATGTATAGGCGAAAGGCATCATCACGGCCTGAACGCGTTCCGCGCCCAATGCGTCGACCGCGACCGCCAGAGTGAGCGCCGAGTCGATTCCTCCCGACAGTCCCAGTACGGCACCGGGAAAACCGTTCTTGTTCACGTAGTCGCGCACGCCGAGTACCAGCGCCTGGTAGACCTGTTCTTCCACCGCGGCCGGAAGTTGCATCAATCCGTTCGCCAGCTTGCAGGCGCCGTCGCGTTCGTCCACTTCGATTTCGACCGGATACAGCCCTTCCTCGAAGGCGGGCGCCAATACGCGGGTATTGCCTTCGGCGTCGACGGCCAGCGAAGCCCCGTCGAACACGAGTTCATCCTGTCCGCCGACGAGATTCACATATACGATCGGAAAGCCGCCGCGTTTGCAGCGTTTTTCCAGTAGCGCTTTTCTTTCTTCCGTCTTGTCGACATGAAATGGAGAGGCGTTGATGTTGATGAGCAAGGTCGCGCCGGCATTGCCGGCCTGCAATACAGGGTGTTCCCGCCACAAGTCCTCGCAGATCGTGAACGCCACCCTGGCGCCGAAAAGTTCCACCAGGCAGGGACTGCCGCCGGGGCGAAAATAGCGTTGTTCGTCGAAGACCTGGTAATTGGGCAATCGCTGTTTGTGATAAGTCGCGATCCGCCTGCCCTGGTCTATGACGGTCAAGGCGTTGAAAAGTCCTTCATCGGCGGCTTGCGGAAATCCGACCACTATCGGACATTCGATGCCGGCGCCGGCGATCTCCGCAAGCGCCCGCTCGATCCGCCTCGAAAGACTCGGGCGCAACAGCAGATCCTCCGGCGGATAACCGGTCAAGCTCAATTCGGGAAATACGACCAGATCGGCATCGTATTCGGACCGGGCCTCCCGGGCGCTTTCCACGATCCGCCGGGCATTGCCGTCGATATCGCCGACAAGAAGATTCAATTGCGCCATTACGATCGTCGCGCGCATGCCATCAGTCCCTCAATTCCCGGCAATTTACCGAATCCCGACTAGACTTCAAGCAAGGGCCACAAATGGAAAACTGAAGTGGAAATGATCCGAAACACCGGAATGACCTTGCTGGAAGCGATAGTGGCGATGGCGCTGCTTTCGCTGCTGCTCGCCGCGGCGGCGCCGTCGCTGAGCGGGATTATAGAACAACGCCGGGGTGACGAAGTAATCCGCCTCCTGCGGGAAGCGATCGAACTCACCCGGGTCACGGCAATCGACAGCGGCGGCCTGGCTACCTTGTGCCGTTCAAGCGCCGGGGCAAGCTGTGGCGGACGCTGGGAAGAAGGCATGATCGTCTTCGTTGACGACGACGGAAACCGCGCGCCCGATACCGCCGGCGCCCTCGAGCGCGTCTTTCGCTTCCCTCCTCCCACGGGCAGCATCCGCTGGCGTTCCTTCGGCAACAGGCAATACCTGCAGATGACGCCGATGGGATTTACCCGTAACCAGAACGGCAATTTCACCTGGTGCCCCGGGAACGGCGACGTTCGCCTGGCGCGGCAATTGATCGTCAATGCCGCAGGTAGAATGCGCGAAGCCCTCGATGACGACGGTGACGGGGTGCGCGAAGGCGCCAACGGCAGACCGATCGTTTGTCCGTAACGGCAGTCTCCCGGACAGACTCAACGCCAGCACGCCTCCATCGAGTCGCCTTCGGCGTCTCGAACGCCATCGCTGCCCAGGCTGAACGTTCCGCAAGCGTCCCCGGCCTGCCTGCCCATGGGACGGGCCCTGGCGACAAAACAAGCGCTCAGGTCTTCCCCCGGGCAGGCTTGCACTTCGATCTCGTACAGGCCGCTCCGGGTCAGCCTGCGCCTGCCGGCGCTCATCGGGGCTTGCATGGGCAGCGCGTCTGCCGCATAACGTCCGTTACGCGAGTGGTGGCGCTCCTGATCCGCCGCCACTTCCATCAATTCCTGTCTCGCTTCCAGCCGACCCGCCCGCTGTACATGACCCTGGTACGCCGGCAGCGCGAGAGCCGCCAGGATGCCCGCGATCGCGAGCACGATCAGCGCTTCGAGCAAAGTGAAGCCGCAATGCATGTTCGAGTACATGATTTCTCCCATCGGCAAATGAATCCCGAAACCGTTCCGCCGACGCCGTTCAGCGGAGTCTGCGCCAGGAAAGTCGATTTTGCGCGATCGTTTGTTCGCCGTTGCAAACAGCCACCCCAAGCACTTGCAATACACTCGCGGCCGCTGGATTCCGCGCTGATGCGCGGGCCGTGATGCGGTAGTAATTCGGCGCCGGCGCGCCAGGCGACGCGGCGCTTCCCCGCCAGAATTCCACGAAGTAGCGCGGCGCCGGTGTGCCGGCGCCGGCGAAGCTCGCCTCAACGCCGCGGTTTTCCCACCATTGCGGCGCCATTTCCACGACTTGCCGCCAGACCGCGCCATCCGGCGGCGGCGCCGCGATGGGACAGCGGCCGCTGACTTCCGCTTCGCCCGCGCGCAAGGCGGCTTCGGCGGCCTCGAAACCATCGTGGGAGCGCCTCGCGTTCGCCAGCATGCGTTCGTGCAACAGCAAGGACTCCCAGCCGGCGACCGCCATCAGGCCGAGCAGGGCCAGAAACACCAGGCAAAAGGGAAGGATCGCGCCGTTTTGCCGTCTCATGGGTCGGGCTCTCCTGGTCCCGGAGCGCCGGCCGGCGGAAAATCGGCTATGACAACGGGACGATTCCGCAATGAAACGGTTTGGCCGAATTCACGCCGCAGGTTCGCGAATTGCAGACTTTGCAAACGCAACTCGAACCGTATGGCAAGCACATCGTTCCAGTTCCCGACCTGATGCGCCGGCACGAAATCATCGTTGCCCGGCAGCCGGAAGCGCACCCGCATCGAATCGATGCCTTCGACCAGTTCCCGGGCGGGGCCCGTATCGCCGAAGCTGGATGATTCGCGCACGAACAGCGCCGGCGGGTTGCCGTCCCTGCCTCCGCGTCTGCCGATAACAAACAACGCGCCGCGCAATCCTCTTCCCGGAGCCACGCCCGCGTCCGCCGGCGGCGGCCGCAATTCCCGCGCATAGGCTCCGATACCGGCGCCGCAGCCGCCGACCGACCACTGGAAAGCAACCGTATCGCTGCCCGCCACGGACTCCAGTTCGGGATGCGGCCGCAGCGCGTCCCAGCCCTCCGCGGCGATGAACGCCATCGGGCCGACCCAGGTCGAGTTCAACGGGGAATATTCGGGAGATTCGCCAAGGCAACCGGGAAATCCCGCCAACCCGGCGTTCACGGTCAGCACATGCATGGCATAGCGCGCATCCGATTCCAGGCGAAGTTCCGCTGTCGCTTCCGCGTGCAAGGCATCGCCGGCCAGAAACGCCCGCGCCGCCATTGTCGCCAATGACATGCTCAACGCTGACGCCACCAGCAACTCCACCAGACTCCACCCGCCCGCCGATTTGCGCGCGCGTAGCGGAGTACGGCCCCGTTCAGGGCCGTAACGTATTGACCTGCATGCTTTCCGGTTCGCCGTCACGATCATCGTCCCACCATATCTTGATTGCCCAATCCAGCCCCGCGCCGTCGCAGGAAGGCGCGTCCGCGGAGCCGTCCCGCGGCGTGCCGTCGATACAGACCGCCGCCGCGCCCGCCGGCAGCGACGCACCGATTTCCGTTCGCCACCGGGTTATGGCGGCGTCGGGGGAACGGCCCTCGCCAATCAACGCGCGCAGTTGCTCGGCCATGTCCGCCGCGCCTGAAACGGCGCGGGACTGATTCGCCACCGAGCGCAGGTAATCGAGCGTTTTCAATTGCGTCGCGGACAAGCCGGCCAATCCGATCGACAGAATCGACAATGTCACGAGCACCTCGATCAGGGTGGCGCCGGCGCATGTCCCGATGGGACCCTTTTCCCTGCTGGATTCCATACCTTGTTACCTATAAGCTGCCGCAATCTCCGGTTTCCGCCTTAAAGTGTAGAAACGTTTTGGGAATTGAGCTTAATCCGGGCGCAATCGCCCTGCTTTGCCTGGCTGGTTTCCTTGCCGGCGGCATCAATACCGTCGCTGGAGGAGGCTCCAACCTGACCTTGCCGGTATTGATGATGCTGGGACTTTCGGCCGATATGGCGAACGGCACCAACCGGGTGGGAATCTGGCTGCAATGTCTGGCCGGAGTGAGAGCTTTCGACCGGCATGAGGCCTTGCCCCGGGCCGCCGTAGTTCCGGTATTCGTTCCTACCCTGTCAGGCGGCCTTGTCGGCGCCTTGCTGGCGGTTGTCCTGCCGAATCTCTACCTGAAGCCGGTGCTGTTAATCTGCATCCTGGTCATGGCGGTCGTGATGCTGGTCAAACCGGAAGTGATCGCGCCTCCACCGGGAACCGCAGCTCGTTCTCCCGCCGAGAGCAAGCTCGCATGGTGGGGATTGTTCGGCGCTGGAGTCTATGGCGGATTCGTACAGGCCGGCGTCGGCTTTATTCTGCTGGCGGTGCTTACCGCCGGCCTGCGTTACGACCTGCTGCGCGCAAACGCACTCAAGATGAGTTGCGCATTGGCGTTTACCACGGTCGCCCTCGGCGTTTTCATCGTCTTCGGCAAGGTCCACTGGCTGCCTGGCCTGGTGCTTGCCGCCGGCGCCACGGTCGGCGCCTGGTTGGCGGTCAGGATCGCGGTCAAAGTCTCGCACCTGACCTTGCGCCGAATTCTGTTCGTATTGACTCTGGTAGCTGTCGCGGGCGGCTTTCTGGCCTGATTCGGCCCTGGTTCATTCGCCGCCATCGACCCTGGAAGCGGACAAGTCGAGCAAGACGCGCGCCCCGCCCAGGGCGCCTTTACCGATATCGATGCTTCCCCGATAGCTCGAAACGATATCCGTGACCACCGCGAGACCGATGCCTTCACCGGCCGAGAGGCTGTCCGCCCTTACGCCCCGTTCAAGCACGGATGCCTGCAATCCCCGTGGAACTCCCGGCCCATCGTCTTCCACGACGATGCGAAGATTGCCCGCGGCGGGCTCGGAAACTGCTATCGTCACCTTGCCGTTGCCGTACTTGAAAGCGTTGTCGAGCACATTGCCGAGAATTTCCATGAGGTCCCGCTCATCGCCGTGGAACGCCGCATCGGCCGGACAGTTCCTGATCACTTGCACGGCCTTGTCAACATAGACTTTTTTCAAGGCGCTCAAGACCTTGTCAAGCACGTCCGCTACGCCGACGGCCTTGCCGAGCGAACTGCTGTCCGCGGTTCGCACCGCCCGCTGCAATTGCCAGGTCACGATCTGGTTCATGCGGCCGACCTGTTCGTCCACGGTGCGCAGGGTCCCCGCGACGACGCCGGCGCCGGAATTCGCCTCGGACAGGTTGCGCGTGGCGCCCGAGATCACGGCAAGCGGCGTTTTCAGGCTATGAGCCAGATCGCCGAGGGTAGTGCGATAGCGCTGCTGCTGCTTGCGCTCACTGTCGATCAGCATGTTCAGATTGGCGGTAACGCCCTGCAATTCCCGGGGGTATTGCTGATCGAGCCGGTCCTTGCCGCCCTCCTCGATCTGTTTGAGATCGATCGCCATGCGTTTCAGCGGCAACAGCCCCCAGCGCAGCAGCAGATACTGGATAATCAGCAGCAAGGCGGCGACGCCGCCGAGCCAGGCCCAAAGATCGTTGCGAAAGTTGCGGATTTCCAGATAGTACGGCGTCGAGTTCTCCATCACCGTAAAGCAATATTCGGTGATGCCGTTTTCCCACAGAATCCCGTACTGGAAAACGAACAGTTCCTCGCCCTGGCCGGAGTATGTCGTGAAAAAGCGTGATTCGCCTTCGTTGAGGGGTTGAACAAGGATGTCGGGATCCGTCAGGCTCAAAGCCCGCGCCGAATCACTGCGCCAGAGTTCGCCCAGCGCACGCTGGCTGATGAAACCGTACAGCCCCGAATCGAGCTGGCTGAAACGCGGCTCCGGCAGATCTTCCAGAAAGTAGAACTCGCCGTCGGCCAATTCCACTTCGCCGAGGATCAGATAAATCTGCCCGCGCAAACGTTCGGCGGCGCCGGCCTCGACGCTGTCGCGAAACGCCCGGTCGAGCACTATGCCGGTCAGCCCGAGAAAGACGAACAGCAGGACGCTGAAAGCCAGCAGCAATCGGCTTTGCAGGGAATAGCTACCCTTGCTTCGCCGCGGCGTCATTTCCCGTTTCACCGAGTACGAAGCAATAGCCCTGGCCTCTGAGGGTTTCGATGGGATTCAGGTTCTGGTCCGGATCGAGTTTCTGCCGCAGCCTGCGTATGAAGACTTCGAGCACATTGCTGTCGCGGTCATGATCTTCGGCGTAAAGGTGCTCGGTAAGCTCCGATTTGGAAATCACCTGACCGGGGTGCAGCATGAGATATTCGAGCATCTTGTATTCGTAGGCCGTCAATTCCACCCGCTCGCCGTTCTTGCATACCTGTTTGCCGGCGGTGTCGAGCGTGATCGGTCCGAATTGCAGGCGCGGCTTGCTGAATCCCGCCGCCCGCCGCAGCAGGGCGTTGAGCCGCGCAAGAATCTCTTCCATCCTGAAAGGCTTGAGCACGTAGTCGTCGGCCCCGGCGTCGAGCCCCGTCACCTTGTCCTGCCAGTCGCTACGTGCGGTAAGAATCAGAACCGGAAACTGCCTGCCCCGGTCGCGCAGTTGCTGAATCAGCGAGATGCCGTCGATTGCCGGCAGGCCGAGATCGATGATCGCGGCGTCGTAGTCGTACTCGGTCGCGTAATACAGCCCCTCCCTTCCGTCTTCCGCCACGTCGACGACATAGCCGGCTTCCTGCAAGCTGTTTTGCAGTTGCTGATTGAGCAAGGATTCGTCTTCGACCACGAGCAAGCGCATTGCCCTGTTGTCCTTTCCTGTTTGACCCTGGGTTGTCCGGCCCTGGCCGGTCCGGCCTCAGTTGCCGCTGCTGACCGCGCCGGTGCTCGCGTTGACGAAGACGGTGAATATCTTGCCTTCGTTTTCCATGCGGATCTGGTAACGGCGATTGGCGGCTTCGCCAATGAGATTGATGCGCAGCACATTGCCTTCAAAGCGCTGCCGCACGAGATTTACCGCCTGCAGTTCATTGATTTGCAGCGGCACGGGAACCACCCCGGTGCGAATGCGGGGAGAAAGGCTGTTCCGGTTGGAATCGTTCTGATCCTGCTGCGAGGGCGGCTGTGCCCGGGACAGAGGCGCGAGCATCGACAAAATCAGGCCAAGCAGCAATAGTCTTCGCAGATTCACTTCAACCGGCCTCCCACGGCAAGCGCGGACCTGGAAAAATTCATAATCCCGCGAGAACGGGTATTTCGCAAGATAATAACACGCCCCCGAAATCGCCCGAAAGCCGCAAACCGGCCGCCATGGCGCCAGTCTGACGAACGCAGGCTGAATAGCGGCTTAAAGGGCATCCTCGCTTGCAGGGTTTCAATTCGGATTTCAAATCGGTTTTCAAATCCAGCCTGCTGGTGTATTTTTTGCATTACAAAAGATGTAAACAATGAGATTTCCATGTTCAATCGTCCTCTGCCTATCGGAATTTTCATGGCAGTGCTGGCGGGAATACCCTTGTATCTGCTTGCGTCACAGGGTTTTCAACTGGATTTGCGCAACTTTCCGATCATCGCCGGGTCCCTGCTGGTATTTTTTCTTGTCACTGCCTTCTGGAGCGCCACGGCCGCACGGCCGGAAGCGGGAACCGCCAGGCGCGCCGGCCGTGAGACCGGAGTCGTCAAATGGTTCAACGCCAACAAGGGATTCGGCTTTATCAGCCGTGAAAACGGCGGCGATATCTTCGTACACTTCCGTTCGATCCGCGGGCAGGGTCATCGCGTGTTGATGGAAGGACAGAAGGTCGAGTTCGGCATCGTCATGGGAGAGAAGGGAGAACAGGCCCATGACGTGGAGGTTCTGCGTTAAGTTCGGATTCGACCCGGGAAGTGGCTTCGAGCGGCTTCGCGGGCGGGAATGCCTTTTCGCTTAATCTCACCTCGCCATCCATGGCGAGGCTCGAATCGGGTCGTCGCCGCTTTAGGCCATCCATGGCACGCGACGACTCCCACGACGCGAAAAGGCATTCCCGCCCGCGAAGCCTTGCGCCGTGCGGACGCGATCGTTATGGGCTTCGATCATGGAATTAGAATCGCTGTAGCATAAGTGCCGCTGTGGACCGGATTCCAGAGGGGGCGTTATACTTGGCGATTATCTGACGCGTTGGGTAACAGGAAAAAGTTCATGAAATCAGCGATTCGCAAGCTTTTGTTGGTGCCGGTTGTTTTGCTGGTGGCGGCTGTTCCCGCGCTGGCGGTGGAGGAAGGCGATCGGGCGCCGGATTTTACCTTGCCTTCGATCCATGAAGGCCGGCCGGACATCAGTCTTTCCAGTCTGGCGGGCAAGGTTGTCTATATCGATTTCTGGGCTTCCTGGTGCGCGCCCTGCCTGACTTCATTGCCCTTGTACAACGACCTGTATCATCGCTATCGGGACCAGGGTCTGGAAGTGCTCGGTATCACCGTGGACGATCCGATCGAGGACGGACTGGAGTTTCTCGCCGATACCCCGCTGGATTTCCCGATTCCCGCCGACCCCGAAGGCGAAGTGATGGATCTCTATACCGTATTCGGCATGCCCACGTCGTATCTGATCGGCCGCGACGGCGAGGTCAGACTGGTGCACATGGGTTTTCGCGACGGCGATATCGAGGAGATCGAAAACGCGATTCTGGAAGCGCTTGACGAGTAACCGGGTCGCCCTGCCCTAGTCGCTCTTGACGTGATCGGTCTTGCCCCCGATGTATGACACGGGAAGCGGCGTGATGTTGTCGCCGCTGGAAATCTTGCTGACGCCGCCTTTCTCCACTTCGTCGATGCGGATCACCGATTGAATCGGAATGAAGCTGCGGCGCACCCCGGCAAATTCGTTTTTCAGTTTCTCTTCGCTGGGATCGACGACGACCTGGGTAACCTCGTCGAAGACATAATCCTCGACCTCGATGAATCCGTACAGATCGCTCTGGAAGACCTGGCGAACGAAAAGTTCATAGACCTTGCCCTTGTTCAGGAAGGTTACCTTGTAGATTTCGGAGGAGGTTGCCATGGAATCAATTCCGGGGGAATGTTGCAAGAGTACCGCGAATATCAGGCCGATTCGAGATTTTTCAAGTAGCTGAAAGTGGGGCGCAATCGCTGATTAGGCTATAATTGCGCTCCTATTCACTTTTCTCTGCCACCAGATGCAAAGCTTGAACGCGCCGGGCGCCGCTGCCGGCCCCGGAGAACGCCCGGCGGTTTCTCCCGCCCCCACTCGGGTGCACATCAAGACTCACGGCTGCCAGATGAACGAGTATGACTCCTCGCGCATGCTCGACCTGCTGCGCGAGTCTCGCAATGCCGTGCTCGTCGATTCGCCGGAACAGGCTGATATCCTGGTGCTCAATACCTGCTCGATTCGTGAAAAGGCCCAGGAAAAGGTATTTCATCAACTGGGCCGCTGGCGCGGCCTGAAAGCCGTCAATCCCGGCCTGAAGATCGCCGTGGGCGGCTGTGTGGCGAGCCAGGAAGGCGAGGCTATCAGCGCTCGCGCGCCTTTCGTCGACGTGGTTTTCGGCCCCCAGACCTTGCACAAGTTGCCGGAATTGCTCGATGCGTCGGGCCCGGGCCCGGCCGTGGTCGACGTAAGTTTTCCGGAAATCGAAAAGTTCGACCATCTACCCCAGCCGAGCGCCTCTTCCTGCCAGGCCTGGCTCACGATCATGGAAGGCTGCAGCAAGTACTGCAGTTTCTGTGTCGTGCCATATACCCGCGGCGAGGAAGTCAGCCGGCCCTTTGATGACGTTGTCGCCGAGGCGGTCCATCTGGCCGGACAGGGCGTTCGCGAGATCAATCTGCTGGGACAGAACGTCAACGCATATCGCGGCCTCACCCACGACGGGGGGACCATCGATCTCGCCTTGCTGATTCAATACATCGCCGCAATCGACGGCATCGATCGCATCCGTTTTACGACTTCGCATCCGAACGAATTCAGGGATTCGCTCGTGTCGGTGTACCGCGAGACGCCGGAATTGGCCGGTCATCTGCATTTGCCCGTGCAAAGCGGCTCCGACCGCGTACTCGCGGCAATGAAACGCGGCTATACGGTGCTCGAATACAAGTCGCTCGTACGTCGCATCTGCGCGGCGCGACCGGGAATCAGCCTGTCTTCGGATTTCATCGTCGGTTATCCGGGGGAAACCCAGCGCGATTTCGAGGAGACGATGAACCTGGTTATCGAGGTGGGCTTCGATACCTCGTTCAGCTTCATCTACAGCGCCCGCCCCGGAACGCCGGCGGCGCAATTGCAGGACCGCACTTCCCAGCGTGAGAAGAAACATCGGCTGACGGTGCTCCAGGCGCAACTGACCCGCCAGGCCCGGGCGATCAGCGAATCGATGGTCGGCACAAGCTGCCGGATACTGGTTACCGGCGTGTCGAAGAAGCGCGCGACGGATCTGCAGGGACGCACCGAAAACAACCGGGTCGTCAACTTCCCATGTGACGACAGTTCGTTGGCAGGTCAGTTCGTTGATGTCAGAATAACGGATGCCTTGCCCAATTCACTTCTTGGCGAATTGTGCTGAGCCCGGACACTGAATGAGTACATATACGCTCGATCTGACACTCGACCCGGACGACAGCCGGCGCCTGTCCAATCTTTGCGGGCAATTCAACGAACACATCCGCCAGATCGAAGAGATGCTGTCGCTGTCTATCCGCCAGCGCGGCAACTGGTTTCAGCTTTCCGGCAGCAGATCCGCGGTGGACGACGGCAGCCGCTTGCTGGAATCGTTGTATCTGACGACCGAACAGGGCGAATTGCTTTCATCGAACGTCATTCACCTCGCCTTGCAGGAAATCACCAATCCGCCTTCCGCAGAAGCAGGAGACATCGGCGTGACCGGAATCATCCGTACGCCGCGGCTTTCGATCAAGCCGCGCAGCAAGCAGCAGGCCGCTTACGTCCAGGGCATAGAGCGGCAGGACCTGAATTTCTCCATCGGTCCAGCGGGCACCGGCAAGACCTATCTGGCGGTGGCCTGCGCGGTTCAGGCCCTGGTGAGCGAGCGGGTCAACCGGATCGTGCTCGTGCGCCCGGCAGTGGAGGCCGGGGAAAAACTGGGCTTTCTGCCCGGCGACCTGATTCAGAAGATCGACCCTTACCTGCGGCCGCTCTACGACGCCCTGTACGAAATGCTCGGATTCGAGAAGGTCAATCGCCTGGTCGAGAAAAATCTGATCGAAGTGGCGCCGCTGGCCTACATGCGCGGCCGCACCTTGAACGAATCGTTCATCATTCTCGACGAAAGCCAGAATGCCACGACGGCCCAGATGAAGATGTTCCTGACCCGTATAGGCGTCAGTTCAAGAGTCGTGGTAACGGGCGACATCACCCAGATCGATCTGCCGGCGGGCACGCGCTCGGGCCTCGTGCAGGCCACCCAGGTATTGCGGGACGTGGACGGCATCAGCTTTACCTGGTTCACCTCGCGGGATGTGGTGCGCCACCGGCTCGTGCAAAGCATCGTCGAGGCCTATGAAGGTTTCAACCAGTCCCAGGTGACCGGAATTCGCGAGCAGGACGCGGGCGCGCGCAATGAAAGTGAAAGTTGAGATTTCCGATCATTCGACGGGTTACTGGATTCCGAACGACAAGCTCTGCCGGAACTGGATAGAACACGCCTTGCGCGGGGCGAACCGCGAAAATCCGGTGACGGTGAGCCTGTGTTTCGTCGATGCGGGCGAATCCGAGCAACTCAATCGCCGCTATCGCGACCGGCGGTATCCCGCCGACGTGCTTTCGTTTCCGAGCGGCATGCCGGCCGCCCTGCGGAAACAACTCGACAGCGAGCCGCTTGGCGATATCGTCGTTTGCGCCGAACTTGCCCAGCGGGAAGCGCGATCCCGGGACAAGCCCGTCGACCATCATTGGGCCCATCTGGTCATTCACGGTTGTCTGCACTTGCTGGGATACGATCATGCCGCCCGCGAAGACGCCGCGGACATGGAAAAAATCGAAACTGAAATATTGCGGAATCTTGGAATCCCCGATCCCTATCTAGTATTTTAGTACGAGGCCTTGGCAAAGGAGCTATATCAGCGCATGTCTGACGACCAGACTAGCATCGATCTGAGACGCCGTTCTTGGATCGATAAAATCGCACAAGTCTTTTCCGACGAACCCACCGACACCCGAAGTTTGCTGGACCTGCTGCGCAACGCCGAACAGGACGACCTGCTCGACGCGGATGCGCTCGGCATCATCGAAGGCGCCTTGCAGGTCTCCAGCATGCAGGTGCGCGACATCATGATTCCCCGCTCCCAGGCAGTGATCGTTTCCACCAGCATGCCGGTGCGGGAAACGGTGGAAATGGTGGCCGGCGCCTCCCATTCGCGCTTTCCGGTGATTGAGGAAAACGTCGACAACATCATCGGCGTCCTGCTCGCCAAGGATCTGCTGCCCTTGTGCCTGAAAGGAATCCCGGAGAACTTCAATCTCAAGAAGATCGTCCGGCCGGCAACCTTCGTGCCCGAATCGCGCCGGGTAAACGTATTGTTGAAGGAATTCCGCGAACGGCGCAATCATATGGCGATCGTCGTCGACGACTACGGCAGCGTCAGCGGCATCGTCACGATCGAGGACGTGCTCGAACAGATCGTCGGTGAAATACAGGACGAGACCGACATCGAGGACGACAGCCATATCAAGAAGTTCGACGACCGCAATCACATCGTGAAAGCCTTGACTCCGATCGACGATTTCAACGAACATTTCGCCACCGAACTCGACGACCGGGAATTCAACACGATCGGCGGCATCCTGCTGCAGGAGTTCGGACACATCCCGGAACGCGGCGAAAGCACCCGGATCGGTCCCTATCTGGTTACCGTGCTGAATGCCGATAACAGACATATCAAATTGCTCAAAGTCACCTTGACCGGCAATGGCATGCGCAAGGACGACGATTCGTAACATGGACAAGGCCGAGAACCAGTACAAGCCCGAACAGGTAGAGGAAGAGGCGCAGCGGTATTGGCGGGAACACGAAAGTTTCCGTGCAACCGAAGACCCGGACAGGGAAAAATTCTATTGCCTGTCGATGTTGCCCTACCCCAGCGGCCACCTGCACGTGGGGCATGTGCGCAATTACTCCATCGGCGACGCCATTTCCCGCTTTCACCGCATGAAGGGAAAAAACGTCCTGCAGCCCATGGGCTGGGACGCCTTCGGCCTGCCCGCGGAAAATTCAGCCATCCAGAACGACATAAACCCCGCCGAGTGGACCTACGCCAATATCGATTACATGCGCGCGCAATTGCAGCGGCTCGGCTATGCCTATGACTGGCAGCGCGAAGTGGCCACCTGTCATCCCGAATATTATCGCTGGGAACAATGGTTTTTTACCCGGCTGTTCCGCCAGGGCCTGGTCTACAAGGCGGAGGCCGAAGTCAACTGGGATCCGGTCGATCAGACCGTGCTTGCCAACGAGCAGGTCGTCGACGGCAAGGGCTGGCGTTCGGGAGCGCCGGTCGAACGACGGCGAATCCCGCAATGGTTTTTCCGCATTTCCGATTTCGCCCAGGAGTTGCTCGACGACCTGGAAACGCTCGACGGCTGGCCCGACGCCGTACGCATCATGCAACGCAACTGGATCGGCCGTTCCGAAGGCGTCGAAGTGGAATTCGAGGTCGGCGGCGAAGCCGATCCCGAACTGCGCACGATCAAGGTCTTTACCACCCGTCCGGACACGCTGTTCGGCGTAACCAGCCTGTCGCTGGCGCCGCAGCATCCCCTGGCGGAGGCCGCCGCGGCCGGAAATCCCGAATTGCGGCGCTTTCTGGCGGAACTGGCCGGCACGAGCGTTGCCGAAGCGGATCTGATGACGATGGAAAAGCGCGGCATGGATACCGGGCTGGTCGCCCTGCATCCGCTGACCGGTGAGTCCCTGCCGATTTTCGTGGCCAATTTCGTGTTGATGAGTTATGGCTCGGGGGCAGTCATGTCGGTGCCGGCCCACGATCAGCGCGACTGGGAATTCGCCACCAGGTACGGGCTTGAGATACGCCAGGTCATTCAGCCTGCCGATTCGGAGCAGGAGTGTGACCTGAGCCGGGAAGCCTTCGTCGAATATGGCGTACTGATCAATTCCAGGCAATTCGACGGCATGGATTTTGCTGCCTCGTTCAAGGCGATTGCCGAACGTCTCGAATCCGCCGGAAAAGGCCGGCGCACGGTGAACTTCCGCTTGCGCGACTGGTTAGTGTCCCGGCAACGCTATTGGGGAGCGCCGATCCCGATCGTCAATTGCCCGCATTGCGGCCCGGTTCCGGCGCCCGACGAGGATCTGCCGGTGCACCTGCCGGAAGAGGTGGATTTTACCGGTCACGGCTCTCCCCTGTCCGGACTGCCGGAATTCGTCGATGCCGAATGTCCCGAATGCGGAGCGGCGGCTAAACGGGAAACCGACACCTTCGATACCTTCATGGAATCTTCCTGGTATTACGCGCGTTATACCTGCCCCGATCAGGACGGCGCCATGCTCGACGAACGCGCCCGTTACTGGCTGCCGGTGGATCAATACATCGGCGGCATCGAACACGCGATTCTGCATCTGCTCTACGCGCGCTTCTATTACAAGTTGATGCGCAACGAGGGCCTGGTCGATTCCGGTGAACCTTTCACCCGGCTGCTGACCCAGGGCATGGTGCTGAAAGACGGCAGCAAGATGTCCAAATCGAAAGGCAATACCGTCGATCCGATTCCGCTGATCGACAAGTACGGCGCCGACACCGTGCGCATGTTCGGCTTGTTCGCCGCGCCGCCGGAACAATCGGTGGAATGGTCGGATGCAGGCGTCGAAGGCAGTTTCCGTTTCCTCAAGCGGCTCTGGAAATTCGTGCACGGTCACAAGCCTTGCAAACTACCTGATTTTTCGGAGTTGACCCTGACTCCCGAACAAAGGGACCTGCGCAGAAAAATCCATGAAACCCTGGCCAAGGTGAGTCGGGACTACGAAGACCGGTATGCCTTCAACACGGCGATCGCGGCCGTGATGGAATTGCTCAACGCCCTGACGCGCTTTGTTCAGCAACGTGCCGAACCGGACCGGAGCGATGGCTGGATCGTTCAGGAAGCGCTGGAAATGTCGATTCTCATGCTGGCCCCGATAGTTCCCCACTTCTGCCACGCGGCCTGGCAATATCTCGGTCATGCGGGGACGATCATGGACGCGGCCTGGCCGGATGTCGACGCGCAAGCGCTGGAGAAGGAACAGACGCTGATCGTATTGCAGGTAAACGGCAAGTTGCGGGATCGGATGGAAGTGCCCGTGGACTTGCCGGAGGAACGCTTGCGCGAAATCGTGCTGGAGAACGACTCGGTGCGTAAATTCACCGCCAACGCCGGCGTCAGACGGGTGATCGTGGTTCCCGGAAGGCTGGTGAATGTCGTAACCGCCTGATCGCTCATGATCCGGTGTTTCCCGATCAGTCTGCCGCTCGCAGTATTGCTGATGACGACTATTGGCTGCGGCTACAACTTGCGGGGAACCACGACAGCAGCGCCGGAATTTACCGATCTGCGCCTGCAATTGCCGGAATCCGAACCGGAATTCGAGAGAGTCCTGCTGCGCAGCCTGCAAACCGCAGGCATCGGCGTACACGAAGCGGGCGACGCTGGAGCCCGGAATTATCCCTTGCTGACAATCGGGCCCGAACTGTTTTCAGGCCGCCCGGCAAGTACGACGGTGCAGGCGCGCGCCGCCCAGATCACCTTGCAACTCGCGGTCCGCGTAAATCTGACGGACGGCGAAACCGCATTGATCGATAGGGAAAACCTGAGTGTGGAAAGAACCTATTACCAGGACCTGCGCAATATCTCCGGCAATCGCGAGGAAGCCGAATTGTTGCGCGAGGAGATGCGGAGGGACCTCGCGGCCCAGCTCATGCGGCGGCTGGAGGCAGCCGGACGTTGAAGATCCGCGGCGACCAGCTGTCCTCGACGCTGACGCGGCAATCCGCGCCTCTATACTGGCTGGCGGGAGACGAAATCCTGCTGTTGCGGGAGGCCGCCGACGAAGTGCGCAGGCATTGGCGCGAAGCCGGGTTCGCGGAACGCGAAGTATTTCACGTGGAGCAAGGCTTCGACTGGAATGATTTTCTCTATCAGCTCGACGCCACCTCGCTGTTCGCCGAGCGCAAGTTGATCGAATTGCGGCTTTACGGCGCCAAGCTGGACGCCAGGGGCCGGGAAGCGATCACCGCCTGGCTGGACAAGGCTCCTGAAGACTATCGGGTGCTGATCACCGGACCCAGAATCGATTCATCGGTCCTGTCCGCCAAATGGTTCAGGAACCTGGACGACAAACTGGTTCTGGTGCAGATATGGCCCATCGACCGGGCCAGGCTGCCGGCCTGGCTGCGGCAGCGGCTGGGGGCCGCCGGAATACAGGCTGACGACGACGCCTTGCAGGTGCTGACCGACAGGGTGGAAGGCAACCTGTTGGCGGCCGAGCAGGAAATCGAAAAGCTGGCCTTGCTCGCTGGCGCCGGGCCCGGCGCCAACGCGAGATTGACGGGCAAGGACGTCTTGCGGCTCGTTTCCGACAGTTCCCGCTACGATCTCGGCAAACTCACCGATGCCGCGCTCAGGGGCGACGCGGAGCGCGCCCAGCGCGTACTGGGCGGCCTGCGCGCCGAAGGCGTGTTCCCGCTGCTGATCCTGGCCGTACTCGGCCGGGAATTGAGACAATTGCTGCAGATTCTCGAGCAGATCGACCAGGGACGTGAAATCGGTCAGGCAATGTCGGCCGCGCGCGTATGGCAGAGCCGAAAACCCATCGTTTCCCAGGCGCTGAAGCGCCTGTCCACGGACAAGGCGCAGCAAATGCTCGAACACTGCAAACTCATCGACCACTCCGTCAAAGGCCTGCACCGCGCCAACCCCTGGGATGAACTAAGCCTGCTGGTCCTTCAACTAAGCGGGAGATTCTGCGACTACGCTTCGCTCCGCGCAGAATGACCGGAAATGGAAACTGAAGTGTGAGAATTCAATGCCATTCTGTCTGCACCGTGTGAGTCGCTGTCGGCTGGCAGAGGGTTCAGCGGGCGTGCTCGGCATGGATGCCGAGCCCGGAGCCTACAGGGACGTATTTACGGC
>JAJDYJ010000063.1 GCA_022822865.1 Pseudomonadales bacterium | reverse complement strand
CAACCCTCCGGCGTTTTGGTGTGTCTTTTTGTTGATTCGAGACCAACGCAAAGATACCCAAAACGCCGGAACCTTTCCAGGATTTCCAGCAGTTTGTTCAATCAAATCAGTTGGTTGAGAGTTTACGGACAAGAACTAACTGGGAAAGAACTAAAGGATGGAATTCTATTCCTGTACAAAATCTATGGGACTGTAAAGGAGGTGGCAGAAGCCACTGGACTGCCTAAAAATAAGATTTCCGAGTACATTAAATACCCTCGGTTACTCAAGGAGTTAAAAGTACTGGTTGATGAGCATGCCGTCGATGTCAATGTGGCGGTAAAGGCGCAAGATGCTGCGAACGATGACGAGGGAGTACCCAATCCAGAGGTTGCGGTTCAGTTAGCTAAAGAGTTTACGTCAATGACAGGAGTGCAGCGAAAAAAGGTAGTTCAGGAAATAAAGAGCCACCCTGAGCGCAGTGTGGACGATGTAATAGAAGGGGCTAAGACTGGATCTAAAGTGATGCAAGTTGTTGCAACCGTAACTCAAGACACTCATGCGGCGATTCAGCGAGTAGCCAAGGAGGAGGGAGCAAACCAGGACGACATGGTGGCCCTTCTTATTGAGGAGGCTCTAATTGATCGTGGAGCTTTGGTAGGAAGCTAGGATTAAGACATGCTCGCAGGACTAGATGCATTGGAGCTTGGCCGTCTTCGTATGTCCCTGGGATACGGGACACACAAGAAAGGGCGACCTTTATCTCCAATTGAGGTCGGAGAACTTCTGCAGAAAGCCCGTTCTGGAGGTATGTCGCTACAAGACTGTGCTAAAGCCGTCCAACTCGATGGCACAGGACATTTAGGAAGATTCTTGGCCATTCTCAAACTTCCGGAGGATATACAACATTTAGTAGTATGGGGAGCAGAGAGAAATTTTATTGGATTTACAGCAGCATTCGAATTGACAAAACTAAACAATGTTGAAGAGCAGCAAGTTGTTGCTGACACCATTTTGTCAGATGGACTAAACAGCAAGGAGGTGCGACAAGTAGCGCAACTCCGCAATCGTTCCGACAAGAACATCAGTGAATGCATTAAGGAAGTACTTGGCATGCGCCAACAAGTTACAAAACGATTTGTTTTTGTTGGCTCGATGTCATCTGAAGCTGAATCAAACCTGGCAATGTTGACTCAATCCGCCAGAGATTTAATTTTGGCTTCCGCGATAGGAAATTTGGGAATTAGAAGCGCGACCGGTCGTCTCGGCTCCAAGCTGTTCACGCTTGTGGGTAACGAGGACTTTAATGCCTCAATGCATGAGTTTGGTAAAGAGAACATAGAGGCAGGGATCAGAGCGCTCGTATTAGAGGCACTGGAGAATGGTTCGTCCGAGAGTTGACGTATTTGACAATGGTGCTGTGCGCCTTGGAGCTAACCTGATTTGTGACGGTTACGCGGAGGGCTTTGACTTCCGTGTTCAAACTCATGTCCACGACGATCACATGGGAGATTTCAATAGAAGTAAAGGATTGCAATACATTTTCATGAGCAAAGAAACGAAGGCGCTCCTGATTTCTGAGTTCAATGCAGACCTTGAATATAGAGACAATATCATTTCACTTGATTGGGGAATAGAAAGAGAGTTAGAAGACGGAACAAAGCTCACTTTCGTCAGATCGGGTCATATGTTGGGTTCCGCTCAAGTTGTAGTAGAGCATCCTGATGGATTTCGTTGTGGATATTCGGGAGATTTTTCGTGGCCGATCAATGATGTAATCCAAGTTGATGAGCTTGTAATAGATAGCACTTATGGCAGTCCAGCAAGTGTTCGGGAATATACACAAGGAGAGGCAGAGAGTCGACTGCAAGAAATCGTTTGCCAAAGACTACGCAGAGGCTCTGTGCATATTCATGCCCATAGGGGAACAATAGAGCGAGTTCTACATGTATTGTCTGCCAATGTAAGAGTTCCCATTTTGGTGAGTAAGAGATTGATCAATGAAATTTCCGTGTATCAGGCGAATGGTTTTGCTCTAGGCACCGTCACTAGGATTGATTCCCAAGAGGGGCGGATTGCTCTGAACGGTCAATCATACATTAGGCTCTATGCCAAGGGCGATGGCTTTCACAATGAGCTTGTTGAAGGAACAAGCATTTCTTGCAGTGCATATATGGCACGACCGGATGATCCAGTTGTCGAGTATTCCGAGCGAGCGTTTAGAGTGGCGCTAACCAATCATGCAGATTTTGAGGGAACGATTGAATATATTAGGGCTACTGGAGCAAAAACAGTTATTACAGATAACACGCGAAGTCACGGTGTTGATTTGGCTCTAGCAATAAATAGCAATTTCAAGGATGTTAATGCTTGTCCTTCTACAAATTGTCCCGCTTTCTCTCCGAACTAAAATAAAACATGAGTTATTAATGTCGATTAATCTTCACGAAGTTGGCTGGAAAATACATTTTCCCGCACTCTGTAATGAAAAGCTAAATAGTGTAATCGCGAGTTTTGAACTTCTCTCCAGTGCATGTTTTAGAGTTTGCAAGCCGAACATGTCAAATAATTTAGCAGCATAGCCATAAAGAAAATTGCCGCAACACCTAATCCGGCCCATGCTAACCATTTGGTTGTTTTGAATATAGACTCGCCCTGTTTGACTCGATTCCACTCAAATTTAAGCAAATCGTTTGTTCTGGAATTTAGTTTATCCACTTGCCGATTAAATTGATTGAAGTCGTGTTCCTTGTCTCTATGTATGTGATCTTCCATCTCTTGTATTACCTCCAAAACAAATTTTGATTCCCTCTCGTTTGGGTTTAAGCGAAGAATGATTCTAGATTGCGCTCCACTAGCATTGGCTATAATAGGGTTCAGATGCTCAATAAGATCTGTATCATTTTCCCATGCCACTTGTTTAACATTAAACATGGCGTTTAAATTTGAAATGAAAAGTGAAATGTCTAACCGTAATTCGTTGATCCACTCTTGGCGAAATTCAGACACCTTGATCTCTTTACTTACGATTAGTGATAAAAGTGCTATAACGCTGCTAGCTAAAACAGTAAGTGCTGTAACTAGATACTCGATTGGGATGCTATTCATCATTCAGACTCCAGAATTTCTTGGCAATCATTAGTCGTGTCGGATGTATGCTGAATACGTCGTTCCCAGCAGATTCTTGTTAGCCCAATTTAATCTGTTCTAGTAATTTATTCCAGTTTATCCTGACACTGGCAGTTGTGTTAAAATATCTGGCTAACTTGGTGAAGCTACAATGCGTGAGATTGATCATACCAGGGTCACCAGCGTAGTTGACGAAGAGCGGCTGATCGCCGACAGCTTGCTGGTGAAACGGCACCTCGACCGGGCGGTTCCGCCCGGTGTGCCGAGTGCGCGTGAGCGCGCTGCATACCGGGGCGCGATCATGGAACTGCTGGAGCGCAGGAACGCCATGATTGTCGCGCACTACTACGTCGATGCGGACTTGCAGGAACTGGCCGAGGAGACCGGCGGATTCGTCGGCGACAGCCTCGAAATGGCGCGTTTCGGCAGGGATTGCGACGCTGATGTGCTGCTTGTCGCCGGGGTGCGCTTCATGGGTGAGACGGCGAAGATTCTCAGTCCGGACAAGACCGTGCTGATGCCGACGCTGGAAGCCACCTGTTCGCTCGACCTGGCCTGTCCGATCGACGAGTTTTCCCGCTTCTGCGACGCCCATCCAGAACACACCGTCGTGGTCTACGCCAATACTTCGGCGGCGGTCAAGGCGCGCGCGGACTGGGTCGTGACTTCGAGTATCGCGGTCGACCTGGTCGATCATCTGGCCGCCGAAGGCGAAAAGATTCTCTGGGCGCCGGACCGCCATCTCGGCGCGTATATCGAACGCGTGACCGGAGCGGAAATGCTGCTTTGGGACGCGGCCTGCATAGTGCATGAGGAATTCAAGGCGCGCGGGCTGCGGGATCTGGTCCGGGTCTATCCGGAAGCCGCGGTGCTGGCCCATCCGGAATCGCCCGCCGGCGTGCTCGAGCTGGCGGATTTCGTCGGTTCCACGACGCAGATCATCCGCGCTGCCCGGGAATTTCCCAACCGGCAATTTATCGTCGCCACCGACCAGGGAATTTTTCACAAACTGCAGATGGAAGCTCCCGGCAAGGAGTTCATCGTCGCTCCCACGGCCGGCAACGGCGCCGAATGCCGCAGTTGCGCGAGTTGCCCCTGGATGGGAATGAATTCATTGCAGCAATTGCATGACTCGCTGGAAACCGGCGGCAACGAGGTGCATGTGGACTTTCAACTCGGCCGGCAGGCGATGGTTCCCTTGCAGCGCATGCTCGATTTCGCGGCCAACCGCCGGCCGTAACCGGCGCCGGGCCTCACCCGGCCAGTTCACTCATGATTTGTTCGACATCCCGGATTTTCTGTTGCAGCCGCGCCTGTTCGGTGGGCGATGAGCCTGCCTCCTGCTCAAGCCGCAAGGCGTATTGCAATTGGCTGCGCGCCGCGGGGAAATCTCCCACCAGAGTGAAATATTCCGCCCGGGCCTGGTGTACCTGGCTGATATTACCCGCCTGTCCCTGCACTTCCGCCAGTTGATACCAGATATGGTGATCGTCGGGCCGGATCTGGGTATGGGCGTCGAGCAGGTCTGCCGCGTCATCGTAGGCGCGGGCTTCGATCAAGGCGTCAGCGAGCGTCATCGTCAATGCGTGATTGTCCGGATTGATTTCCAGATGACGGCGCAGATAGGGAATGGCCTGGCCTTCCTCGTTCTGGCCGATGAGTATTTCCGCCTCGGTGGCTACATAGGAGATGCGATTGGGTTCCTTGGCCAGCAAGCGCGCCAGCGTTTGCCGGGCGAGCGCGTATTGCTCGTTTTCCCAATACGCGACCGCCAGCGCATAGGAGAATGCGTCCTCCTGGATTTCGTCGCGCCGCTCTCCGATCCGTCTCTCGTAATCGGCCACGAGCAAGCGCTTGTCCGCCGCATAATGATTGACCACCCGTGCCCGCATCAGCCGATACTCGAGACTGTCGGAATAGGGGCGCACCGGGTAGCGCGTCGCACGGCTGCGGGCGTCGGCCACCCGCGATTCGGTAATCGGATGTGACAGCAGGAATTCGGGCGGACGGCTGCCGAGCCGGTTCAGGGCCACGAGCCGCTCGAACAGCGTACCCATGCCGGCCGGGTCGATCCCGGCGTTGAACATGGTGTTCTGGCCAATGCGGTCGGCTTCGGCCTCATTGCTGCGGCTGTGGCGAAGCTGATTGCTGACAGCTATGCCCTGGGCCGCGGTAATCGCAGCGGTGCCATGCTGCGCGTCGGAAGTGGCCATGACGATCACGCTGGCGAGCAGTGTGGCGAGATAGGGGATTCTGCCGGCCTGGGCCTCGTCGACGCCGCGGGCGAAATGGCGCTGGCTGACGTGGGCGATCTCGTGGGCCATGACCGAAGCGAATTCGGCCTCGGTCTGGGCATTGAGAAAGAGTCCGGTATTTACCCCGATGATTCCACCGGGCGCGGCGAATGCATTCAGTTCCTCGCTGTCGATGATGACGAAGGAAAGGCGATGGTCCCTGAGTTCGGAGCGCGACGCGAGCCGGTACGTGACGTTCTCGAGATAACTGTTGAGCAGCGCATCCGGAATGGTCGGCGCGCTGCGCCGGATCTGGGTCAGAAACTGCTGCCCCATGCGATATTCTTCTTGCAGCGAAACGGTTCCGGATATCCGGTCGCCGAGCGAAGGCAGGCGCGGTTGTCCGGAAGCGTGCGGCAGGACAAGTGATACGCCAATCAGCAGCGCAAGAGAAACCAGCAGGTGCGAACGCATGAATGTTGCCCTGATTCGGAATGCCGACAGGTTAACATAATTCAGCGGAGCCAAGGCATGTATCGGCGCCTGATCGCGCCCGCCGCGTTGCAGACATGCCCGCGGGCTAGTTGCTAGAATAACCGGATGACTTATCAAGCCGATGTGGAACTGGATTTGAGCGGATTGCAATGCCCGATGCCCTTGCTGAAAGCCAAGCTGGCGCTTAACGGGATGCAGGCGAGCCAGGTGCTCAAGATAGTGGCGACCGACCCGGGTTCGGAGCGGGATTTCCACATGTTCGCGGAACACAGCGACCACCGGATTCTGGAATTCCGCAAGGACCAGGCGGCTTACTATTATTGGATTCAGAAAGGTTGAGGCCGTGAAAACCTCCATAGCCGGCAGCATCGTCGCCATGGTCACGCCCATGGAGGCCGCCGGTTCGCTCGACGAATCCGGCTTCGACCGGCTGCTCGAATGGCATATCGAGGCGGGGACCCATGCCGTCGTGATCGCCGGCACGACCGGCGAATCGGCGACCCTGTCGCACGAAGAGCATTGCGACCTCGTCGCCCACGCGGTGCGCCGGGCCGCTGGCCGCATCCCCATCATCGCCGGCACCGGCTCCAACAATACCAGCGAGGCCCTGCATCTGACGCATTCCGCCAGGGAGCACGGCGCCGACGCCGCCTTGCTGGTGACTCCCTATTACAACAAGCCGTCCCAGGAAGGCCTGTACCGGCATTACCGAACCATCGCCGAAGAGGTCGATATTCCCCAGATTCTGTATAACGTACCGGGCAGGACGGCATGCGATCTCGAACTGGAGACGGTTTTGCGCCTGGCGGAAATTGACAACATCGTCGCGATCAAGGACGCCACCGGCGACATCGAGCGTGGCAGGGAACTTGTTCGGCGCTGCGCGGTCGCAAATGTAGCGGTCTACAGCGGTGAAGACGCAGCGACTTTCGAACTCATGCGGGCCGGCGCCCGCGGTGCGATTTCGGTTACGGCGAATGTCGCACCGGTCAAGATGGCGCAGATGTGCGACCTGGCCCTGGCCGGCGATTTCGACCTCTCCGCCGCTCTCGACGACGAGTTGACGCCATTGCACAAGGACTTGTTTGTACAGGGAAATCCGGTGCCGGTAAAATGGGCCTTGCAGCGTCTGGGGATGATTCCGCCCGGAATCAGGCTGCCCCTGGTGGAACTCGACGCGCAATTTCACGGCCGGGTCGAGGCGGCCATGGCGCATGCCGGAATACGGTTGGAAGATGCGGACGTAGCAAGGAACACCTATGGTTAGAGTATGGAAAACAATTTTGCTTGCGGCGCTGTTCGCCGTTTCGGGCTGCTCCTTCATCGGCGGCGGTGGTGAAGAAGACGACGATGAAGGCGGCAGCCTGTTCGGCGTCGTCGGCGACGATGGGGTCTTCGGCATCGGCGGCGAGCCGGAAACCTATCGCGACGCGCGCGTCATGCCGCCCATGGAAATCCCGCCGGAACTCGACAGTTACACCATCGACGCGCTCTATGTCATTCCCGAAAATCCGGTAATCGCCGGGCTGACCTTCGATGACGACGTGCCTCTGCCCAAGCCCATCGAGACGCGGCGGCGCGAAGGCGTCGTCATCCAGAACCTCGGAGACCGCCGCTGGATAGTCATCGACGCCACACCCGCCCAGGTCTGGCCCCTGGTGCGGGATTTCTGGAGCCAGCTCGACCTCGAACTCGATCTGGCCGACCCCGGCCTCGGCACCATGGAAACCGCCTGGCTCGAAGCCGGCAACGCCCCTGAACTCAGGCAGAAATACCGCATAGTGATCGAACCCGGCCTGCATTCCGCCTCATCGGAAATCACGGTCAGGCACATGCAGAATCTGCGCACCCAGCCGATTCCCATGACAGTCGAATGGCCGGAGGTATCCGACGACCCCGAACTGGAAAGGCAGATTCTCAGCGCCATTTCCCAATATCTGGCGGACCGGAACGACATCTACCAGGCATCCACCGCGAGCCTGCTCGCCGGCACCATCGAGGGCGCGCGCAAGGCGAATATCGTCGAGAACCTTGGCGGCGACCCGTATCTGCAATTGCGCATCGACTATGACCGGGCCTGGGTGCAGGTGCGGCAGGCGCTCGACAACGCCGATATCGAAATCGTCGATTCCAATCGCGATGACGCGGTGTTCAACGTGCGCTTCGCCGGTATCGTTCGCGAGCAGCCGGAGCCCGGATTCGTGCGCCGCCTGTTCGGCGCCTCGAACGACGCACCGGAACTGGTATACCGCGATTTCACCGTACGCCTCGAACGCAACGGCGACAGCATCGATGTCACGTCCGAACTGCCCGAAGAACTCGACGAAGCGGCCCGCCTCAACCGGGAACTGCTCCAGGTCATCATCGAAAACCTTGTTTAGTCCCGTCGTAACCGAAAATCAGGAGTGAGCGCATGTCCTTGGGATTGTTGCTGGTTTACGTCCTGGTAGCGGTCAATATCGTGCTGACGATCTGGCTGCTCGCGCGTGGCGGCAAGGCCGGTGTCAGCAATGAATTCCTGCAAAATCAGTTTCGCGAAGGCCGCAGGGAAAGGGCCGAGTCTGAAAAGCGGCTGCGCGAAGAACTCGCGAATTCACAAGCGAAAAGCAGCGACGCCTTGCAGACCACCCTGCAAAGCATGAGTGAGACGCAGCACAACCGGCTGAAGGAGATGAAGGGAGGCATAGAGCAACTCAGCGAGCGCAATGAAAAGCGCATAGGTGCATTGACCGACAAAGTTGAAAAACAACTGGACGGTATGCGTGAAAGTAATGAGAAAAAGCTCGAAAAAATGCGCGAAACCGTAGATGAGAAGTTGCAGGGGACGCTTGAGAAGCGGCTTGGAGAATCGTTCAAACTCGTCAGCGAGCGCCTGGAAGCCGTTCAAAAGGGACTCGGCGAGATGCAGGAACTCGCAACCGGCGTTGGCGATCTGAAAGCCGTGTTGTCCAACGTCAAGACCCGCGGCACCTGGGGGGAGATTCAGCTTGGCGCCTTGCTTGAGCAGATTCTTGTGCCTTCACAGTTCGTCAGGAATGCAAAGCCAAAACCCGGTTCGGACGCCGCCGTCGAGTTCGCTATCAAACTTCCGGGAAAGGAAGATTCCGGGCAATCCGAAGTGCTGCTGCCGATAGACGCAAAATTTCCGCAGGAAGACTACAACCGGCTGCTCGACGCTTCGGAAAAGGGCGACGGCGAAGAAGCGCAAAAGTCCGCGGCAGCGCTGTTGCGGGCTGTCGAAGGCTTCGCGAAGGCGATCAGGGAAAAATACATTGCGCCGCCGCACACGACTGATTTCGCGATTCTGTACTTGCCCACCGAAGGGCTGTATGCGGAAGTCGTCCGCTCGCCTGACATGCTGGACCGTCTGCAAAGCAAGTATCGGATCGTCGTTGCCGGCCCGACCACGCTGGCCGCGATCCTTAACAGTCTGCAAATGGGTTTCAGGACCCTGGCCATCGAAAAGCGCTCCAGCGAAGTCTGGCAGGTACTGTCAGCGGTCAAAGTCGAATTCGGCAAATTCGGCGGCGTTCTCGACAAGGTGAAAAAACAGATCGGCACCGTATCGAACTCGCTGCAAGAAACCGACCGCCGCCGCAGGGCTATGGATCGAAAATTGCGCGATGTGGAACAATTACCCGCCAATCAGGATGCTGCCGGCATCATAGGATTCGACGACCCCGACGAGGAATCCACTCCGATTGAAGAACCCACCTCAAACGACGAAACCTGACAGCCCATCCTTGGCAAACATCACTCACACCTATCCGGCGCCAGCAAGTTTTCCCCAAGCCGCTCCCGCAAGGAAGCGACCTGCGAGCAGGGAATGCCGTCATTGCCTTGCAGATTCAGGGAAATGAGATTCTCGACGTTGAGTAGCGGCCCGGCGTCGGTAATCGCATTGTTCGAAAGATTCACCGCGCTCAACAGCGGCAGGTCTTCCAGCGGAGTGACATTGCTGATGCCGTTATTGCCCAGATCGAGGAATCGAACCTGTTCCAGCACCGTGATGGCTTCCAGCGAGCGGATGTCCGAACCGGGACAGGAAAGCACCGGCAATTCAGCCACGCTTTGCAAGTTCTGCTGAGCCAGCGCGAAATTGATGCAGCCTTGCAGGTTCGCGTCCGTGACTTCGCCGGTCGGCAATCTCCCGGTCGGGTCGAATATCGCCCGGTCGTTCACGGAAACCGAATAATTCTGACCGCAGGCCGCCAATATCGCGGCCGGCGCGAGCAATAGCAAAAAGGCGTTCCGCACGATCATTGCCGCATTCGGTGGGTGTCCCCTTATTCTGGCACGATTCCCGCATTTCGAAAAAATGTTCCGTATCCTGACTTTTGGGGGATGTTTCAGAAGGAGTGAAGTCTTATAGTATTTCCCGTAAAAGGATCGGGGAAGATAAAAATGCAGGACGATTCCGGACACAGTCTTGAGATGGACCGGGAGGAAATGCTGCGCCTGGCGGGCAGGGCGGCTGAAGTGCTGGCGGACCGAACCGGCGGGCTGCGGAATCAAAGGCCCTGGGACGGTGAATTCCGTTCCGTGCTGGAAGATCAGTTCGGCTCGCCTCCACCCGAATCAGGCCGACCGGCAATGGACGTGCTCGAACAGGCCGTGGGGGAAATTCTTCCCTTTGCAGCACGGCTGGATCACCCCAGGTGCTTCGGTTTCGTTCCCACTGCCCCGACATGGCCGGGCGTAGTCGCGGATTTTCTTTGCGCGGGCTTCAACCCGAATGCCGCCACCTGGCTCAGCTCGAGCGGAGTGAGCCAGTTGGAACTCGTGGTCGTGGACTGGATGAGAAACTGGATCGGATACCCCGACAGCGCCGGCGGTGTGCTGACCAGCGGCGGTTCGACCGCAAGCGTCGAAGCGCTGGTGACGGCGCGGGAGGCGGCGGGGCACCCTCCATTTCCTTCCGTCTACATTAGCGATCAAGGTCACAGCGCCTTGAAAAAGGCGGCGTTTGTCGCAGGCGTTCAGCGCGAGAACACGCGAATTGTCCGCTCGGGCGAAGATTTCCGTATGGACATGTCCGAATTGCGCCGCATGGTGCGCGAGGATCGTGCCCGGGGGCTTCATCCCATGGCTGTGTGCGCGAATGCGGGGAGCGCCAGCACGGGAGCGGTCGACCCATTGGGCCCGATGGCCGACTTCTGCGCGGAAGAGGGCATCTGGCTGCATGTGGATGCGGCTTATGGCGGATTCGCGCTCGTAACGCAGCGCGGCAAGGAATTGCTGGAAGGCATCGAACGGGCGGATTCGGTGAATCTGGATGCACACAAGTGGTTTTTTCAGCCATACGAGGCGGGCGCCTTGCTGGTGAAGAATCTGAAGCATCTCGAAACCACATTCGCCATGGGCCACGATGTGTTGCAGGACACAATCTGGGGCGCCAATCATCCGAACATGTCGGATCGCGGCCTGCAGCTCAGCCGCGCGGCGCGCGCGCTGAAGATCTGGATGTCCGTGCAGACTTTCGGCATGGCGAAGTTTCGCGACGCGGTCCGGAACGGGTTGGACCTGGCGCAACGCGCCGGGCAATACATCGAGTCGAACGCGGCGCTGGAATTAACGAACGAGGTCGCTTTGGGCATCGTTTGCTTCCGTTTCAACACCGGCCGCGGCGATGACGAGCAAACGCTGGAAGAGCTGAACAGAAAGTTGCTGGCGGAGATTTTCTGGAGCGAGCACGCGTTTTTTTCATCGACTTCCCTGAAAGGCAAATTCTCGTTACGTATCTGTATCGTCAACCATACAACCACCTGGGAAGATGTGAAATCAACGCTCGATCTCGTCGCCCGGCTTGGCCGGGAAGCGAGCCAAAGCGGCAGTTCCACCTGAATCCACATCGGAATATCGGTGATAGAGGCATATCCGGGCCTGTTCTGGCAATTCCGCAACATTACGGATAGCATGCGCTTCTCCAACCCAGAGGAAGCAAGAATGAGAACTTTCCCGGCAACACTGGCCCTGTGCCTCATGACCGGAATCTGGCAGCCCGCCGCGCTGGCCCAGGACGCCCCGATTCTCGACAGCGAAGACGCGCAGATCGCCTACGCCATCGGCATGAACGTGGGCATGAACCTGGTTTCCCAAGGCTTGCTCGAAGGCCTGGATTCCGGGATTTTCCTCGCTGGCGTAACCGATTCCTTCGATGGCGATTTCAGCATGAGCATGGACGAAATGTTCGCGGCGCTGGAGATTTTCCAGCAGCACCAGCAGGAATTGATGGAGCAGCAGGCTGCCGAGGCCCAGCGCAACGCCGCCGAGGCCCTGGCCGCCGGACAGGAATTCCTCGGTGAGAACGGCGGACGCAGTGAAGTCGTAACGCTCGATTCGGGCCTGCAATACGAAGTTCTCACAGCCGGACCCGGCGGCGCCTCGCCGGCGGCTTCCGACGGCGTCGTGGCGCATTACCACGGGACATTGATCGACGGCACGGTGTTCGACAGTTCGGTGGATCGCGGCGAGCCGGCGCAGTTCATGCTCTCCCAGGTCATCCCCGGCTGGACCGAAGCCTTGCAATTGATGAGCGTGGGCGATCAGTGGCGCTTGTTCATTCCGGCGGAACTGGCCTACGGCGAATCTTCCCCGACCCCGGCGATTCCGCCCAACTCGGTGCTGATTTTCGATGTCGAGTTGCTGGAAATCGTCGAATAGCGCTTCCAGGGCCGAAATCCGGCCGGTCCGCCTGCAGCCCCGGTTTCAGTAATGCAATACGCGGCCCTGGTCGACGATCTGCTGGATTTCATCCAGCGCTCGCCCACGCCCTGGCACGCGGTGGATAATGCCTGCGGCTTGCTCGCGAAAGCGGGGTTTGCGCATCTGCTCGAAACCGACTGCTGGCCCTCGAAAGGTTGCGAGGCCGGCTTCGTCACGCGGGACGACGGCTCCCTGATCGCCTTTCGCGCCGGCCGCCGCCCGTTGCTCGATGGGGGAATCCGGCTGGCGGGCGTACACACCGACAGCCCCGGTCTGCGAATTCGGCCGCGCCCGACCAGGCAAAGTCAGGGCTACGGACAATTCAACATTGAAACCTATGGCGGCGTGCTTTTGCATCCCTGGTACGACCGCGATCTTTCGATCGCCGGTCGCGTAACGGGCGCCGATGCAAACGGAGAACTTGTTTCCACCCTGGTGGATTTTCGCGACCCTATCGCCTTTATTCCCAGCCTCGCCATCCATCTGGACCGGGAGGCGAACAAGGGCCGCAATATCAATCCGCAATCCGAATTGTCTCCCGTGGCGCTGCGACTTGGAGAAGGCGATTCCTTCGACCTCGAACAAGTCTTGCTCGACCGCATTAACGCCGATGGCGATGTCTCCATCGCCAGGGTACTGTCCTGGGATCTGCTGCTTTACGACACCCAGCCGCCCGCGCGAGTCGGCTTGCGCGGCGAATTCATCGCATCGGCGCGGCTCGACAATCTGCTGAGTACCTATGTCTCCCTGCGGGCCCTGCTTGCGGCCGGGGACGAACACGCCTCGATGATCGTCTGCAACGACCATGAGGAAGTGGGCAGCGTCTCCGCCTCGGGCGCTCAGGGGACTTTTCTGAGCAACGTGCTCGAGCGGCTGATCGCGAACGAAGACTCCCGGGCCGACGCCTTTCCCAGGGTCGTCCGGCGGTCGCTGATGCTTTCCATCGACAACGCCCACGGCGTGCATCCGAATTTCGCCGACAAGCACGACGGCGAACACAGACCGCTGCTGAATGGCGGTCCGGTCGTGAAAAGCAACGCCAATCAGCGCTATGCCGGCGGCAGCGCCTCGGTGGCCCTTTTTCGGGCGCTATGCGAGCGTACGGGCGTGCCATGCCAGTTTTTCGCCAATCGCGCCGATCTGGCCTGCGGCAGCACGATCGGGCCCTTGACCGCGGCCGAGCTTGGCATTCCCGTGCTCGACATCGGCGTCGCGCAATTCGGCATGCATTCGATTCGCGAACTGGCGGGCGGCGAAGACCCCGCCTACCTGCTCACCTGCGTTACGGAATTCTTCAATCGGCTGGCGTGAACTGCGTTCACCCATCTCCTCACTACAAACGCACTACAGGATTTCGGCAACCGTCCGCCCGAAATCCCCAATTCTTGTAGTACGCCTAAAGATTGCAAATCGGTTGTCGATAGCGCGGGATTGTGAACCTGCAATCGAAAACAAGGGAATAAAAGTGTCCAGAAATGATTCGAAATTCACTCTATTCAAGCCAAATTTTTACATCGCATTTTTTGCATCATTGTTTATCGCCGGCGTTTCAGCATTGTTTGCCGGCGCCGCTTCGGCCAATGACGATCAACTACACCAGTTTCCGTTGGTAGTTGATGGCGAAGGATTCCGCACGTATCTATTTCTGACCGATTTCTCGGATTCGGGAAATCGGTGCTTACTGGAACTGGGCGGAGCGGGACTGGAAGTTGCCAGATTCGAGGAGAACGCCGCGCTGACAGTTTCGGGTGAGAGCGCTGAAATCATGCTTGGCGGTACCGGCGGCGTCATGCTCAGGACAGCGGGTAAACGGGATCTGGCTTTAGGTTACGCAAATATCGACTGTGTCGAGCCGGCGGCCGCGCGCATGCTGCTGGTCCGGGAAAGTGCCGGCGAGCCGATTGCGATGACCAGCCTGGATCCCGTTCAAACGCGTAATTCCTTCCAGTTTCCGGTGCTGCATCGGTTGGGCCGGTTTGCATTGGTGGTTGCGAACGACAATGCGATGGACGCCACATGCGCCGTGGAACTGGAAACCGCGGCAGGCATGAGCGCCGACGGCGGGAATGTCAACATTCCCGCGTGGTCAACGATGGTGCGGTTCCTGGATGAAATCGTCCCGCTGCCGGAAACCGCGGACGGCGGCACGGCCGGCGTGTCCTGCAGCCGGGCGGTCACGGCGTTGGGGCTGCCGTTCGGCAGTAGCGACATAGCGGCGCTTGAATCGTTCGATCTTGAAGTCCATGACGAATCACAGGCGTATCAGATCCTGCCCCTGGTGTTCGATGGCGGTGGATTCCAATCCCACCTTTTGGTGACGAATCTTGCCGATGCCGGCAATCAATGCTCGATTCATTTTCACGGGGCGGGCGTGAGCACAGCCCGCTTTCCGACTACCGAAGACGTGACCAAGGACGGATTCCGCAGAGCGATGTTCGAACTAAAGGAAGACGGCGGCTCGATATCGATGCTGAGTTTCGGCAGACACTTCCACGCTTACGGATACGCGGTGCTGGATTGCATCGCACCGGTAGCCGCGCGCAATTTGCTCTCCCTGTCGTCGGAGGACGCCATTGCCGGAATGGCCGCCGTCCCGCCCACGCAGATGGCCGCGGAAGTCGAGTTTCCGGTCGCGCCACAACTGAGTCGAATGGCATTTTTCCTGACCAATGCATCCGAAGCCGACGCTTCCTGCGAGCTTTCTCTGGCGGCGAACGGAAGAGATGAGCCGATTTCCGCGGAAATGGCGATTCAGATCGAAAGCGAATCCACGTCGCTACGATTTCTGGCCGATTCACTTGAGATACCGGACGATTTTCCCGGCGGCGCCGCGACTCTTTCCTGTGATCGCAATATCCTGGCTGTCGCGCTTTCGTATGCGGGGTCCGCTTTTGCGGCAATATCGCCGGTCGTTGTGAAAGTCGATACTTCGCCCGTATTCGGGGAAGATTCCGTCATCGAAAACCAAAGTTATCCCGAGGGCGAGGAGATCGAAAAGTTGCAGTTGCCGGAAGCAACCGGCGGCAATGGCGAACTGGCTTACAGTCTGACGCCCGGTGTGCCTGGAACGACGTTCGATCCTGCCACGAGGGAATTGACGGGAACGCCGGCAAGACCTGGCGCTTACGAGCTGACCTTCACGGCGACGGATGACGACGGCGATCACGTTTCGCTGGACTTCACGGTCACCGTCAAACCCAAACCGCAACCTGAATCCGATCCGGAATCGGAATCGGAACCGGATTCCGTATCGGATGGTGGTGGCGCAAAACAGTCGTCGTCGCCGGATACGGGGGATTGCAGGGTTGGTTATCGAATTACTCCCGTAAACAGGTATTGTTTATTCCACCATCAGGGCGCATTGTTCTTCAGCTTTTCAATTTCAAAAAATCCCGATGGTTCGTGGCAGGGAGTTTACAGTGGCGCACTCGTCGAGGGATTTACCGCCGGCCCGGCGCGCCTGACTTCAGGGGACGGATTTCTCGCCGTAAGGGCCAGTGACAACGCAACCTGGACGATACTTAGACTCCCGAGGCTGGATTTCCGCGATTGACGCCTGGGTCTGAATTGATGCATGGGGCAATTGGGGCGTTTCGGGAATCAGTGGCGCGGAATCCGAACGCCTGCTGCCTTTTCAGATCCCGGATGAGGAAACGCAGGGGATCGAGGGCGGTGGAGATTTCCCGGCTCAACGGCGGAGCCTGGTCCTGAATGAGACTGGCGAGATACTCGGCTGCCAGCGGGGAGCTGCATAGTCCATGCGAGCCATGGGCAAGATTGAGGAAGAGTCCCGGGTGGTGCGCCGGCGGCGGCAGACCGGTGGCTCGGGCATTCCGGGCCAATTGGGCGTATAACTTCCCGCACGCGGGAAAATCAGGCGCCGCCCCAAGTATCGGGGCGAAATCGATGGACTGGCAGCGTTCGGCCGTCATGTTTCCAACGCTCTCGGCATGGAGATGCGATGGTGGGTCGAACAATTGCCGAACGGTCGCAAGGCTGTCGACGACCGTATTCTTGCGCGAATCCTTTTCAGTCCCGAAATTCGCCGAAATGCAATGTCGACCCTGGTGGGCGGGAAAAATGCTTCGTTCTCCCTGGACGATGTGACGGATGGCGCTACTGTTCGCTGTCTCCCGAATGCTCGGAACCTCGCCCGGCACGGCGAGCAGGGGCAGACCTTCCAGTTGCGCGAAGCGCAACGCGCCCGCGGCGCAAGCGATCACTACCACGGGAAAGTTCCGGTCGCTCAATTCCCCGCTTTCCGAACGCAGGCGCCAACCATCGTTGCTCCAGACTATTTCGTCGATGCCGGATCCGGGATTCAATTCGATAGCCGGATGATTCAACCAGGTACGGCACAATTCCAGCGGGTCGAGCCAGCCGGCGGCCGGACTGCACCAGCCTGCCCGGGCCAACGGCAGTCCGGTTAAATCCCGCAACTGCTCCTTTGAGCGCCATTGCAGCACTTCGTCCGGATACAGATTTTCCAGCACAGCGGGATCGTACCGTCGCCGTTTTCCATCGCGTAGTTGCACAAGCCCGCAATCATGCCATTCAAGCCCCTCACCATGGGACACCCATTGAAATTCGCGCACGGAATACAGAAAGCCTGCCAGAAAGAAACGCGCGAGCGGGTTGTCCTGCGCGAATATCCGGCAGCGCAATGCCAATTGTCTCAACGTGTTCACGCCATGTTCGAGTTTCGCGGCCCGCTCGAATACCTTTACTTGCCAGCCCTTGCGGGCCAGATGCCAGGCTGTGCTGCTACCGGCCAATCCCGCACCGATCACCGCGGCGGTTCGGCTGGCCGCTACTTCCGTGGGAAGACGGAACCAGGGATTCGGAAAATGTGAGAAATCCGCTGCTTTTTCCGCTGGCAAATCGGATACAAAGTCGCCGCGCAGCATATGCCGTTTGCCTATAAACCCTGGAATCCGCTCTATTGCAAAACCGACGCGCTGCAATCCCCGCCGGACCTCTCCCGCCGCGCTATAGGTGCTGATCGTCGCTTCCGGCCTGCTGTTTTCGGCAACCGCTTCGAAAAGTTCACCGCACCACATTCGCGGGTTGCGGCCGGGACTGAATCCATCGAGGTACCAGGCGTGAACCTTGCCGCGCAGCCCTTCGCCGTGAGCGTTCAACTGTTCCACGGCATCGCCGAAGTACAGATCAAGCTGAAGATTCTCGAACAGGTGCAAGCGGTGACAGCCCGTTACCGGCGGCGGATATTGCGCGAATAACCGCTCAGCAACGTCCGCCAATTCGGGAAAACGGGCAATCGAGCGTGCCAGGTCGGCCCGCGCAAGCGGATGCAGTTCAAACGCGAGGTAGTGCAAGGGAACGCGGCGACCGGCGGCCAGCCACAGGGCTGCGGTCTGGATGAAGTTGATCGCCGCGCCAAAGCCGATTTCGGCGATGACGAACTCGCCCTCGTGGCTGCCCAAGCGCTCGGCGATCCGATTCGCTTGCAGGAACACATGCCGGCTTTCACCAAGCGGATCCGCGGCATCGTGGTAGATATCGCCGTATTCGACGGAACGCGGCGTACCGGACGCCGTCCATTCGAGATTCGCATTGTCGATTTTCAATCCGGCCAATGTCCTGTTGTCCACATTTCAGCCGCATGATAGCTTGCCGGGCATCGACGTGGCGGCGAACGGCGCCGCTCATGCTGACAAGGATTGAGGCAATGAATTCGTTTCGGTTTTTTCTGGCGGCGTTTCTGGCCGTACTTCTGGTCTACACATTCATCGTAATTTCAAATCACGGCGCCAACCTGTTCCCCGTATTTTTCGGTGATATGGCGCGGCTGAACTGGGCTGGCCAGTTCAACCTGGATTTTTCGGGATTCCTGTTGCTGTCGGGAATCTGGACGGCATGGCGCAACGACTTCACGCCCGCGGCTTTCGCCCTGAGCGTATTGGCCGTCTTTGGCGGCATGTTGTTCCTGTGCATCTACCTGCTATATCTGAGCTACACGGAACAGGGCGATGTGAAACGAATGCTGCTCGGTGCGCGGCGGGCAAGTTGAAGCCGGATTGGGATAGAATCCCTGTCGCGGTATGGCAGAGCGGAACGGGAACATGCTGGAAGTCAGTACGCAACTCAATAAATTGAAGGAAATCTCCGGGCGCACGGAAAGTCTCAGGGGGTATCTTTGACTATGCCGCCAAGCGCGAGCGTCTGACCGAAGTCGAACTCGAACTGGCCGAGCCCGCGGTCTGGGAACAGCCTGCCCGCGCCCAGGCGCTGGGCCGCGAACAATCCGAACTTGCCGGCGCGATCGGCGCCATCGATGAACTCGAGGCCGGCGTCGGGGAATTACGCGAACTGTTCGAACTGGCCCGCGAAGAAGACGACAGCGAGTTGCTGAGCGAGGCGGAGGTCGAACTCCGGTCCCTGCTGGGCAAACTGGAAACACTCGAATTCCGGCGCATGTTCGCCGGCGACATGGATCAGGCGAACGCCTGGCTCGACATCCAGGCGGGGTCCGGCGGCACCGAGGCCCAGGACTGGGCGGAAATGCTCTTGCGCATGTATCTGCGCTGGGGCGAGGACAAGGGTTTTACAACGGAACTGGTCGAGGTGTCCGGCGGCGATGTCGCGGGTATCAAGAGCGCCGCCGTGCACGTCAAGGGCGATTATGCGTTCGGCTGGCTGCGCACCGAAACCGGGGTCCACCGGCTCGTGCGCAAGTCGCCTTTCGATTCGGGCAATCGGCGCCATACTTCCTTCGCGGCGGTTTTCGTTTCACCCGAAATCGAGGACGACATCGAAGTGAATCTCGACATGAGCAAGGTTCGCGTCGACACCTATCGTTCGAGCGGCGCCGGCGGCCAGCATGTCAACAAGACCGATTCCGCGGTGCGCCTGACGCATGAGCCCACGGGCATCGTCGTGCAATGCCAGAGTCAGCGCTCCCAGCACAAGAACAAGGAAATGGCGATCAAGCAATTGAAGGCGAAAATTTATGAAATGGAAGAGCTGCGCCGAAAAGAAGAGTCACAAAGCATAGAAGAATCGAAGGCGGATATCGGCTGGGGCAGCCAGATTCGCTCTTATGTGCTCGATTCCTCGCGCATCAAGGATTTGCGCACGGGAACCGAAACCACGAACACCAGCGCGGTGCTCGACGGTGGGCTCGACATGTTCATCGAAGCCAGCCTCAAGTCGGGACTGTAAGGTAGCCAGATGTCCGAAACCGGAGCGATGGAAGAAAACAAGCTGATCGCCGAGCGGCGGCGGAAACTTGCCCTGCTGCGCGAACAGGGCCTGGCGTTTCCCAATGGCTTCAAGCCCACAGACCGCGCCCGGGAGATCAGTACGGACTGCATGGATACGGATGCCGAGGCGCTTTCGGCGAAGGTGCGGCGGGTACGCATGGCCGGCCGTGTCATTCGCATGCGCGGTCCATTCCTCGTGATTGACGACGGCAGCGGCCCCATGCAGTTGTACATGAACAACAAGCAGCTTCCGGCGGAACTCGCGGAACTGCTCAAGTTGCTCGACCTCGGCGACATCATCGGCGTGGAAGGGGAGTTGTTCCGCACCGGCAAGGGCGAATTGACCGTGCGCGTGGCGCATTTCCTGCTCTTGAGCAAGACGCTGCGCCCGCTGCCCGACAAGCACAAGGGGCTGACCGATACCGAATTGCGCTACCGCCGCCGTTATGTCGACCTGATTGCCAATCCCGAAACCCGGGAGCGATTTGCCTTGCGTTCGGCGATCCTGCGTTCGATCAGGAACTATTTCGAGAATGCCGGATTCATGGAAGTCGAAACGCCCATGTTGCAAGTCATTCCCGGCGGCGCCGTGGCGCGTCCTTTCGTCACCCATCACAACGCGCTCGATCTGCCGATGTATCTGCGCGTCGCGCCGGAGTTGTACCTGAAGCGATTGCTCGTCGGCGGTTTCGAGGCAGTGTTCGAATTGAACCGCAATTTCCGCAACGAGGGGCTGTCGACGAAACACAACCCCGAGTTCACCATGCTCGAGTTCTATCAGGCCAACAAGGTCTTCTCGGATTTCATGGACCTGACCGAAGACCTGTTGCGAACCGTGGCGCGGGAAACAATTGGCGCAACCGGCTTCAACTGGCAAGGCCATGCGATCGATTTCGCCGAACCGTTCAGGCGATTGAGCGTGCGCGACGCGGTAGTGGAGTATTGCGGCCTGGCCGATGCATCCAGGCTTGAAGGTCTCGACAGTCTTCAATCCCTGGCGCGCGAACTCGATGTTTCCTTCGACTCCGCGTGGCCGGAAGGCAAACTGTTGATTGAGATCTTCGAGCAGAAGGTCGAGGATCGATTGATCGATCCGGTATTCATCGTCGAATATCCGACCGAAGTCTCGCCCCTGTCGCGCCGCAACGATGAGAATCCCGGCATCGTCGACCGGTTCGAGTTGTTTATCGCCGGCCAGGAACTGGCAAACGGATTTTCCGAACTCAACGATCCCGAAGACCAGGCCGAACGCTTCCGCGCCCAGGCCGAGCGACGCGAATCCGGCGACGACGAAGCGATGTACTACGATGAGGACTACATTACGGCGCTCGAATACGGCATGCCTCCCGCTGCGGGCGAGGGACTCGGCATCGACCGGCTCGTCATGTTGCTGACCGATTCGCCTTCGATCAAGGACGTCCTGCTGTTCCCAAACATGCGGCCGGACCATGGTGGCTGACGATCAGTCCGCCGCGGCGCGGCAAGTCAAACTCGAGGCTTCCTGGTTGCGGGAGGTGGGAGAGGAATTCGAGCAGCCCTACATGCACGAATTGAGCGCGTTTCTGCGCGAGCAGAAAACCGCGGGCAAGCGCATCTTTCCGCCCGGGGGCAAAATCTTCAACGCCCTCGATTCGACGCCCTTCGACGAGGTCAAGGTCGTCATTCTCGGCCAGGACCCGTATCACGGACCCGGCCAGGCGCATGGGCTCTGTTTCTCCGTGCCGTCCGGCGTCGCCCCGCCGCCTTCATTGCAGAACATCTTCAGGGAATTGCAATCCGACCTGGATTTCAGGATTCCGAATCACGGCTGCCTGGAACATTGGGCGGGGCAGGGCGTGCTCCTGCTGAACGCCGTGCTCACCGTCGAGGCCCGCCGCGCGGCCTCGCATCAGGGCAAGGGCTGGGAACGATTCACCGACCGCATCGTGCAATGCCTCAACGAAAAGCGCGTCGGGCTGGCGTTCATGCTCTGGGGCGCCTACGCCCAGCGCAAGGGCGCGATCATCGACCGGGACACTCATCTGGTGTTGGCCGCCCCTCATCCTTCGCCTTTTTCGGCCGACCGGGGCTTTTTCGGCTGCCGGCATTTCTCGCGAGCGAATGACTATTTGCAGGAGCAAGGCAAGCAGCCGGTAGATTGGCAGTTGCCGCTGGAATCCTGAAAACAAATCCCGCCTGCGATAGTTCTCAGGCTTCGCTGGTAGTGAATACGAACAGAAACAGCAGGACAGCGACAAGTGGCATCCACCAGGCTGCCGCCGGCATGGCGACAAGCAATTCCTGCAATTGTGCAAGCGGCATTTCACCCGGACGCCATTCCTGAATCCGATTCCATGCGCTTTCCGGAATCGCCGCGAACAGCAGGCTGAATCCGGCGATACCGAACAGGCCTCCGGCCTTGAGCGGCAACAAAATCCGGTCGGGCAACTGCGAGCGCCTGTTGATTTTCGCCTTGAGCCGAATCAATTCGGGGTCGGGCAGTTCGCCCGGAATCGATTCCAGGCCAGCGGCCATCTCCGTCATCCATGAGGCCACCCGGCTAGTCTCAAGACAGGCCTTGCAGGCTTCGATATGAGTTCGCAATCCTTCGGGCCAGATGCCCGACCGAACGGCTCGAACGACTGCTTCCGATTGCGGACATGAGTTCAAAGTCATCTCGTATCACCCTGATTCCAGTTATGGTTTTCCAGAATTTGCGTCATCTTGCCACGTGCCCGGAACAGCGCCACCCGCACTCCCGGCTCGCGCATGTCCAGAGCGCCGGCGATCTCGCGGTGGCTGGCGCCTTCCACATAGGCCAGCCAGAGCAACGCCTGTTGCTTTGGCGCCAGCATATCGAACAGCCGCTGCATGTCGATACCCAGATCGGGCCGCGGGTGATCGGGGACCGGCTCGGGCAATCTTTCCCGCAGTTTCCGCTGTCGGGTCAATCTGCGGCCATGATCGGCTATCAGGCTCAAGGCGGTCTTGTACAAATAGGAGCGGACCTGATGAATGTTCGCATCCTTCAGGTCCGCGCGCAGCAGGCGGATATAGGCTTCCTGCGACAGGTCGTCGGCCAGCGGCGGATCTTTGAGCGCCGAGATCAGGAAGGCGCGAAGCCGCCGCGCCGTTTGCGCATGGATCGCGCGAAAAGCGGCTTCGTCCATATCTTGCGATCAATACCCGTTGCGGGATTCTTTTTCCCATTGTACCGACAGGCGTCTGGAAACCGCCGCGGCGGCAGCAAAACCCAGTCCGAGCACGAGCAGAATAACTCCCGGTTCGAGAAAGTCCTGATTGCTCAAGACCGTGAGTCCGAGAAATCCCAATCCGAGGAAACCTAAAATAACCCCGATCGAAAGCGTTGCCAGAATCATTCGGTAAGGGCTGGATTCAAATTGCCGCATAAATTGCTGGCCGCTTTCAGTGGCCAGAAATTCAGCCAGCTCTCCCGCCGATTCAAATTTTACAAGCATCTGTTGCTGGATTTCGGTTTGTTTCTCGTTGCGATGCTGCCGCAATCTGGCGAATAGCCAGTAGATCAGGACGCAAGCTGCAAAGAACCCAAAAGGAATCAATAACGCTACCACTCCTTCCATTTGTGTACTCCTTCAATATTTGATTTCAGGGTCGGTCCGGCAATAGGCCGAATCTGACCAATACAACGTGTTGCCGCGCCGGTTGGTTAACAATCGAGGAAATCAGCCGCCTCTGTAACGGCAGCCGCTAGTGCAGGTTTCGCGGACTTCGACTTCGACGAGGTCGGGCAGGGAAGGCTTCAGTCGCTCCCAGACCCAGATCGCCAGATTCTCGCTGGTGGGATTCTCCAATCCCTCGATATCGTTCAGATAATGATGGTCGAGCTGTTCGAACAAGGGCTGGAAAGCCTCCGCGATATCGGCGAAATCCCGCACCCAGCCTTGCGGCTGCTGCAGCGGACCTGCCACCGTGGCGACGATGCGGAACGAATGGCCGTGCAGCCGCGAACATTTATGCTCCGCCGGCAGATTGGGCAGGCGATGGGCCGCTTCGATGCGGAATTCCTTGTAGATTTTCATGCCGAAACCGGCGCGTCAGGCGCCGCACATTGCAGGGAAGCGGGCATTTTGCCACAAGCCCCGACCTTTGTTGACAGAACACGCCAAGCGAGTACAATTCGCGTTCGCCTGAGCTCGGGTGGTTAGCTCAGTTGGGAGAGCGTCGCCCTTACAAGGCGAATGTCGGGGGTTCAAATCCCTCACCACCCACCAAAGTCATCCCGCACGGGCTGACGAAGTCAACCTCGGTCAGGTTGACGTCTTGCAACGGACCGGTAGTTCAGTCGGTTAGAATGCCGGCCTGTCACGCCGGAGGTCGCGGGTTCGAGTCCCGTCCGGTCCGCCACTCGCGCTTCACGACAGGGGCAACTGGCATGACGAAGAGACACTCATCGCTGTTCGCTTTCGCTCTCACTCTCCTTTTCGGAACCGCGCCGCTGGCCGCCCAGGTCAACGAGGAGGCTGCCGACCCCCTCAGGCTCCAGTATCTGGATGTATTCGAAATGGAGGTTGCAGACGATCCCCGCATATCGCCAGCCGGCGACCGCGTCGTGTACGTTCGGCGCGGCTTCGACATCATGACGGACGCGGAGCGTTCCGCAATCTGGGTGGTCGACGCGGATGGCTCGAATCACCGCGCGGTCACGGACGGAAGTGGTTCGGTGAGTTCGCCACGCTGGTCTCCCGACGGCAACCGCCTGCTGTATCTGGCCTCGGATGGCGGTACAAACCAGTTGTTCGTGCGCTGGATGGACACCGGCCAGACGGCGGAACTCACCAATGTGACCGAGTCGCCCGAAAACATCGCCTGGTCACCCGACGGGAACTGGATTGCGATGACGATGTTCGTGCCGGAACCGCCTCCCGCCTTCGCGGAAATGCCGTCCGCGCCCGAGGACGCCGAGTGGACGGCGCCGGCGCGGGTGATCTCGAAGCTCCGCTACCGGGCGGACGGGCGCGGATACCTTCCGGACGGATACACGCATGTCTTCGTTCTTCCCGCGGATGGCGGCACTCCGCGCCAATTGACGAGCGGTCCTTACGACCACGGCGGCGGACTGTCCTGGTCGCCCGACTCCAGCTCGATCGTCTTCAGCGCCAACCGGGACAATCCCGATTTCGATGTCCGCAACAGCGAAGTATTCGAGTTATCGGTCGACACGGGGAGACTTCGCCAGCTTACCGACCGCTTCGGCCCCGACGGCAGCCCGGCAGTATCGCCCGACGGTTCCCGGATCGCGTACACGGGCTACGACGACCGCCATCAGGGCTACCAGGTTTCCCGCCTGTACGTCATGGATCGAGACGGCGGCGGCGCCCGCCGCGTCGGTGATCTTGATCGCGACGTGGGCAACCTCAACTGGGCCGCGGACGGCCATTCCCTCTTCATTCAGTACGACGACCAGGGTACCACCCGGATCGCGAACGTCACTCTTGAAGGCGATGTCGCCGACCTTGCAGCCGATGTGGGCGGCGTTGAACTCGGACGACCTTATGACAGCGGGTCCTACACCTTGGCGCGTGACGGAAGCTTCGCCTTCACCACCAATTCGCCGATGCGCCCGGCCGATGTCGCCATCGGCCGGGTGGGGACCGAACCGCGCCGGATTACCAGCCTGAACGAAGATCTCCTGGCCCACAGGAAACTTGCCGCGGTCGAGGAAATCTGGTGGGAATCCTCCCATGACGGCCGTCCCGTACACGGCTGGATCGCCAAGCCCCCGGACTTCGATCCCGCCCGCAAGTACCCGCTGTTGCTCGAGATACACGGCGGCCCGTTTGCGAACTACGGCCCCCGCTTCGCGGCCGAGGTCCAGTTCTATGCGGCAGCCGGTTACGTCGTCCTCTACGCGAATCCGCGCGGCAGCACGAGCTACGGCGAGGAATTCGGCAACCTGATCCACCACGCCTATCCGGGCTACGACTACGACGACCTCATGTCGGGTGTCGATGCCGTGATCGGCCGGGGCTACATCGACGAAAACAACCTGATGGTTACCGGCGGCAGCGGCGGCGGCGTACTGACGGCGTGGATCGTCGGGAAGACCGACCGCTTTCGCGCGGCGGTATCGCAGAAACCGGTCATCGACTGGATCAGTTTCTCGCTCATGTCGGACGGGTACGCATCCTACTACCAGTACTGGTTCCCCGGCCCGGTCTGGGAGGACGGAATGCTGGAGCACTACTGGTCCCGCTCACCGCTCTCCCTGGTCGGCAACGTCACGACCCCTACGATGCTGATCACCGGGGAACAGGATCTGCGTACGCCGATGGGAGAGACCGAGCAGTTCTACCAGGCGTTGCAGATTCGCAAGGTTCCGACGGAGATGGTGCGGATACAGGACGCCTCGCACGGCATCGCGAGCAGTAGTCCGTCCAATCTGATTGCCAAGGTCGCACACACTCTGGAGTGGTTCGAACGCTACCGGTCGGAAAGCCCCGTGGCTGACTGAAGGGGGCGTTTCCAAGCCCTCCTGTCCCGTTATCCGGTCCGCTCGGTATTGTGCCGCCTTGATCTCGGGCTATTGAGATCGACCGCGTATGTGCGTTTCGCTGCCATCAAACCCGACGTCTTCCGCTGCCAGTGCTTCCTCAAGCCATCTCTCGGCTATTATTCGATCGTCGAGGTCGTCAAGGTACTCCAGGATCGCTTGCCGGACATGAAACCGGACCGATTTGCCCGAGAGCGCGGCGAGCAGCGCCAGTTCGTTTTCAAGTTCACGTGGCAAGTCGATTCTGAGCATGGATTCCCCTCCGGACGCTGCTGGTTCTGCAATAGCTGCGCCGATCCCGGTGTTTTCCGTCAGCATTGCCCTCATGACCGATTATAAGCGAGGGTAAACGTTGTCAAGGTTGCGTTTACCGCGACATCAGGTTGACATCAGCGCGACATAAGGCTGATTTCCAGGAAGAGACGCAGGCATGACTGGCGGATTTTCGGGCATTTCGGCTACACTCTGGCGCGTACCTGTCGATTTCAAGATACAAGGATACCGGCGCAAGCCCCGCAGACGGGCAGGAACAAAGACAGGCAAGATCATTCATGCGACTGAAATGCATCAGGCTGGCCGGTTTCAAGTCATTCGTTGACCCTACCACCATCAATTTCCCCTCGAATGTTTGCGCCGTAGTCGGCCCGAACGGCTGCGGCAAGTCGAACGTGATCGACGCCGTGCGCTGGGTCATGGGCGAAAGTTCCCCACGCAACCTGCGTGGCGAACAGATGGCCGACGTCATCTTCAACGGATCTGCGGTCAGGAATCCGGTCGGTCTGGCCTCGGTGGAACTCGTCTTCGACAACGCCGACAAGCGCCTGCAAGGCGAGTACGCCGGCTATGCGGAAATTTCGATCAAGCGGAAAGTCGAACGGGGCGGCGAATCGGTCTACTCGCTCAACGGAACCCGATGCCGGCGGCGCGACATCACCGAACTCTTTCTCGGCACCGGGCTCGGCCCGCGCAGTTATTCCATTGTCGAGCAAGGCATGATCAGCCGCCTGATCGAGTCCAGGCCGGAAGAGTTGCGCGTCTATATCGAGGAGGCCGCCGGCATTTCGAAATATCGCGAACGGCGCAAGGAAACCGCGGCGCGCATTGCCAGAACCCGGGAAAATCTGGAGCGGCTCGCGGACGTTCGCGGCGAATTGCAGCGGCAACTGCAACATCTCGAGCGGCAGTCGCGGGCGGCCCAGCGCTACCGGGAACTGATGGAAGAGCAGCGAACCGTCGAAGCGCGCCTGCACGCATTGCAGTGGCAGAGTCTGGCGCAGGAAATGGATGCCTTCGAGCGGACCCTGGCGGAACTGGAAACCCGCAAGGAGGAATTCGCCGCCGGTCAACTCGAGGAGGAGGCCGCCATCGAACAGAGCCGGGCGCACAATGCGGAACTCAATGCCGGCGTTTCCGATATTCAGGGCAAGAGCATCCGGATCGGCAACGATATCGTACGCATCGAGCAATCGATGGAGCATCACAGGGAGAGAGTTGCACAACTCGGCGCAGATCTGGAAAAGACCCGCGGCGACTGGCGCCAGACTTCGGACGAACTCGATTCCGATCTCGCCCAGGTGGCGCGGGTCGAGCGCGAACTCGAACAGATCTCGCTCGACGTAAAGGCGGCCGAAGAGAGAGAAAGCGAATCCTCGCGTCTTGCCGGGGAAACGGAAAACCGCCAGCAGCAGAGCCAGCGGCAATGGGACGACTTCAGCCTCGAAGCGGAAACGCCGCGGCAGACCGCCGAAGTCGAACGATCGAGAATCCGGCAATTCGAAAACAGCATCGAGCGCGCGCGCCAGAGCGGGGAGCGGTTGCAATCCGAATTGGCCGGACTCGATACGGAGCCCGGCGATCTTGCCGGCCGGGAGCAACAGGCCTCCGAACTGGAAAGGGAGCTGGAACGACTGCGCGGCCGTCATGGCGAAGTTGCAGCCGAACTGGAGAGTACGCGAAAACTGCTCGCGGCTTGCGGCGAGGAATTCGATCGTGTCCGCTCGGGAATCCGGGAAGCCGGCGGGCGCAAGGCCTCGCTCGATGCCTTGCAGCAGGCGGCGCTCGGCAGCGACGACACGACGGCGGCGGAATGGCTCAAGAGACAGGGCCTGGAAGGCAGTTCCAGGCTCGGTGAATCCCTGCGCATCGAACCGGGTTGGGAGACGGTCGTGGAACTCGTGCTGGGAGATCGGCTGCGCGGGATTTGCCTGGACGAATTGCCCGATTCGCTGCTCGCGGATCTGCCTGATGCGGATTTGACCTTGCTCGATGCCGGAGACGCCGCACCGTTGGAAACGAGGAAAGGCTTGCCGCCGCCGCTGGCCGGCAAGGTCGAAAGCAGCCGGCCGCTCGGCGATCTGTTGCGTGACGTGTATGGCGCCGGAAGCCTGAAAGAGGCACTGGCGGCGCGAGGCGAACTGCGGACGGGAGAGTCCGTGGTCTGTCCCGAAGGCGCCTGGATCGGCACGAGCTGGATCAGGATCGGCAAGGCCGACGGGGAACAATCCGTCGCCCTGCGGCAATCGGTAATCGATGGTCTGCAAGCCGAAATCATCTCGATGGAAGTAAAATCCGGCACGCTTGAACAGCGGCGCGAAGAGTTTCGCTTGAAGTTGACCACGGCGGAAGAAGATCGCGAGCAATGCCTGGAACTCTTGCAGCAAAAGACCGCGGATCTCGAACGGATTCGTGCGGAAATCTCCACCGAGAACACCCGCATCGAGGGAAATCTCGAACGTCGTGAACGCATCGAGGCGGAACTCGAAGAACTGCAGGGGCAGATCGAGCAGGATCGGGCCAGTCTGGAAGAGTCTGGCCGGCGCCTTGAAGAAGCGCGCGGCCAGATGAAGGCGGACGCCGGCCGCCGGCAGGAATACGCGCGCGAACGCGAGCAGGACCGAAAGCAACTTGAAGAACATCGAAATCGTGCCGCCAGGGACAAGGACGAATTGCACAACCTGGCCCTGAAGAAGAACGAGCTCGGCACGCAATTGAAATCGACCCGGGAGAACATGGACCGCATGGCGGTCCAGGTTCAGCGCGACGCGGAAAGAATCCGGACCCTGGAGGCCCAGTTGGAGGAAACGAGGGAACCTGGCGAGCACCTGCGGAAACAATTGCAGGAAAAGCTGAAGCAGGCCGCCGATGTGGAAAAGGAATTACGCGAAGCGCGAGCCGCATACGAAAAGGCCGAAGAGAAGCTGAAAGCCCGGGAAGCGAAGCGCCGGGAGTTGCAGCAGCGCCACACCGGCGTCCTCGAAGAAATCCAGAGTCATCGCGTCGAAAACGAACGCGCCGCGGTAAAAAGTGAGGACCTGCTGGCAAGGCTCGGTCAGGCCGGGTTGAGTCCAAAGCAGGTTCTCGACGATCTTCCTGAAGATCAGACTGCGCAGTCCTGCGAAGAATTACTGGAAAAGCTTGAGGGCCGCATCCAGCGGATCGGCGCGGTCAATCTCGCCGCGGCGGAAGAATTCGAACAGCAATCCGAGCGAAAGGTCTGGCTCGACAAGCAGAACGATGAACTCGAAAAGGCATTGTCCACGCTGGAAGACGCGATGAGAAAGATCGACAGCGAGACCCGATCCCGCTTCGGCGCCACGCTGGACGATATCAATAAGGGATTGAAAGGCCTGTTTGCGCGCTTGTTCGGCGGCGGTCAGGCTTATCTCGAGTTGACCGGCGAAGATTTGCTGAACGCCGGCGTGACCATCATGGCGCGGCCGCCGGGAAAGAAGAACGTGAGCATCCATCTGCTTTCCGGCGGCGAGAAAGCGATGACCGCCATCGCCCTGGTGTTCACTATCTTCCAGCTCAATCCTTCACCGTTTTGCATGCTCGACGAGGTCGACGCGCCGCTCGACGACGCCAACATCAATCGCTTCACCGCCCTCTTGAGGGAACTGGCCGCGCGCGTACAATTCATTCTCGTTACGCACAACAAGATTTCCATGGAGACCGCCAATCAACTGCTCGGCATCACGATGCAGGAAGCGGGCATTTCCCGGGTCGTCAGCGTCGATATCGACGAAGCCGCGGAAATGGCGACGGGTTGAAGCGGCGTCTGGAAATTTTTACTAAAGAAATTCACTCAACCGGTGGATATAGCAAATGACCCGAACAAGAATTCAGGAACGTGTGGTTGTAAACAAATGACAGACTTGCGTGAACTCCTGATACTTATCCTTGCGCTATTGATTCTTTTTTCGCTCCTGCGGGCCGTGTATGTCATCCATCGCCGCCGAAAGGGGCAGATTCGGCTTTCCATCGACAAGACAGTTGCCCAGGAGACGGAACTCGAAGAACCCGAGTTTACCGAACTTCCCAACGGCGGGGCTCGCGTCGTAGCTACGGATGAAACCGGGGAGTCCGTATCGGAGCGGCCCGCGGCCGACGCGGAATCCGATGTGGAAGATCCGCTTCCCGGGGAGAACGTGCCGGTACTGCTCGATCCGGTCGCGGTCGCTCCCGAGGCTGAAGCTGCTGTCGAATCCGAGCCGGAAGTCCGAGAGCAGCCGCGGCAAGGCAAGCGCAAGAAAAAATGGAGAGAGGAAATCCTCGAATCGAATGAGAAAGACCGGGAGCGGTCCGATTTCGATCTGGAACTGGGCGCCGTTTCGATCACGGCCGGCGAGCGCATCGGAAGCGATTCGCCGAAGCCCGCCAGACAAGAGAAACAAGCCGCAGCCGATGTCGAGGTCCAGAACAAGGTCGAATCCGAAAACAAAACCGAAACGGAATCCGATGCGATCAGCGCGGACCGAATCATTACGATCAATGTAATGGCCGGTGAGGACCGCGAGTTCGATGGACGGGAACTGTGGGACTTCCTCCATGCGGCCGGCCTCAGGCACGACAAGATGAAGATCCTGAGCAAGACCGAAGGCAATCGGGAAGACGGCGCGCCCATTTTCCGCGTCGCCAATATCGTGAACCCCGGCACCTTCGATGCCGAAGCGATAGACGATTTCAGCACTCCCGGGATCAGTATGTTCATGTTGCTGCCGGCGTCGATCAATAATCTGCTTGCCTTCGAGCAGATGCTGGCGGTAGCGCGCCGGCTGGCCGAAGCGCTGGACGGCCGGTTGCTCGATTCCGGGCGCCAGGAAATGACCGCCCAGGGAATCGAGCAAGTGCGTCGGCGCATCCGCGAATTCGATATGGGAACAGCCGGTTCGCCGTCGGTAAGCAACGGCATCTAGGCCATCCGTGAAGACCTCGGACGATGTGCCTGATTCGGTCAGGCAGGAAGTCGAATCTCTCCGGGAACAGATCGAATTTCATAATCGCCAATACCATGCCCTGGATCGGCCGCAGATTCCCGATGCCGAATTCGACGCCCTGCTGGCGAAACTGGAAGAACTCGAAACCCGATACGGTCTGCAAAGCCCGGATTCTCCCACCCGGCGCGTAGGCAGCGAACCGCTGCCCGGATTTGACGAAGTCCGTCACGAAATTCCCATGTTGTCGCTGGAGAAAGCTTCCAGCGAGGAAGAATTCGTTCAGTTCGAAACGCGCGCCCTGAAACGGGCGGATATCGAAGGCGCCATCGAATATTGTTGCGAGCCAAAGGTCGACGGCGTCGCGGTCAGTCTGATGTATCGCGATGGCGTGCTCGAGCGTGGCGCGACTCGCGGGGACGGCGTAAACGGCGAAGACATCACGCATAACGTCCGCACGATTCACGACATTCCCCTGCGCCTTGAGGGATCGAATCTCACCGGTACGAGAATTGAGATTCGCGGCGAAATCTTTCTCGGAAAAAAAGGATTCGCCGCATTGAACGAGCGTGCCAGGGAAGAAGAGGACAAGACTTACATCAATCCGCGCAATACCGCGGCAGGCGCCATTCGCCAGCTCGATTCGCGCAATACCGCCAGGCTCTCCTTGCAGATGTATTGCTACAGCCTCGGCGTCGTGGAAGGTCTCGACTTGCCGGAAACGCTGTTCGAGACTTTTTCCCTGCTGGATCAATGGGGACTGAAAACCAATGCAGATCGTCAGCTTTGCACCGGCGCGGACGCATGTCTGGAGTATTGCCGCCGACTACTGGAAAAACGCCCGGGTCTCGATTACGAAATCGACGGTGCGGTCATCAAGATCAATCGGCTGGACTTGCAGCGGGAACTCGGTCAGACCGCCCGCAGCCCGCGTTGGGCGATCGCCTGGAAATTCCCCGCCGAGGAAAAGAGTACGAAGGTGGTCGATGTCGATTTCCAGGTAGGGCGCATGGGAACGATTACGCCGGTAGCCCGGCTCGAGCCGGTATTCGTGGGGGGCGTAACGGTTTCCAACACTTCCCTGCACAACATGGACGAAATTGAAAGGCTCGGGCTTTGCGTTGGAGACACCGTCATCGTGCGCCGGGCCGGCGACGTCATTCCCCAGATCGTTCAGGTGATCGAGCAGGGAGCCGGGCGGGGCCCGGTGGAAATGCCGGCGGTCTGTCCCGCGTGCGGCTCGCCGGTAGAACTCGACGGCGATATCCAGTACCGCTGCAATGCCGGACTGATCTGTCCCGCCCAGCGCCGGCAAGCGGTCGGGCATTTCGCTTCGCGCACGGCGATGGACATCGAGGGGCTGGGCGAGAAGCTGATCGGACAACTCGTCGATTCCGGCGCCGTGAAGAATGTGGCCAACCTGTATCGGCTTACCGCGGAAGAGTTGGCGGCGTTCGAAAGGATGGGGCCGAAATCGGCGGAAAACCTGGTCGCAGCGATAGGCAAGAGCAGGAACACCAGTCTGCCCCGCTTTCTCATAGCCCTGGGAATTCGCGAAGTGGGGGACGCCACCGCGGCGGCGCTCGCGACGCATTTCGGCGATCTGGAACCCTTGATGAACGCGAATGTCGAAGCATTACAGGAAGTTCCGGACGTAGGCGAGATCGTGGCAAGGCATATCCGCGAGTTTTTCGACAATTCCGAAAATCTCGAGTTGATCGCGGCCTTGCGCGGAGCCGGAGTGAACTGGCCGGCGGAGGAAGTCAAGGCGCAAGACAGCCTGCCACTGGCTGGACAGACTTTTGTGCTTACGGGCACACTGGAACGGATGACCCGCAACGAAGCCAAGGCAAAACTCATGGCCCTCGGCGCCAGGGTCGCCGGCAGCGTGTCGGCGCGAACGAGTTGCGTCGTCGCCGGTGAAAGTGCCGGCTCCAAGTTGACCAGGGCCGAGAAACTGGAAATCAGGATTCTCGATGAGCAGGAGTTCATCGAATTTCTGCTATCGCACGGCATCGAGATCTGATCATGAGTTGGTGGGGTAAAGTCGTTGGCGGCACTTTCGGCTTCATGCTCGGCGGACCGCTTGGCGCCTTGCTCGGCGCCGTTCTCGGCAATTACTTCGATACCGGCCTCGACGGAGTGGGCTCCGGCGATTTTCTTGGTCGGGGCAGCACCGAACGGGTCCAGACCGCCTTTTTCACCGCGACGTTCTCCGTCATGGGCTATATCGCCAAGTCGGACGGACATGTCAGCCAACATGAAGTCGAACTCGCCGAGCGCGTCATGCAGCAAATGCGGCTGTCGCCGCGCCAGCGCCAGGTCGCGATCGACCTGTTCAACGCAGGCAAGCAGGACGGATTTCCCCTGTTACAGGTACTTGCGCAGTTCCGGCAGGAAGCGGCCCGGCGCAGCACATTGCTGCAGATGTTTCTCGAAATCGTCGTCGCCACGGCGTTCGCCGACGGCAAACTCGACGCCAGGGAACGGAATCTGCTGCAGAGCATCGCCACCCAACTCGGTTTCGCGCCGCGGCAACTCGAGCAACTGCTGGGAAGAATTTCAGGGCAGGCCCAGTTCGCGCAGACCGAATCGACCGAAGAGCAATTGCGGGCGGCGTATAAATTGCTCGGCGTAAGCGAAGGGGCCGGCGACGCTGAACTGAAGAAGGCCTATCGCCGGCAGATGAACCAGCATCATCCGGACAAGCTCGTGGCGAAGGGTCTGCCCGATGAGATGATGGACATCGCCACGCGCAAGGCCCAGGAAATAAAGGCCGCATACGAGTTGATCAAGTCAAGCCGCGGCAGGACTACATGAAGGTTTCGTTGATGTCCTGCAATACGTCCCCGCCCGGGCATAGATCGTGCTCGTTCAAGCGGTTGAAGGGCTTGTTGACGGTGTCGTTCAGTTCGTGCAGATCGGACTGCGACTGATTGATGTAGAGCAGTCCGGTCGCGATCTTGCCCTGCTTCTTGTATTCGTTCACGTGGTGCAAGGCGTTTTCCCTGTCGTAAGGGTCGTAGCTGGCGCTCGTCTTGTGCAAGTGAATCACCGAGCCGTCATGCAAGGTGATTTCCTTTTCCTTCCCGGCGGAATACCTGGCCGTAATCTCCTTGCGCATGGGGACGAAATCTATCTCGCTGAGAACCACGTTGTTTTCCCAGGTGTTCTTGTAGCCATGAGCGGAGAAAGGCGTGTTGTTGAAAGTCACGCAAGGCGAAATCACGTCGATGAAGGCGAAGCCGCGATGACTCAGGCCGGCCTGGATCAGCGGCACCAGCTGGTCCTTGTCGCCGGAAAAGCTGCGCGCCACGAAACTGGCGCCAAGATCGATGGCCAGGCTGACCAGGTCGATATTGTCGTACTGGCTTTCCTCGCCGGACTTGGTCTTCGAGCCGAGGTCCGCGGTCGCCGATAGCTGGCCCTTGGTTAGGCCGTAGGTGCCGTTGTTGGCCACCATGTAAAGCATGTTGATGCGGCGGCGAACGATATGACAGAACTGGCCGAGGCCGATGGACGCGGTGTCGCCGTCGCCCGAAATGCCCAGGTAATACAGTTCGCGGTTTGCCAGATTGGCGCCCGTCGCGATCGAAGGCATGCGCCCATGGACCGAATTGAAGCCATGGGACCTTTCGAGAAAATATGCGGGAATCTTGGACGAACAGCCGATACCGGATACCTTGGCGACCTGGTGAGGCGCCAGCGACATGTCGTGCACCGCGTGAATGATGGCGGCGCTGATCGAGTCATGGCCGCAACCGCCGCACAAGGTGGTCAGCGTGCCTTCATAGTCACGCCGGGTATAGCCCAGGTCGTTTTTTTGCAGTCCCGGATGGTGGAATCGTGGTTTGACAATGTAACTCATGGAGAGTAGCTCATGGTTCGATCACCGTTCAGGCGGAAGCCAGTTTCGACATTTCGGAAAGGTCTGCCAGAATCGCCGATTCGATACAGTCGGCGCTCGTTACCACGCCGTTGTAACTCAGGATCGAGTGCATTTTTTCGTCGGTGGCGTTGCACTCGATCTTGAGAAGGCTTTTCAACTGGGCGTCACGGTTCTGTTCGATCACATAGACGAGTTCGTGCTCGTCGATGAAGCGCGCGACTTCCTCGTGGAACGGGAAGGAACGGATTCGCATGGTGTCGAGCATGATGCCCTGTCTCGCGAGCTTGTCGTGTACTTCGGGGATGGCGCTGGCGGTGGTGCCGAAATAGATCATGCCGCGCTTGTTGCCTTCGGACTCTATCTCCGGCCGCGGCAGATACTTCAGCGAACCGGCGAACTTCTTTGCCAGACGGTCCATCACTTCGGCGTAGACGTCGCCGTCTTCGGTATACGCGGCCATGACGTCATGGGAACTGCCGCGCGTGAAATAGCTGCCCTTTTCGGGATGGGCGCCGGGGTAGGTGCGCCAGGGAATGCCGTCGCCGTCGACATCGGCATAGCGGCCGTAGTCTTCGATTTCTTCGAGTTCTTCCGCGCCCAGCACCTTGCCGCGGTCGTATTTGCGCGCATCGTCCCATTCCAGCGGGTCGCAGATATGATCGTTCATGCCGAGTTCGAGGTCGCTCATGACGATTACCGGGGTCTGCAGCCGGTCCGCGATGTCGAAGGAGCCCGCGGCGAATTCGAAACACTCCTTGGGTGTCGAGGGAAACAGCAGGATATGCCGGGTATCGCCGTGAGAGGCGAAGGCGCAGGTCAGCAGATCGCCCTGCTGGGTGCGGGTCGGCATGCCGGTCGAGGGGCCCACGCGCTGAATGTTGAACAGCACCACGGGAACTTCGGCGAAATAGGCCAGGCCGAGAAACTCCTGCATCAGCGACACGCCCGGGCCGCTCGATGCGGTAAACGCGCGCGCTCCGTTCCAGCCCGCGCCGATGGCGATGCCGATGGCGGCGAGTTCGTCTTCCGCCTGCACGATGGAAAACTTCGTTTTGCCGGTACCCGGGTCGATTCGCATGCGTTTGCAGAACTTGCCGAAGGCGTCCACCACCGAAGTCGAAGGCGTCAGCGGATACCAGGAAGCGATGGTCGCGCCGCCATAGACGCAGCCCAGGCCGATCGCGGTGTTGCCGTCCATGAGAATCTTGCCCTTGGCCTTGCGTGAAGGTTTGAGCCGGATGGGCAGCGGGCAGTCGAAATTGTCGTTTGCGTAGTGGTAGCCCAGTTCCAATGCGTGGACATTAGGCAGGATGAGTTTCTCCTTGCCGCGAAACTGCTGGCTGACCATGCTCGTGAGTATTTCGAAATCGATCGACAGAAAGGCCGCCAGCGCTCCCACGTAGACAATGTTCTGAAACAACTGGCGTTGTCCCGGATGCTCGAACTCACGCAGGCAGATTTCCTTCAGCGGAATCGGCAGGAAATTCACGTCCTTGCGCAGGGGCCGCAGCGCCTTGGAGGAATCGTACAGCACATAGCCGCCCGGCAGCACCGATTCGATGTCGCGGACGATGGTCTGCTCGTTTACCGCGACCATGAGGTCCACGCCGTCCCTGCGTCCGAGGTAGCCCTTGTCGTTGACGCGCACTTCGTACCAGGTGGGCAACCCCTGGATATTGGACGGAAAGATATTGTGCGGGCTTACCGGAATTCCCATGCGGAAGATCGACTTGGCGAACAGGTTGTTGGCGCTGGCCGAGCCGGACCCGTTCACGTTCGCGAACTTGACGACGAAATTGTTGACTCCGGAAAGACGCTTCGAAGTCCTTGCGGATTTGCGCTTGCTCATGTGTGAACCGCTTTGGCCGTGTTGAAGAGATATTTCTGCATGTCCCAGGCGGAAGTCGGGCAACGTTCCGCGCACAATCCGCAATGCAGGCAGAGGTCTTCGTTCTTGGCCATGATGCGTCCGGTGCCGAGGCTGTCGGAAACGTACAGATCCTGTTCGAGATTATCCGCCGGCGCCAGCAGGCGCTGGCGCAGGTCCTTCTCCGCGCCGTTTGCCGTGAAAGTGATGCAGTCGGTAGGGCAGATATCGACGCAGGCGTCGCATTCGATGCAGGTTTTCGCCGTGAACACGGTCTGCACGTCGCAATTCAGGCAGCGCTGGGTTTCAGCGAAACCCAGTTCCTCGTCGAAGCCGAGTTCCACTTCGATATTGATGTCGTTGAGTGTCTTCTCCTTGGAGGCATGGGGCACGATATAGCGCACGTCGTGGCTGATGTCGTTATCGTAGGACCATTGGTGAATGCCCATCTTCTGGCTGGCCAGCGTGGTCAGGTCGGCGGGGCGGTCGTTCACGTCCTCGCCTTCGCAAAGCAGATGGATCGAAAGCGCGGCGGCGTGTCCGTGCGCCACGGCGGTAATGATATTGTCCGGTCCGAGCGCGGCGTCGCCGCCGAAAAACACTTTCTCATGGGTGGACTGGAATGTGGTCTGGTTGAGCACGGGCAGTTCCCAGCGATCGAATTCGATTCCAAGATTGCGTTCGATCCAGGGAAAGGCGTTGTCCTGGCCGATAGCGCATAACACGTCGTCGCAAGGCAGGACCAGCGGGTCTTCGCCGGTCGGGATCAGCAGCCGCTTGCCGTTTTCGTCGTATTCCCGGCGCACTTTTTCGAATTCCATGCCACAAAGCCTGCCGTCCTCGAGCAGATAGCGCTTGGGCACGCAGAAGTTGAGGATGGGAATATCCTCGTTCATGGCGTCTTCGATTTCCCAGGGAGAGGCCTTCATCTCGTCGAAACCGCTGCGCACGACGACCTTGACGTCCTTGCCGCCGAGCCGCTTGGAACTGCGGCAGCAGTCCATGGCGGTATTGCCGCCGCCAAGCACGATCACGGTTTCGCCGATGGAATCGATATGCTCGAAGGCGACATTCGCCAGCCATTCGATACCGGTATGAATGTTCGCCGCGGCCTCCTCATAGCCGGGCAGTTCGAGGGTCTTGCCGAGCGGGGCGCCGGTGCCGACGAAAATCGCGTCGAAATCCTCAGCCAGCAACTCCTTCATGCTGGTGATTTCAGTGCCGAAATGGCAATTGATGCCCATGTCGAGGATGTAGTTCAGTTCTTCTTCCAGTACCTCCACCGGCAGGCGAAAACGCGGAATCTGGGTGCGCATGGCGCCGCCCGAGGCAGCGTCCCGGTCGAACAGGGTGATCTCATAGCCGAGAGGCAACAGATCACGGGCCACGGTCAGTGAAGCCGGGCCGGCCCCGACCAGAGCGATATGCCTGCCGTTTTTCTTTTTCGGAATCTTCGGCAATCGGGCATGAATATCGGACTTGTAATCGGCCGCCACGCGCTTGAGCCGGCAGATTGCCACCGGCTGTTCTTCGACCCGGCCGCGCCGGCAGGCGGGTTCGCAGGGCCGGTCGCAGGTCCGGCCGAGAATCCCCGGGAAGACGTTGGATTCCCAGTTGATCATGTAGGCGTCCGTGTAGCGCTTCTCGGCGATCAGCCGGATATATTCCGGCACCGGCGTATGCGCGGGGCACGCCCATTGACAATCGACCACCTTGTGAAAGTAGTCCGGATTGCTGATATCGGTCGGTTTCATGCGGCTCATTTGCAAAGAGGCCGCAATATTGCGGCCAAACGCAGTCAGTATAAGGGAAATTCAAAAAAAAGGCCCGGTACTTGCGTACCGGGCCAAACGTACTATCAAGGGAGAGATAAATGAATCAAGGTCCGATACTGCTGGACAAAATCCACCTACGCACTCTCAGACACAAGCTTGCCGCAAAAGTTCCCTGCCGGACCAAAATTTTTCGAAAGGCTGCGCGCGATCGCCTTGGCTACAAGTTAACGACGCGCAAGCCCTTGAGTTGCAGGGAATTTGCTCCTTCGCGGCTGGTAATGAGGCCGAAACTGGCGGCGTCGGGATTGAAATAGCGGTCTGTAACCGTTTTGAGGTCCGCCAGCGTAGTGGCGAGCGCCCGCTTGCGGAATTTCAGGCGCTGTTCGAGGCTGCGGCCGAAAAGCTTGTCATAGAAGGCGATTTTCGCTTCGCCCGCGGGCGAAGACGGTTTGTCCATCGAAGCGATCACGCCGAGAATCGCTTCTTCGAGCTGACTTTCCTTGTGCCTGCCTTGCAATACCCAGTCCAGCGCCCGGTCGAAGTCTTCCAGGGTTTCGTTCAGCCGCGGGTCGCGATAGGAAAAACATCGAAACACCGCCGCATTGGAGTTCTGGCCTGCGCCGCTGCCGTAGGCGCCGCCCTGTTCCCTGATCGCGCGATGCAGAAATCCGTTGTTGATGAAGCGGCCGAGCACGTGCAACACGGGGTTGTCTTCGTGATCGCCGGGAACGGTCGGCCAGGCCTTGGCGCAAAAATTCACCGAAGTCGCCGTGGTCCAGGCTTCGCAGGTGCGCTCGCGCAGGGAGGGCAGGGCAAGATTGCCGTCCGCGCTGCCTTTTGCCGCGCCCGACCAGGTTGTGGCCAGGTCGTCCAGCAGGCGCTCGCGGTATTCGGGTTCCGCGATCAGCAGGAACTGCCGCTCGCTGCCGATTATGCGCCGATGCAGTCGGGCGAACCGCGCAAGCAAATCCTGCTGCGCGGCGGTTTCCGGTATATCGCGCGCCAGTTCCCGCAATCGCCGGATACTCTCCAGTCCGCCGGTATTGTGCGCTAGCAGGGCGGCCGGGCTCATCCGGCTGCATGCCAGGCTCATGGCCAGACTATGGCCCTGGGAAGTGATGCTGTTTTCCTTGCGCGCCATGATTTGCTCGACAAGTTCCTTCAGCCGCCGGCCCTCGTCGAACCGCAATTCCCGGATCGTGGCGTGAAGCAGACCGGCAAGCTCCGGGTGCTTGTCGAGCAGGCACCTGGAGGAAACGGTGAAAAGAGCGTGATTCGATTGCACGTCGCCGAGATGCGCCCGAATGCTGCTGTAACTGTCGACGCCGCCGCAGATGCGCGACTGCCAGGTCTGGACCGCGGCGTAATCCCTTGCGCCGACGCCAAGTTCGCCGAGACAGGCGGCGTACAGTTGCAGGCAGTCGAGCAGATCCTCTTCCAGCTTCGGCAGGTGGAAGACAATCTGCTGATAGGCCAGGCCATTGGTCCCCTGGGCGTAATAACTGACGGCGTCGCCATCGGGCAGGCGCAAGTCGTGGCGCCGCGGTTCGCTGATTTCCGCCGGAACGTCGTCAAGTCCGACCTTGGGCAGGATTTCCGGATCGTCCACCTGCATCTGCCGTTCCTTGAGAAGACGCGAGCGTTCGATGATCCTTGCCTTGTCTTCCTGCTCCAGTGAATCGCGGATCCTTGCCAGCCGCTGCTGCTCGGCGGCGGACTTGCGCGCTTCGAGTTCGGGATCGGGAACCAGCGTGAGCGTGACGCGGTGCGGGTTGTCGAGCAACAGTTCGCGCGTCAGGCCGGGTATGAATCCGGGATCGCGAATCGCCTCCCGCAGCTTCGCCAGCACCGGATCCAGATCGAGCATGGCGACCGGGTCGCCGCGATGTATGGCTGCCGGCAGGCCGGCAAGGATCAATTGCAGACCATAGGGATAGGAACCCCCCGTGATTTCGCGCTGGTCGAGTTCCAGTTGATGCAAGGCCGCTTCGACCTGCTCCATCGGTACTCCCTCCCGGGCAACCTGCTCGAGCGTTTCGACGACCAGTTGTTCGACCTGCTCCGTGGCGCCGGCGGCGCAACCTTCGAGTCCGGCCATGAAACTCATTTCGCGATTCGACGACTCAAGTCCGCATAACGGGGAGGGCGAAGCGCCGAGATCGCAGGATTCAAGCACCTGAAGCAGCGGACTTGCGCTATTGTCGAGCAACACGCTCGCCAGCAGTTGCGCGCGGAATTGCTCTTCGAGAGCGCTGCTCTGGCCAAGCAGCCAGCCAAGCAGGACATGAGTCTTGCGTTCGAGGTTTTCTTCTTCCGCGTAGTATCGCTCTTCAACGCGGATCGGCGCCGGATGGCGGGCTTCGTCTTCGATCGTAATATCCGCGTCGAGCGCTTCGAAAGCGGACAGCGCATACTCCTCGAAGTGCGCCTGGTGTTCGCCGGCCGGAATATCGCCGAAGGTCATGAACACCGAATTGCCCGGGTGGTAATGCCGGCGGTGGAAGTCGAGCAATTGCCCGTAGCCGAGTTTCGGTATCTCTCCCGGGTCGCCGCCGCTGTTGAAATGATAGGTGGTTTCGGGAAACAGGTAACGGCACATGGTATGCCAGAGAACGCTGACCGGCGAACTCATGGCGCCTTTCATTTCGTTGTAGACGACGCCCTTGATCGTCAGTTCGCTGTTCGGATCGTCAACCTCGGCGAATTCAAGGCGATGTCCCTCCTGGGCGAAATCCAGTTCATGCAAATTGGGGGAAAACGTCGCATCAATATATACTTGCAGTAGATTATTGAAGTCTTTTCTGTTTTTGCTGGCAAAAGGATAGGCGGTCCAGTCGCTGCTCGTGAACGCGTTCATGAAGGTGTTCAGCGAGCGCCGGGTCATCATGAAGAACGGATCCCGCACCGGAAACCTGGCGCTGCCGCAGAGACTGGTGTGCTCGAGGATATGCGCGACGCCGGTGGAATCCATCGGCGCCGTGCGGAAAGCAACCAGGAAAACGTTTTCGGGGCTACGGCTGTCGAGATGGTAATGCAAGGCGCCGGTTGCGCGATGTTCGTACTCTTCCACGCCGATATTGAGCGAAGCGATCCGGCTGCTCCGGCGCCAGCGGAAGGCGGGATGCGAATTCGCGGCCTGATCGGCCTCGTCAGCGCCGGAAACATGGAAACTGGTATCGGTCATTCGTTGGTCATGCCTGCCTGCTTTCAGGATTCGGCGGATACTCCAGGGTGATTCCGCCCAGTCTGGCGGCGCGGAAATCGCTGAGCAGAATCTCGGCGGCCTTTTTCGGATCGGCGAGGCCGGCTTTCTTCAGCGCTCCGCGCGAAACGGCAATCCTATCAAATAACCTTTCCGGAGTTTCGTCCGATATCTCGAGCCTGTAACGGTCATCGAGCCGTTCGCGATGCCGTTCCAGCAGCAAGCCGGCGAGAAACCAGGCCACTTCCATGGTGTCGGCGGCCGCCGCACCGATGCTGCCGACGCTCGCCATGAGCATTGCAGAGCGCTGATCTTCCAGCCTGGGCCGCAGCATGCCGGGGGTATCGACCATGGTCCAGTCCGCGTCGAAACGCGCGGATTGCTGTTCCCTTGTTACGCTCGGCGTATTGCCGGTTCGCGCCAGCTTGCGGCCGACGCACAAGTTCATCAACGAGGATTTGCCGGCGTTTGGAATTCCGACGATCGCAATACGGCCCGGTTTTCCGGCCTTGCCGCCGGGAGCGCCTCCCAGCCGCCGAATGCATGCAAGCAACTGTTTCCGGTCCAGCGGGGAGTCCCTGCCGTTGCGTAAACAGGCGCCGTCTTGCAATCCGGCGAAATGGGATTGCCAGGCCGAGGTAAGGCCGTCATCGGCCAGATCGCATTTGTTCAGCACCCGGACGAGCGGCAAATCTCCCCGCATCGACGCCAGCAGGGGATTGGAACTTGCCGCCGGAATACGCGCGTCGAGCACTTCGATTACGAGGCGGGCGCTGCGCAGCAGCGAGCCGAGCTCCTTGCGCGCCTTGTGCATATGTCCGGGGTACCAGGAAATCGGCATGACATTGCTGCGATAATTCAAAGCTTGGTAAAGTTCATCGGACGCAAGCCGATAGGGCCAAAACCGGTCCTGTATTCGTAAAACCGGGACTTGAAACCCTTCAGGCGGGACCGATTTTAGTATATAGTGCGCGCCGCCAGGTACCGGATGCCAGATTGCATGCAAACTGTTCTCGAACACAAACTGCGCCAGGAATTCGAACCGGCGTTTCTCGAAGTGCTGAACGAAAGCCATATGCATGGTGGCCCGGCAACCGATTCGCATTTCCGGCTTACCGTGGTTTCGTCCCGTTTTGCCGGCATGAACCGCGTCGCCAGGCATCAGCAGGTCTACAACCTGCTGTCGGCGGAACTTGCCGGCGGCGTGCATGCTCTTGCGCTCCATTTGTATACTCCCGGCGAATGGCGGGAACGGGAAGAGACGACACCCGCTTCGCCCGACTGCCGGGGAGGCAGCCGGGCTATCGCCTGACCGCGTCGTCCACATTCAGCGCGGATCGACTGCACGAGAAAATCCGGGGATTTCGGACCCATGGAAAAAACCAGGAAAAACGAACTCCTGCCGGCTTTCGTCGCCGAACACCTGCTGGTAACGATGGTCACGGCCGGATTGCTCGTACTTGCCGGATGGGTGACCAGTGAAACGGCGACGGTGGAACCGGAAATCACGGAATTGACGATTCCCGAACCTTTACCTTCGCCGCAGACCGTCTTCCCCGATCTTTCTCTCGCCGCAACCGTCGGCGAACGCAAACGAATGTTTCTCGATTTCATTCAGGACTATGTCGATGAACAGAATCATCTCACCACGCTGGACCGGCTGCGCCTGATCGCCATCGACGAAACCTTGCGCAACGGCGGCGCGCTGACCGCGTCTTCGCGTGACTGGCTGCTGGACATCGCGGCGCGTTACGAAGTTGCCGAAGCCGAGTTCGGAACCCGTCAGGCCTGGCTCGAAGAACTGTTGTTCAGGGTCGACATCGTGCCCACCTCCCTGGCGCTGGCCCAGGCGGCCAACGAATCGGCCTGGGGCACTTCCCGATTCGTGCGCGAAGGCAATAACGTGTTCGGACAATGGTGCTTCGATCCGGGCTGCGGCATCGTTCCCGCGCAACGCCGGAGCGGCGCGACCCATGAAGTACGCAGTTTCGCGACCCTGCACGACGCCATGGAAGCGTACTTCCTGAATATCAATACCAACGAGAACTACCAGTTCTTCCGCGAACTGCGGCAGACCATGAAATTGCAGCAGCGCGAACTCGATTCCCTCGTGCTTGCCTTCGGTCTCAATCGCTACTCCCAGCGCGGTCGCAATTATGTCGACGAATTGCAGACCATCATCGTGCAGAACGATCTCATGGCGCGCGATGGGGACTACGCCGCCACGATCGGCATGCTCAACTGAGAACTCGAGAGGCGTTATTGATGAGTGACAAATTGAAAAGCTCAAAGAGAGAATTTCTCACTGATTCCGGCTCAGCGGTCGGGCTGGTCGCATTGGCATCGATTCTGGGAGGCGGCAGTATCGCCAATGCCCAGGTTGTTGGACTGAATGCCATGGGGCCTACTCCCGAGCAGGCAATGGAGTTTGCGCAACTACCGGATCAGCCGGTAGTCATGGTGAATCTGTTAAAGTACAGCCGGAATGGGGCTGGTGAAGCCGACTATGCGCAATACGGAGCAGACGTTGGCAGAATCCTGGAAAGCATTGGAGCTGAAGTAATCTTTCGCGGCCAGTGTCGCATGACCTTTATCGGCGGTGCTGAATGGGATTCAATCGTAATGGTGCGTTACCCCAACGCCCAGGCGTTATTGCAGATGGCTCAATCCGCTGAGTATCAAGCCATCGCCGGCAATCGAAGTTCGGGATTGGAGGGTCAGATGAATCTCGCGGTATTCGAGGCGCCAGCAACGAATCTACAGGAGAATTAGAATGAAAGCCCTGCTCAAGTGCATGTTGTTGTTGATCTTTTTGGTGCCTGGGCAGAGTTGGACGCAAGAAGTCCGCCCTGGTGTATTGAGGACTCCTGACGATCGATTCGAAAACCTGCCCGGATATGATTTCGAACCGAATTACCTGGAAATCCGAGGCTATCGAGTTCATTACCTTGATGAGGGGCCAGCCGATGGAGAAGTAATATTGCTTCTTCATGGCGAGCCTAGCTGGTCCTATCTTTACCGAAAAATGATTCCGGTGTTAACGGCGGGAGGATACCGCACGATCGTTCCGGATCTCATAGGCTTCGGAAGGTCCGACAAACCCGTTAGCATGGATGTTCATACTTACTTGTTTCACGTTGATGCTATGACAGAGTTGGTGGAGCAACTGAATTTGCAGGATGCAACTTTCTTCGGACAGGATTGGGGTGGATTGATAGGGCTGAGAGTGGTTGCGGAGAATGAAGAACGTTTCGCTCGTGTCGTGGTTGGCAATACCGGTCTGCCGGCGCCAATTCGAACTGAAGCTCCCACCTCAGGCGCATTCATGCAATGGAAAGCGACCAACCAGGCGATGATTGACCGCGGTGACATTCCAACCGGAACATTGATATCCAATAGTGTTGGAAATCCGGAGGTTAAAGACGCTTACGACGCGCCATTCCCGGATCCGTCCTTCAAGGCTGGTCCATTAATCATGCCCCAGAGGGTGCCGGTAAGTCTCGAATATCCCGGAGCAGTTGCAAATGCGGCTGCCTGGGACGTGTTTCGCGAATGGGAAAAACCGTTCCTGACCGCATTCAGCGACAGTGATCCAATCACCGCCGGAGGCGAAGCGGTCTTCCAGCGAAGCATCCCTGGCGCTCAGGGCCAGAATCACGTAACTATCGAAGGAGCTGGACATTTCCTGCAAGAAGAGAAAGGTGAAGAACTGGCGGAAGTGATTGTCGAGTTCATGCGGTCCAATCCTTTGTAATTGCGCTCTCAGATCAATTCCTATTCGGGAATCGCCGGATTGATCCACTGGACCGAATACCAGTGAAATCTGCTTGAACCGATGTCCGGCGCGGTGCATATATAACGCCAGCGGCGGCCGGAAAAACCCGTTTCCGGCTCCAGTCTCACGATGCCCGCGTCCCGATCCAGCCATACCATCGGAATCGGCTGACCGCTTGCAAAGCATCCCAGGCTCGCCAGGTCGTAAGCGCCCGTTTCCGCCGGCGAAAACTGCAACGTCACCATCGGGCTGGGCGCGTCGGTCACCGGCGATTCGGGCTCCAGCAATCGCACATTGAAGGGCAAAGTGGCGAATTTCAGACTGGCGCTTTCCAGATCGGCGAAACTTCCGGCCAGGGGGTAGCGCGGCAGGGCGAGAAAATCCGAACTCGGCCCGATGGCGCCGGAATTCTGTGCAAATCCGACGAAATCCAGTTCGCGCAGCATGTCCTTGATGGCCGGATCGAACTCCCCATAAGGGTAGGCGAGAAAGCGATGGGACTGGCCGGTATGTTCCAGAATCTTCTGTTCCGCCTGCAACAATTTCGTCCGCAGGCGATCTATCCGCAAAGCCTCGCTTTCGCCTTCCATTCGATCCAGCATATGCAGGTGTTCCAGCATGTGATTGGCCACCAGGACACCCGCGGCCGCCATTTCCTCGATCTGGGCCCAGCTCATGTAATTCCGCAATTGCAGGTCGATCGGGTCCGTGCTCAGGAAAAGCGTGAAGGGAAAATCGAAAGACCGCAGCATCGGAAAAGCGGTTTCATAAATCGACGAATAACCGTCATCGAATGTGATCGCCACAGCCCGGTCCGGCAATTTTCCGCCGCCACGCAAGGCTTCGACCATCGCATCGAGCCCGACAACGTTAAACCCGTTATCGCGCAAATACTCAAGATGCGACCGAAAGTCCTCCGGCGAAATCGAAGTTGAAGCCGGCGTATCCGTCGCCACATGATGGTAAACCAGCACCACCCCGCTCGAAGCCGCCCCCGCATGCCCCGTCAGCAACAACAGACCCAATACAAGCATTCGCAAAGGCATCAAAGGCCCCCACTGACAATTCCCATGAAATTCTATCTCAATGAGGGATCGAAGCCACATAACCAATAACATCTTGTCGCTTCGAAGGGGCAAGTTATAATGCCGCGCGGATTGCGGGATACGGAGCGAGAGCATGATCTTCGAGGGCAGGGCCTTGCAGGTTGACAGATTGCCGGGCGGCAATGCCCGGGTGGATTTCAACCTGCGGGATTCATCGGTCAACAAGTTCAACCGGCTGTCATTGGAAGAGTTGCGGGCCGCCGTCGACGAAGTGGCCAAAGCCGGGGTCTCCGGTCTTGTTTTCACCAGTTCCAAGCCCGCCTTCATTGTCGGGGCGGATATCACCGAATTCCCCGCCATGTTCAGCGCGGCAGGAGAACGATTGCTCGCCTGGCTCAAGGAAAGTAATGAAATTTTCAATGCCATCGAAGACCTGCCTTTCCCTACCGTGTCGGCGATCGACGGCTTTGCCCTCGGCGGCGGCTTCGAACTGGCCGTCGCCACCGACTTCCGCATCGGCACCGAACGCGCCGTCGTCGGCTTTCCCGAAGTAAAACTCGGGATTTTTCCGGGTTTCGGCGGCACCGTGCGTTCGCCGCGACTGGTCGGCGCGGACAACGCCAATCAGTGGATCGCAAGCGGCGAGCAGATTCGCGCCGACGAAGCCTTCAAGGCGGGCGCCCTCGACGCCGTTGTCGCCCGGGAACATTTGATTTCCGGCGCGGAAAAAATCATCCGGCAAGCCAACGAAGGCAAGCTTGACTTTCGTGCGATCCGCCGGCGCAAGACTACGGCGTTGAAACTCTCTCCGATCGAATTGCAGGTCGCGTTCGATACCGCCAAGGCCATGGTTGCCGCCGAAGCCGGACCGAATTACCCGGCGCCTCTCGCTGCCGTGCAAGTCATGCACGACAGCGCGGGCCTCGACCGCGCCGGCGCCTTGAGGAAGGAACATGAGGCATTCCTGAAACTTGCCGGCGGCACGGTTTGCGCCAACCTGGTGCAAATATTCCTGAATGAGCAAGTTATGGCGGGGAAAGCGAAAAAACTCATGCCCGCCGCTACCGATGTGAAATCCGCGGCCGTCCTCGGCGCCGGCATCATGGGCGGTGGAATCGCCTATCAGTCCGCTCTGAAAGGCGTACCCATCGTCATGAAGGACATCGTCCAGGAAGGACTCGATCTCGGCATGGCGGAAGCCAGAAAGCAACTCGACAAACGGCTGGCGCGAGGCCGGATCAACACGCGACAAATGGTCGACATCCTTGCCCGAATCGAGCCTACGCTCGACTACGGGCAAATTGGCCACCCCGATATCGTGGTAGAGGCGGTTGTCGAGAATTCCGGCATCAAGAAAAGCGTATTGGGCGAACTGGAGCAGAAGGTTCACGACAACACGATAATCGCGAGCAATACCTCAACGATTTCGATCGATGAACTGGCGAGCGCGGTTAAGCGGCCCGAGAATTTCTGCGGCATGCATTTCTTCAACCCCGTCCCGGTCATGCCGCTGGTGGAGGTCATCCGCGGAGCGGCGAGCAGCGACCGGACCGTCGCCACGACCGTTGCCTATGCGAAAGCGCTTGGCAAAACCCCGATCGTGGTCAACAACTGCCCGGGATTTCTTGTCAACCGAATTCTGTTTCCGTATTTCGGCGCCTTCTCGGCGCTGATTCGCGACGGAGCCGAATTCAGTCAGATCGACCGCGTCATGGAGAGGTTCGGCTGGCCCATGGGCCCGGCCTGGCTGCTGGATGTGGTCGGCATCGATACAGCCGTGCATTGCCAGCGTGTATTAGCCGACGGATTCTCGCGCATGGCGCTTACTTTCGAGAGCGCTCTCGACCTGCTGTACGACAGAGGCGATTACGGCCAGAAATCCGGCGCCGGTTTCTACCGTTATGAAACCGACAAGCGGGGCAAGCCCATCAAGTTGCCGCGTGAAGACAGCGTCCGAATGATCGCCCGGACACAAAGTGATAACAGAAATCTCGACGACCAGGAAATTCGCGACCGCATGATGGTCGCCATGTGCCTGGAAGCGGCCCGCTGTCTCGAGGACGGCATCGTCGCAAGCCCGGCCGAAGTTGACATGGGTCTCATTCTCGGTATCGGGTTCCCGGCGTTCCGGGGTGGGGCCTTGCGTTATATCGACAATATGGGTCTGGAGCGCTTTTGCGCGTTGGCGGATCGATTCAAGGATCTGGGCAGCATGTATTATCCGACCGAGAACATGCGGGCCATGGCTGCCAATGGCAAGACATACTACCAGCAAGCGGGAGGAACCGGCGCATGACGGCAACAGCCAGAGACGCGGTAATCGTGGATGCGATCAGAACGCCGATGGCGCGGTCCAAAAATGGCGCTTTTCGTCATGTACGCGCCGAAGCGCTTTCCGCAAAGCTGATCGACGCCTTGTTCGAGCGCAATTCCCAGGTTCCGCCGGGTGAAACCGAGGACGTGATCTGGGGCTGTGTCAACCAGACCCGGGAACAGGGCTGGAACATCGCCCGCAACGCCGCGTTGATGACCGTTCTCCCCCATAGCGTCTGCGGCCAGACCGTAAACCGGCTGTGCGGTTCGTCCATGTCGGCCCTGCACACGGCCGCGACTGCGATCGTCAGCGATAACGGTGACCAGTTTGTCGTCGGCGGCGTCGAGCATATGAGTCATATCGGCATGACCGAAGGAGTCGATCCCAATCCCCAGGCTTCGCGCCATATCGCGAAAGCTTCCTGGATGATGGGCGTGACCGCCGAAGTCCTCGCCAGGATGCACGGTATCGATCGCCCGCGGCAGGAGGAGTTTGCGGTCAGATCGCATCGGCTGGCGGAAAATGCGCGGGCCGGCGGTGGCTATGACAACGAAATCGTGCCGATCTCGGGGCATGATGCGAATGGCGTGACCGAACTGGTCGAACACGATGAAACGATTCGTCCGGATACCAGTATGGAAGCACTGGCGCAATTGCCGCCGGTTTTCGATCCGGTCAACGGCACCGTGACCGCGGGCACATCGTCCCAGATCTCCGACGGCGCCTCGGCGATGCTCGTCATGTCTGCCGAGCGCGCGCAATCGCTGGGGCTGAAGATACGCGCCAGAATCAGGGCGATGGCATATGCCGGAGTCGATCCCTCGATCATGGGTTATGGTCCGGTGCCCGCTTCGCGCAAGGCCCTGCGCAAGGCCGGCCTGAGCGTCGAAGACCTGGAATGCGTGGAACTGAACGAAGCGTTCGCGGCGCAATCGCTGCCGGTGCTGAAAGATCTCGGTTTGCTTGACAAGCTCGACGACAAGGTCAATCTCAGAGGCGGAGCGATTGCGCTGGGACATCCCCTGGGCTGTTCCGGAACGCGGATTACCACAACACTGCTCAACAACATGGAGGCGCGGGACGCTACCCTGGGACTGGCGACCATGTGCATCGGCCTCGGACAGGGCATCGCCACCGTGCTGGAAAGAGTATGATCGACGCCGCTACAGAAGAAAGCCCGGTCGCGCCGGTCGCCTTGCGCAAGGCCGGCTGCGACCTCCGGCGCGCACAGAAAAACCTGCGCCGGGACGTGGGCCGGGCGATCGCCGATTTCAACATGATCGAAGACGGCGACCTGGTGCTGGTCTGCATGTCCGGCGGCAAGGACTCCCACGTCCTGCTCGACATCCTGTTGAACCTGCAACGGCACGCGCCGATCCGGTTCGACCTGCACGCGGTCAATCTCGATCAGAAACAGCCGGGATTTCCACCCGAAGTGCTGCCGGAATACCTGCAAGGCCGGGGGGTCGAGTACACGATCCTGGAGCAGGACACCTATTCGATCGTTACCGAAAAGATTCCCGCGGGCAAAACGTATTGCGGACTCTGTTCGCGCCTGCGAAGAGGCATTCTGTACAACTTCGCCGAACGCGTCGGCGCCGACAGGATCGCGCTCGGCCACCATCGCGACGACATCGTCGAGACCCTGTTTCTGAACATGTTCCACGGCGGAAAATTGAAAGCCATGCCGCCCAAGTTGCTGAGCGACGACAAGCGCAATGTCGTCATTCGCCCCATGGCGTATTGCCGGGAAGGGGAAATAACCCGTTATGCCGAATTGAAGCGCTTTCCGATCATTCCCTGCAATTTATGCGGCTCCCAGGAAAATCTCCAGCGGCAGGCGGTCAAGGCCATGTTGCGCGGCTGGGAGCGGCAATATCCCGGCAGGGTGGAAACGATTTTCCGCAGCATCTGCAATGTGGCGCCATCGCAATTGGCGGATGTCGACCTGCATCCTTTCCGGGAACTGCGCGTACAACGCGACGGCGCCGAAATTGGAAATACCCTGGCAGAAATTGTCTGATGAGGCGCTGACCGCCGTCATCGAGGAATTCGTCACTCGCGAGGGTACCGAATATGGCGCCAGGGACTATAGCCTGGCAGAAAAGGTCGCCCGGGTCCGGGCGCAATTGCAGGACGGAAGGCTGGGCCTGGACTACGATCCGGACAGCGGTTCCTGTCAACTGTTCGTCAAGCGGTAATGAAAAACGATCCGAATCGCCCAAGCGCATCCGATATCGAGCCGATAACCCAGGTGGACGCCTGCGGGCTGTTCTGCCCGGAACCGGTGATGTTGCTGCATAACAAGATCCGCGATCTGGCGGGCGGACAGAAGTTGCGGATCATAGCCACCGATCCTTCCACGACGCGGGACATTCCCAAGTTTTGCCTGTATCTGGGCCATGAACTGCTCGAACAGCAGCGGCGGGACGGCAAATACATCTATCTGATCCGCAAGAAAACGGCCGATAGCGGCTGAGGCCGGCTTGAGCCATGAAGATCGTCGCCGACCAGGACATCTTCGCCGTCGAGAAGATTTTTCAGCCTCTGGGAGAACTCGTGCTGCTGCCCGGCAGAAGCATTTCCCGGCGCGATCTCATGGACGCGGACGCCTTGCTCGTGCGATCCGTTTTGACGGCAGGTCGCGACCTGCTGGCCGGGACCGGGGTGAGATTCGTCGGCACAGCGACCAGCGGCGCCGATCACGTCGATACGCGATGGCTGGATGACGTCGGGATAGCCTTTGCCCATGCCCGCGGCGCCAACGCCCCCGCCGTAGTGGAATATTGCCTTGGCGCCCTGGCCCGATTGACTCTTGCCGGGTGCATCGACAGGACGGCCCGCCGAGTCGGCGTCATCGGCGCCGGCGCGGTCGGGGGACGTCTCGCCCGAACATTGCAGGCCCTCGATTATGAAGTAACTGTCTGCGACCCGCCCCTAGCGGAAGCGGCGTCGAACCAGGAGCCCGCGTTCGAATATCAATCCATGGAAGCCGCGCTCGACTGCGACATCGTCAGCTTGCATGTGCCGCTCACCCATGCCTGCGAATACGCCACGGCCGGCATGCTGGATGCCGATGCGCTCGCGCGTTTGCGGCCGGGGGCCGTGCTGTTGCAAACCAGCCGCGGCGGAGTGGTTGACGAACGGGCCTTGCTCGAGAGGCTTTCCCGCGGCCCCGGGCTTCATTGCGTCATCGACGTCTGGGAGAACGAGCCTGCCGTAAACGCCGTACTTGCCGGCAAGGCAAGTCTGGCCACGCCGCATGTCGCCGGCTATAGCGAGCAGGCAAAATGGGCGGCCGGCCTGACGCTGGCGCGGCAACTGGCGGCCCATTTCGATCTGTCGCGTTACGACCCGGCTCCCGCGAATGGAGTGGCCTTGAATCTGAGCGTGCCGCCGGAGTGGGCAGGCGACGATACGGCGCATTGGCTGGTAATCGACCGCTGCATGGATCTGGTGGATCTGAGTTCGCGATTCAAGCGGTGGGCGGCAACGACGGATCCGAAAGGGAACCCGGAATCGATCACGCAGGAATTCGATCGGATGCGCAAGCCGCGGTTGCGCCGGCAGGAGTTTTCCGCAATCCGGTTGAGCGGCACGGAACTGCTCACGAATCGGCAGCGGAGCTGGCTCACGGATGCGGGATTTACGCTTCAGCCGGTGCGATAGTCATCAAGCACGCGGGCGACTGCGGCAATTGCCGCCTGCATCTCGTCTTCGCGCGGCAGGAATACCAGCCGGAAATGCCGGGAATCCGGGATATTGAAGGCGCTGCCTTGCACCAGCAGGATTTTTTCACGCACCAGAATGTCCAGCACGAGATCAAGGTCGCTGCCGATGGTGAAATGTTCCGGATCGAGCCCCGGAAACAGGTAAATCGCACCCGAAGGCTTGACACAGTTGATCCCCGGAATTTCATTCAGCATGCGCAGCGCGGCGTCCCTTTGCCGCGCAAGCCGCCCGCCGGGCAGAATCAGTTCATTGATGCTCTGGTATCCGCCGAGCGCTGTCTGAATGGCGAATTGCGCAGGCACGTTGGCGCATAAGCGCATGTTGGAAAGTATGTCCAGTCCTTCGATGTAACTGCTCGCGAGTTCCCGCGGCCCGCTCAGGATCATCCAGCCCGAACGAAATCCCGCAAGCCGATAGGATTTCGACAAACCGTTGAAAGTCACGATGAAGAGATCGTCGCACAGGGAAGCCAGCGGGATGTACTCGGCGCCGTCATAGACGATCTTGCTGTAGATCTCGTCGGCGAACAGGATCAATTCGTGCCGGCGCGCGATTTCGACCAACTCGAGCAGAATCTCCCTGCTATAGACGGCGCCGGTCGGATTGTTCGGATTGATGACGACCAGGGCCCGCGTTCGCGGCGTGATTCTGACCTCGATATCCGCCGTGTCGGGAAACCACAACCGGTCTTCATCGCAACGGTAATGCACCGGAACACCCCCGCCAAGGCTGACCGCCGCGGTCCACAGGGGATAGTCGGGCGCCGGAATCAGCACTTCCTCGCCATCGTTGAGCAGCGCCTGCATCGCCATGGTAATCAGTTCGCTCACGCCGTTGCCGAGATAGATATCCTCGATCTCGACGCCGTCGATCTGCAACCGCTGGCATTCGTGCATTACGGCCTTGCGGGCCGGGAACAGGCCTTTCGAATCGCTGTAGCCCTGGGCGTTTGCGAGGTTGTGGATGACGTCGTGCAGAATCTCGTCCGGCGCATCGAAGCCGAAAGCCGCCGGATTGCCGATATGGAGCTTGAGAATCCGGTGACCGTCTTCCTCCAGCCGCCGAGCCTGTTCCAGCACAGGCCCGCGAATGTCGTAACAGACATTATCCAGCTTGTGCGATTGTTCAATACTCTGCATGTATTCAGCCCAAAGTCGAAGCCGCGGACGTTACCCACCCCCACCAATACTGTCAAGCTGCGTTGTCATTGGCTTCGACCCGTCACCGGCGGGAGGGGCGAGTGGTGCGGGCGCCGTAAATACATCCCAGTAGGCTCCGGGCTCGGGATGCTGCCGCGCACGCCCCCAGCGCTCGCCCCCCCCCCCGG
>JAJDYJ010000079.1 GCA_022822865.1 Pseudomonadales bacterium | reverse complement strand
CAACCCTCCGGCGTTTTGGTGTGTCTTTTTGTTGATTCGAGACCAACGCAAAGATACCCAAAACGCCGGAACCTTTCCAGGATTTCCAGCAGTTTGTTCAATCAAATCAGTTGGTTGAGAGTTTACGGACAAGAACTAATTTCGTTAAATGTCAGATTAGCGAAGCGATTCATTTATGAGTGATCTCCAATAAGCTGAGTATAAGATTTTTCCAAAGATTGTTCTCTCAACTCCAGAGAAGTGGGCTTTATTCGAAGTCGGCTTGCTTCGGCAGCGATTTCCATGCCAGTAGTCGGGTCACTATATAGGGCTACAAATTGATTGTCGGCATACTTGGTTACTGCGGAATCTTCACCAATAGCTTCTTTCAAAAGCTCCAATTCATCCGCGGCCAATTCGCTCTCGCTTTCAAGGATTAATTCGTATTTATGAAGCCTACTTCTAAACTCATCCATACCGCCATCATATATAACCACCCCACGATCAATAACTATAACTCTACTACAAACTCTACCGATAAATTGCAAATCATGTGAGGTAACCAATAGACAATTATTCATATTAGTCGCTTGCTCAAGAATAAATTCTCTCATTTTCTCCACTGTGACAACGTCAAGACCTAGAGTGGGTTCATCTAACAAGAGTAAACGAGGTTGATGGGCGAGTGCGGAAACCAGAGCGACTTTCTGCCTATTACCAGTGGACATCTGGCCAACATTCAAATTCTGATATTCATCAAGCCCTAAAGAGTCGATTAATTTATGCGCAATTTCCTTACAATCTTTTTATTTCGCTCCATGAATTGTTGAAAAATATCTAGCGTTCTGAAGGGCGGATAGCCTCCAGTGCACATTGCGTGAGCCTTCAAGTACAGCACCAACGTGCTTTAAATAGTTCAAAGAGTCTCGAATATTCTTATTTTCGAAACATATTTCACCGCTATCACAATCCAACAGCGAACAAATGGATCTGATTATTGTTGTCTTTCCTGCGCCGTTGGCTCCCAATAAACCTACAACCTCACCAGGGTCGATGGAAAAAGTAACGGCATCCAGCGCCTTACTTTCACCAAAGGACTTTGTCAATTTTTGTACCTTTAGCATTTAGAATTTCTCCTGGCGCGGATGATTTGCGAAATTGATCAGAGCTTGCATGTTGTTGAATACTGAACTTCCCAATGATCACCAAATACAGGCTGGGACGCTTTATATCATTCATTACATACCAATTAAAGGCATTTTTCATTCTTTGTATAATCAAAAGTCGTGAACTCGTCAGTGGCGCCAAGAACCCGTTCAAGCGCAGAATACAGCGCAATTCTCGACAGGCTTTGATATACAACGGTCGGACACCGCGAAAGCCGATTGGGCGCCAACACCCTCCCGCGCGGGGGTTGCACTGGCCAAAACGCGAATCGCTGGTATGATGCGCGTTTTTCCGGAGACCGGCCAGTTCGATGGATTCCCCGTCAGATCCTTCACTTAGCCTGAAATCGGTGCTCAGGTTTGCAGTCCCCTCCCTGCTGAGTCTGCTTCTGTTCCTGGCGCCCGTGCCCGTCGACGGCGGCAGCACCGTCCTGGTGGCTGTGCTGGCCGAGTTTCTGAACGATCGGCTGGGTCCGGTGCTTCCGGTCCTGATTCTCGCTATCTCGACGAGTTCCGCGTTGCTGGCGGTTTATTGCCGCTGGCGCGGGATCGACAATGGCTTGCTGGGCCAACTGTTTGGCGTCAGCATCCACTGGTTGCTGTTGCGCCTGCTCGGCGCCGCGTTTGCCGCGATGGTGTTTTTTGAGTTCGGTCCGGAAGCGGTCTGGGGACCGAACACCGGCCAGACCATGATGGGACAACTGGTGCCTACGGTGATGACCCTGTTCCTGGCCGTGATCTTCCTCCTGCCGCTGATGACCGAATACGGCATCATGGAGTTTGTCGGCGTGCTGGTGTCCCGCTTTTTCAGATTCCTGTTTCTTCTGCCCGGACGCGGGGCCATCGACGCCGTCGCGTCCTGGCTGGGCGCCGCGCCGCTGGGCGCACTGGTTACCACCCAGCAGTATGAGCGCGGTCACTACAACCACCGCGAGGCGCTCAGCATTATTTCGTCTTTCTCGCTGGCTTCCGTCGCGTTCTGCGTGCTCATCGCCGGCATCCTGGACGTGACGCACATTTTTCTCCAGTTTTATGGATCGGTCGCCATCGTGTCGATCGTCCTGGCAATAGTGATTTGCCGGCTGCCGCCGCTCAGCCGGATGCCGACCACCTACCACACCGAGGCGAAGAAGACCGAACTGGTTCCACCGGGAGCCTCGGTCTGGCGCTGGGCCCTGCAACAGGCGGTTGCCAAGGCCCGGGATGCGGAGCCATTGCCGCAACAGCTCCGGCACAGCGCCGTCAAGCTGCTCGACCTGTGGTTCGGACTGATTCCCTCGGTCATAGCCATCGGCACCGTGGCATTGATGGTCGCGGAATACACACCGCTGTTTGACTGGATCGCCCTGCCGTTCCGGCTCTACCTGGAACTGCTCTCGGTACCGGAAGCGGCGGCGGCGGCGCCGGCCATGGTGGTGGGTTTTGCCGACATGATCCTGCCCGCGGTGCTGGGCGCGGGCATCGAGTCCGAACTGACCCGATTCATTATTGCCGGCATTTCGGTCAGCCAGGTGATCTACATGTCCGAAATCGGGGCGTTGGTCCTGCGGTCCCGGATCAAGACGACCGTCTGGCACCTGGCCGGCATTTTCCTGCTGCGCACCGTGATCGCCATACCCCTTTTCGTCCTGCTCGGACATCTGTTACTGGATTGAGCCATGAACAAGATCGCTCTTTCGAGCCCACATATCGAGGCGCTGGAACCCTACATGTCCGCGCGCCGCATAGGCGGTAGCGGCGAGGTGTGGCTCAACGCCAACGAACTGCCGTTCCCCCGCGACTCCATGCAGCTCGACGCCTCGCAATACCATCGCTACCCGGACCAGGGACCGGACCAGGTCGCGGCGGCCTACGCAGCCTATGCCGGCGTGCCGCCGGAGCAGGTGCTGGCGCTGCGGGGCGCCGACGAAGCCATAGATCTGTCGATACGGGCCTATTGCCGCGCGGGCAGGGACAAGGTTCTGGTCAGCAGCCCCACCTATGGCATGTACCGGGTAAGCGCCGACATCCAGAACGCACCGGTGGTCGATGTGCCGCTGACCGACGACTTCGAACTCGACGTGGCGGCGATTTGCGCGCGCGACGATGTCAAGCTGGTCTTTATCTGCAACCCGAACAACCCGACCGGCAACGCTTTTCGCCGGGAGGACATCATCGCCGTTCTGCGCCACTTCGAGGGGCGGGCCCTGGTGGTTATCGATGAGGCCTACATCGAATTCTGTCCGCGGCAGAGCCTGGCGGGGGAGTTGTCGAATTTCGATCACCTGGTTGTGGTTCGCACCATGTCGAAAGCCTTCGGGCTGGCCGGCGTGCATGTCGGCTACCTGCTGGCGAACGATGCGGTGATGTCCATCATGCGCAAGGTCGTGCCGCCCTATCCCCTGGCGGACCCCTGCGCCCAGATTGCCTTGCTGGCCCTGAGCGAGTCGGGCATCGGGACGATGCGCAAGCAGGTTGAAGAGATAGCCGGAATTCGTGAGGCGTTCTGCCGGACCCTGTCGAATCTCACCGCGGTGCGTGGCTGTCTGCCGAGCGCGGTGAACTTCGTACTGGCGTTCTTCGACGAGCCGGAACTTGCCTGGCGAGCCCTCGCCGGCGCCGGCATCGTAGCCCGCGGAATTCCGGACCGTCGGCTCACCGACGCCATCCGGTTCACCATTGGCTCCGAAGAAGAAATGGCGCTGGCGGCGTCGGTGCTGGGGAAGCGGTGAAGGAAAAAGTCCCGGCGGAAAACCGGGACTTCTTCGGGACAGCCTGAAACCGCCGTTACGGCTTTCGGAACCTCAAGGTCATGCGATCCGACTCGCCGATCGCCCGGGTATCCGGGTTGTCGGTTGTCGTTGGCGGCAAACGCCATACGAAGCTGTCGGCGGGATCATTGGGATTGGCGTTTATCTCACTCGCTTCTTCGAGAACGAATCCCGCCCGTTCGAACGCGGCGATAACATCGCTTTGCTTCAGGTATCCGTTATTGCCATTGGCAAAACCGGGATCGGCGTCTTCCGGCGCGCGGTGCTGAACCACGCCGACCACGCCGCCCGAGGCGAGCACATCGTAAGTTTCAGACAGAGCCGTATCGATAATCGGTTCATCGAACCGGAATAGGTGGTGCATCGCCCGGAAGAAGAGGACCGCATCGGCCTGACCGTTCTCCCGGTCGGGAATATCGTCGATCGCGTAGCCTACTATCGGCTGCGCACTTTCGACTCCTTCGACGCCCAGATACCGGCCCATCTGGGTGAGATCGGCGCCGATGCCGTCGGCGGAGTCTTCGTTCCAGGTGGAGAACATTTGACGGAACAGGCTTTCCGGATAGGTCACGCCGATCATGCGACCCTGCTCGGCCGTGAGCGGCGTCAGGATCTGGGAATACCAGCCGCCATTGCCGGGAAGGACCTCGGCGATCGTCATGTCGGGCTCGATTCCGAAGAAGGACAGCGTGTCCAGCGGATTGCGCCATTCATCCCGGCCCCGGTTCCCGTCCCGGCGTTCGTGGTTGATGACCGCTTCCAGGGCGGCGTCAGCCGACGCGTTCTCTGCTGCAATTGCCGCATCGTTGGACCAGGCCGCCAACATCAGCGCCGTTGCACTCGCCGTAACTGCAAATCTCATGAAATCCTCCTGGGGAATCGTCTCAATTCGGGTGTTCGAACCAGGAGCCTGCGCCGTAGGAATTCACGGCTGCAAATCCGCTTTCGCGAATTCCTGCGGCGCAGGCTCCCAAGAAGGGCACAAGGTATCCACGAAGAGCGCCGTTGTCCAGCCTATTTTTGTCTGGACCGTTGCCATCGAATCCCGGCGCGCCATGCAAGCGTCGTGGCCAGACCTCAAGCGGGTTCGGCGCGCACGGCGATGAGGTTGCGCTCCTTTCCGCCGAAAACGGCGCCGACCAGGTGGATCGGCTCGCCCCGGCCCTTGTATCTCTCGGCGTAGCCCCGGTCGCGGATCTGGCTGATGGCGCGGTCAAGGGCGGCTTCG
>JAJDYJ010000029.1 GCA_022822865.1 Pseudomonadales bacterium | reverse complement strand
CCAAGCCAAGCCAAGCCAAGCCAAGCCAAGCCAAGCCAAGCCAAGCCAAGCCAAGCCAAGCCAAGCCAAGCCAAGCCAAGCCAAGCCAAGCCAAGCCAAGCCAAGCCAAGCCAAGCCAAGCCAGTTCTGATTTCATAAGCGTTTCCGGCGCCGCCCCTGCGTCAGGTTCCGGTTCCCTTTCCTTTCGACCGGGCTTTCCAGACACCCGATCCGACTTTTCCAGTCCCCGCTGCCGTGCGCCATGGCGGCGGTTCGCCGGGTCTTTTTTAACACCCTGGCACAAGGCGCGGTGGTTCTTGCCGATACTGTGTCTGTTGGTTGTGGGGGCGGGCGCCGTTCAGGCGCAGAACACTCTGTCCATCAGCGCCCCGGCCAATGCCAATGAGGGTGATTCGGGGGACCGATATCTCAACTTCACGGTGACTCTCTCGTCAGCGATTTCGAGCAATGTCGTCTACCGGATCTGCTTGACCGGCACCGCGACGATCGATACATCCGCGGGTATCAGGTTTTCCAGCAGTGGCGATTACCAGCCGACCTTTGGTGGTAATTCAGCCACGGTAAGTTGCATGTCCAGTGCGGCCGTGTTTGCAAACGCTACCACGTCCACGGCTGTGGGCATCCGGATCAAGGGGGATGCCAACTACGAGTCGGACGAGACCGTGGTCGCCACGCTGTCGTGGCCGGACGGTTACACGCCGCCTGCGGGGGTCACCCTGGGCACCACCACGGCGACCCATACGATTCTCAACGACGACATCCCCAATGTATGGTGGGCAAATGTTATTCAAGGGGTGGGGAATGAGGCGCATATTGGACGCCTTAATGTGGCTGAAAGCAGTGGCACGGTACAGCTGAGATTGCAGTGGAGCAAGGCGGTGTCCGAGGCGCTCGCGGTCACCGCCGCCGTCACCGGGACGGCGACGCACGGCACGGACTACACGTTTGGCACTGGCGTCACCTACGCGAACGGAACCGCGACCTTCACGATCCCGGCCGGGAGGCCGCGCTTCGGCACGGTTGATTTCCCGTTGACGATTGTCAATGACAGTGTCAGCGACAACGGCGAGACGATCATTCTGACGATTGACGACACCAGCGTCGTCAATCTGGGGAGTCCCAGTGAACAGCGGATCACGGTCACTGAAAACAGCGGCGACGCCACCTTTGAGGTTCAGGGCACGCTCCGGTTGGGGGAGACGCTGACGGTGGCGCGGACGGTCGATGACCCGGACGGTAACGGCACGATAAGTAGCTACGAATGGGTTCGGGTTTTCGATGGTAGGCGGGTCTTGCAAAAATCAGGGGCATCGGCCACAACCTACACCCTGACGCAAGGTGATGTGGGCAAGAGGATCGCTGTGAATGTCAGTTATACCGATGGGAACGGGAATCAGCGGAAGTTGGCCACGCCCCCGGTCGGTCCGGTTCTGGGTCCGCGCCGCAGCGCCAGCGATTTCATCAGACCCATGGCGAATGCCGATCTGACCGGTCCCGAGGGGGACCGGCAGCATTTCGCGATTGTGCGCAATGTCATCGCGTATGATCGGTTCGGAGCGCCTACGGGTATCGTGCCGTCTTCCAATGACTATGGTTTCCAGCTCTGTTTCACCGGCACCGCGACGCCGAATGTGGACTACTCGGTGACCAACCACAGCAATCACCCCCTGGTAATTGGTCCAGACGGCTGTTCAAGGGCCAACGACAGCGACCAGGGGACCGCCCGGCCCGCGGGCTTCGACAGGACGAATTTCTATATCCGCTATTTGCGTGACGGCGAAACCGAAGGGGACGAAACGATCATCGTCACGCTCGCCAATCCGGCGGGCACCTCACTGTACGGCCATGACGAGGTGTCCTACGGGCACAGCCGGACCTTCACGATCAGGGGGGAAGTCCAGGCGGAGGCCCGGCGGGACGCGGTGACCCAGGTTTCCGCGAAAGACGGCAATGGCGGCGACACGGACACCAGCGACACAAAAACCGGCAACCCGCCCCCCGCCTCCTGCGTGAGCGACGCCCAGTGGGACCAGGTCGCGGGCTATTACGACGCCAACGCGAACAAATCCCCCAACTACGGCGCCAACTGGTACCGCTTGCTGATCGCCTACCGGCTGGCGCGCCCGGAAAAGGCGCTGCCGAACTGGGAGGGCGCCACGGCGCGGCCGACCGCGGCCTTCACCGCGGAAGAGGCGGAAGAAGGCGAAAAGCTGTGGTCCGGCTGGACCCCGGTGCGCGAAGTGCTGGAGTGTCTGGAAAAACCGCAAACTTCCGAGCCGCCACCCGACCCGCCCCCGCCGCCGCCCGACCCCGAACTCAGCCTGTCGGCCGGTTCCGCCGTGGACGAGGGAAGCGGCGCGTCGTTCACGGTCCACGCCGACTCCGCGCCGGGCGCCGACGTGACGGTGAACGTCAGCGTCGCCCAGAGCGGCGACTATCTTGATGCCCCCGGCGCGGGAACCCGCACGGTTACCCTCGCCGCGGGCGCGACCACCGCCAGCATCGATGTGGCCACGGTAAACGACAGCGCGGACGAGCCCGACGGCTCCGTCAGCGTCAGCCTCGACGGCGGCGCGGGCTACACGGTGGCCTCGTCCCCGAACGACGCGGCGTCGGTCGCCGTGCGCGACGACGACGAGCCCGTTTCCGAGATTTCCATCTCCGCCGGCGGCGATGTGGCGGAGGGCGCGGCGGCGAGCTTCACGGTCACCGCCAGCCCGGCGCCGGCCTCGCCGCTGGACATCGACGTGACGGTGGCCCAGAGCGGCGATTTCGCGGCTTCCGGCGGCAACGGATCCAGAACCGTCACGGTGCCCGCTTCCGGCAGCGCGACCCTGACCGTCGCCACGGAGGACGACGGCGCCGACGAGCCCGACGGCTCGATCAGCGTCAGCATCGACGGCGGCGCGGGCTACACGGTGGCTTCGCCCCCCGGCGACACGGCCACGGTCGCCGTGCGCGACAACGACGACCCGGCGCCGGCGATCGCCATCGGCGCCTGTGTGAGCGGCACCCAGTGGAAAACCGTCAAGGGCTACTACGACGCCAACGCGAACAAATCCCCGAACTACGGCGCGAACTGGTACCGGGTGCTGATCGCGTACCGGAGCGAGCACACCCACAGGGCGCTGCCGGACTGGACGGGGCCGACCGCCGCGCCGACCGCGGCCTACACCGTGGAGGAGGCGGAGGACGGCGAGAAGCTGTGGTTCGGCTGGACGCCAGTGCGCGAGGCGCTGGAGTGTCTGGAACGAGCCAATGGCGGCACATCGACGAGTTCTGTCATCGGCGGCATCACGCCAACGGGTCAATCCGGCGAAGTGGGCGCCACGAATCCGCAACCCGCAACCGGTGGCAACCGCTGGAATCCGCAAACCGCCCCGGGAGGATTCGGGCCGGATGCGATGCCCGGTTTCGCCGCGGGAAGCTGTATCTCCCCGCAACTGCGATCCGGGGCGACGGCGAGGGCAAGGGAGACCTGGCGCGGCGCGGCCCACGTGGAGCGCTGGCTGCGGGTGGCGCAGACCTTCTCCGGCGGCGCCAACGACGCGACGGTCGTGACCCCCGCCGAGGCGAGTTTCCGCGCCGCCGCCGGCCAGCCCGGCTGGCTCCCCGTGGCGGACGCGCTCAGCTGTATGGAACGGCAGTCCCTGCGGGAGGCGATGTCACGATAGGTCAGAGACCCGGCCGCCCCCACCCGTCATTCTGTGCGGAGCGAAGCGGAGTCGCAGAATTTCCCCGGGAGGCCACCTGCCGGGATTCCGCGACTTCGCGCAGGATGACGGCGCATATGGACAATTCGCTTCGCGCGGATTGACTCGGGGAAGGCTGCGCGAGCCTACGGAAAGTGCAACAGAAAGCATACCGTCGGACCCCGGTCCGGTAAGGGTGGAATGGTGCGGTGAGAGCGCACCGCGCGGCCGCTCGGTTTCTCCGTGAGTCGTTGGAGGCCGAAGTGCTGAACCGGGTTCGCGATGCGGAACCAGACTTTCTGGAGAGGGTGGTTGTCGATTTGCTGATCGCAATGGGCTATGGCGGCGGCGATGCCGCAATGGGTCAAGTAACTGGACGTTCAGGAGATGAGATGGGGGGATTGACGGTACGATCCGGGAAGACACGTTTGGTCTGGATGAGGTCCATTTGCAGGCGAAAAGATACGGAGACGGCAACACCGTGGGAGAAGGCGACCTGCGTAATTTTGCCGGTGCGATAGACGCAGCAGGCACGACCAAGGGTGTGTTTGTGACTACCGCCAGCTTCACGCGCGCCGCACGGAATTACGTGGCGCGAAGTCCGAAGCGAATCATTCTCATCGACGGCGAGGAACTTGCTCGCTTGATGGTCCAACACGGAATCGGTGTGCGAACGCGCGTCCGCCATGAGGTCAAGCGAATCGACGAAGATTATTTCGACCAAGAAACACTGTAAGCAATTCACTTTGTGTAAAGTGTTTTCAGATGTGCTTTACACAAAACATTTTATGACTCTTCTGCTTTACACAAGAAAAGCGCCATGTGAATTGGCGAGTAGCGCCAAGGTATCTCCCGGGACGTGAACGAGATAGTATCCAAGTCGCTATGGTAGCCCCCAGCGGGCGAGGCATGCCTCGCCCTTACGCGACTTCCGCGATGTTGGTCAGGGGGATGGATTTGGCGCGTTCGGCGGCTTCCATGAACGATTCGATCTCGTTGAAATTGAGATAGCGGTAGATTTTGTCCGCCATCGTGTCGATCGGCTTCATGTGCGCCATGTATTCGTCCATGGTCGGAATCCTGCCGAGCGCGGCGCTTACCGCCGACAGTTCCGAAGAAGCGAGAAATACGTTCGCTCCCTGTCCGAGCCGGTTCGGAAAGTTCCGGGTGGAAGTCGAGACCACCGTTGAATTCGGCGCCACCCGGGCCTGGTTGCCCATGCATAGCGAGCAGCCCGGCAGTTCGGTGCGTGCGCCGGAAACGCCGAAAATGCTGTAGACGCCCTCGCTGATCAACTGGTGTTCGTCCATCTTTGTCGGCGGTGCGATCCAGAGCCGGGTCGGCAAGGGGGGCTGCACCTGTTGCAGTACTTCGCCGGCGGCGCGGAAATGGCCGATATTGGTCATGCAGGAACCAATGAAGACTTCATCGATCTTCGTTCCGGCCACCGCCGACAGCGGCTTGATGTCGTCGGGATCGTTCGGGCAGGCGAGGAGAGGTTCGGTGATCTCGTTCAGGTCGATCTCAAGTACCTTGTGGTACTCGGCGTCCGGGTCGGGCTGCAGCAATACCGGATTCTCAAGCCATTCTTCCATCTGCCGCGCGCGGCGTTCCAGGGTGCGCGCATCGCCGTAGTGGTTGTCGATCATCCAGCGCAGCAAGGTGACGTTCGACTTGAGATATTCGATGATCGGCTCCTCGTCGAGCAGGATCGTGCAGCCGCCGGCCGAACGTTCCGCCGACGCGTCGGATATCTCGAACGCCTGTTCCACTTTCAGATTGGGCAGGCCTTCGATCTCCAGCACCCGGCCGGAGAAAATGTTTTTCTTGCCTTTCTTGGCGACGGTCAGGTCGCCGGATTGCAGCGCCGCATAGGGAATCGCGTTGACGAGGTCGCGCAAGGTGATGCCGGGCTGCATTTCGCCCGTGAAGCGCACGAGTACCGATTCCGGCATGTCCAGCGGCATGACGCCGGTGGCGGCGGCGAAGGCGACGAGGCCCGAGCCGGCCGGGAAGGAAATGCCGATGGGAAAGCGGGTGTGCGAGTCGCCGCCGGTGCCGACGGTATCCGGCAGCAACATGCGATTCATCCAGCTATGGATGATGCCGTCGCCGGGGCGCAGGGAAACGCCGCCCCGGGTCTGGAAAAAGCTCGGCAGGGAATGCTGGGTTTCGATATCCACGGGCTTGGGATACGCCGCTGTGTGACAGAAGGATTGCATTACCAGGTCGGCGGAAAAGCCGAGGCAGGCGAGATCCTTCAATTCGTCCCGGGTCATCGGGCCGGTGGTGTCCTGGCTGCCGACGGTGGTCATATGCGGTTCGCAATAACTGCCCGGACGTACGCCTTCGACGCCGCAGGCGCGGCCGACCATTTTCTGGGCGAGGGTAAATCCCTTGTCCGATTCCTGCCCGGTCACCGGCGAGCGAAAAACATCGCTGGGCGGCAGGTCGAGCGCGGCACGGGCGCGGCCGGTCAATCCGCGGCCGATGATCAGCGGAATCCTGCCGCCGGCCTGGACTTCGTCGAGCAGCACTTCGGTCTTCAGTTCAAACTCGCTCAACAGTTCGCCGCTTTCATGGTCGTGGATCGTGCCCGCATAAGCGTCGATATCGACGACATCGCCGGTGTTCAACTTGTCGACATCGCATTCGAGGGGCAGGGCGCCGGCGTCTTCCATGGTGTTGAAGAAGATCGGCGCCATCTTGCCGCCGATGCAGACGCCGCCCGCGCGCTTGTTGGGAATATGGGGAATGTCGTCGCCGATATGCCAGAGCACCGAATTGGTGGCCGATTTGCGCGACGAACCGGTGCCCATGACATCGCCCACGAGCACGACCGGATGGCCGCTTCGTTCGAGTTCGGCGATCTGTTCGATGGCGTTGGTGACGCCTTCGCGCGGATTCTTGTACATCGCCAGGGCGTGCAGCGGAATATCGGGCCGCGACCAGGCGTCCTGGGCCGGGGAAAGATCGTCGGTATTGGTCTCGCCGGGCACCTTGAACACGGTCATGGTGAGCTTTTCCGGCAAAGGCGGCCGCGAGGTGAACCATTCGGCGTCGGCCCAGCTTCGCAGCACGCGCCGGGCATGTTCGTTACCCTTGCCGGCGCGTTCCTCTACATCGTGAAAGGCATCGAAAATCAGCAGGATCCGGCTCAATTCGTCCGCTGCGGCCGCGGCCATTTCAGCATCGTCCAGCAACTCCACCAGAGTCGAAACGTTATAGCCGCCAAGCATGGTGCCGAGCAGTTCCACCGCCCTGGCGCGCTCGATCAGCGGCGATTCCGCCTCGCCGCGGGCGATCGCGGACAGAAATCCCGCCTTCACATAAGCCGCCTCGTCGACGCCGGGCGGAACCCGGTTGGAAATGAGATCGAGCAGAAATTCCTCTTCTCCGGCAGGCGGATCCTTGAGCAATTCCACAAGTTCGGCAACTTGCCGGGCGTCGAGGGGAAGGGGAACGATCCCAAGTTCGGCCCGTTCAGCGACATGCTTTCGATACTCTACCAACAAACTGAAGCCCTCCAAATAACCTCCCATTTTAAGTGAATCAGCCCCCGTTTGTCTGTACGGCAATAGTCGCCGTCCGGCGGGCTGCGTGCAGCGGGCGTGCGAGGGTGAGGCCCGGTCGGCGTAGTCGACAAGAAGCAACGTTTCTTGAGGGCCGAACGGCTCGCCATGGATGGCGAGACTGGGGCCAGCCGAAGCCACTGAAGTCGCGCCAGGGAAGGCATGCACAGCCGAGCCCTAAGCCACGAAGTCCGCCAGATCCCGACAATGCGTTACAATAACTCTGTCCAGCCCTTCCGGCGCACCATGAAAGACGTCAAAACGCCCTGTATAGGTATCTGCTCCACCACTTCCCTGGGGGATCGAGTTTGCCGGGGCTGCAAGCGTTACGCGACCGAAGTGATCGACTGGAACAGCTACGACGACCGTGCGAAGAACGCCGTGCTCGCGCGTATCGAACGCCTGAATATCCAGATTCTCGAAGCCCGCTTCAGCATCAGCGCGCCCGATCGCCTGCAGGCCGGCCTGCGCCGCCTGCGCATTCCCTGCGATCCGCGGCAATCGCCCTGGAGCTGGCTGCACAACCTGCTCAAGAAGGGCCTTAAAGACATCGACGATCTCGACAGTTTCGGCGTGCGCCTGCTGCCGAAATACGCCGACCGGGACTTGCTTGAACTGTCGGTCCAGATCGAGGAAGAACTGTTGCGCCTCGCCGAAGCCCATTACGACCGCTACATCGCGCCCGGCAGAGGGAAACTCCGTAACGCGATCTGATTACCGGCGATGGCGGCGTACCAGCCCTGGCGGTCCCAGTCGCCGAGGACGACTCGCCTGGCAGGCTCTTCGGGCGATGGCCCCGCTTCGGGCAGTTCATGCACCGCGGGACGGTGAGTATGTCCGTGGAGGATGCGATGGCAGCCGCTGCCGCGAATCAATTCAAGTACGGCGCCCTGGTTTACGTCCATGATTTCGGCCGGTTTGCCCGCGGTGGCGGCCTGGCTTTGTTCCCGGGCCCGGTCGGCCCATGCCTGGCGTTCGGACAGCGGCTGCGAGAGAAACTCCCGCTGCCAGGCCGGATTTCTGACCATGCGGCGGAATTCCATGTAACCGGTGTCGTCCGTGCAAAGCACATCGCCATGCAACAGAAGCCACTTTGCGCCATCGACATCGAGTTCGAACGGTTCGGAAATGAGTTCGCCGCCGCAACGGGCGGCATAATCGTCGCCGATGAGAAAATCCCGGTTGCCGTGCATCAGGAAAACACTCACGCCGCGCGCGGCAAGCGATTGCAGCGAAGCGGCGACTTCGTTCGTCAGCGGCGATTCCGCGTCGTCGCCTATCCATAGTTCAAAAAGGTCGCCGAGGATGAAAAATTGCCGGCAGCCCGCGGGCACAGCCGCGACGAAATCGACGAACGCGCGTGTGATGTCGGGCCGCGATTCCTGCAAATGCAAGTCGGAAATGAGGACGACCGGCGAGACGGGCACGGCTGGCGCCGCCATTCAGTCTTCTCCGGATTCGACCCTGGCCGATTCGATTACGACTTCCTCGACCGGCACATCGCGATGGCCGGCCATGGCCGTGGTCGCGCAGCCCTTGATCCGGTTGACCACGTCCATGCCTTCCACGACCCTGCCGAACACCGCATAGCCCCAGCCTTCGGGAGTCTGGTTGCGATGGTCGAGAAAGCCGTTGTCGGAGACGTTGATGAAAAACTGCGAGGTGGCCGAATGCGGGTCCGAAGTTCGCGCCATGGCGAGCGTCCCGGTCAGGTTTTTCAGGCCGTTATCGGCTTCGTTACGGATCGGGGCGCTGCCGCGCTTGCCGCCGAGCCCTGAAGTGAAACCGCCGCCCTGGATCATGAAATCGTCGATCACCCGGTGAAACAGGGTGCCGTCGTAGAAGCCCTGTTCGACATAATCCTGGAAGTTGCGCGCCGACAGGGGCGCCTTGTCGAAGTCGAGTTCGACGCGAATGGTTCCGAAGTTGGTCTGAAGTTCAATCACGGGGCTGTCCTTGGTTGCGGAACTGTCTTCGAACGGTTCCTTGCTATGGATGAAGCGATTTCGGGAAGCCCGCTATAATAGCCGCTTTGGCATTTCATGAACAATTCAGAAAACAACACCGCACCAGCGCCCGGCGCTGCCGAACCGTCGGGTTTCATCCGCCAGATGATCGCCCGGGATCTGGCATCCGGCAAACACGGCGGCCGTGTGCATACGCGCTTTCCGCCGGAGCCGAACGGTTATCTGCACATCGGCCACGCCAAGTCGATCTGCCTCAATTTCACGCTCGCGGAAGAAAACGGCGGGCTTTGCAATCTGCGTTTCGACGACACCAACCCGCTCAGGGAGAGCCAGGAGTACGTCGACGCCATAAAGGACAACATCCGCTGGCTGGGCTTCCGGTGGCATGGCGAAGTGCGATATTCCTCGTCGTATTTCGAACAACTGTACGAGTTCGCCCGGCAACTGGTCCGCAAGGGCCGGGCCTATGTCTGCGCCCTGAGCCCGGAGGAAGCCAGGGAATATCGCGGCACGCTTACCGAACCGGGCCGGAACAGCCCGTGGCGCGAACGCGAACCGGAAGAAAGTCTCGATCTCTTCGCGCGCATGCGCGCCGGAGAGTTCAGGGACGGTGAATTATCGCTGCGGGCGAAGATCGACATGGCTTCGCCCAACATCAACATGCGCGATCCGATCCTGTATCGCATCCGCCATGCCGATCATCACCAGACGGGTTCGCAATGGTGCATTTATCCGACTTACGACTACACGCATTGCATTTCCGACGCCATCGAGAACATTACCCATTCGCTATGCACGCTGGAGTTCGAGGACCATCGCCCATTGTACGACTGGATCCTGCGCTATCTAGACATCGAGTCCCTGCGCGCGGCCAGCGACCTGCGCGATGCGGACGTCGCCTATGTGTTGCCCGAACAGACCGAGTTCGCCAAGTTGCGGATCAGCTATACCATGATGGGCAAGCGATTCCTGCGGGCCATGGTGGAAGAAGGCAAGGTCGACGGCTGGGACGATCCGCGCATGCCGACCCTGGCCGGGATGCGGCGGCGGGGCTATACGCCCGCTTCGATCCGCAATTTCTGCGAGGCGGTGGGTGTCACCCGCAGCGAAAGCCTGGTCGACATCGGCATGCTCGAGCACGCGATTCGCGAAGATCTCGACCGGAACGCTCCCCGCGCCATGTGCGTCACGCGACCGCTGAAAGTCGTGCTGAGCAATTTCGAAGCGGGGCGGGTCGACCGGCTGCAAATGCCGCGCCATCCCAAACGCGAGGAACTCGGCAGCCGCGAGGTTTCCCTGACGCGTGAGATCTTTATCGAACGGGAAGATTTCAGCGAGAATCCGCCGGCTGGATTCAAGCGTCTCGTGGCGGGCGGCGAAGTGCGCCTGCGGGGGGCTTATGTAATCCGCTGCGATGAAATCGTCCGCAATGCCGGAGGCGGAATAGACGAACTGCGTTGCAGCGTCGATTTCAACACGCTCGGCAAGCGTCCGGAAGGCCGCAAGGTGAAAGGCGTGATTCACTGGGTTTCCGCGTCCGAAGGGAAGGAAATCACCGTCAGGCTGTACGACCGCCTTTTTCTCGGCGAAAATCCCGCGCCGAAAAGCGTGGAGGAAGTGTTCGACGGCATCAATCCCGATTCGCTCGTGCAACTCGACGGTTGCGTGCTTGAACCCGGGGCTCTTGACGATGCGGCCGGCGACCATTTCCAGTTCGAGCGTACCGGTTACTTTTTCCGCGACCGGCAAGCGCAAACCGGCGGCGCGGCAGTTTTCAACCGCACCATCAGCTTGAGAGATACCTGGAAACGCACTGAAGTTTAATTTGTAATGCTTTCTATTTACAACACTTTTACGGGCCGAAAGGAAGAATTCAGGCCGATCGAACCGGGCAAGGTGCGCATGTATGTTTGCGGAATCACCACCTACGACTATTGCCATCTCGGTCACGCCCGCTGCCTGGTGGCCTTCGACATCGTCGTGCGCTATCTGCGCTCGCGCGGCTTCGACGTCAACTACGTCCGCAACATCACCGACATCGACGACAAGATTCTCGCCAGGGCCGAGGAAAACGGAGAACTGTTCTCCGACCTGACCGAACGTTTCATCGCCGCCATGCATGAGGATGAAAGGGCGCTCGGCATCCAGCCGCCGGATCAGGAGCCCCGGGCCACGGTCTACATGAACGAGATCGTCGCCATGATCGAAACCCTCGTGGACGGTGGTCATGCCTACCGAACCGACAATGGCGACGTCTATTTTTCCGTGCTGCGTTTCCCCGAATACGGGCGGCTGTCGAACCGGAATCTCGACGAACTGCTCAGCGGCGCCCGGGTCGAGCCGGGCGAGTTGAAACGCGACCCGCGCGATTTCGCCTTGTGGAAAGCGTCGCCCGACGAAGGCGTCGGCTGGGACTCGCCCTGGGGTTACGGGCGGCCGGGCTGGCATATCGAATGTTCGGCGATGTCCTGCTGCACGCTGGGTGAACATTTCGATATCCACGGCGGCGGCTCGGACCTGATCTTTCCCCATCACGAGAACGAGATCGCGCAGTCCGTCGCCGCCACCGGCAAGCCCTTCGCGAACCTGTGGATGCATAACGGTCCGCTGCGGATCGACGACGAGAAGATGTCCAAGTCCCTGGGCAATTTCTTCACGGTGAGAGAGGTGCTTTCCCGGCACGATGCCGAAGTCGTGCGGCAGTTCCTGATCTCCAGCCACTACCGCAGCCCGCTGAACTATTCGGAACAGGCGCTTGCCCGGTCCGCGAGCGCGCTCAAGCGTCTATACACGGCCTTGCAAGGACTGGATACGGCGAATGCGAGAGCGCTGGTCAACAGCCGCTTCGAGCGCGCCTTCAACGCCGCCATGGACGATGATTTCAATACCCCGACGGCATTCCGCGTCCTGTTCGACCTCGCCCGGGAAATCAATCGGCTGAAAGCAGGGGACCTGCGCGCCGCCGCGCAACTCGGCCGGCTGCTCGTCAAGCTCGGCGGCGTGCTCGGCATCCTGCAAGTCGAACCGGAAGTCTGGCTGCGCGGCGCGGCGGCGGGCGCGGAACAGGTGGACGCCACACAGGTGGAATCGCTGATCGCGGCCAGGGAACAGGCCCGCACGGAGAAGAACTGGAAGGAAGCGGACCGGATACGGGATCAGCTCAGCGCCATGAACGTGGCCGTGGAAGACGGCGCCGAGGGTTCGCGCTGGCGGATAGTCAAGGCGGAGTCCTGATAGCCGGCCGCTAGGGATAGTACTCCGGAATGAATTTCTGGCTGGAGACCGGCGGGCGCTGATAATCGTCGTCGCCGGGGCGCTCGGGCAGGGAGACGGTCTCCGGCGTCAGGTCTTCGTATGGGATCAGGCTCAACAGATGACGAATGCAATTGAGCCGCGCGTGTTCCTTGATTTCCGCGTTCACCACGTGCCAGGGCGCCTCGACGATGTCGCAATGGGCGAACATCTCGTCCTTTGCCCTGGAATATTCGACCCAGCGAGCCCGCGCTTCGAGATCCATCGGCGAAAGTTTCCAGCGTTTGTGGGGGTTGCGGACGCGGGAGAGAAAACGCCGTTCCTGTTCTTCCTCGGAAATCGAGAACCAGTACTTGACCAGGACGATACCGGCGCGCACGAGCATGCGTTCGAAGCGCGGACATTCCGCCAGGAAATCGCGATACTCCGCTTCGCTGCAGAATCCCATCACGCGCTCGACGCCGGCCCGGTTGTACCAGCTCCGGTCCATCAGCGCCATTTCCCCGGCCGCCGGCAGGTGGGACACATAGCGCTGGAAATACCATTGTGAAGTTTCGCGTTCGCTCGGAGCGGGCAGGGCGACGACGCGGCATATCCGCGGATTGAGATACTCGGTGATGCGCTTGATCACGCCGCCCTTGCCCGCGGCGTCGCGGCCTTCGAAAATGACGACGACTTTCAGACCCTCGTGCTTGATCCACGCCTGCAATTTCACCAGTTCCACTTGCAGTCGAAAGAGTTCCGCGAGGTACGCGCTGTTATCCATGCGATTCGAATTCTTGCTGTTTTTCGCACTGCTCATGCTGATTTCCGCTCATCGTTTCCAGCCGCCGCCGATTGACTGGCAAAGGGCCGGCAAGTATTATTCACGCCGTTCACGGCAGGTCCGATAATGTACTATATCGGGGTATAGCGCAGTCTGGTAGCGCGCTTGCTTTGGGAGCAAGATGTCGGGAGTTCAAATCTCTCTACCCCGACCAAATCCCGTTCCTTCTTCGTGGTGACCGTAGCTCAGTTGGTAGAGCCCCGGACTGTGACTCCGGTTGTCGTGGGTTCGAGCCCCATCGGTCACCCCATTTCGCTCGCCTGTTTCGGGATTGCCCGGCGCGGGCGAATCGTGTTGCAATTTCACCGCAAGACAATGCGCCCGTAGCTCAACGGGATAGAGCATCGGCCTTCTAAGCCGAGGGTTGCAGGTTCAAGTCCTGCCGGGCGCACCAGTTTTCCAAACGGAAGTTGGCGAATGATTCTGGTCGACAAGTCTCACGCCCATTACGAAAGGCTGGAATGGGCAAGTTATGGACCGCGGGGAGTTTACGGATCTCTGGAATGGCCCTCTCAGGTTGATTCGAACCGCATCATCGACAGCGTTCGCATCATCAACGAAAACGACAAGGTTCTCGTCGTTTCACACCCGCTGCTTGAGGAATCGCTGACGCTGGAAGGGCGAGGTGAAATCAGGCTCGAAGTAAGTGCGGGACTGATTCGGATTCAAGGCGAAGATATCGACTTCAAGGTGGGAGAAGTCAGCACCCTGGTCATTCCCGAGTCCGGTGCACCCTACGAAATCAAGGAATGGTCCGATATCTATGGCTATGGAATTCCGGACCTCGTGCAAGCGCTCCAACTGGACGTCGATCAACCGGAAAAACTTCCCGAAAGCGATTTGAACAACAACAGGGCGCTGAATCTGCTCAACGCGCTGGAGGCCTGGAATGCCGGCTATGACGGCTCGGGAGTCAAGGTGGCCGTACTCGACTTTGGTATAGCGAATCACCCGGAAGTTACTCCGGTGTTGAAACGGCATTTTTCCAGCGAAGACGAGAATGCAGAAAACGAAAACTTCAGTCATCACGGTTTGAAGGTGGCGTCGGTAATCGCAGGAAAACAGGAGAGCAAGACCACCAAAGACATCACGGGAATCGCCCACGGCGCCGAGATCATCGATCTGCATGTCTTTGGAGGGCCGATTCGTTCCCGCGGACTCATGAATGACGCGATCATTTATGCAGTCGACAATGGCGCCAGCATAATTCAGATCTCCCTGAATATCACCGCTGACGAGGACTTCGCGACAGCCATGCAAGTCGGGCTCGAATACGCCGCAAACAACAATGTACTGATCTCTATTGCAGCAGGAAATTCGGGAAACTCCAGTCCCAGGGGACTGGAAGATCTGGCTCTGCATGGTTATCCCGTGATTATCGGGGGTTCATTGGCCGGAGACACGCTGAAGCCCGCCGGGTATACAAACCTGGCCGGAGATCAGATCGCCGCTTTCTTCTTCGCGCCATCCGGCGGCTGGTATCCGGACGAAAACGACGGTTATGTCGAAAGCGATGGCACATCGCTGTCTTCTCCCTATTTGGCCGGAATCGCCGCGCTTCTGTATCAGAAATGGCCCGATATCACTCCCGGGGAGATTATCGACATATTGGCCGATTCCTCTTCAATACCGAAATATGGCGCAACACGCTCGATCTCCTGGCTTGAAGGTTCCTACGAAGGGTTCCGGAACGATGTTCAGGGAACGTCAGTACGCGAAATCCTGCTTATGCCGGGATACAGCGATTACGAAGGTTTTTTGCGGTTTCCGCGCAACCCGGAATCCTATGTCACACCGCCAGTCGACTTTTCCGACTACGATTCGTTTGAAATAGAGACTTTCAGATTCCTCGACGGAGTACTAGTTTCATCCGTCAACGATCTGATCGTCGACGATTCGCTGCAACTCATCAACGCCTATGCGGGCGGCGAGTTATTCACCGACCGTACGATCGTCGGTTATGTGATCGATATCATGGAGAACATGGAAAAGGACGAGGCGCCCTGGTTCATCAACGAATACCTGTTCGGTCAACGCGAAGACCTCATGCCGTCCCTGCTGCTGGCCACGGAAAACATCTTCGGCGTCGACGCAGAGGCCGCAGAGGAACTGTTGCTTGATTTAATGGAAGAAACCGGGATGACGGCCGCGCAGACATTCTGGTTCATCGCCGAATCGGAAACGGCGAATGAGCAAGTGCGTCTGCATGCGGATTTCGAGTACGGAATGATCTGGTACGACGACGTTTCCCTGATCTAGGGGGCATTGCCCTGTGCGATCTTCTGGTTTATGTTGCCCGCGCAATCCCAAGCGAGGATAAAAGCATGCTGGCCGTTATCGGAGGGTCGGGTCTGGGCTCGTTGCGCGGCGAAGTGCGCGCGCTGGAAGTGGAAACCATCGAAGCCATCCGGACGCCCTACGGCGGGCCGGTGCAGGTCGATATCTGCCGCCTGAACAAGGTCAGAATCGCGTTTCTGCCGCGTCACGCAGCCGGCGACCGCGTGCCCGCCCACAAGGTCAATTACAAGGCCAATATCTGGGCGCTGCAAAGCCTCGGCGTCGACCGGATCGTCGCGACCAATACCGTCGGCGGCATCAGCGAAGACCTTCCGCCCGGCGCCATGGCGATTCCGGAGCAATTGATCGACTACACATGGGGCCGGGAATGCACCTTTTTCGATGGCGCCGACGAACCGCCCAGGCACATCGACTTCACCTGGCCGTACGACCAGCCGCTACGCGAGGCCCTGCGCGACGCCGCGGCCCGGGTCGAAAAAAGCATCAAATTCGGCGGCGTCTATGGCGTCCTGCAAGGCCCGCGCCTGGAAACCGCCGCCGAAATCCTGCGCCTGCGCCGCGACGGCTGCGACATGGTAGGCATGACCAGCATGCCCGAAGCAGTCCTTGCGCGAGAACTCGAAATCCCCTACGCCTGCCTCGCCCTGTCCGTCAACTGGGCCGCCGGCCTCGGCGAAGGCGTCATCGACATGAAAGACATAAAACGGGTCCATGGCTTCGGCACCGTGGAACTGATCGGCATCATAGAAGCCTTCATCGAATCACTTTAGAAACCCAGCCAACTAAACTTACGCACAACCTGAGTCGCTGGCGGCATTGGGCTTTGCGGCGGGCGTGTGAGGCAGGGATGCCGAACGCGAAGCCTACATGGATGTATTTACGGCGTCCGCAGCAAAGCCCAATGCCGCCAGCGACGGATCGAAGTCAATTACCCACCTTCAGGGCTGAACTTCGACGGGTTCCGGAGGGGGGAGGTCGTAGGGTGTGATCTGCACGACGATGCCCAGGGCGGGGTGGTCGAGATAGTGGAACTCGCCGCTGCGCAGTTCGCGTTGCTGGTGCATGGGATAAATCCGGCTGATCGCCGGTGAGGCCGAACTGTCGGTAGTTTCCCTGAATTCTTCCGGCAGCGGCGGCAGTGACAATTGATCGTCCGGCGCGCCGCCGAATTCGACCAGCCAGAGGTTCGCGCTGAATATTACCCGGTCGCGGCTCGCGTTGAACTCCAGCGCTACCGAGCCCTGCAATTCGGCCAGCGGACCGTAACGGGCGCCGCCGGCGACGAATATCGGCGTTGCCGAGCCCGGGTCTCCTATCGGCTGGCGCCATATCGCGTCGTAAAGCACCCGATATTGACCCGCCCGATCGATCGCCTGATTCGTCTGGCGGAAATCGCTGAACGAGACAGGTAACTCCAGAAACGGATCCCGTTGCAGGTCGGGAAAGCGGAAACCGCTTGCGTCGCGGGCGGGAAACGGCCCGGTTTCGCGCAAACGTGCGAGGTCGGGATCAGGCGTTTCGCCTTCCGCCGCGGAATCGTCCGCGTCGCTATCGGGCGCGAACAACTCCAGCAAGAGCAGATCGGTCAGTTTTCCCAGTCGAACCATATCCGGAGGAAAAGCCAGATCCGGATATTCCGGGCGCCAGGTCTCCCGCTCGCGGTCCGAGCTCGATTCATTGCTGAATATCGTCAGCTCGACCTGAAACCAGCGCTGGAACCCCTGGGCTTCGACAAGACCGGAATGGCCCGAAACAAGCAGGCCGGCCAGCATGGTCAGGAAACGGAAATTTTTCATGGTTTCAGGCAGTTTGCGCGACAGGCCGCTCCTTGATTTCGATGCGGTCGAGCAGGCCGTCTATATATTCGAGCTTGTCGTCCGCGTCGAGGAACCCGCCCTTGATTCGTAACAGTCTCGTGCCGCCGAGGGCGAAATTCGCCGGTTCGGATTCGATCAGCCGCACGATGGCCGCCGGGTCGACGCGGGCGGATTCGGCGAATTCAATGCGCCCGCCGGAAACATTAGCATCAATCTTGCGGATACCGAAATCCCGGGCGCGCAATTTCAGTTCGCTCAGCCGGAACATCGATTTCAGCGGCTGTGGCAACAGTCCGAAACGGTCGATCATTTCCACCTGCAATTCGTCGAGTTCCTCCTTGCCGCGGCAGGAGGCGATGCGCTTGTACATGATCAGGCGGGTATGCACGTCCGGCAGGTAGTCTTCCGGAATCAGCGCCGGAATGCGCAGACTGATATCCACCGTTTCTTCCAGTTCCGGACTGCTGCTCGGCATTCTTCCTTCGCGAATCGCCCGCACCGCGTCCATCAGCATTTCCATATAGAGTGCATATCCGATCTTCTGCATATGCCCGCTTTGCTCGTCCCCGAGCAATTCGCCCGCCCCGCGGATTTCGAGATCGTGGGAGGCGAGGGTGAAGCCCGCGCCGAGTTCGGTGGCGGTCTCGATCGCTTCGATGCGCTTGCGCGCGTCCGGCTTGAGCGCGCGGCGCTCGGGGATCAGCAGATAGGCATAGGCCTGGTGATGCGAGCGGCCGACGCGGCCGCGCAACTGGTGCAATTGCGCAAGCCCGAATTTGTCGGCGCGGCGGATGACGATGGTGTTGGCGCTGGGGATGTCGATGCCGGTTTCGATGATGGTCGAGCAGACGAGTACGTTGTAACGCTTGTGGTAGAAATCGGCCATGACCTTTTCGAGCTGGCGCTCGGGCATCTGTCCGTGGGCCATGGCGAGCCGCGCCTGGGGCACGATGTCGGCCAGATGCAGCATGGCGCGCTCCATGCCGCGTACTTCGTTATGCAGGTAGAACACCTGGCCGCCGCGCAGCAATTCGCGGCTGATCGCTTCCTTGACGATGGCATCCTCGTGTTCGCGCACGAAGGTGCGGATCGACAGCCGTTTCGCCGGCGGCGTGACGATCAGCGACAGGTCGCGCATGTCGGCGAGCGCCATGTTGAGCGTGCGGGGGATCGGGGTCGCGGTGAGCGTGAGAATATCCACGCTCGCGCGCAGGGATTTCAGCTTGTCTTTCTGCCGCACGCCGAAACGGTGCTCCTCGTCGATGACGAGCAGGCCGAGCTTGCCATAGTCGATTTTCGCGTTCAGCAGGCTATGGGTGCCGATGAGGATGTCGATGCCGCCGGACTTTACGCGCTGGAGAATCTCCGTCTGCTCGGCCTGGGTCCTGAAGCGGGAGATGACCTCCACCGTATACGGCCAGTCGCTGAAGCGGTCGCGGAAATTCTCGAAATGCTGTTGCGCCAGCAGGGTGGTCGGCACGAGTACGGCGGCCTGACGGCCGTTCATCACGGCAATGAACGCCGCCCGCATGGCGACTTCGGTCTTGCCGAAACCGACGTCGCCGCAGACCAGCCGGTCCATCGGCCTTTGCGAACCCATGTCGGCGATCACCGCGTCGATGGCGGTCTGCTGATCGGCTGTCTCCTCGAAGGGAAATCCGGCGGCGAAGCGGTCGTACTCGGGCAAGTCGCAACGATAGGCAAAGCCCTTTTCCGCCTCGCGCCGGGCATGAATGTCGAGCAGTTCGGCGGCGACATCGCGGATTTTCTCGGCGGCCTTGCGTTTTTCGCGCCGCCATTGCTCCGTGCCCAGGATGTTCAGCGGCGCCTCGTCCTGGCTCATGCCGCTATAGCGGCCGACGAGATGGAGGTCGGTCACCGGCACGTACAATCTTGCCTGTCTGGCGTATTCGATCGTCAGGAATTCGGCGTTCTGGCCGTCGGTGGCGATCGTCGTCAGGCCGCGATATCTGCCTACGCCGTGCTCGACATGGACCACGGCGTCGTCGAGATGCAACTCGGACAGGTCTTTCAGCACGAGTTCGGGATTCTGTTCCGAGCGCCTTCTGCGCCGCCGTTGCGCGACACGGTTGCCGAACAGCATCTCTTCGGTGATGAGCACGAGCTTTTCGTCTTCGAGCCATAGCCCGCGGTCGATCGGCGCGACGGTAATGCCGCTCGGCGCATCCGCTTCGATGAAGTCCTCCCAGTGATCGAAGGCCGTCGGCCGCAGTCCGATCCGGCCGAGCAACTGTTGCAGGTTTTCCCGGCGGCCCGGGCTTTCCGCGCAGAACAGCACGCGCGATTCGCAACTGCCGATGAAGTCGCTCACGGCCTGCAAGGGTTTTTGCAAGCGGGGATTCATCGCCAGATCGGGAAGCTGCCGCAGGCGGAAGACCTCCCGCGCGGATGCGGTCATGCGAATGCGCGGATAACGCTTGAGACCGGCCAGCGCTTCGTTGACCGGCAGGAAGATCTCGTCGGGTTCGAGAATGGGGCGGCGGCTGTCGAAATTGCGGTCGTGGTGACGATTTGCGACCTCGCGCCGGAATTCCTCGCCGGCCTGGTGGATGTCACCGACCTGGACCACAAGGGTCCGTTCCGGAAGATAGTCGAACAGGGTGTGCAATTCGTCGAAGAACAGCGGCAGATAGTACTCGAGGCCGGGAGAGGCGATGCCGTCGCTGACATCGCGATAAATCGGGCATTGCCGGGGATTTACGTCGAAACGGTCCTGGAAACGTCCCCGGAAGCCGCTGATCGCGGCCGCATCGAGCGGAAATTCGCGCCCCGGCAGCAGGCGTATTTCCTGAATCCGTTCCCGGGTCCGCTGGGTTTCCGGGTCGAAGCTGCGCAAGGATTCGATCTCCTCGTCGAACAGGTCGACGCGGATCGGCTCCGGGCTGCCCATGGGAAACAGATCGACCACGGATCCGCGTACGGCGAACTCGGCGTGGTCGAGTACGGTATTGACCGCCGTGTATCCCGCGGTAATCAGTTGAGCGCGGAACTCCTCGATCGTCAGCCGCTGGCCGACTCGCAAATCCAGGCTGTTGGCGGCCACATGGTTTTTCGGCGGCAGCCGCAGTAACAGTCCGGTCACTGGAAGCACCAGGATGCCCTTTCGCAGCAGGGGAAACCGGTGCAAGGTGGTCAGGCGCTGGGAAACGATGTCCTGGTGTGGAGAAAAGTTATCGTAGGGCAGGGTTTCCCAATCCGGCAAGCCGAGTACGGGCAGATCCTCATGCCGGGACAGGTAATAGCGCAACTCCCTTGACAGCCGCTCGGCCGCTTCGGTGTCTTCGCAGACGGCGAGCAGGGGACCTTTGGTGCGGCGGACAGCCGCCGCGAGCGCCAGGCTATTGGCGGAATCCTGCCGGATCGGCCAATAACCGGCTTTGCCGGCGCCGGCCGGCAAGGGCGGATTGAAGACTTCAGCCATGGGTTCCCGACATACCGGTTCGAAGCGAGCGCGAAGGGCCGCGGATTGTAACCCATGCTCCGCCTCACATTGAATTCCGGCGGCCAAAAAACGATAATACGCCGCGCCGAAAATCAGCCAAGCGGAGACCCTCGTGGATCAGCTCAAAGCAGAAGCCGAATCCGAATCAGTGACCGATACCAAGCCGGCGAAACGGGCAAAACCAAAGGGCCGGGCCAGGATTGCGGCTTCCGCGAAAACCGCGCGGCCCAGGGTCGACGACTATTTCGGCGACTGGAAGCAGCGCGAGGCGCTCGTGCAGGAGATGATTCCCGTCATCGGCCGCCTGTTCAGCCAGCGTAATGTCGGCGTTTACATCTACGGCCGGCCGGTGCACAACCGCTCGGTCACGTTCATCATGAAGTCGCATCGCTTCGTGCGGCAGGTCGAACGCAACGAGATGTCCGAGTTCGAGACCCATCCCATCCTGATGGCGATGGCGGAACTCGATCTCTGGCACGCGCGCATCGATCTCGGCAAGCTGACCGTCAAGTTCATGGAACTCGACGCGAAAAATCCCGGCGCCATGTCTCCGGCGGTTTTCGTGCGCAGGGAACTCAGCTATCTCGACGGTGTGCGCAAGCGCCCGTCGGATCACTCCACGGATGTGGTGTTATACGGGTTCGGCCGTATCGGCCGGCTTTGCGCCAGGCTGCTGCTCGAGCGCACGAGCACCGGCGAGGACATGCGCCTTAAGGCCATCGTGGTGCGGCCCGGTGTCGAAGGCGATCTGGTCAAGCGCGCCAATCTGTTCACCGCCGATTCCGTGCATGGCGCCTTCCAGGGCACCTTGCGCATCGACGAGGAAAACAACGCCCTGATCGCCAACGGCAATGTGATCAAGGTGATCTACGCGAACTCGCCGGACGAGATCGACTATACCGAGTACGGCATCGACAACGCCCTGATCATCGACAACACCGGCAAGTGGCGCGACGAAGCGGGTCTTTCGCTGCATCTGAAATCGAAAGGCGCGAGCAAGGTGCTGCTGACCGCGCCGGGCAAGGGCGATCTGAAGAACATCGTCTATGGAATCAACGACGATTTGATCGAAGCGGACGACAGGATAGTCTCCGCGGCTTCCTGCACCACCAATGCCGTCGTTCCCGTACTCAAGGTGATCCAGGACGAGTTTGGCATTGAGCGCGGGCATATCGAAACCGTGCATGCCTACACCAACGACCAGAATCTCATCGACAACTACCACAAGGGCGCCCGGCGCGGACGCGGCGCGGCAATGAACATGGTGCTGACCGAAACCGGTGCGGCCAAGGCGGCGGTAAAGGCGATTCCGGAACTCGAAGGCAAGCTTACCGGCAACGCGGTTCGCGTACCCGTGCCCAACGTTTCCATGGCCATCATGAATCTGAGCCTGGAGCGGGAAACGTGCAAGGATGAGTTGAACGAGTTTTTGCGCGATATCGCGCTGCACTCGAATCTGCAGAACCAGATCAGCTTTACCCAGTCCGAGGACGCGGTATCCAGCGACTTCGTCGGCACCCGCGAGGCGGCCATCGTCGACAGCATCGCCACCGTGGCCAGCGGCAACAATTGCGTACTGTACCTGTGGTACGACAACGAATTCGGCTATTGCGCCCAGGTTGTGCGCACGGTCTACAAGATGGCCGGCATACTTTACCGGCATTATCCGCGGGAAGAGGCCGCTGCCTGACGCGGGCGGGAATTCGCGGGTGTTCAGGCGCCTGCTCGCATTTGCCGGCATCTGGGGGCTGCTGCTCGCTTTCGGACTGATCTGGTTCGCCGGCTCGGGTACGATTCGCGAGGCCTCCGGCCGAACCATGGGCACCTCGTGGTCGGCGCAATGGGTGGTCCCGCCCTGGCAAGACCAATCGCCCGGCCTGACGGCTGACTTCGAATCCCTGCTTGAGCGCCTCGACCGGCAGGTATTCTCGACCTATGCCGCCGAATCGGAGCTTTCCCGCCTGAACTCGCAGCCTGTCGGAACTGCGATGCCCGTATCCGGCGAATTGCTTGAAGTCTTGCGCCTGTCGCGCGAGATCTCGTCGCTCACTGGCGGCGCCTTCGACGTGACCGCGGGCGCCCTGGTCAATCTCTGGGGCTTCGGGCCGGGCGGCCCGGTGGCCGGCGGCCCGCGAATCCCCGGAGAAGACGAAATCCGCGAAGCGTTGAACCGCACCGGCGCGGACAAGATCGAACTGGATGAATCCGCATCGACAGCGACCCGCCTGGCCGACGTTTACATCGATTTGAGCGCGGTCGCCAAGGGCTATGCCGTGGACCGCATGGCCGCCTTGCTTGAAGAGCGGGGATTCGACGGCTACTTCCTCGAAATCGGCGGCGAACTCAGGATCGGCGGCCGCAAACCCGGCTTCCAGTCATGGCTGGCCGCGCTCGAAGCGCCCGATTCCGAAGCCTTCGATATCCATGCCGTGGTCGATAATCGGGGCGAGAGCTTCGCCATCGCCGGCTCGGGTAACTATCGAAACTATTTCGAACTCGAAGGCGAACGCTGGTCCCACCAGATTGACCCGCGCAACGGCCGCCCGGTGCGGCACGAACTCGCGGCTGCCTATGTCATCGACCCGTCCGCCGCAAGAGCGGACGCCCTGGCCACGGGCCTCATGGTGCTGGGATTGGCCGAAAGCCGCGCTTTCGCCGAAAGCAATGGCAAGCCCGTTTACCTGATCTACGCCGGCGAGTCAGGCGAGTGGAGCCACCACGCCAGCGAAGGATTCCATATCTATCTGGCGCGGTAATCGGATTTTTTGGCAGAGAATCGTCAAGACCAATTAGGCTCCCAGGGAAGCTTTGCGTGAATTTGCGCAGGAATCCGACTCGTGTAGAATGTCGGCATGTCGCCAATCGCTCGGCACAATTGGATACTGAAGCTCGGGGTAGTCCTGTTCCTGGCCGGGCAATCGATCTCCGTTGTGCATGCGGGCGAATTCGGCTCACTTCCCCACGAGCATAATGGCGTTGCCTGTATTGCGATCCTGACCGATGCGCAGGAAGGGCTCGTACCGACTGCAAATCTCGCCGCGCCAGTGTTCGTCGCCGCGGCCTCCGCGGCAATTCAATCCGCAAGACAAGCGCCGCTGAAGCGTCTGCGCCTGATTCGACCTCCGCCCACGGGTCCGCCCTCAATCTGAAACGCCTTGATTTTCGTACGACCGCGAGCGTCTGCGCACTCTGCGCCGCTGACTTTGCGGTATTTCAAACGTTTACAGATTGAGACAACCAATGTCCAAGCACAGATTCAAGCCGGTGGCGATCGCATTCGCTGCCGCACTTACGGTTCCATGCGCGCTGCCCATTGCGGCGCAATCAACACAGACAGGCGACGGCGAGGAAGTCCTGGAAGAGATCTTCGTACTGGGCGAGCGCCGCGCGTATCGAGGAAATTTCGACGATCTCGAAAAACCATCGGCGGACCAGATCATCGATGAAGCCCTGCTTCGCGAAGCCGGCGCGATAAACCTCAATCAAGCGCTGGATCTATCGGCGTCCGTTGCGCGCCAGAACAACTTTGGCGGATTGTGGAACAGCTTTTCGATTCGCGGCTTCTACGGAGACATCAATCTGCCAAGCGGATTTCTGGTCAACGGATTCAATGCGGGCCGCGGGTTCGCCGGTCCACGGGACCTGGTGGGCATCGAGTCCGTGGAAGTGCTCAAAGGGCCGCGCTCGGCGCTGTTTGGACGCGGCGAGCCTGGCGGCACGGTAAATCTGGTAACCAAACGACCGCAATTCCAGACGCAGGGGGACTTTCGGGCCACCTTCGGAAGCTGGAATCAAAGGCGTTTCGAAGGGGATTTCCAAACCACGGCGGGGAGCAACGACGAGATTGGGCTGCGCATCGTGGGATTCCAGGAGGATGCGGAGAGCTTCAGGGAAACGGTTGAAACAGCGCGTACAGGCCTTTATCCGTCGATCGCCTGGGCTATCTCCGATGCGACCAGCCTGACTTACGAGCTGGAATACACAAATCAGGAGATTCCTTTCGATCGAGGTGTCGCCTATTCGACAGAATATGGTTTCACGCCACGTGAAACCTTTGTCGGCGAGCCCGGCGACGGCCCCATCGAGACCGAGGTGCTGGGTCATCAGTTCGAAATCCAGCACAACTTTTCCAATAACTGGAGCCTTCTTGCCGGTCTTGGGTACCGGGATACGTCTTTTGAAGGCAACGCATCCGAAACCAACTTCGGCGGACGCCAGACATACTTTCTGGATGGCCGAACCCTGTCGCGATTTTTCCGCTATCGAAATTTTGAGTCGGAGTATTTCGTAGCCCGGGCTGAACTTGCGGGCGAATTTGAATCAGGCGCGCTTCGTCACAGACTGCTTGTGGGCGCCGACTTCGACCGTTTCGACCTGAATTGGTTTATCCAGCGTTATCGGCCAGGCTGGTTTCCCGGGAGCACGGATATCGACACGCTCGATCCGGCAGCCTATCTTTTCCTGGACGTATTCAATCCGGTCTACGGTCAGTCTCCGCAACCGGCGCCCGGGCCAAACACGAACCGGGACGAAAACCTGGACGGCTTCGGCTTCTACATACAGGACCAGATCGACATCACGGATCGGTTGCAGGTTCGCCTGGGCTTGCGCTGGGATGACTTCGAGCAGGATTTGACCAACCTGCTCAGGACGCCCCCATCTACGAGTACGACATCGGATAGTCGCGTCTCGCCGCAGTTTGGCGCGGTCTACTCGATAAACGACGGCGCCAGCCTCTACGCTTCCTACGGCGAAGGCTTCCGCCAGCAACCGGGGTCCGACTATCAAGGCAACCAGTTCAATCCGAACCTCACCGAGTCCGCGGAAGTCGGGCTGAAGTTCGATATGGCGCAGTTTTCCGATGAGGTTTCCGGCTCGCTCACGTTCGCGCTGTTCCGGGTGGACCAAAGCAATATTCTGGTGAACGACGATCGGCCGGAGGCCCAGGCACTGGGGTGGTTTTCTCACGATGCAGGCGAAGCGCGCAGCCGCGGGTTCGAAATCGACGCGAACCTTGCCTTCGAGAGCGGCGCCAATCTGTGGTTGTCCTACGCCTACGCCGACGCGGTATTCACCACCACCAGTCTCGAAGCCGACTGGGGCGCGGTCATTGAAGCCGGCGACCCGCTCATCAACTCGCCGGAACAACAGGCGAACGTGCATTTCAGCCAGGATTTCGAAGTGGGAGGCATGCCTGCGCAGGTGGGCGCCGGCGTTCAATACACCGGCGAGCGGCTCGGGTTTACCGCCTTTGACTTCTACTTGCCCGGCTACACCACCGCACGACTCTTTGGCCAGATCGCGCCCACTGAGCGTCTCATGATTCGCTTTGACCTGGACAACACATTCGACGAGGTGTACTACACCAATTCCTATGCGGACGTCTGGGTCGAGCCGGGCGCACCGCGTCATTTCCATCTTACGGTGGCCTATTCGTTCTAGCCGGCCTGAGTCCATGGCGCAACAAACGGTTGCGTCATGGACCAAAACCGGCGAGGCGCGCGGTACCGCCCCTGATTCAGGAGTTCAAATGATTTCCATGCTCGCAGCTCAGTCTCTCAGCGTAATGCGCTCCGGCCAGCAAGTGCTGAAGGATGTCTCCTTCAGCATCGAGCAAGGGGAGATTCATGCCTTGCTTGGAGGTAACGGCGCCGGCAAGTCGACGACCTTGCTGACCTTTCTCGGCTTTCTCAAGCCGGCTTCGGGAAGCGTGCATGTGCAAGGCCGCGACGTGAACGGAAACCTGGGAGCGGCCCGGCAGGCCATCGCCTATCTGCCCGAGGCGGCCACCTTGTATGGGCATTTGAGCGCCTATGAAAATCTCCACTATTTCCTTTCGCTGGCGGGCACGGATACCGGCCGGGAAGCGCTGGATGACGCCCTGGACCGGGTGGCGTTGCAACCCGAAGCCCGAAACATGCGAATGGAAACCTACTCCAAGGGCATGCGTCAGAAGGTGGCGATCGCCCTGGCAATCCTGCGGGATACGCCGATCCTGCTATTGGACGAGCCGACCTCGGGTCTCGATCCCGTGGCGATCGACGAGTTCAACCGGCTGGCCCGGAATCTGGCCGAGGCCGGCCGAACCATTCTCCTGGTCACCCACGATGTCTACGGCGCCTGCCATGTGGCCGACCGCATTGACCTGTTGCAGAACGGCGTACTTGTCGGCGCCTTCGACCGGCCGCCCGGCATGGACCGGATCGACACCGAGGCGGTGCATGTCGCTTTTGCCCAACACGCGGGAGCATGACGATGAGCAAAGTACTTTCAATCGCGCGGGAAGAGTCGCGGCTGTGGCTGAGATCGCGGCTCGCGTTATTTACCTTGCTGATTTTCACTGTGTTGCTGGCAGCCGTCAGCATCGCGACTTCGCTAAGGATGAGCGAAGAACATCGGGAACGTTCCGAACAGCAGGCGCTGGCGGAAGAGACTTTTCTGTCCCAGCCGGACCGCCATCCACACAGAATGGTGCATTACGGGCATTATGTTTTCCGTACGCCGCCGCCGCTTGCGATGATCGACCCCGGTGTCGACTCGTTCACCGGGCAATCGATTTTTCTGGAAGCCCACCGGCAAAACTCGGCAATGTTCGCCGATGCGAGGTCGGGCGCCGAACTCGGCGGCTTCCAGGGGTTGACCGCGGCGCTGGTTTACCAATTGTTCGTGCCGCTGCTGCTGATCGCCATCGGCCATGGCGTATTCATTCGCGAGCGCGAAGAGAACACGCTTGCGCCGCTGCTGGCCCAGGGCGTGACGGGAAATGAGTTGTACGCGGGCAAATGGGTCGCCATGGCGGGAGTCACGCTGGCGCTGTTGCTGCCGCTGGCGATGGTGTCGGCCGCGGCTGTCGTTCGGGGCGAGGCGCTGCTGGCGAGTTTTGGCGTCATGGGCCTCTACGCGCTTTATCTGTTTGTCTGGTGCGGCGTGATCCTGCTCGTATCGGCCATGGTCCGGTCGCGCGCGCTCTCGCTCGGCATTCTGGCGCTGTTCTGGCTCGCCTCAGCCCTGATCGTTCCGCGCATGGCGGTTGAATCCGCCGTTTCGGCGGTGCCCGCGCCAGGCAAGATCGAGACCGACCTGCGCATGCAGGCGGAACTGCGGGAAGTGGGCGATGGCCACAACGCCGGCGCTCCGCAGTTTCAGCAGCTTCGGGCGAATCTGCTGATCCAGTACGATGTCGAGCGCGTGGAAGACCTGCCGGTCAATTTTCGCGGCGTCGTCTCCGAAGTTGCGGAAGCCGATGTGACCGAGGTGATGAACCGGTTTGCCGAAGAACGCATGGATCTTGAAGTGCGCCAGGCGCGATTTGCCGAATCTTTCGGCTGGCTTTCACCGGTGGTGGCGGTTTCTGCGGGCTCCCGCGCACTATCGGGCACCGACCTCGCGACGCACCATCGTTTTCTGCGTGAAGCAGAGGACGTGCGCTTCGATTTCGTGCAGGGCCTTAATCGCGTCCATGTCGAGCAACTGGACTATACCGACGACATCAATCGCAGTCTCAACGAAGAAGCCAATCGTCGCACGCGGATGTCAGCCGAAAACTGGAACGTCCTCGACGAGTTTTCCTTCCAGCCCGCTGCCGCCGATCAACGCCTGGCTCGCGCCGGCGCGCCCCTGGGCATGCTTTCCGCCTGGTTGCTGCTGTTGACGGCAGGCGGCATCCGCGCCGCGCGAAGAATGCAGCCATGAGCGGACTGATCCGAGAAATCCGCTTTCTTGCGAGTGACCGGGCGGCCTTGCTCTGGCTGGGAATCGCGCTGCTTGTCGCCTGTGTGTCGGTAATCCTCGGCCTGCGTGAAATCGCCGCGCAACGCGCGGTCCTGAACGATTTGATCGAAATCGATTACGCGGAACGGGAAGTCCTCGACACGCTGTACCAGGACTGGGGCGATGTGGCGTATTACACATTCCACCTCACCTGGGATTCGCCGTCGGATTTTGCTTTCGCCGCGCTGGGCCAACGCGACACTTCTCCCTGGAAGCACCAGATCCGCGCACTGGCGCTGGAAGGGCAGATTTACGAGACAGACGCGGAAAACCCGGACTTCGCCCTGATCGGCCGTTTCGACTTCGCTTTCGCTGCGAATCTGCTTGCCCCGCTGTTGCTGATTCTCCTGTTGCACGACCTGCGCTCGGCCGAGCGCACCGCGGGCCGCTATGAATTGCTCAGCGCGACCGCGGCGAGCCGGGGGAGCCCCTGGTTCGCCCGGGCTGCCTTGCGCACAGGCGCGTTGGCGTTATGCCTGATCGGTCCGCTCTGGGCCGGTGGCCTGCCCGGCGGGGCCGGCGCATCGACCCTGATTTTGGCAAGCCTCGTTGTGATATTGCATATCGCGTTCTGGTGGAGCGTTTGCGTCCTGGTCGACCGTTACGGCTGGACCAGCCCGGTCAATCTGACCGCGCTGGTCGGCGCCTGGCTGGCCCTGGCCGTGATCGTTCCGGCGGCTATCAAGATCTCGGTAGAGGCCGCCGTGCCGTTGCCGGACGGCGGTGAAATCCTGCTTACCCAGAGAGAGGCGGTCAACGACGCCTGGGATCTGCCCAAAGCCGCAACGATGGAGCCCTTTATCGAGCGTCATCCGGAATGGGCGGACTACACCGAAGTCGGCCAGCCATTCGAGTGGAAGTGGTATTACGCCTTTCAACAGGTCGGCGACCAGACCGTCGAACCGCTGTCGCAGGCTTATCATGACGGCCGCATCGGGCGGGACCGATTGGTGGGTTCGCTTGCCTGGCTGTCGCCGCCGGCGCTGGCCGAGCGCGCAATGCAGGCGCTTGCCGATACCAATGTGGCGGCGACCCTGGCTTATGAACAGCGAGTGCGCGCTTTCCACAAGGCGCTGAGAGAGTATTACTACCCGCGCCTGTTTCGCGGGGAGCCTGTCTCAACCGCCAGCCTCGAACAACGGCCGCAATTCCAGGGAAATGAATCATGAGTGAACTGCTTCGCGCCCGGGATTTGACCAAGTCATTCCGGTCGAATACGGCGCTGAATGGCTTGAATCTTTCGGTAAACGAGAAGGAGATCGTCTGCCTGCTCGGCGCCAACGGCGCGGGCAAGACGACGACGATAAACCTTTTTCTCGGCTTTCTCGAACCGACTTCGGGCGCCGCCATCGTTGACGGAACCGAAGTGACCGCCGACCTGAAGCGGGCGCGAAGCAAACTCGGCTACGTGCCCGAGCAGGTGTCGCTGTATCCGGCCTTGACGGGCCTGGAGAATCTCGACTATTTCGTCAGGCTCGGCGGCGGGCATCGCGATGAAAGCCATCTCCGCGGACTGCTCGATCAGGTTGGGCTGGATCAGGGCGCCGCGGATCAGAAAGTCGGCGCGTATTCCAAGGGCATGCGGCAGAAGATCGGGCTCGCGATCGCGCTCGCCAAAGGCGCCAGGGCGCTGTTGCTCGACGAACCGCTGTCCGGCCTGGACCCCAGCGCCGCGAACGAATTTTGCCGGCTGCTGCGACAGCTTGCCGATAACGGCGCGGCGGTGCTGATGGCGACCCATGACCTGTTCCGGGCCAGGGAACTCGCCGACCGCATCGGCATCATGAAATCCGGGACCCTGGTGGAAGAACTCTCCCCCGAATCCCTGGACCAGGCAGCGCTCGAACAGGTCTACCTCAATCACATGCACGACGACGAAACCGTTGATGAGACCACCGAGGAGGCGTAGTGATGATTGGCGCAATAATCGGTAAAGAGTTGACAGAGATAAGGCGCGACGGCAGGGCCCTGGGCTTGCTGGGCATCGTCGGGCTGCTGCTCGTGCTTGGATTGACTACCGGTCTTGCAACCGAGAATGCGAGAGAGCGGGAAGTCCTGCAGGCCCAGGCCGACGATTCCGCGGTGTTCCTGGAACAGGGTGAAAAAAACCCGCACTCCGCCGCGCATTTCAGCCGCATGGCCCATAAGCCGGTGGCCCCCCTGGCTTCCTTCGACCCCGGCGTTTCTTCTTTCATGGGGCAGGTCATCTGGCTTGAGGCGCATTCACGCAACCCAGCCATGTTTCGCGCAGCGGAGGATGCCCCTGAACTCAGCAGGCTGGAAAATTTCAGTATCGCGGGAGTATTGACGCTCATCCTGCCATTGCTGGTAGTGCTCATGGGCTACGGCAGCATCGCCGGCGAGCGTGAACGCGGCACCTTGCGGCAACTGGTCGGTTCGGGCGCCAGTCCGATTCACCTGCTGCTTGGGAAATTCATCGTAATTGCCGGGGTGGCTTTCGCCGTGCTGGCCGCCGCTGTTGCGATATCGACGTCGTTTTCCTTGCTGTCGCTGTCGGAATCGGGCTTTTCGGGCGGCGATCTGGTCCTGCGCGGTCTCTCGCTGCTTTTCGTGTATGGGCTTTACATCGTGTGCCTGACCGCCGTCACGCTGCTGGTATCCATGCTGGTTGCCGAGGCCAGAACGGCCTTGCTGCTCTTGCTGGGGATCTGGGTCGTGACCGTCGTCGGATTGCCGCGGCTGTCGGCAAGTATTGCCGAACAGGTATATCCAAGCCCGGACTCGGCAACGTTCTGGGAAGACACCCGGGCCAGCCTGCAGGCCAATCGGCCGCCGAGCGAGAGTGAAGACTACGTCGCCGTGGAGCGGGAAGTGGTCGAACGCGCGTTAGGCAGGGAATTGCGCGTGGACGAACTGGATGACCTGGAGATAAACCGCGGTGCGCTGCGCCTGGAAGTGAGCGAGGTGATCGATCAGGAAGCCTACAACGCGGCTTACGCCGAACTCTTCGCCAACTACGAAAAACAGAAGAACCTGCGCCGAATGCTCTCCGTTCTCTCCCCGACGATCGCATTGCAACATCTTTCACGCGCTTACTCGGGCACCGACATCGGCGCCCATGAACACTTTTCGCTGGAAGCGGAGCGCCAGCGCAACGATATCGTGCGAGCGATGAACGAGGACATGATGCTCAATGGCGCCGGTGAGAGTTTCGGTTACCTGTCGCCTCCCGAATTCTGGGAAACGGTGCCGGAGTTCGACTACCGGCCGCCTTCCGTTGCCACGGCCTGGAGCGAGAGCGCCCGGGATCTGACGATATTGCTGTTCTGGGGTCTGGCCGCCATGGCGGCCATGTTCTGGTTCGGCGCCGATCGAACCCGAGTGTGAGGTTCGCTCATGCGTATGACGGATCTCGTCGCTTGCGAGTGGAAGATGCAGTTTCAGCGCGTCTCTTCGCTCCTGTTGCTGCTGGCGTTTGCCTCGGTGCTGATTTACGGCGGGCAGGCGGGCAGGACGGAGCACGATGAACGCGCCGCGGCCATCGCTGGCCATAACTCCGAAATCGAACAGGCGATGGCCGGCTGGCTGGACGATTTGCGCGAACTCGAAAGACTCGGTAGCGCGGCGGAAGTGCCGCCCGCGACAGGCTCGGCCATGGATGTGGTGTTCGCGTCGTCACTGCCCCAGGAGCCGCTGGCTGATTTCGCCGTCGGCCAATCGGATCTGTTGCCCTTTGCCGGCGAGATTTCGCTATGGGACCCGGACATACGATTGTTCTCAAGGTATGAAATCGCGGATCCGGTTTCATTGGCGCTCGGCAGTTTCGACATCAGCAAGGCGGTAATCCTGTTCCTGCCGCTGCTGCTGATCGTTTTCTGTTTCGACGTGATCGCCGCCGACCGCGACGCCGGGAGGCTGGGTCTTGCGGTAGCGCAGGGTGCGAGCGTCAGGAACTTGTTCTGGCAGCGCCTGCTGTTTCGCGCGGGCATCGTATTGTTCGTGACCTTTGCCGCCGCGCTGATTGCGCTGGCGTCCGGGTCGGGCGAAGCAAGTCCCGGTGCGCGTTTGCCGGCGTTCGGATTCTGGTCGCTGCTCGTACTTCTTTACGGGTTCTTCTGGTTGATGCTGATCGCCTGGATCGCCAGCTACAACAGGAGCGGCGAATTCAATTTGCTGGCGCTGCTGGGCTTGTGGGCCGGGCTCACCCTGGTCATTCCCGCGGCCACCAGCGCGACGGCGGAGGCGCTCTATCCGACGCCGTCGCGCCTGGCCTTTCTGGCCGATGCGAGGGAAGTCGAAAACGAAACCCGGCTCCAGGAGGCCGATGTGGCCAACCAGTTCATGCTTGACCATCCGGAACTGCTGGTCGATCAGGAATCGCAGATTCCGGCTTTCGTGCTTTCCTCTTTCCTGGTGACCTCGACAGTGGACGAGGCGACACGGCCCATCGTGGATTCCTTTGAAGAGGCGCTGAGGAGCCGCGAAAACGCAATCGGACTTTTCCGTTTCGTATCTCCGGCCATTGCGGCCAATAGCCTGTTTGTGGAACTGGCCGGAACGTCGGCCCGGCGGCACCAGGACTACCTGACCCAGGCGCGGCAATTCAAGGCGGGGTATGCGGAACTGGTCGGCCCGAACATCGTCGCCAAACAGCCGATCGATTCCGGGTTTTACCAGACTATCCCGGAGTTCAGCTTCGAAGGCGAAGCGCTCTTCGCAAGATTGGCTCGCGGCATGGCGCCGATGATGTTCCTGTTGTTGCTCTCCATTGGTATGATGCTGCTTGTGAACCGGCGGCTGCGGTCGGCGAGCCCCATCAACAGTTGATTGTCAGGAGAACAATAGTGCAGGCATCGTCGGCAAATGCGGATAAGGCGGCTATAGGCCTATCGCTGGTTTGCGTGGTCCATTGCCTGCTCACGCCGGTGGCCATCGCCATGATTCCGGCGCTGGGAGCGACTTTTCTGGAAGACGAAAGCTTCCACTACGCGGTTCTCTTTCTCGTGCTCCCTACCAGTCTCTTCGCCTTGAGCCTCGGCTGTCGCAAGCATGGTCATTTCAAGATTCTAATAACGGGGCTGCTCGGTCTCTTCGTACTTTTCCTCGTGCCGATACTGGGGGAAGACGTGACGGGAGAGACCGGCGAGAAGATTCTCACCGTTGCCGGCGCAACGATTATCGCTTATGCGCATGTACGCAATTTCTGGCTTTGCCGGCAACACGATTGCCATTCCACGGACGTGTCTCGGCAAGGCATGTCGGAACTCGACGAACAAACGACGCACTGATCAGGCGCGCGCAGGCGTTTCCAATTGGTCCTCCAGGGCTTAAACGGCAACGCGTCAACTTGACAAGGCGCGGGCCAGTTCGGATACTCAGCCGGTTGTTGCACGAAGCACGGACGAAAAAGCGGATTGCAATGCGAATTTCAATAGCAGGCATGAGGAAAGTCCTGGCTGGCCATCTCAATTCGATGGCCGTGCTTTCCCTGTTGCTGGTTTTCGCGCTGAACTCCGATACGGCTCACAGTCATGACGGTGAGCCAGGCGAACATTTCGAATGTGAAATCTGCCTCAAGTTCGGCCAGGACGACGATTTCACGCAATCCCGGGAATCCGATTCGAATCCACTCCCGGCTGACAAAAACTACACCCGCGCCTCGCTGACTCCCCAGTCGGTCGAAGTCCCCACGGCGCGGTCCCGCTCTCCACCCCGCGGTTAACTGACAAATTCCCAACCGGCACGATCGTCCGCGTCTTTGACGCGGCGGCGTACGTTCACTTGCAGGCGTTCTGAACGTTCCTGCCGGTTGGCAGTAAAAGATTCGGTCCAGGGGAACTGGCTTGCCAGAACTTCCCGCGGTTTTCCCGCATTGACCGGCAAGCGAAAGAACAAGTCAGGTAACTATCTCATGAGTTTCAAGCGAAAGTATGGTTGGACCATTCCTTTGGCGGTTTGCGCCTTTACGAGCGCGGAACTTGCGGTCGCGCAAGAACAAGTCGAAGAAATCGTTGTCCAGGTGCAGCGAAAGGAAACCTCCCTCTGGAGCACGCCGGCAAGCCTGGAAGTGCTGGACGAGCAGGATATACAGGAATTGCAGCCGAACAGTCTGGCGGACCTGGTCCGCTATCAGCCGGCCATCAGTATCGATCAGTCCAGCGACCGGCGCGGCAACGGCACCTTCGTCATCCGCGGCCTGTCGGGCAACCGTGTGGTGATGCTGATCGACGGCACGCGATTGCCGGACGGCTTCGGTTCCGCCGGCGTCTCCAACGGCCGCAACAGTTTCGAACCTTATTCGATGAACAACATCCAGTTCCTCAAGGGGCCGTCATCCGCACTTTACGGCAGCGACGCCCTCGCCGGCGTGGTGTTGCTGAACACGATTTCGCCGCGGCAGATGCTCGGCGGCGGCAACGATTCGGTATTCGAAGTAGGCGGCGGCTACGACCAGGTCAACGATGGCTTCCGGCAGACATTCAGCGGCGCCGGCGCAGCACTCGGCGGGGCGTACCTGCTACAGGTTTCCACGCGGCAATTCTCCGAAACGGAGATTTACGGCGACTACAAGAATCATCCCTTCGACGGCAACCAGGAAAACGTGCTGCTGAAGTGGGAGAACGACGGCGCCTCCGACAACGAGTATGGCGTCCTGGCGGATTTCTGGCGCCGTAGCGTGGACGTCAGTTACAACTCTGCCCTCCCCTCCGGAACTTCGGTTACCGACCACTACGAGCAGGACCGGAGCCATCGCTGGCGCATCGGTTTCTACCAGAACCTGACGGACGTCATGGGGCTGGACCGCCTCGACTGGCAAGTCGACCTGCAGCAGGGGCGCATCGACGAAGACGAATTCGAGGAAAGCGTGACCCGTGGCGGCGAGAATGTAATCGACATGGAAGAGGTCGACATCGACCAGGATCTGGTCTCGGCCAGTTTACTGATCGGCGAGGAATTCTCGAACCACGAATTGCTGGCCGGGGTCGATTTCGTGCGCAAGTCCGCCGAACGCCTCAACTATTATCGGGATTTCTATCCGGACACCGGCGTAGTCGATCCGGCGCGCAACGGCGTCGTTTACCCGCTCAAGAGTTATCCTTCCAGCGATACCGACCTGCTTGGCGTTTTCGTCCAGGACGAGTTGAGACTCGCGGAAGACCGGCTGCGGATCACGCTGGGATTGCGCTACGACTACTTCGAGAACGATCCCCAGCCGGATGAGTTGTATTTCAATTCGAATCCCACGGGAATAAGCGTCGGCGCATTCAGCAGCGACAGCGTTTCGCCGAGCGTCGGCCTGACCTGGGAAGCGAACGAAAACCTGATCCTGTTCGGCAATTACGTCAGCGGATTCCGTGCGCCGCCGGTTTCTTCGCAGTACATCAACACCTTCATCCAGAGCCGTTGGTTCCCGCACGAAGTGCTCGCCAATCCCGACCTGAAGTCGGAAAAGAGCAACGGCATCGAGGTCGGCCTGCGGTTGCGCGGCGAGATGGGCAGATTCGAAATCTCGACTTACAACACCGACTACGAGGACTTCATCGAGAGCACGCGTTCCGGCAGCCGCCCGAACCCGATTCCCGGTTTCCGTTCCGTGACGCAGATTCAGTATCGGAATCTGAGCGAGGTGGAAGTAAGCGGCGCTGAAATCGACGCTGAGCTGTACCTGCACAACTGGCTGGACACCGAGGACGAATGGCTGCTGAGCCTGAGCTGGGGCGACATCGAGGGCGAAAACCGCTCGAGCGACGAACCGCTGACCAGCGTCGGCCCGCGACAGACGATTCTCGGACTCGGCTACCGCTCCGCCGACGCCAACTTCGGCGCCAACCTGCAGGCCCTGCTGGTGGACGAGTTCACCGATGTCGAACCGGGCAGTTTCGTCGTGCCTGACTACACGCGCGTCGACGCCAGCCTTTTTTACGACTTCTCCGACAGCTTCAGCCTGAATTTCAGGATCGACAACCTGTTCGACGAACAGTACTGGCCGCAATTCGTGGCGGGGTCGGGCATCAGCGACGACCCTGACGGCGCCGCCGCGCCGGGCAGGACTTTCTCCGTCTCGGCCCGCTATCGATTCGGCATGTAGGAGCATCCGTCATGAAAAGATTCTCCGTCCCTGCCTTGATATTCACGACGTTCGCGCTGGCTCTGTTCTTCTCATATCAGCGCTATGCAGCGCCGACGCGCGTCGCACTGGTCAGTTTCGCGGATTTCACCGCCAGCCGCGTCATCAAGGCTGTAGCCGACATGCCGCAGTTCCGTTTCGAGCGCCTCGAAGTCGGGGCGCTCGAGCGCGCGCGGGATTTCGACTTCGTGATGATCTTCGGCCGCGGTCTCGCGCTGGACGGCGAACAACTGGCCTGGATCGACGAAGCCGTGCAATCCGGCAGCGCGATTTTCATCGACAGTCCCACCAATCCCAACCACGTGCAACTCACGAGCCTCAACCCTGACGCGAGTGAACTCGTGCGAACCTACGTCGATAACGGCGGCGACTACAACTACCGCAATTTCTGGTACTACGTGCGCCGCGAACTCGACGGCAAACTTTGGCGGTCTCCCGAGGCCGGCGACCCACTGCTTATCGATACCGACGTGCTGTTCTACCTCGGCGACGAAGTGTTCACCACGGTGGAGGATTACCAGCGTTTCTACGAAACCGTGCCGAACTACAATCCCGACGGCTACAAGATTGCGCTGATCACCACGGTGCCTGGACCGTTCAACGCCAACCGCGACCATCTCAACGCGATGATCGAGGCCTTCGAAGGCGCGGGCATGCGCGTGTATCCTATCAACGGCCAGGCCGAGCGGCTCGCGCTGGTCGCCGAGGTCAATCCCGACGCGGTGGTGCTCATGCCCCACGGGCGTTTCAATTTCGGCCGGGAAAACGCCGTGGCCAACTGGTTCACCGAGAACCAGGTGCCGCTGCTGACGCCGCTGTCGGTTTTCGAGGAACACCGGGAATGGCTCGAAGACTCGCAGGGATATGCGGGCGGCATGCTGACCATGAACGTCGTGCTGCCCGAACTCGACGGCGGCGTCGCACCGCGGGTCGTCAATGCGCAATTCGCTGACGAGCGCGGCTTCCGCATTTTCGAGGCAATTCCTGAACGGCTCGACGAATATGTCGAAATGGTCGATCGCTGGATTGGGCTGAAGCGCACGGCCAACGCCGAAAAGCGCATCGGCATCGTCTATTTCCGCGGCCCCGGCAAGAACGCGCTCGTTGCCGGCGGGCTGGAAGTCAGCCCGTCGCTGTTCAATACCCTGCACATGCTCAAGGAGCAGGGCTACGACCTCGGCGATTTGCCGGACGATTACGCCGCGTTCCGCGCCCGGCTCGACGTCGAAGGCCCGGTGTTGACGCCCGACGGCATGGGCCAGGCGCGGCGCTTTCTCGAAGAACAGAACCCCGCCTGGGTGACTGCCGGCGAGTACCGGCAGTGGTGCCGGGAAGAGCTCGCGGCGGGTGTTTGCGCCCGGGTCGACGAGCGCCACGGCGGCAACCTCGGCAGATTCCTCGTCGACACGCCGCCGGCAGACGAAAGCCGCATCGCCGTGCCGCGGCTCGAGTTCGGCAACGTCGCGCTGATGCCGCAGCCGCTGGCGGGCTTCGGCGAAGACAATTTCCGCATGGTGCACGGCACGGGCGAGGCGCCGCCGCACAGCTACGTGGCTGCCTATCTCTGGATGCGGCTGGGCTTCGGCGCCGACGCCATCGTCCATTACGGCACCCACGGCAGTCTCGAATTCACCCAGGGCAAGCAGGTCGCGCTGTCGTCCAATGACTGGGCGGACGCCCTGATCGGCAACACGCCGCATTTCTACATTTACACGATGAGCAACGTCGGCGAGGCGATCATCGCCAAGCGGCGCTCTTACGCCACGATCATCAACCACCTGACGCCGCCGTTCCAGCGCGCCGGCCTGTATTCCGAACTCGCCACGCTGGGGCGCTGGCTCGACGATTACCGCCTCACAGAGGGCCAGGTGCGCGAGGAGCAGCGCCGGCTGATCATCGAACTGGCGACCGAAATCGAGCTGCACGTCGATCTTGAAACCGACCTGGCCGACGCTCCGGGCTGGGACGATGACGTGCTGCCGAAACTCGAGTTGTACATTGACGATCTCGCCCAGGCGAGCATCAACAAGGGCCTGTACACCTGGGGCGAAACATGGGCCGACGCGGACGCCGCGCTGACGGCCGAACTGATGCTGATCGATTCGGTCAACAATCTGTTGCCCGAATCCGTGCAAGCGACTTCAGGCGGGGAAGCGCTGTTCGCCGAACTGAACGAGGGCGCGACGCCGGGCGGGCTCGTCGATTCGCTGGCCTTCGATTACGAACCTGGCCTGCTTGAGGCGCTTTCGCTGTACGACAATTACACCGACCTGCTGCTCGCCGGCGGCGCCGACCAGAAAGTCGCGCTTGGCAACGCCGTCTCCGGCGGCTACGTCTCGCCGGCCTCGGGCGGCGACCCGTTGCTCAATGCCGACGCACTGCCGACCGGGCGCAACATGTATTCGATCGACGCCGAGCAGACGCCTTCCCAGGCCGCCTGGGAAGTCGGCAAGGCGCTCGCCGACGACATGCTGCGCGATTACCGGGAACGCCACGGCCGCCTGCCGAACAAGGTCAGTTTCACGCTCTGGCCGAGTGAGTTCATCCATTCCCAGGGCGCCACGGTCGCGCAAGTGATGTACCTGCTTGGCGTCGCCCCGGTATGGGCGCCTAACGGGCAAGTACAGTTGCTTGAGCTTATTCCCGCCGAAGAACTCGGACGACCGCGCATCGACGTCGTGGTGCAAAGCGCGGGCCAGTTGCGCGATCTTGCCGCGTCCCGGCTGGCGCTGATCAACCGCGCGGTGGAAATGGCGGCGCTGGCGGCCGATCAAGACGAAAACTTCGTCCGCGACGGCGTACGCCTCGCCGAACAGCACCTGCTCGATCAGGGCCTGCCGCCGGCTGAGGCGCGGCGGCTGTCGACGCGCAGGAGTTTCGGCGGCGTCAACGGCTCCTATGGCACGCAGATCATGGGCATGGTGGAGCAGGGCGACACTTGGGAGTCCGATGCCGATGTCGCCAGCCAGTATCTCTACAACATGGGCGCCATGTACGGCGAATCCGGCGAATGGGGCGAGTTCGTGCCGGAACTGTTTACCGCCGCGCTGCTCAATACCGACGTGGTCATCCAGCCGAGGTCGAGCAACACCTGGGGCGGTCTCAGCCTCGATCACGTCTACGAATTCATGGGCGGCCTGAGCCTGGCGGTGCGTTCGGTCACCGGCAAGGACGCGGAGGCGTATTTCTCCGATTACCGCAATCCGAATCGGGCGAAGATGGAAACGCTGCAAAGCGCGATCGCCCAGGAAGCCAGGACCACGCTGTTCAATCCGCGCTACCTGGAAGGTCTTACGGCCGGAGAGGCGTCGAGTGCCGAAGTGATGGCCGAGACCCTGCGCAACTCCTTCGGCTGGAACACCATGAAACCCGCCGCCATCGCGCCGGGATTCTGGAACCAGGTCTTCGAGACGCTGATCGACGACAAGCACGCCCTGGGCCTCAATGACTTTTTCGAAACCGAAAATCCCTACGCCCTGCAGGAAGTCACCGGAGTAATGCTCGAAGCCGCCCGCAAGGATTTCTGGACCCCGGACGCCGCGCAATTGCAGGCGCTGGCCGATTTGCACGCCGACCTCGTGAGCCGTTTCGAAGCCGGCTGCGGCAGTTTTACTTGCGGCAACGCGGCATTGCAGGACTTCATTGCGGCGCGTCTGGACCCGACCTTGCTTGCCAGCTACCAGCAGCAGATCGAAGCGGCGGAAGTCGGCTCGGTCGAGCAGAGTACGGAACTCGTGTTACGCGAACAGGATGTGCAGGCAGAAAACGGGGAACAGCCCACTGAGGCGGAATTGACGACGCGCAACGAAGCCGCTCAGCCGCCGGCCGTGGCAGGCCGTAACCTGGCGATGATCCTGCTCGGCATCGGCCTTGCGCTGACGGCGCTGCTGGCAATAGCACGTTGGCGGCGGTCGCGGCCGGCGGCCGCCTGGCGGGCATGAGCGAAGCCGCGTCCTGGTGGGCGCTGAGCCTGGGACTCGGCTGCTGCTGCGCCTTGCTCGCCTGGCCGTCTCAGCGGCAGTCGTTTTTCGGCCGCAACGCGCTGGTGCAGCGCTACTGCCCGCCGCCCGTGGCGCTGGGACTCGGCCTTGCGCTGGTTCCGGCGACGCTCGCTTGCGCGGCGCTGTGGCTGTCAAAGTGGCTGAGCGGTCAGAGCGTGACCGTCTGGCTGGCAGCACTCGAATTCTGGTCAAGACCGATCGGCGTGGCGCTGAGCCTGCAGGCGCTCGGCCTGCTGCTGCATGGGCGGATGTACGGCGCCCTGCTGTTGTTGCTGCCGGCAGCGCTGAGCCTGCAACTGTTGCTGTTCTATAAGGCGCTGGGCATCGAATTTTCGCGGCTCGGCATGCTCTACGCCGCGGCCCTGCTGCTCGCGCTGCCCGGGCTGATCTTCGCACTGGGACGGATCAATCTCGCCCGCAGGCTGCCGGCCGCGCGCTTTCTCGCCTGCCTGCTGCTGATCCTGCAATGGCTGTACGCGACGGACACGAGTTGGGCCGGCTACTTCCAGGGCTACGAGTGGATCACGTTGGCAAGCGCCGTGCAGGCACCCGGCATCCTGCTCGTCCTGATAATCGCCGGTTATTCGTGGCAAAATCTGCGCGACAGAGGCGCCAGGGCGAGGTCTCGAGCCTGACATGCTGAGTTTTTTCTCCACGCTTACCTGGGTGAGCACGGGCCTGCTCGTTCCGTGCATCGCCTTGCTGCTCTATCTGCTCGTGCGCGCGCTGCTGCTGCTCGGGCAGGACTGGCAGCAACGCCAGCAGGACCTGAGCCTTCTCAAGGCGCTCGACGCCGCGGAAGGCCGGCTTGTCGCCGGAGAATTTGCCGATTACAAGGCGCGGCTCGTGGAATGCGCGGGCAGCTACGCCTCGCCGCTGAGCAGACACATGCTCACGGTCATGGACGACATGACGAAGCGCTCGGTGCGCGAACGACAGCTCGGAGATTTTGCCCTGCACGGCGATAATCAGCTCTCTTTCCCGCGGCTGCTGATCCGTCTCGGTCCCAGCCTCGGGCTGATCGGCACGCTGATCCCCATGGGCCCGGCGCTCGCGGGCCTCGCGGCGGGAGATATGGCCAGCCTGACCCAGAACATGCAAGTCGCCTTTTCGACCACGGTGCTCGGCATCGTGATCGGCAGCATCGGCTTCGTCCTGCATCAGTCGCGCAAGCGGCGTTTCGCCCAGGGCATGCATCGGCTGGAGTTCGTGCTGCAATACAAGACCGAGTCGGAGGCGGAACGATCATGAAGCGATACGAGACCTTTCTTGCCGACAGCGACGAACTCGACCCATTGAGTTCGCTCGTCAACCTGTTCGATATCGCCATGGTTTTCTCCGTGGCGCTGATGGCGGCTCTGATCAGCCACCTCGAACTCGGAGAACTGCTGTTCAGCGAAGAGTTCACCCTGGTCAAGAATCCCGGCGAGGAAGACATGGAGATCATCATCAGGGAAGGGGAGGAAATCCGCGCCTATACGGCAGAAGAATCCCGGCAACAGACAGGCGAGCGGGGCCGCCCGGTCGGTACCGCGTACCAGCTCGAATCCGGCGAGATAATCTACGTGCCGAACTGATCCGGGGTGTAACCGCAACCGGGGCAGCCCGGTACAAGTCGCTTGCCTTGAACGGCCGTTCCGTGTACATTCCCGGACCGATTTCGGCGCCGTCATTCATGAGCGATCTAGCACCTTTTTTCTTTTACGCCGCCGCCGTGCTGGCGATAGTCGGCCTCATGCTCGGCCTGTCGTATTTTCTCGGGCAGAGCGCCTCCCGCAAATACACCGATACGCCTTTCGAGTCAGGCATCGTTTCCGTCGGTTCGGCGCAATTCCGCACCGCCGTGCATTTCTATCTGCCGGCGATCCTGTTCATCATTTTCGATCTCGAGGTCGTTTTCCTGTTCGCCTGGGCGGTTTCCGTGCGCGAGACCGGATGGGTCGGCTTTATCGAAATCGCCGTTTTCATCGTCATATTGCTTGCGGCGCTGTTCTATCTCTGGCGCGTGGGCGCGCTGGATTGGCGTACCGATATCCAGCGGCGAGAATTGCGCGAATTGCGCGGCGCCGGCGGCGTGACCAACAAGAAGGAATTCCACTTGTGAGCTGGCAGTTGCAAAAGGCCGAGGAGGCTTCTTCAGGTCAGCCCGGCGGCGCGAGCGTCGACGAATTCCTGCGCCGCAACGTGGTCATGGCCAGACTGGAGGACATGATCGCCTGGGGCCGCAAGAACTCGATCTGGCCGTTCAATTTCGGCCTTTCCTGCTGCTACGTGGAAATGGCGACCGCCTTCACCGCCCGCCACGACCTGGCGCGGTTCGGCGCCGAGGTCATTCGCGGCACGCCGCGGCAGGCGGACATGATCGTTATCGCCGGCACGGTGTTCCGCAAGATGGCGCCGGTGGTGCGATTGCTGTACGACCAGATGCTCGAGCCCAAATGGGTGATCAGCATGGGCTCCTGCGCCAACTCCGGCGGCATGTACGACATCTATTCAGTAGTGCAGGGAGTCGACAAGTTCCTGCCCGTGGACGTTTACGTTTCCGGTTGCCCGCCGCGTCCGGAGGCGCTGCTGCAGGGTCTGATCCTGTTGCAGGAACAGGTCGGCAAGCAACGCCGGCCGCTGAGTTGGGTCATCAACGACCAGGGCATCATCCAGAAAAAACCGAGGACGGTGCAACGCGAGTTCCGCCATGACGAGCGGATCGCCGCGACCGAATTGCGCTCTCCGGACCGCGTCTGAATCCAGGTCAAACAAAGTAGCAGAGCCGGAAAATTCAAGGACATGCCAGTCGCGACCGCTACCAGCACGACAATGGCAACCAGCCTGATCCCGGCTGCGTTACAGGCGAAATTCGCCGGCCGCATTCTCGCCGAGCAATTCACCTGTGACGGCATTCCCACGGTCTGGGTAGACCGCGGCGACGTGGTGGAATTCCTGCGCGAACTGCGCGAAGGGGCCAATCCGCGTTTCGAGATGCTGTTCGATCTGACCGCCATCGACGAGCGCATGCGCACGCATCGCGAATCGCAGCCGCCGAGCGAGTTCACCGTCGTCTATCACCTGATGTCCTTCTCCGGCAATTGCGACTTCCGCGTCAAGGTGCCCCTGATGGACGCGGACCTGAACATACCGACCGTGACCGGACTCTGGCCCGCCGCGAACTGGTACGAGCGCGAAGCCTGGGACATGTTCGCCATTAATTTCGAAGGTCATCCGAATCTCTACCGGCTGATCCTGCCGCCGACCTGGGAAGGCCACCCCCTGCGCAAGGAACATCCGGCCCGGGCGACGGAAATGGACCCGTATTCGCTCGACGACGATCAGGCGGGCTACGAACAGGACGCCCTGCTGTTCAATCCCGAACAATGGGGCATGAAGCGAAAGTCGGAGGATTCGGAATTCATGTTTCTGAATCTAGGGCCCAATCACCCTAGCGTCCATGGCGCTTTCCGCATCGCATTGCAACTCGACGGCGAAATACTCATCGACGCGGTGCCGGATATCGGTTACCACCACCGTGGCGCGGAAAAGATGGCCGAGCGCCAGTCCTGGCACACTTTCATTCCCTATACCGACCGCATCGATTACCTCGGCGGGGTAATGAACAACCTGCCTTACGTGATGGCGGTGGAGAAGATGGCGGGCATCGAAGTGCCCGAGCGCGCCAAAGTCATCCGCATCATGCTGGCCGAAATGTTCCGTATCTGCAGCCACTTGCTGTTCTATGGCACTTTCGCCCAGGACGTGGGCCAGCTTTCGCCGATCTTCTACATGTTCGTCGAGCGCGAACGCATCTTCAACATCATCGAATCGATCTGTGGCGCGCGCATGCATCCGGGCTGGTTCCGCATCGGCGGCGTCGCCCAGGACCTGCCCGAAGGCTGGGACATGCGCGTGCGGGAGCTGCTCGAATTCATGCCGCCGCGGATCGACGAATACGACAGCATGGTGCTCAATAACGGCATCCTCAAGCGGCGCACCCAGGGCGTCGGCGTCTACGATACGCAGGAAGCCTTCGATTGGGGCGTTACCGGCGCCGGACTGCGCGCCACCGGCCTGGAATGGGATTTCCGCAAGCAGCGGCCCTACGCCGGCTACGACAACTTCGAATTCGACGTGCCCATCGCCGTCAACGGCGATTGCTACGACCGCTGCGCGGTGCGCGTCGAGGAAATGCGACAGAGCCTGCGCATCATCAAGCAATGCCTGGACAACATGCCCGGCGGCCACTACAAGGCCGACCATCCGCTGACCACGCCGCCGCGCAAGGAAGAAACCCTGCGCGACATCGAAACCCTGATCAACCACTTTCTCAGCGTAAGCTGGGGGCCGGTGATTCCGCCCGACGAAGTCACCGTTTCGATCGAAGCGACCAAGGGCATCAACAGCTATTACCTGGTCAGCGACGGCAGCGGCGGCTCCTACCGCACGCGGATCCGCACCCCGTCCTTCGCCCATTTGCAGATGATTCCGCATATCAGCAACGGTTTCATGGTGGCGGACCTGATCGCGATCATCGCCAGCATCGATTTCGTCATGGCGGACGTGGATCGCTAAGCCAAGGGGTCAAGAAAAGCTAGCGGAAACCGATGAGTACAAAGACCGAACAACTGATCGCCTCGACGGCCGTTTCCACGGATTACCTGCTGGATGCGGAAATCGCCGAGATTGAACACGAGCGTACGCTTTATCCGGACACCCGCGCCGTGGGCCTGGAAGCCCTGAAGATCGTGCAGAAGCATCGCGGCTGGGTTTCCGACGAATCCCTGCTCGCCGTCGCCGAATATCTCGGCCTGCCGGCGGCGGAACTCGAAGGCGTGGCGACTTTTTTCAACCTGATCTACCGCCGTCCGGTAGGCAGGAACGTGATTCTCTATTGCAAGAGCGTCAGTTGCTGGATCATGGGCTGCGATCAGGTCAAGGAGAAGATTTCCGGGGAACTCGGCATCGATTACGGCGAAACCAGCGCAGACGGCGAATTCACCTTGATCCCGGTTCCCTGTCTCGGCGACTGCGACCGGGCGCCGGTGATGATGGTGGGGCCGGACCTGCATCGCAACCTGGATCGGAAGAATCTGGGCGAAATCTTCGCGAACTACCGGGACAGGCAGGACTGATCGTGGTCAGCAACCCCCTGACAAGAAATATCGATTTCTCGCGGCAGCCGCTGGAGTTGGCGGCCTACGAGGCGACCGGCGGTTATCATGGCCTGCACGCGATCGCCCGCGGTCTCGATCCGGCCGACGTGCTGGAACAGGTCAAGGAGTCGGGCCTGAAAGGCCGCGGCGGCGCGGGTTTCCCGACCGGCCTGAAATGGAGTTTCGTGCCCATGGGCGAGAAGGCGCCGAAACAGAAGTATTTCGTCGTCAACGCCGACGAAATGGAGCCGGGCACCTTCAAGGACCGCCTGCTGATGGAGGGCGATCCGCATCTGCTCATTGACGGCATGCTCATCGCCTCCTACGCCATCCAGGCAAGCAAGGCCTATATCTTTCTGCGCGGCGAATACACCGATTCGGAACGCATCCTGCGCAAGGCGCTGGCGGAGGCCTATGAAAGCGGCTACCTGGGGCGCAATATCCTCGACACCGGCTTCGACCTCGACATCATCCTGCATACCAGCGCCGGGCGCTACATCTGCGGCGAGGAAACCGCGTTGCTGAACGCGCTCGAAGGCAAACGCGCCAATCCGCGCGCGAAGCCGCCTTTCCCCCAGGTCAGCGGGCTCTGGGGCAAGCCGACCATCGTCAATAACGTGGAAACCATCTGCAATCTGCCCGGCATCCTCGCCTGGGGCATCGACTGGTATCGCAGCCTGACGAAAGGCAACGATCACGGCACCAAGCTGTTCGGCATCAGCGGCAAGGCGCGCACGCCCGGCTGCTGGGAACTGCCCCTGGGCACGCCGATCCGCGAATTGCTCGAAGTATACGGCGGCGGCATGCGCGACGGATTGCAACTGAAAGGCTTTCTGCCAGGCGGCGGATCGACGGATTTCATGCTGCCGGAACATCTCGACCTGAATCTTGATTACGACGATATCGCCGGGGCGGGCAGCAGGCTCGCCACCGGCACCCTGATCCTGCTCGACGACAAGACCTGTCCGGTGGGCATGATCGGCAATCTGATGACGTTTTTCTCCCATGAGTCCTGCGGCTATTGCACGCCGTGCCGGGACGGCTTGCCCTGGGTCGACGAGATTTTCCGGGAATTCGAGCGTGGCAACGGCACTTACGAGGATCTGGCGATCCTCGAAGAACACGTGGACTACATGGGACCGGGCAAGACTTTCTGCGCGCTCGCGCCCGGCGCCACCGCGCCCCTGGGCAGCGGCCTGCGATACTTCCGCGAAGATTTCGAGCGGCATATCAAGGAGCAACGTTGCCCGTACAGGCACTGAGTACAATGACTGACAAGGCGAAGGTGGAAATTTCGATAGATGGCGTCACTTACGAAGTGAACGCCGGCAGCAACCTGTTGCAGGAATGCCTGTCGCTGGGCCTGGACCTGCCGTATTTCTGCTGGCATCCCTGCATGGGCTCAGTCGGCGCCTGCCGCCAATGCGCGGTCAAGCAATATCGCGACGAGGAAGACAGCGCCGGCATCATGACCATGGCCTGCATGACCCCGGTACAGCCCGGCGCGAGGATTTCCATCGAAGATCAGCAAGCGAAAGCCTTCCGGGCCGGCGTCATCGAAAGCCTGATGATCAGCCATCCTCACGATTGTCCGGTTTGCGAGGAAGGCGGCGAATGCCATCTGCAGGACATGACCCTGATGTCGGGCCACAACTATCGCCGTTACGACAAGAAAAAGGTCACCCACCGCAACCAGTATCTCGGCCCTTTCATCAATCACGAGATGAATCGCTGCATCACCTGCTATCGCTGCGTGCGCTTCTACAACGAATATGCGGGCGGGGAAGATCTCTCGGCCCAGGCCGCGCACCATTTCACTTATTTCGGGAGGCACCGGGAAGGCACGCTGGAAAGCGAGTTCAGCGGCAACCTGGTCGAGGTTTGCCCCACCGGGGTCTTTACCGACAAGGTTTTCAGCGAGAACTACACGCGCAAATGGGATCTGCAGACCGCGCCTTCGATCTGCGCCGGCTGCGGCGTGGGCTGCAACATCGCGCCCGGCGAGCGCTACGGGGAATTGCGCCGTGTCGTCAATCGTTATCACAGCGAACTCAATGGCTATTTCATCTGCGACCGCGGCCGCTTCGGTACGGGCTATGTGAACGACGCGGAGCGTCTCAAGACCCCGCTTGACGGCGCGGACAAGGAACTCGATGCGGCCGCCGCGCAACGGCAATTGTGTGAAATCGCCGGCAGCGACGGCGGCACTATTGGTATAGGCTCGCCGCGGGCCGGAAACGAAGCCAACTTCGCCTTGCGCAAGCTGGTCGGCGAAGAGAATTTTCATGCCGGCTATTCCGATGCGGAACATGCCTGCATGCAACTGATCGCCGAAGCGGCGTCGGACCCGCGTTTCCACAATCCCTCCATCCGCGAAATCGAGCAGGCCGACGCCGTCCTCGTACTCGGCGAGGACGTCACCAATACCGCGCCGCGAGTCGCCTTGGCCCTGCGCCAGTCGGTACACAACAAGGCGCTGGAGTTGGCCGACGGCGCCAATATCCCGCGCTGGCAGGACGCCGCCGTGCGCGAACTCGCGCAACAGGAGCGCAGTCCGTTAAGCATTTTCGCTTGCGGCGCGACCCGGCTGGACGACGTCGCTTCGGACCGTGTCATCGACACGCCATCGGCGCTCGCGCGGAACGCGTTCGAGTTGGCTCACCGGATAGATTCCGACGCTCCTTCCGGCGGAGGCGGCGTCGATGCACTCGCGCGAATCGCCGATCAATTGCTTGCCGCCCGCAGGCCGCTGATCGTTGCCGGGGCAAGCGGCGGCGACATCGATCTGATCAAGGCCGCGGTAAATGTCGCCGGCGCCTTGCGCAAGCGCCGCGGGAACGGCGGCGCGTCGCCGGTGGATCTTTGCCTGCTGACCGCCGAAGTCAACAGCATGGGCCTGCACCTGATGACCCGGCCGGAAAACAGTCTCGGCGCAGCCCTGCGCAAGTTGAGTTCCGGCGAGGCGGCGAATGTCATCGTGCTCGAAAACGATCTTTATCGCCGCGCGCCTCACGCCGGGGTCGACGCGGCCCTGGCCGCGGCCGGACAGACCGCCGCGCTCGATCTGTTGCCCAATCGCACCACGGCGAAAGCGGACCTCGTATTGCCGGTAACCGCGTTCTCCGAGCAGCAGACAAGCTATGTGAATTACGAGGGCAGGGCGCAACTCGCCTACCAGGTGCATCGCAGCCATAGCGCGGCGCGTCCGGCCTGGCAATGGACCGGCGGCTTCGAACATTTCCGCCGGGCGCTGCTCGACTGCGCGGACTCGATTCCGGCTTTCGCGAAACTGGGAGATGTATTGCCCGATACCTCCAACCTGCCCAACGGCATCAAGGTGCCGCGCCAGTCCGAACGCTATAGCGGCAGGACCGCGATGAAGGCGAACCTGAACGTGCACGAACCCAAACAAACCCAGGATCCCGAGTCCGCGCTGGCGTTTTCGATGGAAGGCGTCCCGCCCCGGCGCGATGCGACGATTCTGGCCTCGTCCTGGGCCCCGCAATGGAATTCCAACCAGAGCATCAGCAAGTTCCAGGACGAGATCAACGGCCCCCTGCGCCAGGGACACGGCGGGACACTGTTGTTGGAAAAGAGATCGGAGAGCGGCGAATACCATCCGCTTCCGGCGAAGGTCGACGGCGCCGGCCTCGAATTGCTTCCCGCCTTGCAGATATTCGGCAGCGAGGAGTTGTCTTCCCGCAGCGAAGCGATACGCGCGCGCATGACCGGCGCCTATGTGGCGATTTCACCCGCCGATGCGCAGCGGCACGGTCTGCAACAGGGCCAGGGCGTGACGCTGAGCGGCGCAGGCGGTGTTACGGCAACCGCACTGACTTGCATTCGCACGCAAATGAGCGCCGGCGCGGTGGCTTTGTACGTCGGCGATGCGGAAATCGATTTTCACGGGCTCTTTCATGGCCTGGGCGCGCGCGTCGAGCTGGCGCCGGCGGAAGCCCCCGAGGGCCGCGGCCTCGGCGAATTGATCGTGTCCGATCTTGCGCGGGGGCGGGACTATGTTTAGCTTCGCGGTCGGTTCGGCCCTGAGCATCGCCAGCATACTGCTGGTGGTGATCGTGCTCGCCGCGATGCTGATCTGGGTCGAACGGCGGCTGCTCAGTTTCTGGCAGGAACGCCTCGGCCCGAACCGCGTGGGCTGGTTCGGCATCATGCAGGTCGTCGCCGACATGATCAAGATCTTCACCAAGGAAGACTGGGTGCCGCCTTTCGCCGACAGGCTCACATTCGTGCTTGCGCCGGCGATCATCATGATCGTCGTGCTGATGAGTTTCGCGGTGATCCCCTTCACGCCCGAAGTCGGCGTCATCGATTCGAATATCGGCGTTCTGTTCGTGCTGGCGATGGCCTCTCTCGGCGCCTACAGCGTCATGCTCGGCGGCCTGTCGTCGAACAACAAGTACGCCTTGCTCGGCAGCCTGCGCGCGGCGGCGCAGATGGTCAGCTACGAAGTCTTCATGGGCATTTCGCTGCTTGGCGTGGTAGTGCTGGCGGGCAGTTTCAATCTGCGCGAGATCGTCGAAACCCAGGCCGACGGCTGGTACATCGCGCCGCAATGCATCGGCTTTCTCATATTCCTGATCGCCGGCGTCGCCGAAAGCCACCGGCTGCCTTTCGACATTCCCGAGGCCGAACAGGAAATCTGCGCGGGCTATCACACCGAATATTCCGGCATGAAATTCGGCATGTTTTTCGTCGGCGAGTATCTCGGCCTCGTGCTGATATCCTCGCTGATCACGGTCTTGTTCTTCGGCGGCTGGCTGGGGCCGGCGTTTTTGCCGCCGATCGTCTGGTTCTCGCTCAAGGCCGGAATCTTCATCGCGTTTTTCATCCTGATGCGAGCGGCGCTGCCGCGGCCGCGCTATGACCAGCTCATGAGCTACGGCTGGCTGTTCCTGCTGCCGCTGTCGCTGCTGAACCTGCTGGTCACCGGCGCGGTGGTCCTGGGCACGATGTAGGGGGAGGAAGAGCCATGTTCAGATTGATAAAGGACACGCTGCTCAGTCAGGCGGTTACCCTGTGGGGTGTGTTCCGCAAGTTGTTCGTAAAGGCGGATACCGTGCAATACCCTGACGAACAGCCGTACATGTTTCCCCGCTGGCGCGGCCGCATCATCCTCAGCCGCGACCCCGACGGCGAGGAGCGCTGCGTGGCCTGCAATCTCTGCGCCGTGGCCTGTCCGGTGGATTGCATCGCCTTGCAAAAGGCGGAAACCGAAGACGGCCGCTGGTATCCGGAGTTCTTCCGCATCAATTTTTCCCGCTGCATCATGTGCGGTTTCTGCGAGGAAGCCTGTCCCACCAACGCCATTCAACTGACGCCGGATTTCGAAATGGCCGAATACGTGCGCCAGGACATGGTCTGGGAAAAGGAAGACCTGCTGATCGACGGCGTCGGCAAGTACCACGACTACAATTTCTACCGCGTGGCGGGCAAGCAGGTCGCGGGCAAGGACAAGGGCGAGGCGCTCAACGAAGCGGAGCCCGTGGACGTCAGGAGCCTGCTGCCATGACGCTGCTGTTCTATCTGGCCGGAGCCGTGGCCGTCATCGCCACCATCGGCGTCATCGTGCAGACCAATATCGTGCACGCCCTGATTTACCTGATTCTCTCGCTGCTCGCGGTAGCGGTGATCTTCTATACGCTCGGGGCGCCGCTGGCGGCCATGCTCGAGGCCATCGTTTACGCCGGGGCCATCATGGTGCTCTTCCTGTTCGTGATCATGATGCTCAATCTCGGCCAGAACACGCGGCAGCAGGAACGGGTCTGGCTGGCGGGCCGCGGCTGGGTCCTGCCGGCGCTGCTCGCGGCCGTGCTGCTCGCACAATTGCTTTATGTGCTGGGCGGGGTCGAAGGCATGTCGGCAGCGGAGCAGGTCGGCGTCATGGCGGTCGGTACGCGGCTGTTCGGGCCTTATGTGCTTGCCGTGGAACTGGCCTCGATCCTGCTGCTGGCGGGGCTTGTCTCCGCCTATCACCTGGCGCGGAAAACCGGGTCGGGAGAGGAATGATGGGAGCGATTCCGGTTGAACACGGCCTGATCCTGGCGGGAATCCTGTTCTCGCTGGGGCTGATCGGCGTGCTCACCCGGCGCAACATCGTGTTCGTGCTGATGTCGCTGGAAGTCATGCTCAATGCCTGTGGGCTGGCGTTCATTGTCGCCGGCTCGCGCTGGGAACAGGCGGACGGGCAGATCATGTTCATTCTGATCCTGACTCTGGCCGCGGCCGAAGTCGCCGTCGGCCTGAGCCTGATCATCCAGATGTACCGGCGCTTCCAGACCGTCGACATCAATGTGCTCAGCGAGTTGAAAGGATAAGAATCAGTGCTTGATCTGATCTGGCTGTTGCCGACATTTCCGCTGCTGGGATTTCTGATCCTGGCCTTGACCGAGGGCAAACTCGCCAGGGGTCCCGCGGGCTGGATCGGCGCCGGCAGCGTCGGCCTGTCCTTCGCGGTCGCGGCGCTGGTGGCCGTCAGCTTCCTGCAATCGGGTCTCGAGAGTCATACGGTGTCCATCTGGACCTGGATGTCGGTGGCCGGCTTCGACCCCGGCGTCAATCTCTACCTCGACGGCCTTTCGCTGGTGATGATTCTCGTCATCACCGGGGTCGGTTTCCTGATCCACGTCTACTCCACCGGCTACATGGCCGACGACCCGGATTTCAGCCGTTTCTTCTGCTACATGAACCTGTTCGTCTTCGCCATGCTGCTGCTCGTGCTCGGCGACAATCTGCTGCTGCTGTATCTGGGCTGGGAAGGCGTCGGCCTGTGCAGTTATCTGCTGATCGGGTTCTGGTATGACGATCCGTACAACGGTTATGCGGCGCGCAAGGCCTTCGTCGTTACCCGGGTCGGGGATACCGCCATGGCCATCGGCCTGTTTCTGCTGTTCGCCCAACTCGGCACCCTGAACATTCAGGACATGTTGCACGCGGCCGAGGCGGAATGGGCCGTGGGTTCGGCCTTGCCAACGATTACCGCGCTATTGCTGCTCGGCGGCGCGGTCGGCAAATCGGCCCAGTTGCCCTTGCAGACCTGGCTGCCCGACGCCATGGCGGGCCCGACGCCGATCAGCGCCCTGATTCACGCCGCCACCATGGTCACGGCCGGCGTTTATCTGATTGCCCGCACCCATACGCTGTTCGAACTCGCCCCCGACATTCAGTTGCTCGTCGCCTGGGTCGGACTGATTACCTTGCTGATGGCGGGGTTCACGGCGATGACCCAGAGCGACATCAAGCGAATTCTCGCGTATTCAACGGTGTCCCAGATCGGCTACATGTTTCTCGGTCTCGGCGTCGGCGCCTGGTCCGGCGCGATTTTCCACCTGATGACCCACGCCTTCTTCAAGGCCTTGCTGTTCCTGGGCGCCGGTGCGGTCATTCTCAGCCTGCATCACGAGCAGGACATCTTCCGCATGGGCGCCAAGCGCAAGCAGTTGCCGGTCGGATTCCTTTGCTTCCTCATCGGCGGCCTCGCATTGACGGCGTTCCCCTACACTTCCGGCTATTTCAGCAAGGACGAAATCCTGATCGCCGCGCTCGAAGTCGAAGGGCAGGGCCTGTGGCTCTGGCTCGGCGGCGTCATCGGCGCCTTTTTCACGGGGATATACACTTTCCGCCTGTTCTTCGTGGTGTTTTACGGCGAGAGCAGGGGCCATCACGACGCTACCGAAGTGAAAGGCATGAACATCGTATTGCCCTTGTTCATCCTGATGGCGCTGTCGCTGTTCGGCGGCTGGATTCCGGTGCCTCTCGACGCCGTCTTCAGTCACGGAGCCGAACATGAAGAGCATCACATCAGCGCATTCATGCATGGCGTCATGATCGCGCTGCCCCTGATCGGCATCGCGATCAGTTACCTGTTTTACGGATCGGGCGCGCTATCCGCGGAGCGGCTCATGTCCCTGCCGGCCGCTCGCGCCTTGCACCGCTTCTGGAACAGCGGCTGGGGCATGGATCGGCTGTACGACTTCCTGTTCGTAAATCCATTCCTGTATCTGGCGCGAGTCAATGCGAAAGACATCGTCGACGCCTTTTACGACATGCTGGCGGCATTGAGCCGCGCCGGTCATCTGCTGATCGTGCGCAGCCAGACCGGTTTTCTGCGCTGGTACGCCTTGTCGATGGCGGCCGGCCTCGTTCTTATCATCGCGGTGGGAGTGTTGCTGTGATTCTCACCTTGCTTGTCGCGCTATTGTTCGTCGGCGGGCTGCTGGCCTGGTTCAGCGAGCGCATCAATCCCGACTGGCCGCGCTGGGTCGCGCTCGCGGTGCTGACGGCCGAATTGCTGCTGATGCTCAGCCTGCTCGGCGCCGATCCTGGAAATGACGGTTGGCTGGCGACGTACAATCACGCCTGGCTGCCGCGCTTCGGCATTTCCCTGCAGTTCGCGGCCGACGGCTTTTCCCTGCTGCTGCTCCTGCTGACGGCTTTTCTCGGCATCGTCGCGGTCGGCTCGGCCTGGTCGGAAATCACGGAACGCGCGGGATTCTTCTATTTCAACCTGCTCTGGACGCTCGCCGGCGTGGTCGGAATTTTCACTGCCCTGGACCTGTTCCTGTTCTTCTTCTTCTGGGAAGTGATGCTGATCCCGATGTATTTCATCATCGCGATCTGGGGGCACGAGAACAAGTTCTACGCGGCGAAGAAGTTCTTTATATTCACCCAGGTGAGCGGGCTGATCATGCTTGTCTCGATAGTCGTGCTGGCCTGGTTCCACTACCTGCAATTCGGCTTTTTCAGTTTTGCCTACCAGGATCTGCTCAACGTCGGCATGAACCGGAGCATGGAAATGTGGGTCATGCTCGGATTCTTTATCGGTTTCGCCACCAAGTTGCCCAGCGTACCGTTCCATAACTGGCTGCCCGACGCTCACAGCCAGGCGCCGAGCGCGGGCAGCATCATCCTCGCCGGCGTTCTGCTCAAGACCGGCGCCTACGGCCTGGTGCGCTTCGCCGTGCCCCTGTTCCCGACGGCCGCCGCGGAGTTTGCCCCCGTCGCCATGACCCTGGCAGCCGTCAGCATCCTGTATTGCGCCAAGGTCGCTTTCGCCCAGGCGGACTTCAAGCGTCTCATCGCCTATACCAGTGTCAGCCACATGGGCTTCGTTACCCTGGGCGTATATGCCTGGAACGAACTGGCCCTGCAAGGCGCGGTCATGACCATGCTCGCCCATGGACTCAGTTCCGCCGCCCTCTTCATGCTCGCCGGCGCCCTGCAACATCGCATCCATACCCGCAACATGCTCGAAATGGGGGGCTTCTGGGGCCGCGTGCCGCGCATGTCGGCGGTAGCGTTGTTCTTTTCCATCGCGGCGCTCGGCATGCCGGGGCTGGGCAATTTCATCGGTGAGTTCCTCGCCCTGCTGGGCGCTTTCCAGGCCAATCAGGTTCTGACGATCATTTCCGCCTTCGGCCTGATCTTCGCCTCGGTGTATTCGCTCTGGGTGATCCAGAAGGTCTTTCACGGCAAGTATTCGGACAGCGCCTTTGACGGCAGTCATCTGCTCGACCTCGACAATCGGGAAATGGCCTATTACGCCGCCATGATGGCGGGCCTGGTCTGGATGGGGGTGTATCCGCAGTCCTTTCTCGACCTTTCCGCGCCCGCCTTGCAGACGCTGCTGGATGGGCAGGCCGGCAACATCGTGCTTGGAGCATCGCAGCCATGACGCCCCTGGAATACGCCGGTTACACGATGACTTCGGGGGATCTGATTCCCCTGCTGCCGCTACTTGCCGTTACCGCGTCATCGGTCTGGGTCATGATGGCGATCGGCGTGAAGCGCAACTACCCGTTTATCCTCGGCTCGACGGTCGCCGGCCTTCTCATTGCCGCCTTGCTCGCCATGGACCTGCTGTCCGGCTCCGCGCCGGACCCGATGCCGTTGCTGACGATGGACGCCTACGCGCAGTTCTTTACCGTGCTGATCTGCGCCCTGGCTATCGGCGTGAGCCTCGTCGGCCACAATTACTGGGCCGAATTCGACGACCAGCGGGAAGAATTCCTGTTGTTGCTGTTGTTGGCCACTCTCGGGGCGGTGGTGCTTGCCGGCGCCAACCATTTCGCCAGCCTGCTGCTGGGCCTGGAAACCTTGAGCATGTCACTTTACGGCATGTTGGCCTATCCGGTGCAAAGCAGGCGGGCGGCGAATAATCACGCGCTCGAATCGGCGGTCAAGTACCTGATCCTGTCCGCGGTTTCCACCGCCATGATCCTGTTCGGCGTGGCCCTGATCTATGCCGAGACCGGCAGTCTCAGCTTCGCCGGGCTGGAAGGATTGCCGGCGGGGCCGGGTATCGGTTTCTCCGTGGTCGCACTGCTGCTGATTTCCGCGGGCGTGGCTTTCAAGCTGTCCCTGTTCCCTTTCCATATCTGGACGCCGGATGTCTATGAAGGCGCGCCGGCGCCTGCGACCGCCTATCTGGCGACGATCGGCAAGATCGCCGTTTTCATCGTGCTGTTGCGCGTGGTGGTGGAGACCAGGACGCTCGGCATCGCGCCGGTCGTGATCGTATTTTCCCTGCTTGCGCTGCTTTCCATCATCGCCGGCAACCTGCTCGCATTGTTGCAGGACAATGTAAAGCGGATACTTGCCTATTCGTCGATCGCCCACATGGGCTACCTGCTGATCGCGATCATCGCCGCCTTTTACGCCGAAGGCCCGATCAGCGTCGAAGCGGTCAGTTTCTATCTGTTCGCCTACGTTGTCATGACCCTCGGCGCTTTCAGCATCGTCTCGCTGCTGTCCTCTGACGCGCTGGAACGAGACAGCATCGCCGACTACCAGGGCCTGTTCTGGCGGCGCCCCTGGCTGGCGGCCGCGTTTACCGCCATGTTGCTCTCGCTGGCGGGGATTCCGTTGACCGCGGGCTTCATCGGCAAGTTCTACCTGGTGCTGGCCGGGGTGGAATCGGGCTTGTGGCTGCTGCTCGCCGCCCTGATCGTCGGTAGCGGCATAGGGCTGTACTACTACTTGCGTATCGTCTATCGAATGCTGTTGCCGGAACCGGCTGACGCGCCGGAGTTGCGCCAGGGAAGCGCCGCTTTTTCGGTAGTGCTAGTCCTGTTCGCGCTGATCGTCCTGTTCGGCGTGTATCCGGCTTCGCTGATGAGCCTGATGCAGGGCATCGCACTCTGATATTCCCGTCCTGGCTCGATTTTCCCATTTTCAGCGTGGCTGCATAGCGGCTATCATCATTCCACGGCGGAGCGAATTTCGTGAAGCAGATCAAGAAGGTCGCGGTGGTCGGGGGCGGCAGCTTCGGCACGGTCATCGCCAACATAACCGCCAGAAACGGCTGTGACGTCAGTTTCTGGATGCGCAGCGACGAACTCGCCCGGGACGTGAACAACCGGCGCGAGAATCCGCAATATCTGCCGGGTTACGAAATCAGTTCCCGCGTATTGGCTTCGGACGACATGCCGGCGGCGGTAGCCGCCGCCGAACTCATCTTCGTGGCGGTGCCGAGTTCGAACTTCCGCGCCGTCGTGCGCGAAATGGCCCCCCACGTCTCGCCGGACGCCATGCTGGTCAGCGGCACCAAGGGCATCGAGGCGGGAAGTTTCATGCTCATGAGCCAGATTCTGCGGCAGGAAGCGCCCGAGGCGCGAGTCGGTGTGCTCAGCGGTCCCAACCTGGCCCGGGAAATCGCCGCGGGACACCTGACGGGAACCGTCATCGCCAGCGACGACGAGGACGTGCGCGAGAACGTGCGCATCTTGCTGCGTTCGGAATCCTTCCGGGTCTATACCAACGACGACATGCTCGGCGTGGAACTCGGCGGCTCGCTGAAAAACATCTACGCCATTATCGCCGGCATCGCCGCCGCCCTGGGCATGGGCCACAACACCAACAGCATGCTGGTAACCCGGGCATTGACGGAAATGGCCCGATTCGGCCGCGAACTCGGCGCCGATCCGATGACCTTTCTCGGCCTGTCCGGGGTCGGCGATCTGGTTGTGACCAGTTCCACGCCCTTGAGCCGCAATTACCGAATCGGGTTCGCGCTCGGTCAGGGCAAGAGCATCGAAACGGCCGCGGAGGAAGTGGGGCAGGTTGCGGAAGGCGTCAACACGGTTAAACTGGTAGCCCGGAAGGCCGATGAACTCGGCGTTTACATGCCGCTGGCGAACGGCCTGTACCGAATCGTCGTCGAGCGGGAATCCATCAAGAGCATTCTGTCCTCGCTGATGCTCAGCGAACAGGCGCTCGACGTGGAGTTCGCCGCCATTGAGGACAAGACCCTGCGGTGCAACAATACGGATTGAGCCGTTCTGGTGATTGGAACGGGATTTTCGGTTTGAGGCGAGGATATGTCGGAAAATTCGAACGCAAGTCCGTGGAAAGACCCGGGAATCTGGGGCCGGGTCGTATTTGTCATCCTGTTCCTGCTCATATTTGCGCTGATTGTCGGGCCGCTGGCGATCGTGCTCGGAGTCGTCCAGGCCCTGTTCACGATTATTACCGGCGAGGAAAACCGCAATCTGCGCGGTCTGGCGGCGGCCCTGGCCGAATACATCCGAGAGATTCTGCTGTTCGCGAGCTGGAACAGGGAACAAAGACCATTTCCTTTCTCGGAGTTTCCCCGCGTCGCGGAGCAGGAGGATGCGGTAACGGCCGATGAATCCGCAGCCGAACCGGAACCGGAATCCGCCGCTGAAGAGCCTGTCGAAGATACTGCGCCAAAAGAGCCGGCGAAGAAGAGAGCTACTCGCAGGAAATCCTCGACGAAAAAGGCCGCCGCGGAAGATTCCGAAAGCTGAAATGCAAGTTATGGGGTAGTCTCAATGCAGGCCCGATACCTTGTTCAAGCAATCTCGCTGTTGCTGCTGGCGGGTAACGCCGGTGCGCAGCAGGTCGGCCCCGCCGATCATGTGCTGTTCAGCGGGTTTCCAGACGCCGAAATCAGCGAATTCGAGACGCTCGAAAATGTAAATTACCGCGTAGTGCTCGGCAGCCTGCAAAGCACTCGCGGCCAGGTGGCGCCCGAAGCCTCGGAAAGGGTTCGCGGAAATCTGACCCGAATTCTCTACCAGGTCTCCGGCGGCTATACCGGCCAGGACATATACGATTTCCTGGTCGAGCAGATGGACTTGCGCGGATATCGCGAATTGTTCACCTGCACGGGTCGCGCCTGCGGCAGCAGCGAATATTGGGCCAACGACATTTTCGGCAATCGCATCCTGTACGGGCCGGTGCGGAACCAGTTCTATCTGGCCATGGGATCGGAGCCTCCCGGACAGTTCTTTGTCTCGGCTTACGTGATTACCCGCATCAACCGCCAGTTGCTGGCCTATCTGGAAATCATCGAACTCGAAGGCAACGCCGTGAACCCGGTGGAAGCCGGTCCGGCCTTCATGCTCGAGCAAATGCGCGAAACCGGCGGCGTCGTCGTGCCGGGGCTGGAATTCGGCGCCGACGATCGGCTGGCGGCGGACGCGGACCTGGACGCCGTCGCGGAATTGCTGCGGCTGGACCCGGAGATGCGTCTGTTCATTGTCGCCCACCTGCGAGGGGAGGGCGATTTCGAACAGTTGCTTGCCCGTAGCGAGGCCCGCGCCCGGGCGGTGCGGCAATCGTTGCTGGAGCGGGGCATCGAAGCCGAACGGCTCACGGCCCGCGGCCTGGGGCCGCTGGCGCCCTTGTGCGCCGCGGCGGATTGCGCCGAGCGCGTCGAACTGGTGCTGCAATCAGCCGAGCAATGACAGAAATTCGGTCCGCGTCGTTGCCCGCGCGCGAAAAGCGCCGAGCATGCAGGACGTAGTCATCACCGAATTCTGTTTTTCCACTCCGCGCATCATCATGCACATGTGTTGCGCTTCGACGATCACGCCCACGCCCTTGGCGCCGGTGATTTCCTGGATGCAATTGGCGATCTGCTGGGTGAGATTTTCCTGGATCTGCAGGCGGCGGGCGAAAACATCGACGATGCGGGCGATCTTCGACAGGCCGAGCACCTTGCCGTCGGGCACGTAGGCCACGTGGCACTTGCCGATGAAAGGCAGCAGATGATGCTCGCACATGCTGTACATCTCGATATTCCTGACGATGACCATTTCGTCGGATGTGGATTCGTATAGGGCGTCGTTAACTACTTCGGCAACGTTCTGGGCATAGCCGCGCGTCAGAAATCTGAGCGCCTCCGCGGCGCGCCCGGGAGTTTTTTGCAATCCTTCGCGGTTGGGGTCTTCGCCGATCGCATTCAGAATCGTGGCGTAAGCCTGTTCGAGTTCCTGCATGTCGCCAACACTTCGATCCGCTGTCATATACGTTTTGCTGGCCGTGAGCCAGCGCGCAATCATATCATCATGCCGCATGCGCCTTCAGACTTATATCGAGCAGCTTGCCGGCCGTCTGGCGGCCGCCGGCATTCATTGCGGTCATGGCGTCGATAACGTCCATGACGAGGCCGTGTTCCTCGTGTTCGGCGCACTGGACCTCGATTTCCACCGGTCGATAAGGCAACAAGACCGGGAACTTGGTTGCGATGAAATCGAGAGGCTGGAGCAGCTCGTCCGGGCGCGCATCGAACAACGCATTCCCACCGCCTATCTGCTTGGCAAGGCCTGGTTCGCCGGGCATGAATTCATCTGCGACTCCCGCGCTCTCATTCCGCGGTCACCGATCGCGGAATTGATCGGCAACGGTTTCGAACCCCTTTTTAAACCCGGGCTGGCCAGCGAACCCGGCGCCGTACTTGATTTATGTTGCGGCGGCGGCTGTATCGGCATCGCCTGCGCATTGCGTTTTCCCGCCTGCCGGGTCGATCTGGCCGACATTTCCGGGGAAGCGCTCGAGCTGGCGCGGGAAAACATTCGCCTGCATGGCCTGGAAGAGCGCGTGTCGGCCCGGCAAGCGGATCTGTTCGAAGGATTGAACGGCCGCTACGACCTGATCCTGGCCAATCCGCCCTATGTTTCCCCTGAAGAAATAGCACAACTGCCCGACGAATACGGCCATGAGCCTGCTCTCGGACTAGACGGTGGCGTGGACGGCGTCGACATCGCCGAGCGCTTGCTCAGGCAGGCGGCAAAACGCCTGAACCCCGGCGGTTGGCTGATCCTGGAAACAGGATACAGCGCCGGAGAGCTGGAAAACCGCTTCCCGGAAACGGCTTTCCTCTGGCTCGAATTCGAACACGGAGGCGCCGGCGTGTGTGCGCTGACCGCCGAACAACTACGAGAGATTCCCTAGCTCCGCTTCTTTGCGCACGATGTGAGTCGCCGTCGGGTGGCGGGGAGTGCAGCGGGCGTGTGAGGCAGGGGTGAGGCCCGGTCGGCGCAGCCGACAAGAAGCAACGCTTCTTGAGGGCCGAACGACTTGCCAAGGATGGCAAGGCTGGGGGTTATCGAAGCCACCAACCTTGCGCCAGGGACGGCATGAACATACCTACCCGAAGTCAATAATTGAGAGTTGTATTCACGGCGTCCGCTGCACTACCCGCCACCCGGCGGCGACGGATCGAAGCCCCAGTCCATGAAACCGACAACTAAGACTAATAGGTTAGTGGTACAATCCGCTGCTTTTCCAGCGGCCTCGCCGGCGAGCATGAAATGTCCGGGAACAGCATAGGCAAATTGTTCACCGTAACCAGTTTCGGCGAAAGTCACGGGCCGGCGCTGGGCTGTATCGTGGACGGCTGTCCGCCGGGAATGGAATTGAGCGAGGCCGACATGCAGCGGGATCTGGACCGGCGCAAACCCGGCCAGTCGCGTTACACCACCCAGCGCAGGGAAGACGACAAGGTGAAGATTCTGTCCGGCGTGTTCGAAGGCAGAACCACGGGCACACCAATCGGACTGATCATCGAAAACATCGATCAGCGGTCGAGAGATTACAGCAAGATCAAGGATTTATATCGACCTGCTCATGCGGATTATACCTATGACAGGAAGTATGGATTCAGGGACTATCGAGGCGGCGGCCGCGCTTCCGCGCGTGAAACCGCCATGCGCGTCGCGGCGGGAGCGATCGCGAAGAAATACCTGGCCGAACACTGCGGTGTCGGCATTCGCGGCTATCTGAGCCAACTCGGGCCGATCGAGATCGAGAAGATCGATTACGACGAGATCGAGAACAACCCGTTCTTCTGCCCGGATGCGGACAAGGTGGCGGCGATGGAAGAGTACATTGTCGCGTTGCGCGAGGAAGGCGATTCCATCGGCGCCCGCATCTGCGTGAGCGCCAGCGGCGTACCCGCCGGTCTCGGGGAGCCGGTGTTCGACCGGCTCGACGCCGATCTCGCCAAGGCGTTGATGAGCATCAACGCGGTCAAGGGCGTGGAAATCGGCGCCGGCTTTGCGTCGGTTACCCAGAAGGGCAGCGAGCATCGCGACGAGATCACTCCGGACGGGTTTCTCGGCAATAATGCCGGCGGCATCCTCGGGGGAATCTCCAGCGGCCAGGATATCCTTGCGCAGATTGCCCTGAAGCCGACTTCGAGCATCCGGATTCCCGGCAGGACGATTACCGTGGCCGGAGAGCCGGCGGAAGTGGTGACCACCGGGCGTCACGATCCTTGCGTGGGGATTCGCGCAACACCCATCGCCGAGGCAATGATGGCGATCGTATTGATGGACCACCTGTTGCGCGACCGGGCGCAATGCGGTGACAGGCGGCGCTGAAGGCCGCGAATCGAGTCTTTTTGGATAGCTGAAGCTGAATGTGAAACCTATGAGCGGCAAGACCTTGTACGACAAGATCTGGGATGCGCATCTGGTCAGGCAGCGCGCCGACGGCACCGCGCTGATCTATATCGACCTGCATCTCATCCATGAAGTGACCTCGCCCCAGGCGTTCGAGGGATTGCGCCTGGCCGGCAGAAAGCCATGGCGCACCGGCGCCAATCTGGCGACGCCGGACCACAATATCCCGACGACCGTCGAAGAACGGAAGCAGGGCTTGTCCGGCATCAAGGATCCGGTTTCCAAGTTGCAGGTAGCCACGCTCGATGAGAACTGCAGCGAATTCGGCATCACCGAACTCGGCATGAACGACCGCCGCCAGGGCATCGTTCACGTGGTCGGACCCGAGCAGGGGGCGACGATGCCCGGCATGACCATCGTCTGCGGCGACTCGCACACTTCGACCCATGGCGCCCTTGGCGCCCTGGCCCATGGCATCGGTACTTCGGAGGTCGAGCATGTACTCGCCACGCAATGCCTGCTGCAGAAGAAGATGAAGAACATGCTCGTGCGCGTCGACGGCAAACTGGGCCTCGGCGTAACCGCGAAAGACGTGGTGCTCGCCGTTATCGGCCGGATCGGAACGGCGGGCGGCACGGGATACACAATCGAATACGCCGGCGATGTCATTCGCGATCTGAGCATCGAGGGCCGCATGACCGTCTGCAACATGACGATCGAAGCCGGCGCCCGGGCGGGCCTGATCGCGGTGGACGAGAAAACCCTGGCCTACGTCAAGGGCCGGCCTTTCGCGCCGACGGGCGAGATGTGGGAGCGCGCCGCCGCCGTCTGGCGCGGGTTGACCAGCGACGAGGACGCGCATTTCGACAAGATCGTGGAATTGCGCGGCGAGGAAATCGAACCCCAGGTGACCTGGGGCACATCGCCGGAAATGGTGGCCCCGGTAAACTCCGCAATCCCCTTGCCGGCCGCGGAAGCCGATGCCGCCAGACGCGGCAATATGGAACAGGCGCTGGCGTACATGGGGCTCAAGCCCGGCACCGCCATTGGCGATATCCGGCTCGATTATGTCTTCATCGGCTCCTGCACCAATTCCCGGATCGAGGATTTGCGCGAAGCGGCCAGGGTCGTCGAAGGCAGGCGCATCGCCGACAATATCGAATGCGCGCTGGTCGTTCCGGGCTCGGGGCTGGTCAAGGAACAGGCCGAAGCCGAAGGTCTGGACCGGATTTTCACCGCCGCGGGCATGGAATGGCGCGAACCCGGCTGTTCGATGTGCCTGGCGATGAACGCCGACCAATTGCCCGCCGGCAAGCATTGCGCTTCGACTTCGAACCGAAATTTCGAGGGCCGTCAGGGCCGGGGCGGCCGCACCCACCTGGTCAGCCCGGCGATGGCGGCCGCCGCGGCGGTCCACGGCCGTTTCGTCGATGTGCGGGATTTTCAGCCATGAAAGCATTCATTGTCGAAGAAGGATTGGTAATGCCCCTGGATCGGGCCAATGTGGATACGGATTACATCATCCCGAAACAGTTTCTGAAGTCGATTCGCCGCAGCGGGTTCGGCGCCAACCTGTTCGACGAGCATCGGTATCTCGATGCCGGAGAGCCGGACGGGGACAACAGCAAGCGGCGGGTGAATCCGGATTTCGTGCTGAACCAGCCGCGTTACCAGGGCGCCTCGATCCTGCTCGCGCGAGATAACTTCGGTTGCGGTTCGAGCCGGGAACACGCTCCGTGGGCGCTCGACGACTATGGTTTCCGCGCGGTAATCGCGCCGAGCTTTGCCGACATTTTCTTTAATAATTGTTTCAAAAATGGAATATTACCTATTGTTTTAGATAGAAATATTGTAGGCAAACTTTTTGAAGAGACCGAGGCTGCGCCAGGTTATCGGCTGCGGATCGATCTGCCCGGCCAGGTCGTTGTCAGGCCAGACGGCAGTGAAACGGGATTCGAGGTCGATGAATTCGGCAAGCATTGCCTGTTGAACGGGCTTGACGATATCGGCATAACACTGGAAGACGAGGCGGCCATCCGCGCATTCGAGCAGGGCTGGCAAGAGCGGTCGCCCTGGTATTTTCTCCCCCGTGGTCAATAGAGCGGAAGCGAGCGATGAAAAAGTGCAACGTTGCCGTGGTCGGCGCCACCGGCGCCGTCGGCGAAAGCCTGCTGGGCATCCTCGCCGAACGCAAGTTTCCGGTGGAGAACGTCTACGCCCTAGCCAGCGAGCGTTCGGCGGGCTCCAGCGTGATGTTCGGCAAGAAACCGATAACGGTGGAAAACCTTGCGGATTTCGATTTCAGCAAGGTCGAGATCGGCCTTTTTTCCGCCGGAGGCTCGATTTCGGCCGAATACGCTCCCAAAGCTGCCGATGCGGGCTGCGTGGTCGTCGACAATACTTCGTGTTTTCGTTACGACGACGATATTCCGCTGGTGGTGACCGAGGTCAATCCGCAATGCCTGGCGGACTACCGCAATCGCAATATCATCGCCAATCCGAATTGTTCGACCATGCAGATGGTCGTGGCCCTGAAGCCGATTCACGACGCGGCGGGCATCCGCAGAATCAGCGTAGCTACCTACCAGGCGGTTTCCGGCGCGGGACGCGCGGCGGTGGAGGAACTGGCGGGTCAGACCGCGGCGCTGCTCAACGGCCGGCCGCCGGAAGCCGAAGTGTTTCCCCGTCAGATCGCGTTCAACGCCTTGCCGCACATCGATACATTCCTGGACAACGGCTATACCCGGGAAGAAATGAAGATGGACTGGGAAACGCGCAAGATTCTCGGCGACGATTCGATCCGCGTCAGCGCCACCTGCGTGCGCATTCCCGTGTTCTACGGACATTCCGAAGCGGTGCAGATCGAGACCGAGAGGCCGATTTCGGCCCTGGAAGTGCGCAATCTGCTGCTTCAGGCCCCTGGCGTTACCGTAATCGACGAGCCTGATTCGAATGACTATCCAACCCCGGTCGAGCATGCCGCGGCAACCGACCCGGTCTTCGTCGGCCGCATCCGGGAAGACATTTCGATGGAAAACGGTATCAATCTGTGGATCGTGGCCGACAATATCCGCAAGGGCGCAGCGCTGAATACGGTACAGATCGCCGAATTGTTGCTTGAAGAATACTTATCGTGAATACTGCCGATATTGCGATGGGCGGTTTCCGTACCGCATGACAGGGCAGGTTCTGGCGTTGAAAAGATTCCCGGCGTTTGTTCTTGCGGGACTGTTGCTGGCGCTAACGGCAAATCCCGCCGGCGCCGTCGGCCTCGGCGTACTCGAAGTGGAATCGGCCTCGGGCGATCCATTGCGCGCACGGGTGCCGCTGATGGATCTCGGCAACGTACGGCCTGCCGAGCTCGATATCGCAATAGCCTCGGTTGCCGATTACCGGCAGGCGAACGCAACCCGCTACGAAATTCTGTCGAGCATCAGGCTGCATGTCGAAACCGGTCCGGACGGCGCCTGGGTCGTATTGACTACGGAACAGCCGATTCCCGAATCGAGTTCGACGGTAATTCTCGATACCACCTGGCCCGGCGGACGCATACTCAGTCAGCATCTGCTGCGAATCGGCGCGGCGCCTCCGCCCGAACTCGTTCCCGCAACGCCATCGGGAGAGCCGCCGGCCGGCGGCGAGTTGGCCGTAGCCGGCGGGCAGACCATTCGCACCGTTTCCGGCGACAGCCTCTGGCGCATCGCCGAACGTCTGACCGGGGAAAATTCTGCAAATCTCAACCGGACCATGCTCGCCTTGCATCGGCTGAACCCGGAGTCCTTCGTCGATGGCGACATCGATCGACTGCGCGCGGATGTCGAGTTGCGCGTTCCGGATTTGAGCGAACTCGGCGCGCTCGACCAGGTCTCGGCGCAGGATGAGGCCGCGCGGCAGCCGGTGGCGGGCAATACGCAGCCTCAGCCGCTGGCGGCGCCGACCCCCCAGCCGCTCGGCCAGGACGAACAGCCCGACGGTCAATTGAGTCTGGTCGTGCAGGAGAGCGGGGACGATAGTCAGGGCGGCAGCGACGAGCTTGACGAGCGCATCGCCGAATTGGAAAACCAGTTGGCCCTGGCGCTGGAAGAAGCTGACCGGGTTCGCATCGAACAGGAAGAGTTGCGCGCGCGACTGGACGATCTGGACGACCAGATTGCCATGGCGCGGCAGATCATGGAACTGCAGGAGCGGGAACTGGCTCAATTGCAGGCTTCGCTGGCCGCACAGGCCGAGGAACAGGCGCAGCAGGAAGCCGAACGGGCAGCCGCGGCCGAAGAGGCGGCCGCCGCTGCCGCCGCTGAAGCGGAAGCCGAAGCCCGGGCGGCAGCGGAATTCCCGCGAAACCTGCTGGAAAGTCCAGTCTATCTTGCCATTGGCGCCGCGATCCTGGTGCTGGCGCTCGCACTTCTGCTGATGATGCGCAACAGTCGCCGGGACGAAGAAGACGAGCAGGAAGAGGCTTTCATCGTAATCGGCGGTGAGAATGCCCCGGAAAGCGAACAGGCGGAAGTTGAGACGGAGGCCGAAGAGAACGAGGCCGCCAGCGCTGTTGGCGATGAATCCGACGATGAGGACGAGGACGAATTTGCCGTGGAACTGGATGAGGCCGGCGAAGAAGAGGTCGCCGAACAACTCAATCTGGCCTATTCGCTCCACAAGATGGGAGAGACGGACAAGGCGCGCAGGATTCTGGAAAACGTCATTCGTTCCGGAAACGAGGGTCAGATCAGCGAAGCCAGACAACTGCTGGCGATCATCGACGATATGAGTTGAACCCGTGTCTGCAAGCGGGAAGCGCATCGCCTTGCGTATCGAATACGATGGCTCGGCGTTCGGAGGCTGGCAGAAACAGGCATCGCCGGAAATCCCCACCGTCCAGGGCTGCCTGGAGACGGCTATCGGCAAGATAGCCGATATGCCGGTCAAACTGGTCTGTGCGGGCAGAACCGACGCCGGAGTGCATGCCACCGGTCAAATTGCCCATTTCGAATGCCCCGTAGACCGGGGCGAACGAGCCTGGACCATGGGCGTCAACAGCTTGCTGCCTCCTGCCGTGAGGGTGCATGAAGTATTCCCTGCAAGTGCTGATTTCAACGCAAGATTTTCTGCCTTATCCAGGCGTTATGTCTACGTGATTTACGGCGCGGCGATCGATTCGGCCCTGTTGACGGGACACGCCGTGCGGGAACCCGCCGAACTCGATGTGAAAGCCATGCGGAAAGGCGCCCGGCATTTGCTCGGGGAACTGGATTTCAGCAGCTTCCGGGCTGCCGGCTGCCAGTCGAAATCTCCGTTTCGCGAGGTAAGGCTTCTGGATGTGTATCGGCAGCGCCAATTCGTAGTGATCGACATTTGCGCCAACGCCTTCTTGCAACACATGGTGCGCAATATCGCCGGCTCCCTGCTGGAAGTGGGCCGGAGTGAACGCGAACCGGACTGGATTCGTGAAATTCTGCTGGCAAGAGACCGTACCGCGGCCGGCTTGACCGCGCCGCCGGATGGTCTGTATCTCGTCGCCGTCAGCTATCCGCAAGAGTGCGGAGTTCCGGCGCGCGCCTTCGCGCCACCGCTTCTCGACCGCCTGCCGGACGCCGGTTAGGGGGAATTTTGCTACAATGCCCGGTTTTTCGGCGTGACAGGACATGGCCGACATCTGGATCAAGATTTGCGGCATTACGCGCGCCGAGGACGCCCGCGCCGCCGTCGATCTGGGCGCCGACGCCATCGGCCTGGTCTGTTTTCCGCCGAGCGCCCGCCATGTGCCGCGCCCGCGATTCGGCGAAGTGCTGGAGCGGATCAGGGATGAAGTCGAGGTCTATGCGCTGTTCGTCAATCCGGAACCGGCGGAAGTCAGGGCAACGGTATCGACAGGCCTGTTCAGCGGATTGCAGTTCCATGGCGGCGAACCCGCCGGCTTTTGCGAATCTTTCGGGCTGCCCTACATGAAGGCCCTGAGAGTGCGCGGCGATTCGGATCTGCGACGGCAGATCGGGGGCTTCGGTTCGGCGCGGAGAATCCTGCTCGATGCTTTTGACGAGTCGAGCTACGGCGGCACCGGCAAATCCTTTCGCTGGGAAATCGCCGCGGATCTGGTAGCGGCGGGCGCCGGCAATATCGTCGTTGCCGGAGGTCTGCACGATGGCAACGTGGCGGCGGCCATTCACCAGGTGCGGCCTTCTGGCGTCGATGTGAGTTCCGGCGTCGAGGCCGAACCAGGCGTGAAAGACCTGAGCAAGTTGCGCGCATTCATGCGGGAGGCCAGAAGTGCCTGATACCGACAAGGATATTGCCGGCACGGATTTTTCCGGACCCGACGAGACCGGCCATTTCGGTCCGTACGGCGGCATGTTCGTCGGCGAGACGCTGATCCGGGCCGTTACGGAACTCGCGGAGGCCTATACCGAACTTTCTTCGAACAGGGAATTCTGGAAAGGATTCGACGCCGATCTGGCCGACTATGTGGGCCGCCCGTCGCCGATTTACCTCGCCGAGCGTCTGAGCGACGCCTGCAACGGCGCGCGAATCTGGCTGAAGCGCGAGGATCTGAATCATACCGGCGCTCACAAGGTCAATAACACCATCGGCCAGGCCCTGCTCGCCAGGCATATGGGCAAGACCCGCCTGATCGCGGAAACCGGCGCCGGCCAGCATGGCGTCGCCAGCGCCACGGTCGCCGCTCGTCTAGGACTGCAATGCCGTGTCTATATGGGCGCCGAAGACATCGTCCGCCAGGCGCCCAATGTGTATCGCATGAAATTGCTGGGCGCCGAGGTGGTCCCGGTGGAATCCGGTTCGCGCACGCTGAAGGACGCCATGAACGAAGCCTTGCGCGATTGGGCGACCCATGTCGACAATACCTACTACATCATCGGCACCGTTGCCGGCCCGCATCCCTATCCGCAGATGGTGCGCGATTTTCAAAGCGTGATCGGCAGGGAAGCGCGCAGCCAGATTCTCGAGCGCACCGGGGCCTTGCCCGAAGCCCTGGTTGCCTGTGTCGGCGGAGGCTCGAACGCCATCGGGCTGTTCCATCCCTTTCTCGCCGATAACGGTGTGGCGATGTATGGCGTCGAAGCCGCCGGTCTGGGCCTCGAAACGCCCGATCACGCGGCGCCCCTGTGCGCGGGCCGGCCCGGGGTGCTGCATGGCAATCGCACCTATCTGATGACCGACGAGCACGGTCAGATTCTCGACACGCATTCCATCTCGGCCGGCCTCGACTATCCGGGCGTGGGCCCGGAGCATTCCTGGCTGAAGGATCTGAAGCGGGTGCAATACGTCGGCGCAACCGACGCCGAGGCGCTCGAAGCGTTTCATCAGCTCACCCGGCTGGAGGGCATCATTCCCGCGCTGGAATCGAGCCACGCGCTGGCCTGGGCGACCAGGCTCGCCGCCGGCATGACCAGCGGGCAGAACATCCTGGTCAATCTTTCCGGCCGCGGAGACAAGGACATCGAAGCCGTCGCCAGGCTCGAAGGCGCCGATTTCGGCAGCATTTCCGGAGTTGGCAGATGAGCCGGATTTCCCAATGCGCGGCGCGCGCCTCGGCCCAGGGCAGGGGGCTGCTGATCCCCTATCTGGTCGCGGGCGATCCCGATTTCGATACTTCGCTCGAAATCATGCACGAACTCGTGCGCCAGGGCGCCGACATGATCGAATTGGGCATTCCCTTCAGCGACCCGTCATCCGACGGCCCGGCGATTCAGCGCGGCGTCGAGCGCGCCCTGGCAGGCGGCGCGAATCTGAACGGGGTGCTCGAACTGGCCGCGAAATTTCGCGTCGGCGATACCCAAACGCCGATCGTCCTGATGGGCTATCTGAACCCGATCGAAATCATGGGTTATGCGCAATTCACTGAGCGCTGCGCCCGTGCGGACGTCGATGGGGTGCTCGTCGTTGACATGCCTCCGGCGGAAGCCGGCGATCTGCCGGCCTTGCTTTCAGGTCGGGAAATCGACAGGATTTTTCTGGTTTCGCCTACCACCACCGCGGCCCGGGCGAAGGAAATCATCGAATGCACAAGCGGTTATCTGTATTATGTCTCTCTCAAGGGAGTTACCGGCGCAGCCCTGGAAGATCGCGAGTCGGTGGCCGAGAATATTGTCAGACTCAGAGAGTGGACCGCATTGCCTGTAGTCGTCGGATTCGGCATCAGGGATGTCGAGACTGCCCTGGCCATGAGCGAACTGGGCGATGGGATCATTATCGGCAGCGCGCTGGTGGAACGAATCGGACAGTTGCCGTGGGCTTCCGGACGGAAAGCGGATTGCATCAGCGAGGCCGTTGCGCTGATCGGCGCGGTGCGGCAGGCGCTGGATGCGCGTGAGGGGACGGGGGAGCTGAATTCATGAGCTGGATAGACAAGATACTGCCGTCGATTTCGACGGCCGGGGCGGGCACGCGCAAGTCCACCGTGCCGGAAGGAGTCTGGAAGCAATGTCCCCGCTGCGACGCCGTGCTGTATCGCAAGAGCCTGGACGAAAATCACGATGTCTGTCCCAAATGCGACCATCATATGCGCATCTCGGCCCGGCGCCGGATCGATCTTTTCCTCGACGAGGACGACCGCCAGGAATTGCTTGGCGACATCGAGCCGATAGACCTGCTCAAGTTCAGGGATTTGAAACGCTATCGCGACCGTCTTGGCAGCGCGCAAAAAGCCACCGGGGAGAAAGACGCCCTGGTAATCGTGAAAGGCAAGTTGCATGGGACGCCACTGCTGGTGGCTGCATTCGAGTTCGGCTTCATCGGCGGTTCGATGGGGGCGGTGGTGGGCGAAAAATTCGCCCAGGCGGTGAATATCTGCATCCGGGAAGAATTGCCGCTGGTGTGTTTTTCGACCAGCGGCGGCGCCCGCATGCAGGAAGCGCTCATCTCTCTCATGCAGATGGCCAAGACCGCCGCGACGCTCGAAAGGATGCGTCAATTCAGCCTGCCGTATATTTCCGTTCTCGTGGACCCGGTTTACGGCGGCGTATCCGCCAGCCTGGCGATGCTGGGCGATGTCAATATCGCCGAACCCAACGCCCTCGTCGGTTTCACCGGCCCCGATGTCATTCGTCAGACCGTAAAGGTGAAATTGCCCGAAGGCTTCCAGCGCAGCGAATTCCTGCTCGAACACGGCGCGGTCGACATGATCGTACACCGCCGCGACCTGCGCGAGCGCATCGCTTCGCTGCTCGACAAGCTCGGCTGGTTCCGGCGATCGGTGAACTGAGGCTGCGGCAACTCTCGAAGTGAATCTCTCCGCATGGCTGGCCCATATCGCTACCGTGCACCCGCGCGCCATGGACCTCGGCCTCGAACGCGTCCGGACCGTTGCCGAAAACATGGGGCTCGCACGACCCGAACCTTTTGTTTTCACTATCGCGGGAACCAATGGCAAGGGTTCCACGCTGGCGGCGATCGAGGCGATTCTGCGGGGCTCGGGCCTGCGCACCGGCAGTTACATGTCGCCGCATCTCGAGCGTTACAACGAACGCATCCGCCTGTGCGGAACGGAATGCGAAGACGAGGCGATCTGCGCCGCCCTTGCCGAAGTCGATCAGGCCCGGGAGGGGGTCAGTCTCAGTTACTTCGAATTCTCTACCCTTGCCGCCTTGCAGGTCTTCGCAAGCGAGCGACTGGATGCACTGCTCCTTGAAGTCGGACTGGGCGGTCGTCTGGACGCGGTCAATATCGTCGATGCCGACGTTGCGCTGATTACCAATATCGAACTTGACCACCAGCAATGGCTGGGTGGCAACCGGGAGCTGATCGGCGCCGAAAAAGCCGGTATTCTGCGCGCCGGCGCGCCATTGGTCTATTGTGATGCGGACCCGCCGGCAAGCGTGGTGAAGCGCGCCGGGGAGCTGGGGGCGCCGATGTTTCAGCAAGGAAGAGACTACGGAGCAGGCAAGGAAAACCGGGGATGGTCCTGGTGGGGCCGGGATGACAATGGAGAGGTTCATATCGGCGGCCTGGAAAAACCGGGCCTGCCATTGCCGGCCATGGCCGCTGCCTTGCAGGCGGTCCATCTTTCGCCGTTGCCGGTGAGCGAAAAGGGAATTCGCGGCGCCCAGCTTGAGGCGGGGTTGCCGGGCAGGCTTGAATCATGCCGCGATCAGGTTGGTGGAATGCCGGTGCTGCTCGACGTGTCGCATAACCCTGCCGCCTCGCGGTTGCTCTCGGACAAGATCGGCGAATTCCGGTCCGGGTGCGCATCGCGGGGCAAGGTGGCTGCAGTTCTCGCCGCGATGGCGGATAAGGATATAGAAAGCATGGCGGCTGCCTTAAGCGCCGAGGTCGATGTCTGGTATATTGCGGAAGTCGAGGACTCCCGCGGCATGGCTGCGGCCGAACTGAGTGCGCGATTGAAGCGAAGCTTGCCCGGAGCCGCGATCGCCGCCGCGGGTTCGGTGGCGTCGGCTTATCGCCGGGCGGTCGATTCGGGATCCGATCTGGTTGTGGTAACCGGTTCCTTCCATACGGTCGCGGCTGCCCGGCCATTAACCACGGCAGGCGAGAGGGCAGGCCATTGAGGCAGAACATCCGCACCGGCATCGGCCTTACCGTTCTCATTCTGGCGCTGGGACTGATTTTTCTGCCCATGATTTTCGGTCCTCAGGACACGGTTCAACCGCAATTGCCGGGCAGGATTCCGCCGCCGCCGTCGGTGCCGGTGCTGCCCGAACCCGTGCAATCGAGGCCGGTCATAATTTCCGGCACTCCGGCGATCAACGTGCCCGCGGAAATGCGCGCCGTGGAAGACGCCCGCACCGCGGATGCCGCGGATAACTGGCGCGAAATTCCCGTTCTCGACGAACGCGGCCTGCCGCGCGGATGGAGCTTGCGGATGGGACTGTTCCCCGGCGACGGCGAGGCGCGACAGTTGTTGTCGCGATTACAGGAAGCCGGATACCGGGCCTATATCCGCGAGCAAGAGTCCGGGCCGGGCACGTTGCGGGCCGTGCTCGTCGGGCCCTGGCTCGGACGCGACATGGCGCGGGACTACCAGGACCGTCTGGCGCAGGAATTCGGCATCACGGGCGTCATTTTGCCGTTTGAACTGCAGAGGTTTTGAGGATCTTGGAAACGTTGGAACTGAATGCGGCTGACCTTTTGATTCTCATCGCCGTCGGACTTGCCTGCTTGCATGGCCTGTTCCGGGGGCTGGTGCGGACGTTGCTCTGGCTGGCGACGCTGGTGGCCAGCGTAGCGTTCGTCTGGCTCTATGCCGGCAGTTTCGCCAGTTCCATGGAGGGACTTATCGGAGATGCGACCTTGCGCGCTGCAGTAGCGTTTCTGCTGATTTTCGGCGGAGTATTGCTGCTCGGCAACTGGCTGATCGCCAAAGTACTGGCCAATATTGTTTCCCTTGCCGGTCTGACCGTGATGGATCGGATTCTCGGTGGCCTGTTCGGCATCGTGTGGGGTGTGCTGCTGGTTTGTGCAGCGTTGTTTCTGCTGGAGCCGTTTATCGGCACAGCCGATTTCTGGAACCAATCCTTACTTGTTCAACTGGGTCTGGAGCTGATCGTGTGGCTGGCAACGGCCTTTCCACAATCCGGCAGTCTGGTTGTCATATAATGGCAACCGCGGCCGAACAGGAGAATCGATCATGTGTGGTCTGGTAGGCGTTGTAGCGGGCAGGGACGTCGGCCTGTGTCTGTATGACACCTTGACGGTATTACAGCATCGCGGCCAGGACGCGGCCGGCATCATGACCAGCGATCATGGCAAGCTCAATCTGCGCAAGGACAACGGGCTGGTCAAGGACGTGTTTCGTCCCCGCCATATGAACCGCCTTACCGGACAGATGGGCATCGCCCATGTGCGTTATCCCACCGCCGGCAGCAGCAGTCCTGCGTTGGCGCAGCCGTTGTACGTGAATTCCCCTTACGGTCTGGCGCTGGCGCACAACGGCAATCTCACCAATAACCGCGAACTGAGCCGGAACCTGTTCCGGGACGATCTGCGGCATATCAATACCGATTCCGATTCCGAGGTGCTGCTCAACGTTTTCGCCCACGAATTGCAGCGCCGCGGCAAGATGTCGCCCACGCCTGAGGACGTGTTCGCCGCGATTACCGGCGTTCACATGCGCTGCCGCGGCGCCTACGCCGTCATCGTGATGATCGCCGGTTACGGCATCGTGGGCTTCCGTGACCCGCACGGCATCAGACCGCTGTTATTCGGCAGCCGCGTTCGCGACGGCCGCCACGAATACATGATCGCCTCGGAATCCGTCGCTCTCGACTCCCAGGGATTCGACATCGAGCGCGACGTGGCGCCCGGCGAGGCCATTTACATGGATTTCGCCGGCAATCTGCACAGCCGGGTCTGCGTGGAGCCGGGAATTCACACGCCCTGTATATTCGAACACGTATACTTCGCGCGTCCCGATTCGCTGATGGACGGCATCTCGGTGTACAAGGCGCGGCTGCGCATGGGCGAAAAACTGGCCGACAAGCTGAAACGCCTGCGCCCCAAGCACGATATCGACGTGGTGATCCCCATTCCGGAAACCAGCCGCCCGTCGGCGCTGGAATTGGCCAATCGCCTCGGCGTCAAATATCGCGAAGGTTTCGTCAAGAATCGCTATATCGGCCGCACCTTCATCATGCCGGGGCAAGGCCAGCGCAGGAAATCCGTAAGCCAGAAACTCAACGTGATCCCGCTGGAATTCCGCGGCAAGAACGTGCTGCTCGTCGACGATTCGATCGTCCGCGGCACGACTTCGAAACAGATCATCCAGATGGCCAGGGACGCCGGCGCGCGCAAGGTCTATTTCGCCTCTGCCGCGCCGCCGATCCGTTTTCCCAACGTGTACGGAATCGACATGCCCGCGGCATCCGAGCTGATCGCCGCCGGCCGCAATGTCGACGAGGTGCAGGAAGCCATCGGCGCCGACTGGCTGATCTATCAGGATCTGGAAGATCTGGTCGACGCCTGCCGCGAAGGCAACAAGAACGTCGCCCGCTTCGAATGTTCGGTTTTCGACGGCAATTACATCACTTCGGACGTCGACGAAATCTATCTGCGCCGCCTCGAAAACACCCGCAATGACGCCGCCAAGCAGACCAGACGAAAAGTCGCGCGCCTGCAGGACCAGACCCTCGTAACCGACCTCTAAAACAGCGAATAAGGCGGTTCACGCCGCGGGCCGGGCATGCCCGGCCCCTACAGTGTCCCCGCGGCTTTCCCCTGCCTTGATGTCCGCAAAATACGCACTTTCCGATCGCCTGGACTACTTTTTTGTCACGGGATGATCGGGAGTGGGCCGATTTTCCGCGAAAAATTGATTTCTGGATAATTTGGAGTTGTCATGCAAGCACGGGATTTACTGAAGGAGATGGAAAAAATGGAAGAGTCCGGCATGGAGCAGCCATGGGTCAGGGCTGTCGCCGACACGATCGTAAAGGCCATCGAGCCGCTGGCCACCAGGTCCGACCTTGAGGAGCTGCGCAAGGAAATGAGGGCCGCCAACGAGGGGCTGCGCAAGGAAATCAAGGGCGTCGACGAAAACCTGCGCAAGGACATGAATGCCGGGTTTGAATTGGTGCGGGAGCAGATGAAGAGTCTGGAATCGGGGTTGAAAGTATGGATGCTGGCCAGTCAGATCATTCTGTTCGGCGGTCTGATTGCCACGAGTGTTTTATTGTGAGTTCCCCTTGCGGGCATGCCTCGCTCTACGCCTCGCGGTGCAGTTTTGCGTAGGCGATGGAATTGGTTATCGCTTGCGGCGATCAGTTGCGGTAGAGAGGAATCAGGGCATAGCGGGCGGCCTTGCGTTGTTTGCGGATGCGCTTGCGCTTGATCTTGCGCAGGGCGGCGGCCAGCCGGACGAGGGCCCGGGTATCGATCGCGCTGGACGCATCCGGCGTCGCGTCGATATTGAACAGCGCGGCCTGGATGTCGTTGACGAAGGCGTGCAGTTCGGGAACCTCGCGCTGGTTGAGAATGTCTTCCATGTTGGCGATGCGCCGGGAGTCGACATGGTGGTCGGCCCAGCCGACCAGGCAGCGCCTGATTTCCCTGATTTCGCCGCCGGCAAGCGCCTTGCGGAACCGGCGCCAGGCCACGGCCTCGTTGTTCTCGGCGGCGTAATGCATCTCGATCCGGCGCCGGCGTTCGCGTAGAAAGCCGGCGATCTGCGGATGATGAGGCTGCACGAGCGCCAGGTACAGCGACGCCGCGACGACCGCAAAAGCGATGCCGATGAGCCAGTTGAGCCAGTTCTCGCCGATTTCAATGGTTTCCGCCGCGGCCTGGGCGTCTATCATCTCCTGATCCACCACCGGACCGGTGGCGAGCAGTTCCGCGAGATCCTCGCCGGTGCCGGCGACGGTCTGCTCCGCCGGCGTGGCGCCGGCAAGCGCGGTTACTTCGAGAATCGTGGCGGGAATTCTGGCGAATTCCTGCTGATCGGTGTCCACGTTCCACCAGGGAACAACCACTTCGGGAATCTCCAGGGCGCCGGCTTCGGTGGCGACGATGGAGCTTCTTTCCACCCGGGTTCCGACGATGCTGCCGTCGACGAACATGCGCTCGATTTCCGAGGGCTCGGGATACACATTGGCGCGATCCACCGCCAGTTCGTTGAGCGGCGGCAGTACGGCGCCGTCAAGACCTTCGGCCCGCATGCTGATCGTGCGCACGAGCGTGTCGCCGATATTCAGATCGTCGACCGGACCTTCCCAGCTTTCTTCCAGGCTCAACTGCCGCAAGGGCAGCCAGAATTCGCTGTCGCGCGCTATCTCCGGCCGTTCGAGCACTTCGATGCTCACGCCCTCGGTGAATGCGGTGACACGGCGCGTGTTCAGATTGCGGAAGACGAAATTGCTTGAGCCGTCGGTGACTTCGCCGCGGAAGAGAATATCGGGGATTTCAAGCGCGCCGCTGCGTTGGGGGAATATCACGTAACGCTTTTCGTACACGCCGTAGCGGACGCCGTCGATCAGCTTCTCGTACTGGTTCGGCGAGCCGATCAACTGGATCACGGTGTCGGGAATTTCGAGTTCGGTGAACTGCGGATTGCGGATGCCGTTGATCGTGTAATACAGGCGGATGGCGAACAGCAATTGTTCCTGCACGTAGATCGATTCCTTGTTCGCCTCGAGTTCGAGAAAAAGTTCCTCGTTGCCCTGGTTGGAGCGCGGGCCCTCGTTGCGCACGAGCACATCGATCGGATCGGTCATGGTTTCGTTGACCTGGATCGCGGGAATCGTCAGATTGCCTTCGATCAGCGGGAACAGCGTCACGATGTAGTCGGTCCAGGATTCGACGGCGCCGTTGACGCTGCGTATCTGGCTCGAGGTGCGCGTGCCGAGTACGTCGAATTCCTCTGTCAGCGGCGTCAGGTCGAGTTGCATGCCCTGGCGGCGGTCGTAAACGCGGATCGTGTAGGTCAGGGTTTCGCCGCGGGCGAGTTCGTTGCGGTCGACGCTGGTTTCGATTTCCTGGGCGCTTGCCTGGACCGGGGACAGCAAGGCGCAAATCGCAAGCAGCGCCGTGATCAAGTTCTGTCTCACCATATCTGCCCCCCGTCCTGAAGACTGTTGGCGGTGCCGTTCAATTGCCGCTGCCGGTATTGGTAGCGGAACTTGCGCTCAAGCAGTTCGCCGGGATCGTCCTCGATCCGGCGCAGCCATTGTTCGAGGGATTGCTGTTCCTCGAATTCCTCGTTGCTGTTCTGGCTCGGCGTATTCTGCTCGCTGTTGGATTCGGAGTTTTCCTGGTCTTCCGGCGCCTCGTTCTGTTGCTGATCCTGTTGCTGGTTCTCGTCGCCTTCCTGGCTTTCCTGATCCTGTTGCTCGCTGTTTTCCTGGTCCTGCTCGGATTGCTGGTCCGAATTCTGGTCGGATTGCTCGCTCTCGTTGTTGCCTTCCTGGCTTTCGCCTTGCTCGGATTGCTGTTGCTGGAGCAATTGTTCGACGATTTCCTTGTTGAAGATCGCGTCTTCGTGATCCGGATCGGTCGCCAGCGTTACATCGTAGGCGGCGATCGCTTCGGCGTAATTGCCGGAAAGGGCGAGCGCATTGCCCCGATTATAATGCCCGTCGGGCGTATTCAGGGCGCTGTAAGCCGCAATCGCGGCATCGTAATTCTCCGCGCGATAATTGGCCGCGCCTTGCCAGCCGGGCGATTCGAACAGGCCGGCGGCCACCGCGTGATCCTCGTTGGCGTACGCTTCGGCGCCGCGCTGATCGGGAGTCTGCCACAAGGCCGACCATTCCGCCGCTTGCGCGTCCGGCGCCGGAACCAGGCTCAGCACGCCGGCCGCCAGCACCCAGGCAAACAGCCAGCCGCGGCGGAAAGTCAGGGCCACCATGGGCGCCACGAGCAAAAGCAGCCATGGGCCGGTTTCGTACCATATGTCAAATTCTTCCTCGACGTCGCTCAATTGCGGATCGTCAAGCAGGTTCAGATCGGTCAGCAGGTAGGCCAGATCGGAATCCGAAAGCTGGATATCGTGATAGCGCCCGCCGACCCGGTTCGCCAGCGATTGCAACACGCTGCGATTCAGGGCCGGTACGACCATCGCGCCTTGCCGGTCGGTCAGGAAATTGCCGTCGCTGGTGCGGATCGGCGCTCCCTGTTCGGTGCCTATGCCCATTACCAGCAAGTCGTACGGCCTGTCTTCGAGCTGCCGCGTAATCAGCAATTCCTGGTCGAATCCGCTGATGCCGTCGGTCATCAGCAGAATCTTGCCCTCGGAGGCTTCGACGTTGTCGAGCAACTCAATCGCCATGTCCATGGCGGCCATGGGATTGCTGCCGAACAGCGGCATGATATTGGGGCTGAGCGAAGGCACCAGCGCCTCGATCGTGACCACGTCATCGGTCAGCGGCATCACTGCATGGGCGTCGCCGGCGTAAACCACCAGCGCGGTCTGCCCTTCGTCGCGCAGGGCCAGGACATCGCGCAACTTGCGCTTGGCCAGATCGAGCCGCGACGGCACATGGTCCTGGGCGAACATCGACAGCGACAGATCCATGACGATGACAAGGGCGTCCTCGCGCTGCTGCACCGGCTGGGGCAGTTTTTCCCAGACCGGGCCGGCCAGCGCCACGGCCGACAGCACCCAGGCGCATAGCAGCAGCAACAGCGGCGTACGCTGGGCGGCGTTGCGCGAGCGGTCGAGCAGGTAGGGCAGCAGATTCCTGTCGATGGCCTTGTCCCAGGCGCTGAGCGCGCTGTTTACCCGCCATAACGCGAGTACGAAAATCGCCGCCGGGATCAGCGCCAGCAGCCACCAGGGGCGCAGAAAATGGAACTCGCTGAAAATGGCGGTTGATAATTCCATGACAACTACTCACCCGGCCCGGGCATCGCCGGTGGCCTGTTCATCGGGTTCCGCCAGCATCGCCCGCCCGGACAGGGACAGCCAGGGAATCGAAACCAGCGCCAGCAGGAAACTGATCAGCATCGCCGCCCCCAGCGGCCAGTGAAACAGGACGCGCGTGGGCCGGTAGGTCTGCTCGTCCTGTTCGATGGTTTCCAGCCGGTCGAGCTCTTCATAGATCTCGACAAGGTCCGAAACGTCCCGGGCGCGGAAATAGCGGCCGCCGGTCGATTCGGCGATGCGGGTCAGTACCGCTTCGTCGAGTTCGGCCGAGGGGTTGATGGTGCGTGCGCCGAAAAAGGTGCGCTGGGTGATCTGGTCGGCGCCGATGCCGATGGTGTAGATCTTGATGTTCTCGGTGCGGGCGAGCTGGCCGGCCTGTTCCGGCGAGACTTCGCCGGCGTTGTTTACTCCGTCGGTAAGGAGCACGAGCACGCGGCTGTTTTCCGGCCGGTTACGCAGATGGATCACGGACAGGCCGATGGCGTCGCCGATGGCGGTCGCCGATTCCTCGATGATGCCGATATCGGCTTCTTCCAGCAGCTCGCCGACGACCTTGCGGTCGAAAGTCAACGGCGCCTGGATATAGGCGTGGGCCGCGAACAGGATCAGGCCGAGGCGGTCGCCCTCGCGGCGTTCGACGAAATCGCCGACCACGGCTTTCACCACGTCGATGCGTGAAGCCTGGCGGCTGCCGACAATCATGTCCTGGGCTTCCATGCTGCCGGAAATATCCACCGCCAGCATCAGGTCGCGGCCGGTGGAAGGCAGTTGTACCGGTTCGCCGAGCCATTGCGGCCTGGTCGCCGCCAGTACCACGAGCAACCAGATGAGGATGCAGCAGATCAGATTGAGTATGCGCCCGGAAGTCAGGTTCTCGCTATCCGATTGCAGTCGCGTCAACATATTGAAGAAGGGAACGTACAAGGCCGCGTCCTGACGCGGGGCGCGCGCCATCAGCCGGTATACCAGCAAGGGCAAAGGCAGGAGCAGAAAGGCCCATGGCCAGGTGAACTCAAGCATCCGAACCCGAAACCTTCAGACCGCCGGTGGTCTGATTCCGTTGCGGGCGGCCACCGCTCCGCCGGCGCAGATACATGGAGCGAATCCACTCCCGGCCGAAGACGTGCAAGCTGTCCGCATCGACTGAAATGGTAGGCTGGAATCGGCCGTGACTCAATGCCGTGGCCAGTTCCCGGTCGAGGCTCGTGCAATTGCCGTTGGCCTGCAGAAAGCGCAGCCAGTCCTCGCCGCCGAGGCTGGCGACCGCCGAGTTCGGAAAATGCACCAGCGCCACGCGCCGCAGCACCGAATTGAGCGCGTTCACATAGCGCAACCGGGCCGCATCCGCATCGCCGGCTTCGCTGGCGGCGAATTCGTCGTAGATTCGCTCGAGTTCCAGCAGGGCATGGGCGCAGAATCGCCGCCGGCGCCAGACGGCGATCGTCTTGCGGCCGCCGAAATACAGTCCCGCCAGCACCAGCGCGGCGAGAATCCACCAGCCCGCCGCCGGCGGCCAGAGGCCTACCGGTTCGGGCAGATGTATATCCGCCAGTTGACTCAGGAGTTCTGCGCTATCCACTGTCGAATCTGCTCCACTACCAGATCGTTGGTGCGAATCTTCAGCAGGGCGACCTGTAACCGGTCGAGCTCGGACTCGATCAATTGCATTCTTTCGTCGAACTGTTCCCGGTACCGCACCCTGGCGCGCCGGCTATGCGTGTTCAGCGCGCCCTTGCGCCGGCCGTCGGTAATGCTGTAGAGCCCGGGCGTCGGCAAGGACTCTTCCAGCGCATCGTAAACCAGACAACATACCACGTTGTTGTGCTGACTGAGTTGATTCAGATATTGCACGGCCCGCTCGTCAAGGGTGACAAAATCCGAAATCACGTACAAGGTGCTGCCGGGCCGCATGATCTTGCGGATTTGCCCCAATGCGTCGGACAGGCGCGAATCGGAGTCTTCCGGCAGTTCGCCGCCGGTGACGCCGCCGAGGGAGCGGTTGAACTCGTACACCTGATTGAGCAGATGCAGGGCGGAGCGCCGGCTGCGCTTGGGGCGCACGAGCCGCTCCTCCCGGTCCGAAAAAACGAGGCCGCCGACGCGGTCGCCGTTGTCGATCGCCAGCCAGCAGAAAACCGCTGCGGTCTGGGCCGCGATCACCGACTTGAACGCGACCCGGCTGCCGAAATACATGTTGTGGGTCTGGTCCACGGCGATGATGACCGGACGCTCGCGTTCCTCGCGGAATACCTTGGTGAAAGGCCGGCTCGTGCGGGCGGTGACGCGCCAGTCGATCAGGCGGATATCGTCGCCCGGCTGGTAAGGCCGGAATTCCTCGAAATCGATGCCGCGGCCGCGCATCCGGGAAAGATGCAGCCCGCTGATGCCGGCTATGGAGCGGGTGTGAGCCAGATATTCCAGGGTCTTGGCGGCGTAGCGCTGCATCAGCAATTGCTGCAGGCTGACGGTGGCCCCAGTCGCCTGATAGCGGGCGTGCTCAGGGTCGATGCGATACCTGGAACTCATGTGGGGGCGCCCCCGTCAGGCGGACGGTACGCGTTCGCGAATCGTTTCCAGCACCTTGTCCGGTGTGACGCCGCTGGCTTCGGCTTCGAAGCTCAACAGGATGCGATGGCGGAGCACGTCGAACATGATCTCCTGCACGTCGTCGGGGCTGACGAAATCCTTGCCGTGAATCCAGGCATGGGCGCGCGCGCAACGGTCGAGCGAGATCGTGCCCCGGGGGCTGGCGCCGTATTCGAGCCAGCCTTCCAGGTCCTTGCCGTAGACCAGCGGATTGCGCGTCGCCATGATGAGCTGGATGATGTATTCCTCGACCTCCGGCGCCATGTGCATCTCCAGCACTTCCTGGCGGGCGGCGAAAACCTTTTCCTGGGGAACCTGGCTCGGCGGGTCCGGAAGCTTGTTCGCGGCCTCGTCCCGCACCAGGTGGAGAATGTCGCGCTCGGCTTCGATCGAGGGATAGGTAATGGTGACATGCATGAGAAAGCGGTCCAGTTGTGCTTCCGGCAGGGGGTAAGTCCCTTCCTGCTCGATCGGATTCTGGGTCGCCATGACCAGAAACAGCGGCGGCAAGGTGAAGGATTCGCGGCCGACGCTGACCTGGTGTTCGCCCATCGCTTCGAGCAACGCCGATTGCACCTTGGCCGGCGCCCGGTTGATCTCGTCCGCCAGCACCAGATTGTGGAAGATCGGCCCTTGCTGGAAGCGGAACGAACCGTCTTCCGGCCGGAATACCTCGGTTCCGGTAATATCGCTGGGCAGCAGGTCCGGCGTGAACTGGATGCGGTGGAAGTCGCCTTCGATGCCGCGGGAGAGATCCTTGATCGCCTTGGTCTTGGCCAATCCGGGCGCGCCTTCCACCAATAGATGACCATCCGCCAGCAAGGCAATCAGCAACCGGTCGATCAGCCGCTCCTGACCGATGATCTGCATCATTAACCAGTTCTTCAATTCCGTTATCGTCGGGTGCTGACTCATGTCATGGGGTCTCAGTCGCGGGCGCAAAGTCCCGGATTGTAATGGTTTTGCAAGGGAAGTCTAGCAATGCCCGGGCTTACAGCCGGGGCAGCGGCAGCGGTCCGTTTTCGAGTATCCGGTCCCAGACGCGCCGGCCGATTCGCCAGGCTTCCTCCATGATGTCGGCCTCGTCCAGGGTAAGCACCCGGCGGTCGCGCATGACGAATTTGCCGTCGACCATCACCGATTCGATGTCCGAGGGCTGGCCGTTGTGAATCCAGGCGGAAAGGATGCGGCCGGACGGAATCAGATGCGGTTGCATGGTATCGAGCACGAGCAGATCGGCCTTGCGGCCCACTTCGAGCGAGCCAAGCGTCGCGCCCTGCCGCACGGCGAGCGCGCCGCCGCCGGCGGCATCCGCCAGCATGTCCTCGGGCTGGGGCAGGGTGCCCGGAATTTCGTCGTTGCGCTGAATGCGTTCCATCGAAATCGCCGTTTTCATGACATGCAACATGTCGGTGTTGTTGTTGTCGGTGCCCAGGGCGATGGGGCAGCCGGCTGCGCGCAAGGCGGAAATCGGCGGATTCACGCCGCGATTCGCCGCCATTGCCGCCTGATGCGTAATGATGGTTCCACTGCGGCCGAGGGCCTCGATCTCAGTAGAGTCGCAATAGCGTGCATGGGCGGCGAACAGCCGCGGGCCGAGGAAATCGTTATCGGCCAGAAATATAGCGGGTCGTACGCCGTGGTAGCGCAACATGAAATCGACTTCGGCCTGGGACTGGGTCATGTGGATCGTATAGCCGAGATCGTGGGATTCGGCGAATTCCCGCACGTCGCGCAGCAATTGCGGCGAGGAAAGTTCGGTCAGGGCGGCGGCGGGGAAGACGCTGACCAGGCCGTTTTCGCGGCCATGCCACGCGCCATGCAGATCGGCAATGCGTTGCATGCCTTCTTCGCGCAAGCGGTCGGAGAATTGCGGCGGAACGCTGTTTGCCAGCCGCGGCGGGGACATCGGACCGTCCACGGTCGTGATGTCGCGCACGGATTCGGCGAAAACCCAGCGCTGGCCGGTCTGCGCCAGCGCCACGGCGTCGCGGGCGATGCCGCTGACGTTCTGCACCATAGTCGTGGTGCCCGAACGCAGCCCTTCGAGCGCCGCCAGCACCGACATCAATGTGGCCTCGTCCTCCGACAGCAGGCTCGCCGGGCTTTGCGGCAATTCCAGGCTGTTGGGAAAGCCGAAATCTTCGTTGAAGCCCTTGGCGATCGTCGCCGACAAATGGGCGTGACAGTTGATCAGGCCAGGGAGCAGGGCCTTGCGGCTGCCGTCGTAGACCTCGGCGCCGGGAAACGCGGACAATACTTCATCGGTTTCGCCGATCGCGGCGATGACGCCGTCTCGCACGGCCAGCGCCATGTTTCGCAGGCTGCGCCGCTCGGCGTCATTGGTGACGATGGTGGTGTCAGTGAAGACTACGGCGGGGGCGTTTTCAGATTCGCCCTGGGCGTAAAGCAGGGCGCCCGGCAGCATCCCGGCGCCAAGCGCCGCGCCCGCTCCGGCCAACAGTTCGCGGCGGCTCAGCGCCGCCGTTTTGTCGGATTGTCGCATCGCAAGTGCTCGCCGGTTCGCAAAACCGCCTGTCGTCAAGTTGACCGATACCCAAAAAAATAGCAAGCTTCCCGGCGCTCGATCAGGGAAGTAACAACAATGCAAACCCGATTTTCCGCAGGTTTCTGCTTGTTGCTGGCCGCCGGTCTCGCGTCGGGACAGAATGTCGTGGAGGAAATCGTCGTCACGGGCGATCTCGACAGTCTTCCGGAGGGCTATGTGGAATCGGTGTTCGGTTTCAACAAGTCGCTGCTTGAGACGCCGCGTTCCGCTTCAACCATATCAGCCGCGTTGCTGGAGCGCTTCGACTTGCAGGATATCGACGAACTGATCGCTCTTTCGCCCGGCACATTCACCCAGTCCTTCTTCGGCGCCGCGGGCGGCCTGGACATTCGGGGAACGCCTGGCGAAAGTTACTTCCGGGGCATGCGCAGACTGGACAATCCAGCCAATTACCCCACCCCGATCGCCGCGTCCGACCGCATCGACATCATTCGCGGGCCGGCCTCGCCGATCTATGGGCCGTCCAAGATCGGCGGCTACGTCAATATCAACCCCAAATCGGCTCGAATCGAGGAAACCGGCGCCCTGGTCGCAGATACCGCGGGCGCCGCCCGTTACACCACGGGCAGTTGGGATGCTTCGGTGTTGTCGGCCGAAGTCGGCGGTCCGGCGCTTGCCGGAGCACGGGATGTCGGTTATTACCTGTATGCGCTGGCGGAAGACTCGGGCTCGTATTACGACGCCACCGACAAGAACCAGGATTTGCTGCAAGTATCCATCGACCTCGATGTTTCCAGCGAACTGCGAGCACAGTTCGGCGGCATGCGGCACAACTATCGAAGTAACGAAATATCAGGCTGGAACCGGCTAACCCAGGACCTGATCGACCATGGACGCTATGTGACGGGATCTCCCTCGTCTCTGGACCGGGACGGCGACGGCTACGTTTCCCATCAGGAATTCGATGTTGACGGAGACGGATTCACCGATTTGAATCCCTTCGCCGATGGACTGTCGCCGGGGCAGGCAGGGCGACTGGCGGGAACCGGTGTCTGCCGCATCGGAGACGTTCCGGTGTTCGGTTGTTTCCCGGCTCTGATGGCGCTGCAGAACCCCGGCACGGCCATCATCGAAGGGAATATGAATATCACCGAGCCCGAGGATACCCTGGATACACAGGTGACGACCTTGTATTTCGATCTGCTCGGCGGCGGCGACGGAGCCTGGGAATGGAAAAACCAGTTGTTCTTCGAGCACTACGACAGTCTGAACGAGAACAGTTACGGCTTCTCCCAGTTTCACGACTCAAGCGTGATTGAAAACAAGTTCGTATTCTCGCGCGATTGGCGGCTTGACGGGTTCTCCGCCGCGTTGCAGATATCGCCGTCAGTGAGACATACTGATTTCGAGCACGCCGGTGATTACACGAACGAGTATTTCGACCGTTACGACATAACCCGATCCACGGGTACGATCGAACCGAGGCTGCTCGCTACCCGGATTCACGACGACTATACCGAGTATCATATCGGCCACTACACGGACATCGGCCTGGCCGCGCTGGCCGACTTCACCTTCGATAACGGATTTTCCGCATTGCTCGGTATCCGGGGCGACCGCCTCTGGCTGACAAGCGGACAACCGTTGGAGAAATTGCTGTTGCCGAGTTCCGCCCATTTCTGCCCGCCGCCCGGAGAATGCGTTGCGCTCGCCGCCGAAGACGAGGTCGATGGGCTGTCCTGGACCTTGAGCCTGAGCCGGGAATTGGCGAATGGCATGCTGCCGTACGTCACCTTGTCGCGGCAGACGACGGTGATTGCCGGTCAAGGTGCGGAAGTGACTGCCGCCAATGTCCGCGACGGCGCGGCGGTGGATCAATCCGAACTGCTTGAAGCCGGTGTCAAGGGCCGCATACTCGAGAACAGGCTTTATTTTGCCGCCGCGGCGTATCGCCAGGAACGCACCGACTATTCGGCCCAGTCAATCGTCACCAATCAGGCGACTCGCACCGATGGAGTCGAACTTGAAGCCCGCTGGGTAGTGAACGACAATCTCCTCCTCACTTTCGGCCATGCAAGCATGGAGGTAATCAACCTGAACACGCAGCAGGTCGGCTCGCGATTCAGTTATGTCGGCGCCGGGGATCTGCCCGGGATCGAGCCCTGGGAGTTGTACGGCGGCGCCCTCGGCGCGAGCATCGTCAGTGACGACTTCCGCCGCGCCGGGATGCCGGAACAGATTCATTCCCTGCTCGGCACCTGGGATTTCGACAATGGCTGGACGCTGAACGGCAGTATCGTCGACGTGGAAGAAACGCCTTCAGGTTTTTCACGCAGCGTGCTACTGCCGGGATATACACTGGTGAATGTGGGCGTCGGTTATGAAACCCGTTCCTGGCAATTCAACCTCAACATCAAGAACGTGACCGATGAACGCTATTTCCGCGCCAATTTTCCGAACCTGTACGGCAGCGCCATCGTCTTGCCGGAGTTGCCGCGGCATTTCACCGCCAGCGTTCGTCTGAGTTTCTGACAGGGATTTCCGATGGACGACGCCCGCGCAAGGAAGGATAAATGAACATGCATGACCGGTTTCGATTTTTGTTCCTTGCGCTATTGCTGGCCGCAGGCCGCGCGCCGGCCCAGACAGCGGTGCAGGAAATCGTCGTTACCGGCGACCTCGACAGTCTTCCGGGGGGCTACGTGGAGTCGGTGTTCGGCTTCGACAAGTCGCTGCTCGAAACGCCGCGTTCCGCTTCCACGATCTCATCGGCCCTACTCGAACGATTCGACATGCAGGATATCGATGAACTGATCGTGCTCGCGCCGGGCAGTTTCACCCAGTCCTTTTTCGGCGTGGCGGGGGGGCTCGACATTCGCGGCACCCCCGGTGAGACCTATTTCCGCGGCATGCGCAGACTCGACAATCCGGGAAACTACCCGACCCCGATCGGAGCGTCCGACCGCATCGACGTCATCCGGGGCCCGGCCTCGCCGATCTTCGGACCTGCGAAAATCGGCGGTTACCTCAATTTCAATCCGAAATCGGCCCGCATCGAGGAAACGGGCGCCATTCTCGCCGAAACCGGAGGCGCGGTTTCCTTCAGCACCGGCAGTTGGGACAAGGCGGCCCTGACCGCCGAGGCGGGCGGGCCGGGCCGGATCGGCTCCCGGGAACTCGGCTACTACCTGTACGCATTGAGCGAAGACTCCGGCAGCTACTACGACTACGGCGGGCAGCGGCAGAATCTGCTGCAACTATCGGCGGACCTCGACGTGTCGAACTCGGTACGCGCCCAGTTCGGCGGCATGTGGCATCAATACGACGGCAACCAGGTGGCCGGCTGGAACCGGCTGACACAGGATCTGATCGATCATGGCCGCTATGTCACCGGTTCTCCGCTGCCGCTCGACCGCAATGGCGACGGACGCATCTCCCACCAGGAATTCGACATCGACGGAGACGGCTTCACCGATCTGAATCCGTTCGCGGCGGGTCTGGTTCCCGGACAGGCGGGGCGGCTCGAAGGCGAAGGCGTCTGCGGGATCGGAGCGACTCCCGTTTTCGGCTGCTTTCCGGATCTGCTGGCGCTGCAGAATCCCGGCAGCGCGACCATCGACGGCAATTCCACGCTGACCGTCGAAGACGACCTCCTGGAAAACACCGTAACGACCTTGTATTTCGACCTGATGGGCGGCGACGGTCCCGGCTGGGAATGGAAAAACCAGTTGTTCTTCGAACGCTATGACAACCTTAACGAGAACGCCTACGGGTTTTCCCAGTTTCACGATTCCTGGGTGGTGGAAAACAAGATTGTGTTTTCACGGCAGTTCCGCCTGGAAGACATGACCGCAAGCGTGCAGTTATCGCCATCCCTGCGGCATACGAGTTTCGAACATGCCGACGACTACACCAACGAGTATTTCGACAGGCGCGACCTGACCCGCCCCGTGGACGCACTGGCCACGCGCCTGCTCTCCACCCGTATAGACGATGACTATACCGAGTACTACATCGGCGAATACACGGATTTCGGGCTTGCCGCCTTGCTCGATCTGAGTTTCGACAACGGCTTCGCGGCGCTCATCGGCCTCCGTCACGACAGCATCGCCATCGAAAGCAGCCAGCCGCTCGACAAGTTGCTGTTGCCCAGTTCCAACAACTTCTGCCTGCCTCCCGGGGATTGCGTCGTGCCGGCTGCGGAAGACGATGTCGGCGGAATTTCGTGGACCCTGAGTCTGAGCCGGCAATTCGACAGCGGCCTGCTGCCCTATGTCACCTTGTCCCGGCAATCGACGCTGATCGCCGGCCAGGGCGCCGAGGTGACCACCGCCAACGTGCGGGACGGCACCGCCTTCGATCAATCCGAACTGCTCGAAGCGGGGGTCAAGGGGCGCTTGCTGGACAACAGGCTTTATTTTGCCGCGGCCGCCTATCGCCAGGAGCGCACTGATTTTTCCGCCCAGTCCACAGTTACCAATCAGGCCTCCCGCACGCGCGGAACCGAATTCGAAACGCGCTGGTCGGTTAACGAAAGCCTGTTGCTCACCTTCGGTTATTCCCGGATCGAAGTCGTCAATTTGAACACGCTGGAAGCCGGTTCGCGCTTCAGTTTCATCGGTGCGGAGGATGTGCCTGATATCGAACCCTGGCGCTTGTACGGCGGTACCCTGGGAGGCAGTGTCATCAGCAGCGACGCCCGCCGGGCCGGAATGCCGGAAGACATCTATTCGCTCACCGCCACCTGGGACTTCGGCAACGGCTGGACGGCCAATGGCAGCCTCGCCGACGTCGAAGAAACCGTCTCCGGCTATTCGCGCCGCGTCCGGCTGCCGGCGTATACCCTCGTAAACCTGGGATTCGGTTATGAAACCAGCGAATGGCAGTTCAGCTTCAACATCAAGAACCTTACCGACGAACGGTATTTTCGCGCGAATTTCCCCAATCTTTTCGGCGGCGTGATAGCGTTGCCGGAATTGCCGCGGCATTTCAACGCGAGCGTTCGCTATCGCTTCTGAAACAGGCGGCGCCCGGAGAGTCGCATTTTGTATGAGTTGATCGCCAGGCCGCTGTTCCGGCTTCCCGCGGAATCGTCTCACCGCATTGCCCTGGAGACGCTCGACGGGCTGCATCGGCTCAGGTTGTCAGCTCTGCTGGCGCCGCGCATCCAGCAGCCGGCGCACCCATTGCGCCTGATGGGACTGGAATTTCCGCATCGCATCGGACTCGCCGCGGGCCTGGACAAGAACGGCGACCATATCGACGCACTGGCGGCGCTGGGATTCGCCTTTCTCGAAATCGGCACCTTGACGCCGCGGCCCCAGCCGGGCAATCCGAAGCCGCGGCTGTTCCGAGATCGAAACGCGCACTGCATCGTCAACCGCATGGGCTTCAACAACAAGGGAATCGCCCATGCGGTCGCCCGGCTGAAAAAACGCAAGAGCAAGATCATCGTCGGCGTAAACATCGGCAGAAATCGCGACACGCCGGTCGAACGCGCCGGCGAAGACTACCTCGAATGCCTGCGCCAATGCCGCGAGGCGGCAGACTACGTCACAGTAAACATCTCCTCGCCCAATACCCCCGGCCTGCGCGAACTGCAATTCGGCGACCATCTCGAACGCCTGCTGGAAGCACTGAAACAGGCCCAGGCCGAACACGAGGCGGAGTCCGGCAAACACCTGCCCATCGCCCTGAAACTCGCTCCCGACCTGAGCGAAAGCGAGATTCGCTCAGTCTGCGCCACGCTGCTGGCCTGGCAAGCCGACGGCGTCATAGCCACGAACACGACACTGAGCCGCCCGGACCCGCTGCCGCGGCATATCACGCAAGAAGACGGCGGGCTCAGCGGAGCGCCCCTGACCGTACTCGCACGCCAGACAGTGCACGCGATCAAGGCGGAAGTCGGCAGCGCCATTCCGATCATCGGCGTCGGCGGAATCATGAGCGAACAGGACGGCCGCGACATGCTGGCCGCGGGCGCCGACCTGCTGCAAATCTACAGCGGCTTCATTTTCCGCGGCCCACAACTGATCGGAGAACTCGCGGACGCGCTCGCAAATGCCTGAATTGCTCTTCTACACAACCGAAGGCTGCCACCTGTGCGAACACGCCGCAGCCATGCTCGACGACCTGGCCCACTCCAGAAAATTCCAGCTGAAGCCCATAGATATCGCCGAGTCCGAAGAACTGGTCGCACTATACGGGCTGACGATTCCCGTGCTACGCAATCCCCGCAGCGGACACGAACTGAACTGGCCCTTCACCTCCGAACAAATCATCGAGCTACTGCAAGAAAAGCCCTGACCAAAATTCCCATCAGAATCGAAAACTCTAATCTTCTGCACAATGTGAGGCGCCGCTGGGTGGCGGGAGGTGCGGCGGGCGTGCGAGGCAGGACGCC